>JAWKWB010000008.1:0-162500 GCA_041397775.1 Hyphomicrobiaceae bacterium | reverse complement strand
CGGGCGAATACCGCAGGGGGTAGAGCACTGGATGGGCTAGGGACCCCACAGGGTTACCAAACCTAACCAAACTCCGAATACCTGCGAGTACTACCCGGGAGACACACGGCGGGTGCTAACGTCCGTCGTGGAGAGGGCAACAACCCTGACCGCCGTCTAAGGTCCCTAAATCGTAGCTAAGTGGGAAAGGATGTGGGAATCCCAAAACAACCAGGATGTTGGCTTAGAAGCAGCCATCATTTAAAGAAAGCGTAACAGCTCACTGGTCTAAACAAGGGTTTCTGCGCCGAAAATGTATCGGGGCTAAAGCTACGTACCGAAGCCGCGGGTGTGCGCAAGCACGCTGTAGAGGAGCGTTCCGTAAGCCAGTGAAGGGCGACCCGTGAGGGCGCCTGGAGGTATCGGAAGTGCGAATGCTGACATGAGTAACGACAGGAGTGTGAAAAACACTCCCGCCGAAAGTCCAAGGGTTCCTGCGTAAAGCTAATCTGCGCAGGGTGAGCCGGCCCCTAAGGCGAGGGCGAAAGCCGTAGCTGATGGGAACCACGTTAATATTCGTGGGCCAGCGGGTGTGTGACGGATGCTGTAAGTTGTCTCCCCTTATCGGATTGGTTGGGCAGCGAAGGCGTCCCAGGAAATAGCCCCCGCATAGACCGTACCCGAAACCGACACAGGTGGACTGGTAGAGAATACCAAGGCGCTTGAGAGAAGTGTGCTGAAGGAACTCGGCAAATTACCTTCGTAACTTCGGGAGAAGAAGGCCATCCGTTTGGGCAACCAGGCGGATGGGGCACAGACCAGGGGGTGGCGACTGTTTACCAAAAACACAGGGCTATGCTAAGTCGAACGACGACGTATATGGCCTGACGCCTGCCCGGTGCCGGAAGGTTAAGAGGAGAGGTGCAAGCCTTGAATCGAAGCCCCGGTAAACGGCGGCCGTAACTATAACGGTCCTAAGGTAGCGAAATTCCTTGTCGGGTAAGTTCCGACCTGCACGAATGGCGTAACGACTTCCCCACTGTCTCCAGCACATGCTCAGTGAAATTGAATTCCCCGTGAAGATGCGGGGTTCCTGCGGTTAGACGGAAAGACCCCGTGCACCTTTACTGCAACTTTACACTGGCAATCGTGTCGACATGTGTAGGATAGGTGGTAGGCTTTGAAGCGGGGGCGCCAGCTTCCGTGGAGCCGCCCTTGAAATACCACCCTTGGCGCATTTTATGTCTAACCGCGGCCCGTGAAACCGGGTCCGGGACAATCTGTGGTGGGTAGTTTGACTGGGGCGGTCGCCTCCTAAAAAGTAACGGAGGCTTACAAAGGTTAGTTCAAAGCGGATGGAAATCGCTTGTTGAGTATAATGGCATAAACTAGCTTGACTGTGAGACATACAAGTCGAACAGAGACGAAAGTCGGTCATAGTGATCCGGTGGTCCCGCGTGGAAGGGCCATCGCTCAACGGATAAAAGGTACGCCGGGGATAACAGGCTGATGACGCCCAAGAGTCCATATCGACGGCGTCGTTTGGCACCTCGATGTCGGCTCATCGCATCCTGGGGCTGGAGCAGGTCCCAAGGGTATGGCTGTTCGCCATTTAAAGTGGTACGCGAGCTGGGTTCAGAACGTCGTGAGACAGTTCGGTCCCTATCTGCCGTGGCTGTTGGAGAATTGAGAGGATCTAACTCTAGTACGAGAGGACCGAGTTGGACGCACCTCTGGTGGACCTGTTGTCGCGCCAGCGGCACAGCAGGGTAGCTATGTGCGGACGGGATAACCGCTGAAAGCATCTAAGCGGGAAACCCACCTCGAAACCAGTTCTCCCTCGAGAGCCGTGGAAGACGACCACGTTGATAGGCCGGGTGTGGAAGCGCAGCAATGCGTGTAGCTTACCGGTACTAATAGCTCGATCGACTTGATTGCTCTCATTAAGCAATGCCCACTCCAACGAGTGGACCGGCGCCAGGCGCCATGCACAAGAAGACCAGAAGTCCAATATCCCTTCGCCGACCTGGTGATTATGGCGGGGTGGCTGCACCCGATCCCATTCCGAACTCGGCCGTGAAACGCCCCAGCGCCGATGGTACTTCGTCTCAAGACGCGGGAGAGTAGGTCGTTGCCAGGTCTGCCAAGGGATATTGGACGCTGAAGTCGAGAACATCTCCTCATTACAACGATCGAAACCGAACGGCCCGAGCACAAAATGCTCGGGCCGTTCGTGCGTTCAAACACACCATTCCAAAAAAGCCGCCCGGAGGGCACGCGAAGCGTCGCCTGAGGGCTGCGGTCGGGTTGTCTTGCGCTTGCGGCGTGTGCGCGACCAGCGCTTGGCGATGGCGGCGCAGATGTATCAATGCCGATGAAAGCTTCGCTATCATGACCCACGACTCGCCCTCCTTGTGTGAGGCTCTACCCGGCCAATCCGGGCAACCCTCGAACCACATCGGGGGTGAGTCGCCTCATACGAGGAAGGACATACGGTCTAGAACATCTGGCCATGTCTTTCGAAACCGTGCCGCGCGATATCGCGGAGCGCCTTGAAGCGCTTGGTCGTCACGGCATGATCGCTCGCGATATTCACGAGCCTGACCATCGGGCTGCGGTCCTCCTGTGCCATCTGTTCGGCGAAGGCATCGGCATTCAATCGCCCAGCCATCCACGGCCCGACAGTCAGGAAAGCCAGGGTGTCGGCCGCGTCGGGGCAGACCGCCATGGCAAGCCTGTCTGCCGAATATTCCTGGGCGCGGATCATGGCTTTGCCCGGGAGAAACAGCGATCGCATTACCGCTCCGATCACGATGCGCACGAGCGTGACGTGCCCGAGCTTGTGATGCGCCAGCTCGTGTGCCAGCACGAAACGGACGATATTGGGATCGGTCTGCGATAGCGCCGCGATCTCGGCATTCAAAACCACATATTTTCGGCGAACCGAGCAGGACATTGCATAAGCATTGACCGAGCCATTCCCGTTGACCACATATAATGCCGGGGCATTCGGCAGATCGAATTTGGCAAGAAGATCCGTGTATGTTTCCCAGATCTCGGGGAATTGCCGTGGTCCGACCAAGGCGCCATTCGATCTTTCCTTCGCTGCCTGGTAGAATCTCGCCACGCCCGCGGCAAAGGGGGTGAGCAGCACGAGATACCCGGCGTTCAGGATCCACCGAAAATCTTCTATTTTTTCTGAATCGGCTAGATCGGAGTAGAAGATCGTAATGGTCAGACTTACGCAGACGGCGGCGATCGAAAGAATCCAGGCCAGCGCGACCAGTGGCATTTCCCAGCGGTGACGATATTGCTTCGGGTTTAGGGCGGGGTTACAGGCATTGCACATTTCTGGTTATTTTCTCGAATAGCTTATCTGCCGGGAGGGTGGCGAGCTGGCGGTTGCCATCTCGTCAGGATAAAGAGCGGTTATGCGCAAGGCAAGTTGTTCCGCATAGGGATGATCGTGGTGTGCCGCGCGCCTCGTCTAGCGCCTGCCCGAATGCGCTTCAGCCCCGCGTGTGCGGGGAACGGCCGGTTTCGTCCGACCAGAGCAACCCGTCGACCGGTTCAGCCCCGCGTGTGCGGGGAACGGTTCCGCGAGAACCGCAAGGAGTCGTCGCCGGACGGTTCAGCCCCGCGTGTGCGGGGAACGGGCACCCGCTGCGATCAGCGAGACGACCGCCCGCGGTTCAGCCCCGCGTGTGCGGGGAACGGATGATGTGGCTGGCCGTCGCTGCCACCACCTGCGGTTCAGCCCCGCGTGTGCGGGGAACGGCGGGTAGTGGGCGTCGATGGTTCTGCGCATCGCGGTTCAGCCCCGCGTGTGCGGGGAACGGGCGTCAACGCCGATTGGGACGGAGATTTTGGCCGGTTCAGCCCCGCGTGTGCGGGGAACGGCCCGCCCCGTCGTGTGGAGTAAACGGGCGGGCCGGTTCAGCCCCGCGTGTGCGGGGAACGGATGTCGACGAGATTGGCGGCGAGCTGCCCAGGCGGTTCAGCCCCGCGTGTGCGGGGAACGGTCATCCCATGCAATCATCCACATCATCGCGCCCGGTTCAGCCCCGCGTGTGCGGGGAACGGCATTCGACGTACGCGAGCGTGAAGCGGTCCAGCGGTTCAGCCCCGCGTGTGCGGGGAACGGGTTGTTGAACGAGACGGGCATGGATCGATGTCCGGTTCAGCCCCGCGTGTGCGGGGAACGGGCCTACCACGACAGGCCGCAAAACGACCCGCGCGGTTCAGCCCCGCGTGTGCGGGGAACGGGCGCGGACGATGTTAGCAAGCGGGGAGAACCGCGGTTCAGCCCCGCGTGTGCGGGGAACGGCTCGAGCATGTCGAGCGACGACGGTGGGAACGCGGTTCAGCCCCGCGTGTGCGGGGAACGGACGCCTATTTGTCAGGCGGTCGGCGCGGCAGCCGGTTCAGCCCCGCGTGTGCGGGGAACGGCCCTCCCGTCGCCCCCAATCGGCCCGTTCGCACGGTTCAGCCCCGCGTGTGCGGGGAACGGCTTTTTCTGAGCAGGCAAAGGCAAACCCAGCGCGGTTCAGCCCCGCGTGTGCGGGGAACGGGCGTCAACGCCGATTGGGACGGAGATTTTGGTCGGTTCAGCCCCGCGTGTGCGGGGAACGGTTGCATGGCGCTCACCAAATGATCCGTTGGCGCGGTTCAGCCCCGCGTGTGCGGGGAACGGTCGACTATCAGCAGGCGCTGAAGCAGCAGGCGCGGTTCAGCCCCGCGTGTGCGGGGAACGGATACGCGCGCACTTCGGAAGGTGGCGAAGGAGCGGTTCAGCCCCGCGTGTGCGGGGAACGGTTCTTTTGTGTGTTGATTGCTGTGTTGGTTTTCGGTTCAGCCCCGCGTGTGCGGGGAACGGTTATTGATGCTGTCGGCCACGACACGGCTGTACGGTTCAGCCCCGCGTGTGCGGGGAACGGACTTGTCGGCAACGCATTGATGCGCCGAAATTTTTCACATGTCAAAGAACGCCACCGAATTGATCGTCGATCAGAACGGACCTGCGAGGTTACACCGGATCGACGCGGCGGGGATTACTGCGCACCGGGTAGCTCGTCGTCGGGCGGCACCGGCTTGAAGCGCACGAGCGTCAGGCCATCCGCGTCGACGGGCTCGCGCCGGTTCGGGCCGATGGTGTCGAATGCGAAACCGGAATCCGTCGGCGCGTCCCAGGCGATGACCGCATTGCCTTCGCCGATCATGAGGCGGATTTCCTCCCAGATGCGCTCGCGCACACGCGCATTGTAGACCCCGACGTAGACGCCGGCGCGGACCTCGGCGAGCCACAGCGAGAGACGTCCGCGCAGGCGCGGCGGCGCGTTTTCCAGGACGACGACCATCATCGCGATGTCTCCTCGATTTGCGCGCGCGGGTTATCGCGGTGGGCGGAAAGCGGCTGCCTCATCCCCGATGGCCCTCGTCGCCTGATGACTCACTGGCGGGAATGGCCGGATCGGCCGCCTCGGGTGCGTCTTGCGGCGGTTCCACGCCCCCGACGCCGAGGATGCCGCCGATATCGGGAATGATCCGGTCGAGCAGCCGGGTGCGCCGGAAGAGGTCGCGGCATGCGATGCGCACCTGGCGCTCCACCGGGGAGCCGTCTCCCTTGCCGCGCGTGATCCTCGCTGCGGTTTCGAAGGCGGCGGGGGCTGCGGTCTCGAACTTGTAGATATCGGCGATATCGTAGACGAACGACTGCGGCTTGCCACGATGCAGGAAGCCGATGGCCGGCGCATAACCCGCCGCGAGGATGGCGGCTTCGGTGAGGCCGTAGAGGCATGCGGTGGCCGCCGACAGGGCCCGGTTCGGTATGTCGGCACGATCCCACGCGGCCCGATCGTAGTTGCGCGCGTTCCAGTTGATGCCGTGGCGCTGCGCGAGCAGCTTGTACATTTCGCGGACGCGCGCGCCCTCGATGCCGCGAAGCTGTTCGATGGACCGACGGTTGGGTGCTTCCTCGTCGAAGCGCCGGCGGTACATCTCGCGCACGACTTTCAGGCGGGCCTCCTCGTCGAGAGCGAGCTTGGCCTGGTAGAGCAGGCGATCGGCACGCGCGCCTCCCGGCTGGCCGCTGGCGTAGAGGCGTACGCCGCCTTCGCCGACCCATACGAGCAGGCAACCGACACGGGCCGCCAGCACGACAGCGGCGTGACTGACGCGCGTGCCGGGCTCCAGCATCAGGCAGGCGAGGCCGCCGACGGGGATCTGCATGCGCACGCCGTTGGCGTCGACGAGCACGAAGGCGGTGTCGACCACATCGAGCTCGCCGTACTGCAGGAAGACGATCGAGGAGCGCTCCTTGATCGGGATGGGGCGAAGCGGGACGAACGGTTGGTCGGTCATGGCCTCTTGCTCCGGTTTCAGGACGGCGGCGCGCGGCGGATGAGCATCAGGCCGCAGCCGAAGGCCTTGGCGGAGCCGAAGCCGAGCGGCAGCTTGGAGAGGAATGCAGCCGGATCGGTGATGGTGATCTCTCCCGACATGTCGAGGATGCCGAAGCCGGCAGGACGACCGCGTGTGCCGGGACTTCGCGCGCGCGGCACGTCGATCTGCGTGTAGCTCTCGATCGCGAGCACCGGTTCGTCGTCGAGGCGGAAGCCGTGGCTGGCGCCCTGCCCGGCGAGCCACGCCGAGCCGGCCTCGAAGGCGATGCGATCGCGCTCGAAGGCGCGGCCGGTGCGCGTGTCGTAATCCGTCCTGGGAACCGCCTTGAGCGCATCCATGACGACGTCGACGCGGGTGCCACGCGAGCGCCCGTCCTGGCCGGGTTTCGTGCCGGCGCGCTTGGTGGTGCGCACGGGATTGACGCGCATCGCAAAGCGCAAGCGATCGCCCACGGCCAGTTCAGGTGCGAACTCCTTCGTCTCCAGGTCGAAGAGGCGATGGGGATCGCTCGGCGGCTGCCGCGAAAGAACGAGGTAGCGGCCTGCCCCTCCGTTGCCTCCGCTTTCGTCGCGCCACAGGAACCCTTCGTCCGATCGCCGCCAATCCGGATCGTGGCCAGCATCCGGCGTCGCCTGGAAAAGGAGCCAGAGGATGCGATGGGATTGCCCGGCCTGCCGGCCCGGGTCATGGGAAAACAAGATCGGGGCAATGGCAGAGAGAGCCTCGCCTCGCGCCGCGCGCAGGCGGGCGCGCGAGAGATAGAGCGTCATGAGCTGCCTCCCACAGTGTTGGGCCGATGACGCAGAACGGCCTCGGCGCGAACGCCGAAGCGCCATTTGGCCCGGTTCTCGGGATGGTCGCGGCGCTGCTCCAGGCGCTCTACGGCGAGATTGCCGGTCGCGTCCGCATCAATGAACACGACCGGCGTGTGCCAGCGCATGCGGGCGGGATCGCGCAGCGTCGCGAGGAGTTCTGTAGCCTTGGGATTGCGGCCTGCGTCATAGGCGGCGAGCGCGGCAAGGACATCGGCCGCCGGCTCTATGCGCGGGTCCATGGGCGCCATGAGCGCGTGTGCCTTCCGGCCGGCGAAGGGAGCGAAGGCCGGCCGACACAAGGCGGACTGCATTTTGGTCAACGTGGAGGGACCGGGCTGGCGCAGCCAAACACAGATCGTGGCCTGAATGCCCGTGCGGTACTCACGGCGCGACAAGATGGTCTTGAGCTCGCTCTTGGATACGGCGAGTTCGTCTGCGCGCGTGGCGAAGTGGCGGTTGCGCCTCTGGGGCGGCGCCTGGGTGGTGTGATAGTCGGTCGCCGGCTGGCCGGGGTCGTCGATGCGCACGGCGAAGCCGAGGCTCGCGGCCAGAGCGTGTTGCCGCGCCTCGTCGGCGCGCTCGATGCCGAGCGCGCCGGCGAGAAGTCCGACCGCCTGGGATTTCGACGGGCGATCCCAGGAGGGGCGCCGCTCACCGACCGCGACACCGCCCCACGAGGCGAGTGGAGCGGCGAGTGTGAGGAGGAGATGATCGCGCATGGATCCTACTCCGCAGTTGCGTAGCGAATGGCCTCGTCGAGTGATCCGCCGTTGCCGACATGCATGACGTACGGCGTCCCGTCGAAGCAGGCGCCATAAGCAGCGGTCATGTCGGTGGCTAGCTTGTCGATCTCCTCGATGGACTTGGCGAGGAGGTCCTCGCCGCGAACCGGCCGGAAGAATGCGGCGGCGAGCGAGCGGGGCTGCTGGCTGCCCTTCTCGATGCGCAGATAACTTGCGCGTGCCCGGCTGGCGAAGCTCGCCTGCTTGCCCGTCGGCGAGGCTGTGGCAAGACCTTCGATGAAGGCGCCGATGGCGGTGGCGGCGAGGCCCGTGTCGCCGCCGAGGTTCTTTTCGAGGAGATCGCGGTCGATGCAGGCATAGACGTAGAACACACCGGAGCCGAAGCCGAGCTCGCCGATGAAGCCCGCGCCCGCGTCCTCCGAGGACTGCTTCAGGTCGTCGACAGCCGTGTAGAAGTCGTCCTCGACCTCGACCTTGTGGGTGGTGATGGCGTGTGCGACCTGCACGGCCGCCTCGCGGTTATATTCGGGCGCTGCCGCAACCATGCGCCCAAACATTGCGATGTCGGCGGCTGTATCGACCGTGACGAGGACCGTTTCCCTAAGCTCGGAAATACGCTTTTTAGGCAGTCCCTTCTTCTTTGACTTCTTCTTTCCTGCCTCCTCGTCGCCTTCGTCACTCTCATCATCGTCAGCCGCGCCGCCAGCATCAGCAAGCTCGTCTGCTAGCGCAGTGTCTCGAGTTATTTTCTCGGCCATGGCCTTGAACGAAGCACGCTCCTCAGGCGCCATGAAGAACAGCTCCTTGTTGCGGACCAATGGCTCTGGCTTGCTTGTGTCAAGCGTGCCGATCAGAGCAGACAGCGTCTTCGCAATTGCCGTTGCGCGCACTTCCTGGAGACCTCGCGACATGAGTTCCGCGCGGAACCAATCGCCGGCTTGTGCCGTCCGCTCGCCGGTCTTTCCAACCAGCTTGCTCTTGAACACCGCGCTCGTGCGGATGGCGCGCTTGAGCGCCTGGCTCGAAATGCGCAAACGCTCGGCGCCGCCGAACTTGGCCGTCTTCGGGCGGCCCGTGTCGTCGCGGTTGAGGTTGGAGGGGGCGTAGACGGTAAGGGCGTGGACTTGAATGAAGCGGGTCATGAATCAGGCCTCCGTGGCAATGGTGGTGTCGGGGGATGCGTTCGTTTCCGGCGCGAAGCGGGCGGCGCCGTGGTAGGCGAAGGCGAATTGCGTGCGCGCGATATCGGCTCGGTTGTCGACGGGATCGGTGAAGGCAAGGAGCGTGCGGGCGAGATCGCTCACGTTCGCGGTGTCGCCGAGGATGGCGACGGCCCGACGAAACGCGACCAGCAACTCGTCGGGCTCGCGGGCTGCCACGATCCGCTTGAAGCGCAGAGGCGTGACGAGCTGCTGGCTGTCATCGCCGCCGCGCGGCGCGCCGATGGCGCGGGCGAGCGGCGTAAGTTTCTCATCATCCTTGCGGACGTGGGCGAGGACGGCGGCAATCAGTGCTGCTCGCGGTCCGTCGCGTTCCGCGTCGTGCTTCGTATGCTTAAATCCGAGCCGCCGGTAGAGTTCGGCTACCGCCGGCTCGCTCATGGCCTCGAGGATGCTCGATGCGCGCTTGAGGCGGGCGAGCGTCGCGCGGTCGCCGCGATGGCCGTTGGCATCGTCGGGCTGGAGCGACTTCCACCAGCCCCAGGCCTTGCCGGCCTCCACGTCGTAGAGCCGCTTGCGATCCTTGTTCATCGTGTCGTCCTCCCTCTGCCGCCGTTCCCGCGCGTGCCGGTGTCGGGCAGCACCAAGTGCAGTTTGTCGAAGAGCTTTCTCCCGGTGGGGCCGCTGCCTTCGAGCATCAGGCCGAGCCATTTTCGGCCCTCGATCACGTGCTGGATGCGGTCCCCGTCGGCGTCCTCGATGGGCGCAGTGTCGTCGAAGATCGCCAGTGCGTGGCGGCGCAAAACGTTGCGCCACTCCTCGGCGGTCGCCGCGCGCGCCTCCTGCGGCTCGTCCGCCGGTTCCCCGTCGATGACGAAGCGGCCGGCGGCGGTACGCAGGGTGCGAAAAAAGGCATCCTCCGTCTCGGCCCAGAAGCGATCGCGGACGGGGCCGAGCACGGTCGACCCCGTGTCGGCCTTCGCCTTGGGGCCATAGAGGGCGAGCTTTACCGATGCCACGAGATGGCCAGCGACGATCTCGGCGCCCTCGACGAGGCTGCGGGCGGTTGCGCGGACCTGCCTGTCGCCGATCTCGCTGCCTGTGACGATGAGCGGGAGAAGGGCCTCGCCGAAATCGAGCGGCTTCATGTTGTCCATGGCGTAACCCGCCACGAGAAGCCGGCAGTCGAGCAGGGCTATCTGATCGCGTCGACCGAGGTTTCTGGCGCGCTCGGTAAATGCATGAACCGAAGCGGCCGGTATGCGCAGCCCCTCTGTGCTGTCCATGACGAGCCCGAGCCAGTCACGATAGCCAACGCGCGACGATTGCAGATGGACGGGCAGCCACTCGGTGTCCGTCTTCTTAGGCAGATAATAGGGGCTCAATGGATGCCCCTTGCTCCAAGCGGTGTAGTTTGTGCCCCACGGGCGCGTGACGTAGCCGGTGACGACGACCTCGTCGATTTCGCCGGTCAGATCGCAGGGGCGCGCGTCCACGTTCGGCTCGAAGACCAGCCTTATCCTCCGCGGCTGGCCGAAGAAAGCTTGGGCCTTGTGCACATCCTCCGGTGTGGTCGCCACGCCCGCCTTGTCGGAAACACGGGTGGAGACGAGCCAGGGGAAGACGCGCTCGTAATCGTCTGGCTGCGCCGTGTAGCCGTCCGGCGCATTGGACCACAATGACTGCCACAGCGTCGGCTCGGAATTCTCAGGCTGTCCGGGATGGACGAGTGTGGTCAGTGGCCCGCCGCCACGTAGCGACGTGCGATGGCCCGCGCCCCCA
This sequence comes from Hyphomicrobiaceae bacterium, assembly GCA_041397775.1. Classification (GTDB taxonomy): domain Bacteria; phylum Pseudomonadota; class Alphaproteobacteria; order Rhizobiales; family Hyphomicrobiaceae. Next base: position 151,619 of record JAWKWB010000008.1, on the reverse strand, counting down.
GATGGCGCTGCCGTCTGCAGCGTCAGTAGCACAGTCGCGGCGCCGGCCCGGGAGAGGACGCTCGTGCGCCCCCGCTTAACGAAATGATCGGCGTTGTCCTTGATTGCGTTGGCGCCGGGCGCATCGACCAGGAGAGACGCCACCGGCGTGGTCGTACCGTCGAGGTCTTCGCGGTCCTGAAAGAACCGGGCCCCGTTGCCGTCGAGGTACATGGCTGGCTGGAGCGGCGCGAGTAGCGCTTCCAACTCTTCCCGCGTCGGCGGTGTCCGATAGCGTATCGGCCAGTCGCCCACGCCGGCTCCATCCATTGTGATTGCGAGGAGGCCGATCAGGAACTCCATCAGCGCCACGTCGCAATCGGGCCGGCCCGTTGCAATGCGCAGGATGTCCTTGGGACCATCATTAGTGTCGTAAGGCTGGGAGATGTCGCAGGGCCGCACGAAGACCCGTTGCCCGTCGGCGAGGGCAACAGGGATCCATGCACGCCCAAGGAGCGAATAGCGCTCGGGCATGACAATGCCTTCCAATGTTAAGCACCGGGATGAAGACGGCGCAGCGCGCGCCGTCTCCGTCAAAAAATCATCAGAAGAGATGATTGCAGACGATTCGGTGTGAAGAGGCGAGCGCTAGCTCTGACCTATCCCCGCCATCCACACGGGCGCCTGCGTCAGCGCTTGCGAACGGGGGCGTTGCCCGAGCCTTTCATCAGCCCGATGGCGTGGAGGCAATCCCGCTCATACACATAGGCCTCCGACGATGCCGCGATCGGCTCATGATTGGCTGCATATGCAGTCCACCGCCACTGACGGGCGCGGGCGTAACGGCACCCAATGTCATAGGCCTACGCGATGCGCAGCCCCAGGCGCCTATCGTAAAGCACGGTCTTTGCCGCGCCGTCCAGGGAAACGGTACCGCGCCACCTGTCGTCCCCATCCGCCTCGAGGGGCAGAAGCGGCATCTCGCGCTCCCACTCCGGCCATTGGGTCTTCGCGTCGTCCACCAAGATTGCCAGCACCCGCTCCGGCTTCGGGACCCCATTGGCCACGGCAGAGCGCAGGCTCACCTCCGACAATGCCCATGCCCGCGCCGGCTTGTCGTCCGCGTAGTAGGGTACGAGGCGCCCATTTTCCATTCGTGCCAGCCGGAACACCGTCGTCGCCTCGCCAAGGCGCGTCGGTGTGATCGTGTCCGACATCCACACCCCTGGCTCGCCGCCATAGCCGGCCGCGACTTGCAGCAGGTTGGCGCTCGCGAAGGAGCGCGCCGCGCTGTTCTCGCCGGTGCGCCGCTGGGAGGCGGCTCGCAACGGTTCTGGAATATCGTCGAACTCGCCTGGGCCGTAAACCGCCTCTACGAGCCCGCGCACGCCGCACGGTGTTTCGATGACGCCTGCCTTGAATAGTTCGTGCGCGCTCCGCCAGACGATGCCGTGGTGGCCATAGACCGCGGCCGTTCGCTTCGAGGTCTGATGGAGCCACTCTTTCGTCTCGACCTTCAGTGGATCAGGCGACAGGACGCATAGTTCGGGTGCGGGGACGGGCCGGTCCTTGCGTTCGGTGTGGCGCCATAGGCGCCCGGCCCGCTGGATCAGGAGATCAATCGGCGCGAGGTCGGTCACCATGGCATCGACATCGTAGTCGAGCGACTGCTCCAGAATTTGCGTGCCGACCACGACGTAACCCGAGCGGCGGCCCGTCTTGTCCACGCGTCCGAGCGTTCCCGTAACTTCCGTTTCGCGGTCGAGCCGGTCGCCCATGGCAAAACGGGCATGGAGCAGAACGGGGCTCAGACCGCGTGCCTCCAGTGCGCTTACCGCCTCGATGGCGTCATCGACGGCATTACGGATCCACGCGACGGCGCACCCGCACATTGCCATCCGCGCGACATGCTCGATCGCCTGGTCGATGGAATTCAGGTGCCTCACCGCAAGTTTGCGCGCGCGATCTTCTCGAGACGGCAACGCCCGTGCGGTTTGCGACGACGGGGACACGAGTGTCACCAGCGGATAGTCTGCACCCTCGAGCTTCGAGGGTGCGACACCCAGTCCCTTGGCGAAATTCGCGCATAGCGCATGCCGCTGGGCCGCCGGCAGTGTGGCAGAGAGCACGATCGCCGAGCCGCCGAGCGCTGCGTGAAACTCGAGCAGGCGCTCCATTTCGCGGCTCATGTAGGCGTCGTAGGCATGCGCCTCGTCGATGATCAGAACCTTGTCGGCAATACCCCACAGGCGCAGCGCCTGATGCTTCGACGGCAGGACCGACAGAAGCGCCTGATCGATCGTGCCGACGCCGACCTCCGCCAGGAACGCCTTGCGCCGGTCGTCTCCGATCCAGGCTGCGCACGTGGCGCCGGCCCCGTCTTTGTAGCCATCGTCGGTCGGGCGGGTCTCCAGGATCGCGTTTGTGAAACGGTCGTTGAGCGCCCTCTTGCCGTGCGACAGCACGAGCGAAGGCCTTGTTCCGTCGGCAAACAGGCGCCCGTAGATCGCGGCCAGCCGGTCATACATGGCGTCCGCGGTGGCCATGGTCGGCAGCGCGAAGTAGAGCCCCGCGGCACGACCGGACCGCATGAGGCGGGCCGCGAGCAGCAAAGCTGCCTCGGTCTTACCGGCACCGGTCACGTCTTCGACGACAGCAAGGAGCGGACCCTCGGGGAGATCGCGGGCTGCGAGCTCGACTTGCAGGGGGCTCAGTTTGTCGGCGATCTCTGGCACGAGCCGGCCCGGACCTGTGTCGGCCGTCGGCGGGCTTGGTAGCAGGCCGGCATTCCGGATCGCGGATGCCGCGCGCGATGTCGCCTCGTCCCAATACGATTTGAGGTCCGGTGGCGGCGAGGCATAGGGAAACCAGTCGCGGTTCGAGCCCACCCAGTCCGATACGACGGTCAGCCCGCACAGCAGCCAGGACAGCGTTCCGAGCCGGCCGGGTGGCGGCCTCGGAATGGGCTCGACAGGCCCGAGCATCGCGCACACGTCCTGAGCGAACACGGTCGCCGCGTCGAGGCTTTGCCGGCTGGCGAAGGCGCCGATGTCCCGCGTTCCTTCATTGGCTGGCCTGCCGTGATGGCCCGTTACCGCAGCCCAGAGCATGCCCACGTCGCTGGGAACCCAGTCGGCAAGCGACTGGCCGAACAACGATAGCAGTTCCAGCTCGTCGCGCATGGCGAAGCCGTCCATGTCGTGACGGCTTGGCGGCGGCTCCTTGTGTGCGCCGAGCACGGTGCCGACGCCGCCTTCCGCGAGCCAAGCCTCCCGGCTTTTGGCCTGGAAGTCGCGCATGAACTTACCAGCGTCGTGCAGCGCGATCAGGCTCACAATAAAACGCCGCGCATTGTTCGGCGAAGTGCCGAGCAGAGCGGCGATGGCCGCAAGCCTGCGCGTGTGGACCTCGAGCAGTGCGTCAGCAGATGCCGCCACGTCGAGACAGTGACAGACGAGCGGATGCCACGTCGGTTCGCCCTGCCGTGGGCCGCCTGCTTTACCCCAGAAGCAAAGATAACCTGGGCAAAGAATTTCAGTTGTCATGATGGTGTACTATCAGGCTGCCAAAAAAAGAGTGGCGAGACTAAAGCAAGACCAGAAATGCTATGCAATGCTGTGGGCCGCGCACCCGAGTGACGCCAGGCAACCGGGGGATGCCTATAGGGACCGCAATTGCTGTGGTGTATGCATGGGCGCAGACGGGGGGTGGTCAGAAACTATAATTTAAATCAATGCTTTGTCTGTCTCTGCTGGCGGAGAGGGGGGGATTCGAACCCCCGAGACCGGTCACCCAGTCTGCCGCATTTCGAGTGCGGTGCGATCGACCACTCTGCCACCTCTCCAGGCCTTCATCCCAACGCCTTGAAGCGCTCAGTTCTGGCCATTCGCGGAATGGCGGTAACTCGAGGCATCGTCGCACGTTCCAGTCACCGTTGGGCGCTGGTGCCGTGGCGTGTCGGGGAAGGCGCGGCGTAGATACCGGCTATCGGCGGTCCTGGCAAGCGTCTCGTCTCGCCAGCGACCGAATGCAGCGACGGGTTCGATCGCTCGTTCCGCCAGTGGGGGCGTCGCGACGCTGGCGGAACGGCGCTGCGGCCATGCCAAGCGGCACGCCTCGCCGCTGGGCAAGCCGCGAATCCGGCACGATCACGCCTTGTCGCCCAGACGTGCCCGCATGGCGGCAGCGACGGCTTTTTCGTTCGGGCTGCCGCGCCAGTCGAGCATGTGGGCCGCCTCCATCCGGTCGCCCAGGGACTTGTTCTGGCCGAGCTTGAACGAGCACTCGATGCTCTCCGCCGTCACCTCCACCGGGACGATGGCGCGCAGCATCATGGCGAGCTTCTGCTCGGCCATCTTCGACGTGCTCCAGGGCTTCTTCGGCAGCAGGCGGCGCTCGAAGGCGAGGCTCATGGCCTCGACGTGCGCATGCGCTTCTGCCGGGGCCATGGCGCGCGCCTCGCCCGTGACGTGGGCGGCGATGTAGTTCCACGTCGGGACCTGGTCTTCCGAGACGTACCAGTCCGGGGAGATGTAGGCGTCTGGCCCCGACACGATCACCATCACGCGCGGGCTTTGCGCAATGACGGTGTGGAGCGGGTTGGCGCGGGCGACATGGAACTGGAGGCGCCGAACACCGGTCGCTGGGTCCCGCACGACCAGAAGCGGCACGTGGGAGGCCAGCGGCGTGCCGGCATCGAGCGCCACGACAGCGCCAAAGCCGCGGTCCTCGACGAAGGTCCAGGCCTCGTCATCGTCGGTCTTGAAGGCGGGATTGACGTACATCGGGAGCGGTCCTTCCTGCAGGGATCGGGAGGCAGGACGCGCCAGGATCACATGCCCCCCGCGCGCCCGTCGAACTGGGTTGGCAGCGTGGTGCAGATCTGTGCTGAGTGATGGTCGTTTCAGACAGACGTGCCGCACGCCGCGCATCGTGCGTGGCGTCGCATAGCTTTGCTATGTGCGGCGGTGTTGTCCATGCGACAGCGCATAGGCCTGTTCGGCCCGGACGTCAAGGAAATGGCTGGGAAATGGCCGGATCGGGCGCGTCGCAAGGGGATCGATCACGCAGAGAACACGGCGGTCTCAACTTCTCTCGCACTGATTCACGAGTGGGTGAGGCGCGGCCTCAGAGCGCGACAAAGCTGCTATTGAGAACAAGCCGCATGCCGTTCGCCGCCGTCGGGAGACGCCTGGACGGGCAGCGTGATCGGTTGTCCGTCACCTAAGAACCGCGTGGCACGAACCACGCTCGAGGTACCCGCCATGTCGCTCCAGCTCCGGCTGTTGAGGTGGATTGCCGTTTGCCTGCCCATGCTGGCTCTTCCGGGCAACGCCGCGCGCGCCGAGGAGGTGGCGAAACTGTTCTCTGCGCACGCCCGGGGAAGCGCGGCGACGGTCGACCATGCCGCCTGGAGCGGCCTGCTGCGGCGCTATACCGTGCTCGATGGCAAGGGCTTGCGGCGGGTGCGTTACGCTGCGTGGAAGGCGGAGGGCCGGGCGGCGCTCGATGCCTATATCGCGTCACTGGAGCGCGTGGCGGTCGCGCGGCTCGACCGCGCCGAGCAATTCGCCTTCTGGGCGAACCTCTACAACGCGAAAACGATCGCCATCGTGCTCGACAAGTACCCAGTGAAATCGATCAAGGACATCAGCCTGGGCGGGAGCTTCCTCGCCACCTTCACCGGCGGTCCGTGGAAAGCAAAGGTCGTGAAAGTGTCGGGGCACGACCTCAGCCTCGACGATATCGAACATGGCATCCTGCGCCCCATCTTCAAGGATCCGCGCGTGCACTATGCAGTCAATTGCGCCTCGGTCGGCTGCCCCAATATCGGCGGGGAGGCCTTCACGGGCGCGAAACTGGAAACCCAACTCGACGCGGCAGCAAAGGCCTACGTGAACTCTCCGCGCGGGGTGAGCCTGGCACGTGGCGGCGTGACCGCGTCCAGCATCTACACCTGGTTCCAGGCCGATTTCGGCGGCGATGCGGCTGGCGTGCTGGCGCACCTCCAGCGCTATGCCGAACCGGGGTTGCGGGCGAAACTTGCGCCGGTCACGGCGATCGACGGTTACGTCTACGATTGGACCTTGAACGATGCCGGCAATTGAAGCAGGCCAAGTGGCGAGGACCGGCGCAGGGAGGACTTGCATGGAACCCGAACGGACCGCTGAGCCGCCCCGGGCGGCGTCCGGGGGCGGCGCGGTCAAGCGCTGGCTCCCGCTCGTCCTGATCGTGGGCGTGATGGGGCTCGTCCTGGCGATGGGGTGGCACAAGCACCTCACGTTCGAGAACCTGGCGCTGCAGCGCGACTCCTTGCGCGCGTTCGTCAACGCCAACCTGGTGCTGGCCGTGCTCGCGTTCATCGGCATCTACATCGCGGTCGTGGCGCTGTCCTTGCCGGGCGCGACGGTTCTCACCATCGGCGGCGGCCTGCTGTTCGGCGTGGCGATCGCCGCACCTGCGACCGTGATTGCAGCGACGCTCGGGGCGACGGTCATCTTTCTCGTCGCCAAGTCGAGCCTGGGCGAGGTGCTGGCGGCCAGGGCGGGCCCGTGGCTCGAGCGCTTCCGGGAGGGGTTCGAGAAGGAGGGGCTGTCCTACATGCTCTTCCTGCGCCTCGTGCCGTTTCCGTTCTTCATCATCAATCTGGCGCCGGCGCTGCTGGGCGTGCCGCTGCGCACGTTCGTGATCGGGACGTTCTTCGGCATCATCCCCGGTACATTCGCGTTCTCCTTCCTGGGAGACACACTCGACCGCGTCATCGTCGACGCAAGGCAGGCCTACGATGCGTGCGTTGCCGCCAAGGGCGCGTCGGCCTGCAAGGTGAGCATCGAACTGACGGCTCTTCCCATCCGTCAGATCCTGGTCGCCTTGACATTGATCGGGCTCGTCGCCCTCATTCCCCCGGTTCTCAAGAAGTGGAGAGCGCGCCATGCAGCGGTCTAACAGCAGTGCAGCCGTCCCGGCGCCGGGTAGGGCGACCAATACCATCGGCGAGGAGATCAAGGCCGACCTGTGCATCATCGGGGCAGGATCTGGCGGGCTTTCACTGGCGGCGTCGGCCGCCCAGATCGGGCTCGAGGTGGTCTTGATCGAAAAGCACCTGATGGGCGGCGATTGCCTCAACTACGGCTGCGTGCCCTCCAAGGCCATGATCGCGGCCGCGCGGCGGGCGCAGACCATGCGCACGGTGGGCCCGTTCGGCATCGATCCCGTCGATCCCCAGGTGAATCCCCGCGCCGTGCACGACCATATCAAGTCGGTGATCGCGGCGATCGCGCCCAACGACAGCGTCGAGCGCTTCACGGGGCTCGGCGTGCGCGTGATCCAGGCGGCGGGCCGTTTCGTGGACCGGAGCACGGTGATGGCGGGCGACAAACTCGTGCGCGCCGCGCGCTTCTGCATCGCGACGGGGTCGTCTCCCGCGGTTCCACCGATTCCGGGTCTCGATACCGTTCCCTATTTCACCAACGAGACGATCTTCGACAACGACCGGGGGCTCGGCCACCTCATCGTCATCGGCGGCGGGCCGATCGGCATGGAAATGGCGCAGGCGCACATGCGGCTGGGATCGCAGGTGACCGTGCTGGAGGGCTTCAAGGCGCTGGGCAAGGACGACCCGGAACTCGCCGACGTGGCGCTGGCGCATCTGCGCCGCGAGGGGCTGGACATTCGCGAAGGCGCCAAGGTGGAGCGGATCGAAGGGCGCATGGGGACGGTGCGCGTGCATGCGGTGACGGCGGATGGCCCGATCGAGGTCGCGGGCACGGACATCCTCGTGGCCGTCGGCCGCCGCCCGAATGTGGACGATCTCAACCTGGAGGCGGCAGGCATCAAATTCGATCGCGGGGGCATCAAGGTGTCGCCGGGGCTCGTGACCTCGAATTCGCGCGTCTTTGCCATCGGCGACGTGGTGGGAGGCCTGCAGTTCACGCACGTCGCCAACTATCATGCCGGCATCGTGCTGCGTCGCCTGATGCTGCGCGGGCTGGCCAGATTCGCGGGCGGGACCGTGCGCACCGATCATATTCCTTGGGTCACGTACACGGATCCGGAGCTGGCCAATGTCGGCCTCACGGAGGACAAGGCACGGGCGCAGCACGGCGCCATCAACGTCTACCGGTGGCCCTATCACGAGAACGACCGGGCGCAGGCCGAGCGCGCGACGGAAGGGCTGGTGAAGGTCGTCACGGACAAGAAGGGGCGCATCCTGGGCGCAGGCATCGTCGGCGAGCATGCCGGCGAATTGATCCAGATGTGGTCGCTCGCCATATCCAAAGGCATGAAGATCACGGACATGGCGCAATGGGTTTCGCCTTATCCGACGCTTTCAGAGATCAACAAGCGGGCCGCTCTGGGGTACTATGCCCAGAAGGTTGGTAGCCCGGCGCTGCGGGCGGCGGTGTCGCTGGCGCGCAAGTTGGGCTAGTGTAGCGCATCTGACGTTTGGTACCCACTCGCGGTTTGGCTCGTGACCAAACGCCTGATGCAAAAGCTACACTAGAACCATGGTGTTGCTAGGCAACGCACGGTCGATGCGTGCGCGCTATCGCGCACGGAGTGCTGACTGAAAGACGCGGATTTTGGATCAGAAGGTCGAGACCGGCACGGAAGGGGCGCCGGCGCGTGGGCCGGTCGGGCGCGCGTTCGCGGGCGTATCGGCGCGGCTGCGCGGGCTCGGCCTGCCGGCAAAGCTTCTGCTGCTCACGATGTTTTTCGTGATGCTGGCGGAGGTGCTGATCTTCGTGCCTTCGATCGCGAATTTCCGGATCAATTGGCTGATGGACCGGTTGACGGCAGCGCGGCTGGCGTCGCTGGCGGCGGAAGCCTCGCCCTCCGGAGCCGTGCCGCAGGAGCTGCAGATGGAGCTCTTGCGCAGCGCGCAGGTTCGCTCTGTGGTGCTGACCCGCAACCAGCGGCGCCAACTCATCCTGCAATCGGACATGCCGCCCCGCGTGGAGCAGACCTTCGACCTGACGATGGTCGGGCGCTACAGCCCGGTGGAAGGGCTCGGCGCCAAGTTCACGGCCATCTGGGATGCGCTCGAGGTGTTTTTTGCGCCGGACCAGCGTGTCCTGCGCGTCGTGGGGCGGCCGGGGAACGCGGGCGGGGACATCATCGAAATCGTCCTGCCGGAGGGGCCGCTCAAATCGGCGATGATCCGCTTCGGGCTCAACATCCTGGTGCTGTCCGTCATCATTTCGTTCTTCACCGCCGCCCTCGTCTACATGTCGCTGAACCAACTGCTGGTGCGGCCGATGATGCGCATCGCCGACAACATGCTGCGGTTCAGCGAGAACCCCGAGGACAAGAGCCGCATCATCGTGCCGTCCGACCGCGTCGACGAGGTGGGGGTGGCGGAGCGCGAGCTGGCGCACATGCAGACCGAACTCAGCCAGCTCCTGAACCAGAAGAACCGGCTGGCGGCGCTGGGCCTGGCGGTCAGCAAGATCAACCACGACCTGCGCAACCTGCTGGCCAATACCCAGTTGCTCTCGGATCGGCTGACGTCGAGCCCGGATGCGACCGTGCAGCGCTTCGCGCCCAAGTTGATCGCCTCGCTCGATCGGGCGATCGCGTTCTGCAACGATACCCTGCAGTTCGGACGGGCCGCCGAGCAGCCGCCGCGGCGCGAGCTGATCGGCTTGCGGGAGCTAGTGGACGAGGTTGCCGACGGCCTGGGCCTGCCGCGCGACGGGGTGGTGGACTGGGCGGCCGACATCGAGGGGGCCATGCGTATCGACGCCGATCGCGATCAGCTCTTCCGCGTTCTCACCAACCTCGTTCGGAATGCCGTCCAGGCGATCGAGACGCATGGCGAGGGTGGCCGGGGCCGCGTCGCGGTGGTGGCGTATCGCGAAGGGCCGCGCGTTCGCCTGCAGGTCTCCGACGATGGTCCGGGGGTGCCGGACCGGGCGCGCGCGCATTTGTTCCAGGCGTTCCAGGGATCGGTGCGCAAGGGTGGCACGGGCCTTGGCCTCGCCATCGCCTACGAACTCGTCGCGGCGCATGGCGGGAGCCTGCAACTGATCGAAACCGAACGGGGGGCAACCTTCGAGATCGCGATTCCCGATCGTTCGCCGAATGCCTGAGCGTGGGCCTGCGGCGTCGCGTCAGGCGGTCGGCTCGGGGTCGAGCAGCCGATGCATGTGGACGATGAAATAGCGCATGTGCGCATTGTCGACGGAGCGCTGGGCGGCTGCCCGCCATGCCTTCTGGGCCTCGGCGAAGTTCGGGTAGATGCCGACGATGTCGAGCTTGGCAAGATCGACGAACTCGATCGCGTCGAGCGATTTCAGTTCGCCACCGAAGACGAGATGCAGAAGTTGCTTGGGCTGGCGGCTGACCGCGTCCTTGCTCATGGAAGCCTCGTGTGTCGTGGGAGGGAGGCCGCCGCGCGGCCATGGCTTGCTGTGTGCCCCACGCCGCCCATCGAGACAAGCGCGACCATCGCACGATACGCCCGGATTTTCAGCAAGGGCGGAAATGCCCATATTTTCGGCGACGTTAGGGACGTCTTTCGCCACGTCACAATTTCGACCGCAAGCCCATTGACACCGAACGGCGGCGACAGTATCTCACCGGCAGTCGCTAGCACTCTCCAAATTTGAGTGCTAACAATGAAATCCCTCCTCCAGTCCGAGCTTGGCGCCGCGACAGCGCAAGCCTATGAATTCGGAGCGAAGTTCGCAATGAAGTTCCGTCCCCTCCATGACCGCATTGTCGTCCGCCGCGCGGATGCCGAGACGAAGTCCGCCGGTGGCATCATCATCCCCGACACGGCCGGCGAGAAGCCCAGCCAGGGCGAAGTGATCGCGGTTGGTCCGGGTGCTCGTGACGAGTCCGGCAAGATCGTGGCTCTCGACGTGAAGAAGGGCGACCGGGTGCTGTTCGGCAAGTGGTCCGGCACCGAGGTCAAGATCGACGGCCAGGAGCTGTTGATCATGAAGGAGAGCGACATCATGGGCGTTCTGGAGAAGTAAGCAGCCCTGATGGGCCGGGCCTGGGCACAGGGTGCGTGAGCGCGGAGGCATGCAGCCTCCAGCTAGCCCCTGACGCCCCGGGCTCCTTCGCTTGCCTCCGGAAATTCCCTTGTTTCGCTGTCAAATCCATCTTTCTCAGGACATCCGAAAATGGCTGCCAAGGAAGTAAAATTCGCTATCGATGCGCGCGAGCGCATGATGCGCGGCGTCGACATCCTCGCCAACGCGGTGAAGGTGACGCTGGGCCCGAAGGGCCGTAACGTCGTCATCGAGAAGAGCTTCGGCGCTCCGCGCACGACCAAGGACGGCGTCACCGTCGCCAAGGAGATCGAGCTCGAGGACAGGTTCGAGAACATGGGCGCCCAGATGGTGCGCGAAGTGGCCTCGAAGACCAACGACGTCGCCGGTGACGGCACGACGACGGCCACCGTCCTGACGCAGGCGATCGTTCGCGAGGGCCTGAAGTCCGTCGCCGCCGGCATGAACCCCATGGACCTCAAGCGCGGCATCGACAAGGCCGTCGCCCAGGTCATGGAGGAGATCAAGAAGAAGGCCAAGAAGGTCAAGAACTCCGAAGAGATCGCCCAGGTCGGCACGATCTCGGCCAACGGCGAGAAGGCCATCGGCAAGATGATCGCCGAGGCCATGCAGAAGGTCGGCAACGAGGGCGTGATCACGGTCGAGGAGGCCAAGAGCCTCGAGACCGAGCTGAGCGTCGTCGAAGGCATGCAGTTCGACCGCGGCTACCTGTCGCCGTACTTCATCACCAACGCCGACAAGATGATCGCCGAGCTCGACGATCCCTTCATCCTCATCCACGAGAAGAAGCTGTCGGGCCTGCAGCCGATGCTGCCGCTGCTCGAGTCCGTGGTGCAGACCGGCAAGCCGCTGATCATCATCGCGGAAGAGGTCGAGGGTGAGGCACTCGCCACGCTCGTCGTCAACAAGCTGCGCGGTGGCCTGAAGGTCGCGGCCGTGAAGGCTCCCGGCTTCGGCGATCGCCGCAAGGCCATGCTGGAGGACATCGCTGTCCTGACCAACGGCCAGGTCGTGTCCGAGGATCTCGGCATCAAGCTCGAGAGCGTCACGCTGGACATGCTGGGCCGCGCCAAGCGCGTCACGATCGAGAAGGAGAACACCACGATCGTCGACGGCGCCGGCAAGAAGAAGGACATCGAGGCCCGCGTCGCCCAGATCAAGGTTCAGATCGAGGAGACGACGTCGGACTACGACCGTGAGAAGCTGCAGGAGCGTCTGGCGAAGCTCGCTGGCGGCGTTGCGGTGATCAAGGTCGGCGGCGCCACCGAGGTCGAGGTGAAGGAGCGCAAGGACCGCGTCGACGACGCGCTCAATGCGACCCGCGCCGCGGTCGAAGAAGGTGTCGTTCCCGGCGGCGGCGTCGCGCTGCTGAAGGCCACGCTGTCGATCACCGCCAAGGGCGACAACGAGGACCAGGAAGCCGGCATCCAGATCGTCAAGAAGGCGCTGCAGGCTCCGATCCGCCAGATCTCCGAGAACGCGGGCGTCGAGGGCTCGATCGTCGTCGGCAAGGTGCTGGAGGCACGCGCTGGTGCGTTCGGCTACGACGCCCAGAACGACGAGTACGGCGACATGCTCGAGAAGGGCATCATCGACCCGGCCAAGGTCGTGCGCACGGCTCTGCAGGATGCGGCCTCGATCGCCGGCCTCCTGATCACGACCGAGGCATCGATCGCCGAGGCGCCGAAGAAGAAGGATGCGCATGCCGGCCACGACCATAGCGGCGGCATGGGCGGCATGGGCGGCATGATGTAAGGCGCCCTGGGTCCCCGGCCCGCCTCGGCAAGGAGCGCGGGCCCGTGGGCCAGCCTTCATCGCCTGGGTTTCCAGGCAATCGCGTGGCCGTTCCGGTTCGCCGGAGCGGCCATTCCTATTTCAGGAACAAAGAGAGCTGGGATGCGCCGCGACGGCGATAGATCCGGACCTTGCCGGTATAGGCCGCGTTGCCGTTATCGAGGATCGTGAGTTTCAGCGTGTGGGCATCGCGCAGCGCAAGTTGCGCACGGCCGCTCTCGATGACGCCGTTGCCCCGGTGCCAGTGCTCGGTCAGGATGCCCGCGGCATCGATCTCCCAGGTCCCGGTCGAGCCGGGGAAGACCGTGCCGTCGACGTTGAACTCGTAATCGACCGTGCGGTCGGGCTTTACGATCCAGGCGATGCCGACATCCCGGCCCTCTTCGACATTTCGTGTTTCCCAGACGCCGACGAGATCGGCGGGCGTGGGGATGCGCGGCCAGGTGTCGGCCTGGGCCTGCAGCGCTGCGCGGGGGGACGACGTGCGCGCCTGGGCGGCGAAGTCCAATGTGCAGATCAGCAGGGCGAGTGCGGCGACGAACAGCGCGTAGGTCTGGTTCCAGGCTCTCATGGCTTGCTGGCCTCTGCGGGGTGGTGGCGGGCTGGCGCATTCCGCCGGGCGGCAGATCTCAGCATGCTGGCGCTTTGGGGCAATCCGGGGGCCGTCATGGCCCACAGGTGTGCTATCCAGGTTTTCCGGGGGGCGCTCCTGCCGCGCGCGGGCAACCAAGGCTGCAGGAAGCGCGGGTCGAAACGATCAGACACGAGGGCCGTGGGTGCGCTTGCGCGCGCAGTTTGTTCATCGAGGTGTCTGCAAACGGATCGCATGAAAATGGCGCGTCTCAAAATCTACCTGGCGGGTCCGGAGGTCTTTCTGCCCTATTTCGGCAAGTCCGTGTTCGACGCCAAGAAGGCCCAGTGCGCCATACTGGGCTTCGAGGGCGTATCGCCGATGGACGGCGAGCCCGTTGCCGAGGGGATGCCGCCTTTCGCCCAAGGCGTCGGGATCTATCGGGCGAACGTGGCGCAGATGCAGCGCTGCGATGTCGTCATCGCGAACATGACGCCGTTCCGCGGCGTCAGCATGGATGTCGGAACGGCTTTCGAAATGGGGTACATGGCAGCCAACGGGAAACCGGTCCTCGCCTACAGCCACGACATGCAGCGGTTCGAGGATCGCTCTGCCCGCTACTACGAGCACGGCCGACCGGATCTCCTGGAAAGCTACAGCGTTGGCACATCGGTCGAGCGCTTCGACATGGCGGACAACCTGATGATGGCCGGTGCGGTGCATTGCGCCGGCTTCCGGGTCCACCGCGTCGCCGTGCCGGCTGGTGAGGAGCTGACATCGGTGGCGGGGTTCGTGGCGTGCCTGCAAGAGCTGCGCGAGACCCAGGCGAGCTAATTTTCCAATCTTTCGTTTGATCCCGAGCCCGGCAGCGCGCCGTGCGCGTGTCACTGCGCGCTGGTGACGCGTGCGCGCGGAAAGAACCAACTGGACGTCGCGGAACGGGGGCGACATCATGACGGCTCCGCCACACAGAGAGCCGGCAAGAAGACCGACACGATTGGAGGGATGGATGAATTCGAAGATGACGACTGGACTGCTCGTGCTCGTTGCCATTGGCCTGGGCGCCTATGGCTTCGCGCAGCGCTCCTCGCTCAGCGAGGAGCAAGGCAAGAGCGCTGCTGCGGTCACGGCCCGCCAGAAGGCGGAAGCCGACCTGAAGGCGGCGGGCGACAAACTGCAAGCCGAAGCCGCGAAGGTCGAGACCGCGAACGCGGCCGTGAAGAAGGCTTCGGACGCACTTGCGGCGGTGCGCTCCCAGATCGATGCCGAGCGTGCCAAGGCTGCCGCAGCCCTCAAGTCGGTCCAGGATGCGCTGGAGAGCACCAAGCAACAGGTAAGCACGTTGCAGGCCGCGAAGACCGCAGCCGAGCAGGCGGCCACCACGGCCAATGTCCAGGCCGCCGCGGAGAAGAAAGCACGCGAGGCGCTGGGCGCACAGTTGAACGCCGCAAAGCAGCAGGTCACGGCGCTGGAGGCTGCCAAGGCGGCAGCCGAACAGGCGACCGCGGCAGCCCGCAAGACGGCGGCCGACGAACGCAAGGCGCGTGAGGAGGCGGAGGCTGCCCTGAAGGCGGCCGGCGGCAACAAGATATAGAGGGGGCCGGCGTTCCGTACTTGGGGCGCAGACGTTCTCTCGTGCCACGGCCGATATTCGCGTCGGGCCGGGGCGGCGCCGTGCGCGCGCTCCGGTGCATGTCACGCGCCAGCGGCTCCTGCCGTGAGGAGAGTGGCCTGGGTGGTCAATTCACGATCGCCCGGGCCTCATCCAGAAGGTGCTGGTTGACCGCGCTGTGCGGCCGCAGGGCCAGACGCTCGTTGGCGAGTGAAACGGCCACGTCGCGCTTGCCAGCCCGCGTTGCGGCGACCAGCAACGTCCATTCCACGAGATCGCGCTGGGCCTTGCTGCCACCCATTTGCCACAGGTCGGCGCGCACGGGCAGCAGATGATCGGCGGCCCGGCCGTGGGCGCCGTGCACCATCGCGGCAGCGGCGTCGATCACCGGCAGGCCCACGTCGCGGTACACCCGCGCCAACTCGCCATCACCCATGGCCGACTGGGTCATTGCGGCGCGCAGCGCGTCGAACGCGGCCGTCTCGTCTGCGCGTAGCGCCGTCATCGCATAGTGGATGTCGTTGAACGCACTGGCGCTGCCGTTGGCGCGGTCGTGCCAGAGCGCGAACAAGGAATGCCACCTGTCGCCGGGGGCGATGCCGAGTGTCTCCAGCCGCCAGAGCAGGGCCGTGGCGTTGCAGAGGCTGGTGCCTGCCGGACGCAGCGTGGGGACGATTTCACGGTCGTAGAGGTCGAGGGCCTGCGACCATTGCCCCAGCTCGATGTGGAACAACGCCTTGTGCCACCAGATGTGCACGCGATTGCCGTTGTCCGCCCCAGCCCAGAGCGGCAGGCGCTCGTCCATCCAGGCGATCCCTTCGCGCGGGCGTCCCGTCATTTCGAGGACGTGCGACACGGCGTGATGGGGCCAGTAGCCGAGCGGCTCTCGTTCGGCCGCCGCGCGCGACACGTCTTCGGCTTGGGCGTAATCGCCTGTCTCCTCCAGGCCGAAACCGTAGAACGAGAGGAGGATGCCATAGCCTGGCTGCTCCTTCGACCAGAACGGCAGTGCACGGGCGGAGCGGCCGGCGGCGTGATGGAAGCGCCCCAGGAACCCGTCGAGCCGCAGCGCGGCCTGATGCGCAATCAGGTCGTGCGGATAGGTCATGAGGTGCCTGTCCAGCAGCTTGACGGCCGAGGGCCAACGCCCACTCGCGGCCAGCTCCAGCGCTGCATGATGGGTCCGCTCCCGCGCGTTCATCTTTCGGCCGGACAATTCGGCTACCAGGGCGCGAGCCTGCGCCACCTGGGCCGGATCGTTGGACAGCGTCAGCACCCAGGCGCGTAGAACGCCCGCCATCATGCAGCCGGGCGACACCTGGTCTGCGCGGGCCAGATGCGCGCCGACATCGCCGTAGGACAGCGTGAACGCCCGCATGCCCTCGTCGAGGGCCTGTGCGGCCTCGCCACTGGCCTCGCTGAGTTCGTGGCCCTGCGCGTCCTTCGCCATTCGCATCCTCCATCGCTGACGGGGACAATCCTACACGCTATGCCCGTGCTGTCAGGCAGCGATAGCGGCCGCGCACGGACGGCGCGCGTGGCGGGCCCAGTGAAGGAGGAATGTGGGAGGCCTCTCGACCTCGCGACCGAACCGCAACATAGTCGCCGGCGATCATCGACAACGAAACAGGAAGACAATGGCAGAGTGGACCGAGACCTACCGCGGCGTCGTCAGCGCCTGGGAGTGTGATGTCGTCGAGCACTTCACGATCGCCTACTATTTCGAGAAATTCGCCGATGCCACGCGCAATTTCGTGGAAATGCTGGGCGAGGATCCGGATCTTGCGGGACTTGCGAACGCCACGTCGACACGCATCTGCACCATCTTCCAGCACGAGTTGCGCGGTGGTGCGGCCTTCCACATCGTCAGCGCCGTCACCGGCATGGACGGCAACACGCTGGGCCTTGGCCATCAGGTGGTCGATACGGCCAACGCGCGAACCGGCGCGTGGGTCGCCGAAAGCCTGTCGCTGCCAGCGGACCTGTCCGCGGCAGCGCGCGGCAAGCTCGCTGCAATGACCGCTCTTTGGACGGGGCCCGAGATCCCCGCACGGTCCGAGAAGCCCGCGTCACGCGGCATGCTCACGGCGCGCGACCGGGTGAAGCCGTGGGAACTGGACGAGGACGACAAGCTGTCGCTGTCCGACCATGTGCACCGCTTCTCGGGCGCGGGGGGGCATCTGCTCACGTCGATCGGCATGAACGGCAATTACATGCAGTCCAACCGGCGTGGCTTCTCCACGTTCCTGCTCGATGTCGAGATCCAATCGCCTGCCCGTGCGGGGGAGCGCATCGACGTGCACACGGCCATCGCGCATCTGGGAAATACGTCGCTGCGCTACGTGCATCGCATGCGCGCGCGCGATGGCCGCGAGATCGCCTCGATGGTGCAGGCGGGCGTCCAGCTCGATCTCGACGCGCGGCGGCCGACGGCGTTCCCGCAGGAGGTGCGGGACGCAATCAACCGGCAACTGTCGCAAGCCTGAGGCAACCGTCTCGGCCCCGGCCCGGCGTCGGCCGATGGCGGGCATGGGATCGCCGGCCTCACGTTTCCCTGCGATCCTGGACGGCGCGCATCTGGTCGCTCGGCTTGATGTCCTGTGAGCGGCTGTAGATGGCGATGGCCGTCAGCAGCACCAGCGTCAACAAGCCGAACAACGCCCGGTAGGCGGTCTCCGAGCGAGCGCCGCTCGCCAGCGGCTCGAAGGCCCCCACGACGATGCCCGACAGCGTCTGCATGCAGGCCACGCCAAGCATGACCGACGTATTGATGGTCGAGATACCGCGGCCGATCAGGCGATCGGGAAAAATGCCCCGCGCGTGCGTCAATACCATCGTGCTGGAGGCGCTGAAGAAGCCCATGGCGAGCAGCGCTGCAACGGGCACCCACGCCGGCGGTTGGGCGACGAGTGCCAGCGTCGCCAGGATCGCCGTCAGCACGAGGCTGCCGGCGATGGCGATCCACTTGCGGGTATCGAGGATGCGATCCAGGGGGCCGAACGCCAACATGCCGATCTGATAGGCGATGACGGCGCTGAACAGGACGTTGCCGGCCTCGATGGGCGTCAACCCGTGCACCTCGCGCAGATAGGGACCACCCCACAGGCCTTGCACCGTGAACGTGCAGGCGTAGTTGCAGAAGCTCAGTGCCAGGATCGGCTTCAGACGTGGATTGCACAGCACTTCGACGAGGCCGCGCAGCATTTCGCGCGGCGGCTCCGGCGTGCGGGTTAGAAAGGGGTGCCCGGGCGGGGCATCGCGGACGATCACCCATACCGCGATCGTCGCCAGCGCCGTGAAGGCCGCCACGGCTCCGAATGCCGTGCGCCAGCCGCTGACCTGCGCGGCCCAGGCCAACGGCGTGGTGGCCGCCAGGTTCCCCAACAGCCCGATGGAGAGCACCATCGCCGTCAGCGTCGAAAAACGATCCGGCGGGAACCAGCGCGAGATCACTACCATGCTGCCGATCAGCATGACGCCGAAGCCCGCCCCCATCAGCGCGCGCCCGGCCAGGAGCACCGGCCAATTCGGCGCCAGCGTGAAGATGACGATGCCGGCGGTGGCGAGGATCAGCATGCCCACGACGGTTCGACGGGGGCCGAAGCGGTCGAAGAGGAAGCCGCACGGGATCTGCATCGCCGAGAAGCCGAAGAAGAAGGCGCCGGTGAGTGCACCGAGCGCTTCGGGGCCGATCGACAGGTCGCGCATCAGGTCGAGCCCGATCGTCACATTGGAGGCGCGGAAGAAATGGCTGGCGACATAGGCCGTGGCCAATGTCACGACGATGCCCAGCCCCCGCCAGAGGGAGGTTACGGGTCGCTCGGTGGACTGCATCGAGGTGGGGAGATCCGTTTGCGGTTGGAGACGGGGGGAGGCTCGTGTCCCGACCGCAAAGTCCGTCTCATTCTCCTGCGGGCTTCGAACGGACTTTGCGGTCAAAGGGACACGAGAAAAACCAATAGCTTAGTGTGGCGTCGTGATTGGAAGTCCGCTCGACGAACCATCGGCATGAATGGAGCGGACTTCCAATCCGCCACACTCGTGTCCCGACTGCAAAGTCCGTCTCAGTCTTCTGCGGGCTTCGAACGGACTTTGTGGTCAAAGGGACACGAGAAAAACCAATAGCTTAGTGTGGCGTCATGATTGGAAGTCCGCTCGACGAGCCAGCGGCATGAATGGAGCGGACTTCCAATCCGCCACACTAGGCTCCAGGGGTCTCGACATCAAGCTTGCCACATAGCGTGCCGCCATGCACCGCCGCTGCCGCGCGCGTGAAGCCGCGACGTGGCTTTGGCGCCTCGCCCGGTCAATTCCGGTCGTGCGTATCGCGATCGGTCGTGGGCCATGTCCAGCCCGAGTGGTATCATTCGCGGTGATTTGCAGACGTGCCGGGCGCGGTCCTCCACGTCTTGTCGGAATGGACGAGCCGGAGGGGCCACGTGTCGAAGCGGACGGTGTTCCACATCTTCGCCTTTACGGTTGCATGCATGCTGATCGTCTCGGCGGCGGATGCGCAGGGCCGGCGATCCGCGCGAGGGCAGAGCGCGGACAAGAGCTTTCGCGACTGCCAGTCGTGTCCGCTGATGGTGCCCTTGCCCGAGGGCACATTCCTGATGGGATCGCCCGACGGGGAGGCGCGCCGCAATGCGGACGAGGGTCCCCAGCGCAGCGTTTCGATCACCCGGCCGTTCGCCATGTCCAAGTTCGAGGTCACGTTCGCGGAGTGGGATGCGTGCGTCGCCAAAGGCGGCTGCAGCCACAAGCCTTCGGACGAAGGCTGGGGGCGCGGGCGGCATCCTGTCGTGAACGTCTCCTGGCGCGATGCGACCGCGTTCGTCAAGTGGCTAGCCGGCAGCACGGGCAAGCCCTATCGCCTGCCGACCGAGGCCGAATGGGAATACGCCGCGCGCGGCGTCACCAGCGCCGCTGCGGCCTACCAGCCGTTCTCCACAGGGGCGACGATCAACTACAAGCAGGCGAACTTCGATGCCAATTTCGTCTACGGCCCCGGCAGGATCGGCATCTACCGGCAAAAGACGCTCGATGTCGGTTCGATGCCGCGGAATGCGTTCGGCCTCCATGACATGCACGGCAACGTCTGGGAGTGGGTCGAGGACTGCTATCAGCCGACTTATCGCGGAGCGCCTGCCGACGGTTCGGCCGTCACGCGCACCGATTGTCGATTGCGGGTGCTTCGCGGCGGCGCTTGGAACTATTATCCCTGGGCGCTGCGCTCCGCGCACCGCTACGCCACGCCGGGCGACGTGCGCTTGAACAATGCCGGCCTGCGCGTCGCGCTCTCGTTGCGATGACAGCGCCTGCCACTCCGGATCTGCAGTTTGGAGAGGGACTTTGATCGTGATCGATACCCGCCGCGCGTCCCTGGTGCTCGCAAGCCTGCTGGCAGTCACCGCGACCGTCCTGCCCGACGATGCCTTGGCGCAGGAGCGACGGTTCCGCCGCCTGCCGCGCGGCCTGGCGCAGCAGATGCAGCCCGTGGCCAAGCCGATGCTCGCCGTTGTCGGCCTGCAGGAGCAGCGCATCACCATCTACGATTCGACGGGGGCACGGATGCTGGACTCCCCCGTGTCGAGCGGTACGACGGCCTACGAGACGCCGCCGGGCGTCTTCAGCATCGTTCAGAAGGTGATCGACCACACGTCGAACCTTTACGACGACGCCTCCATGCCGTTCATGCAGCGCCTGACATGGACCGGCATCGCGCTGCATGCCGGCGCCCTGCCGGGATATCCTGCGTCGCACGGCTGCGTGCGACTGCCGTATGCTTTCGCCGAGCGCATTTTCGATGAGACCAGCATCGGCATGCGTGTCGTGGTGGCGCGGGAAGGCATCGCACCGGTCTCCATCGCGGCGCCGGACTTCTTCAAGGGCGGTCCGGCGGCGCCTCGAGCGGGTTCTGCCTCCGTCTTCGCCGTGTCGTCGCCGGGAACCGCGGGGGATGGAGCCACGGGCACGACCGCGCCGACGCTTCTGGCCTTGAGGACGCGCGCCATCGATCTGTCGCGTGCCGCCAGCGATGCAGAATTTCGCGCCAGCGACGCCCGTGCCGAGGCCGCCCGCGCGAAAGCTGCAGCCCGACCGGCCGAACGCGCGGTGAAGCATGCGGAAGCCGCCGTGGCCCGGATCGAGGCGGACTTGAAGGCTGCGGAGGCGATGATCGAGCGCGGCGGACCTGCCAAGCGCATTGCTGCAGCTGAAAAGATCAAGGCCGATGCGCCCGCCCGCATCGAGGCGGCACGCGCCAAACTCGAAAAGGTTCGCGCCGACAGCAAGGCGAAGCTCGATGTCGCAGAACAGGCGGTGCAGCACGCCAGTGCCGCGGCCAGCGCCCATGCGAAGGCCGCCGAAGCGGCGGCGCTGGCCAAGCAGGACACCTCGCCCGTGTCCGTCTTCATCAGCCGCAAGACGCAGCGCCTCTATGTGCGCAAGGCCTTCCACCCGCTGTGGGAAGGGCCGGTCTTCATTCGCGATGCGGACAAGCCCATCGGGACGTTCGTGTTCACTGCGCTCGAGCCTGCCGAGGGGACGTCGGACCTGCGCTGGAACGTCGTATCGCTTTACAAGAATCCGACCGCGATCGAACCGCCGGCCCCACGTGGGAGGACTGTGAAGCGGGCGCCGCCCGGGCCCTTGCCCGTGACGGATGCCAAGGCGGCCGAGGCCGCGCTGGCCCGCCTCGATGTTCCAGCCGACTTGGCCAGCCGCATTTCGCAGGTCGTGTTGCCGGGGTCTTCGCTCGTCATTTCGGACGAGCCGCCTCACCTGGAGACCGGCAAGGACACCGACTTCGTCGTCATCATGAGCGGCGAACCCAAGGGCGGCATCACGATCCGGGAGAAGCCCGTGCGCTCCTACTTCGGCGACGACGACGAGGATGATCGCCGATACCGGTCACGCCGCTATCGCGGGGGTGGCGGCTTCAGCTTCTGGTTCGACTGAAGAAGCGGTTCGTGCCTCGGGTTTCTCGACATTGAAACGACGGGGCAGCTCAATTCGACCGGTTGAGGGAGGCGATACGCTCGAGGAGGCGGGGCCGGGCCCTGTTCGCCGGGCGAGCCTCGTCTGCAGCGCCGGCGCGGGCCGCGTCTTCACCGGTCATGCGGGCCGACGCGCCTTCGTCCGCTGCGGCGGGGGGCGCCTCGGCGATTGCGGCAGTGGACGCCGCCGAATTGAGCGGAATGACCGTCGCGCGTGTCTCTTGTCCGGCATGGGGGGCGTCGGCGCGTTCTGCCGGCTCTGCCTGGCGGGCAACGCGGCTGGCGCGCCGTGGACGCCCCGATGCCTGAACGGAGCCCGACCCCAGGCGGCGCAACTCCGCCATGTAGTATTCCGCCTGACTGGCGAGCTTTTCGTTGGCGCCGGCCAACTCGCTGCGCAGTTTCTCGATCGTCCCCGACTGTTCGGCCGACTGTGCTTCAAGTGCCTGCTGTCGCGCCTTGAGGCTGATCTTGCTCTCGCTGATCTCGGCTCCGGCGTCGGTGGCGGCCTGGCTCTCGAAAACCGCCAGGGCTGCCTTCAAGCGTGCGATCTCGCCGGCCTGATCCTCGCTGCGCGACACCGCGGCGCGCAGCCGGCGCTCCACATCCGCCAGCGCTTCGCCGCTCTGCAGCGGCATCGGCTCGCCCTCAGCTCGTGAAGCGGCACGATCCTGGCCTATGCCCTCGACCTCGCCGCCCTTGCGCAGGCGCGCGATCAACTGCGATTGGGCCTTGGCGCGGGCCCTGAGGGCCTCCACTTCGGAGCGGAGCGACAACTCGATCTCGGCGTTCGCTGCTACGGCCCCGCCGGGCTGGCTGCGCACGGAACGTGCGTCGAGCGCGGCCTGGAGGCGCTTCGTTTCGGCGCGCAACTGCGTGTTGAGCGCCTCGGCCGCCGCCAGTGCCTGCGCATGCCGGCCGGCTTCCCGTGTCAGAGCCGCGATTTCCTCGTCGCGGCTGTGCAGCAGATCCTTGGCCTCGTTGAGGCGCTGCTCCACGCGCGGCAGGCGATCGGCCACCGTCTGCTCCAGAACGCGTCGCGCATTGAGCGCTTCCTCGTGCTTTGCCTTGAGGGCATCGAGTTCGCGTTCCGAGGCATTGATGATCGCGTCGCGGCGATTGATATCGATGCTTTGGCGTGCAGCGGCATGCTTGCCATGTTCGAGTTCGGTCTCGAGCTTGTGCAGCTTCATCGCGTACTCGGCGCGGATGCGATCCCTCTCGGCGCGAATCTCGATCTCGGACAGGGGCAACGTCTGCTTGAGGCGCCGGGTCGTCAGCCGGACGGCGCGTGCCCAGAAGGCCGGTGCGAACAGCAGGATGACAAGGCACGCCGAGAGGAAGCCGAGCGCGACCAGCATTGCAGACTGGATCGAGATCACAGGGGCATCCTCGCTTCGTCCCTCACGCCTGCTCCAATGGCCGCAGTCGAACCGCGCGGCAGGCAGGCACACTCGCGCGCCCGCCCCTCAGAACGGGTTCCAGGTCGGACGGCGCGTGTATTTCAGATAGCCGATGTTGGCGCCGAGACGAAGCCCAATTCCAGAGCGGATGGGTGCGAGAACCACATCATTGTTGCTCAAAAACGTTAGTCCGACGCCGCCCACGACATAGGCCGACCCGTCTACGCCCGCGAAACGATTAAAGATATCAGAGGGATCTTGAAGGTTGTAGA
Source organism: Hyphomicrobiaceae bacterium (assembly GCA_041397775.1). Lineage (GTDB taxonomy): Bacteria > Pseudomonadota > Alphaproteobacteria > Rhizobiales > Hyphomicrobiaceae. Next base: position 127,970 of record JAWKWB010000008.1, on the reverse strand, counting down.
CGAGCACCATGACCTTGGAGCCTTCGGCGCCGGCGTCGTAGCCGATCGAAGGGCCCTGCCAATAAATCTTGTGAGTTCCCGCGTCCTTCGTATAGAGGCGGCCCTCGCCGTAGCGCAGCCCCGCCACGAAGGCCCCGCCGAGATCCTCGCCCAGTATGTATCCGTTGGGACGCCCCTTCTTGCGGAACGCATGCTCGATCACGCTGGCGAGGCCCTGGCTGATCGAGCCGAAGAACTGGTGCCCCGCATCGTTGATCTCGTGCATCGAGAACGTGCCATCGGACGGCCTGTCGTGCCGGTCGTCGTATCGCGGTGGCGCGTTGTACGCTTCCCGGTTGTCGTCCGACCGCCAATTGCCGCCGCGGTCACCGCGATAGGGGGCTGGTGCGGCCTCGTAACGTTCGCCATAGGCCGGGCCGCGATCCGGGCCGCCGTAGGGCGCGGGCGGTCTCTCGCCATAGCGCGGAGTATCGGCCGCATACGGTGGATCGTAGCTCGGCGCAGGCGCGGGCGGCCTGTAGGCGTCGTCGTAACGGCTGCGCGTGCCGCCGGAGGCGGACGGGGCCTCCTGTCCGTAGGTTGCGCGGGAGGGAGGGCGCTCGTAGCTGGGGGCCTGCGGTGGCGGAGCGAGCGGTTCGCGGTCTACGCCGCCGCTGCCGTAGGTGTCGCGCCGCCCGCGGTCGTCGTAGCTGCGAGGGGCGGTATCTGCGTCGGGATCGCTCCAGGGCTGGCGGTCCTGGCCGAGTGCTGCGGTTGCCCCCGCGACGAGCACGCACAGCGCACCGAGGGTTGCGAGCCGCCGAGGCCCGCGAGCTGAAACTGCCATGCCACACGTTCTCCCAGAAACGCGAAGGTCCGGCGTCGTCGCGCGCCCCGTCGACCTCGTCGTCATCTCGAAATGGTAAAGGAAGTGTTTGAGAAAAGTGTTACCGAAGTATGGCTTAGGGCCTGCCGATCATGGTCGGAAGACGGCAGAAAAAGGGCGTGCGCTGCAGATGCAAGCGAGCGCGGGGTTGCCGTTGGGCGTCAGGATTTCGGGAAAGGGGCCGCCGCCCCCCAGGCCACGAAATGCGGATTGCGCAGCCGGTCGAGCGGCGTCTCGCCGGCGGATCGGCCGTATGTAAGCGGCCGGTTGGCGATATCGGTAACGCAGCCGCCCGCGGCCCGCAGCACGGCATGGCCAGCTGCCGTATCCCAGGCCATCGTCGGCCCGAGGCGGGGATAGATGTCTGCTTCGCCGCGCGCGATCAGGCAGAATTTCAGTGACGAGCCCGCGTCGCGGCGGGCAGCGATGGCGTACTGGTCGAGATAGGTCGCGGTCTCAGGGCTGGCGTGCGAACGACTGGCAACCGCGGTCAAAGCGGTCATGTCCGGTCGGCGGACCTCGATGGACTGGAAGGCGACGCGCGGGGCGACTGGGGCGGGGCGCTGCGGCGCGATGCGGGCCATGGCGGCCTTGCGATCGCCGAGCGTCACGTAGAGATCGCCGAGGGCTGGCACGTAGACGATGCCGAAACAGGGCTCACCCTTGTCCACCAGGGCGACATTGACCGTGAACTCGTCGCGCTTGTTGATGAATTCGCGTGTCCCATCCAGGGGATCGACCAGGAAGAAGCGTGCGCCCAGGTCGGGGATGCGCCCTTCCGCGACGGCCTCCTCGGCGACGACGGGAATGCCGGGGGCGGCCCGCTCCAGCGCCGCGACCAGGATCACCTCGGCCTCCTTGTCGGCGGCCGTCACCGGGCTCGCGTCAGCCTTCGTCTCCACGGTCACGCCGCCCTGATAGTAGGCCATTTCGACCGCACCGGCCTCCAGGACGGCCGGCAGCAGATCAGCAACGAGGCGGGCATGATCGATCATGGAGAAGCTCTTTCCGCAGGGGAGGCGAATCGCTGGCGGGCAATGGAGGGAATGCAACGTCCCCACGATGCGGGAGCGGTGCAATCACGCATCGAATTGCAGCATTATTTCATGGCACTAGAGGCATTCTCGGGTGGTGCCTTGGCATTCGGACGCACGTGCGTGTATCAGATAGCGGCAATGGGGCCAAGCCGCTCCCGTGTCGCGTCTCGACAACGATTTGTTGTAAGTGTGCCACAGCCCGGGGCGACGGGGCGATCTGAGCGCGGGCGGGCCACGCCCGCGGGGGAGCGAGCGGATGAATCCGAAAAATCCAGGGGCGACGAAGACCGGGCATCCCTCCGACATGGAGCTGGTGGCGCTCATCTCCAGCAAGATCTGCCACGACGTGATCAATCCGGTCGGCGCCATCCAGAACGGCATCGAGATCTTCGATGACGACGACGGCGCCGATGCCAAGGACTATGCGATGAACATGATCCGGGACGTGACCAGGCAGGCATCCGCCCGCTTGATGTTCGCCCGGTTCGCCTATGGCGCGGCAGGATCGGCAGGCTCCATGATCGACCTGTCGACGGCCAGGGATCTCAGCCTCGGCTACCTGGGCAACGGCAAGCACAAGCTCGTGTGGAACGGCCCGCCCGGCCATCTCAGCAAGGACAAGGTGAAGCTGCTGCTCAATCTTCTTCTTGCCGGCGTCAGTGCGTTGCCGCGCGGTGGCGAAATCACCGTCACCATCGACCAGCCCCTCGAGAGAGGCACGTTCGACGTGCGCTGCAAGGGCACTTCGGCGCGGGTGCCTCCGTTCCTGGCCGAGTTCCTGGCGGGGCCGCCATCGGTCTCGCTCGATACACAGAGCATCCAGCCGTACTATGCCACGCGCCTTGCCAGCACAGCCGGCATGACGATCGACATCGGCAAGGACGGCACCGACATCGTGCTCACCGCCCGCTGAGGCGGGCGACGAACGTCAGATCGCCTCTCGTGACGGCGCGCCGTCTTGCCAAACGGCGCCGGGCTACCCATGCTGCGCTTGGCCACTTGTCCGGACATCACGTGCCGGCATCGACATAAGGCCATTCATTCGCAGTGCTAGGGAGATGCCCATGAAAGCCGCTGTCTTGTACGAGGTGAACAAGCCCCTCGTCATCGAGGAGGTCGACGTCAAAAAGCCCGGCCCGCACGAGGTCTTGATCCGCACGGCCTATGCGGGCCTGTGCCACTCCGACCTGCACTTCATCGAGGGCCTCTATCCGCACCCGCTGCCCGTCATCCTGGGGCACGAGTCGGCAGGCATCGTCGAGGAAGTCGGTTCGGAGGTGGCCTACGTCAAAAAGGGCGACCACGTCATCACGTGCCTGTCCGTGTTCTGCGGTGAGTGTGAGAACTGCACCAGCGGCCGTCCCGTCATCTGCACCAACACCGACGTGAAGATGCCGCCGGGGAAGGCGGAGCGGCTTTCGATCGGCGGCAACCGCGTGCACACCTTCACGAACCTGTCCTCGTACGCGGAAATGATGCTCGTGCACGAGCATGCCATCGTGAAGATCGACAAGGATTTCCCGCTCGACCGCGCGGCGCTGATCGGCTGCGGCGTCATCACCGGCTTCGGCGCGGCGGTGAACACGGCCAAGGTGGCACCGGGTGAATACGTTGCGGTGATCGGTTGCGGCGGCGTCGGCATGTCGGCCATCAACGGTGCCGCGGTCGCGGGCGCCGGCCGCATCTTCGCCGTGGACACCAATCCGGCGAAGCTGCAGATGGCCGCCAAGATCGGTGCCACCGATCTGATCAACCCCGCCAACGGCGACCCGGTCGAGCAGATCCGCGCGCTGACCGGCGGCAATCCCAGCGACGGCGTGCATCACGCCATCGAGTGCCTGGGTCTCAAGCTGACCGCGGAGCAGGCTTTCAAGATGCTGCGCTTCGGTGGCACGGCGACGATCGTCGGCATGGTGCCATTCGGCGTGAACATCGAGCTGCACGGCTTCGACTTCCTGCGCGAGAAGCGCATCCAAGGCTCGTCGATGGGTTCCAACCGCTTCCGGACCGACATGCCGCGCCTGATGGACTTCTACCGCCGCGGCAAGCTGCACCTCGACGATTTCGTCTCCGCGCATATCGACCTGAAGGACATCAACGAGGGCTTCAAGAACATGAAGGCCGGCAAGGTCATCCGCAGTATCATCGACTTCAAGGCGATGTGAGCGGACAGGTGTGAGTGGAGGCTGGCAGCGCCGACCAGGATGATGCCGGCCCGTCGCGGGGTTCTACCTCGCGGCGGGCAGGGTTCTCACAGCAGGGAGGATGCGACGATGACATCACAGCAGTTCTCTATCAGGCCCGGCCGGCGCGAGGATGCGCCGGTGCTGGCGGAGCTGGTCAACTATGCGGGGGAAGGCCTGCCGCTCTACCTGTGGGGCAAGCTGGCGGGGCCGGGTCAGGATGCGTGGGCGCTGGGCCGGGAGCGGGCAGGGCGAGAGACGGGCGGGTTCTCGTTCCGCAACGCGACCATCATCGAACAAAGGGGTGAACCCGTCGGCGGCCTGATCGGCTACGAGATCCCCGATAATCCGGAGCCGGTGAGCCCGGATATGCCCGCGATGTTCGTTCCGCTGCAGGAGCTGGAGAACCTGGCCCCCGGCACGTGGTACGTCAACGTCCTGGCGGTCCTGCCCGCATCTCGTGGCAGCGGCCTGGGATCGCGCCTGCTCGCCGTGGCCGAAGAGATGGCCGCAAACCTCGGCAAGCGGGGTCTGAGCATCATCGTCGCGGATGGCAATCGCGGCGCCGTCCGACTTTACGAGCGGCATGGCTACGTCGAGATCGCGCGCCGCCCCATGGTGAAGGAAGAGTGGGTCAACGCGGGCGAAAACTGGGTCCTGCTGGTCAAATACCCTTGACGGAGCCGGTCGTGCGCCGAGGCGCACTGTCCAGCCCGGCGTGGCCGGACGGGCGTGGCCGGACGGGGCGTAGGCCCCTACTCCATCTTGAAGGTGGTCTCGCAGGCCCCTGCAGCGCTGACGAGCGTCAGGCGAATGGTCTTGCCCTTCAGGTCGGCAATATCGGCACCGTCGGTCAAGTCTACGAAGAACGTGCGCTCGGCCCCTTTGGCGCCGGCTACGGACTTTGCCAGTGGCACCCACAGGCCGTCCGGCGCTTCGAGGAAGGCATCCGCGCCAGCCCCATCGGGAGGAAACGTCGCTGCGATCGTTATGCCCGGCGTGCGACCTGCGAGCACGACGGAGACCTTGCGCACGGCGGGATCTCGTGGGTGCCGCTTCTCCATCGGGCGCGGCACGGCTGCGAGTGCGGCCGCCAGCGTCTTCGGTGTGCTGCGCGTGGCGGCATCGGCAGGCAACTCCAAGTTGAACGACGGCTGCACGGGCACGCAGACATCCTTGCAGACGCCGTATTCCAGGGCCAGCTTCAGGCCGACGGGCTTCGAAGCATCCTTCGGCGTGACCAGCACCGGCAGCACGACGGCCCCCTTGTATCCGATCGTATCGCCTTCGCGATCGGGGAACCGGTGTGGCGCCGGGTAGAGCACCTCGGCTCCCGCGAGGTTCTGCGAGCCGTCCCACTCCAGCCGCGGCGGCACGCCGGACGAGCCGGGATTGCGCCAGTAGGTCTTCCAATCCTTGTCCATCGTGATCTCGACGCCGACGAGCAGGCGGTTCCGCCCGGTGCTGCCGGTGGCGTGGCCGCCGCCGACCAGACGCACCCGGGTGGCGTGCTCGCTGGTCCATTCGGTCGCGAGCGCGGGGCCGGCAGCAAGAGCCCAATCGGCGAAGGCCGCATGCGCAAGGCTGCTCCCGGCGATGGCCAGCATGATCTCCCGGCGAGAAATGGTCATGGACGTCCTCGAATTCCTTATGCTCGACGTGGTGCGCACTTGCCTGCGAAACCTACAGTATCGCAGTGGCGCGACTATGTCGGAAACGACGATAAATGGCCCATCACGAGTTGCTGAACACCGGGTTAAAATGCCGTCTTCACAGCCGCCCGCGTCCAAGGCTAAACTTTTGCGATGAAAACCGTGAGCAACCTCCAGCGCCACCCGGCGACCAGCCACTCCCTGCAAGGGCAACTGCTCGTTGCCATGCCCTTGATGCGCGACCGACGCTTCCGGCGCTCGGTGATCTACATGTGCGCGCATTCGGAAAGCGGTGCCATGGGGCTCATCGTTAACAAGCTGGCTGAGCGGATCACATACGAGGAACTGCTGCAGCAGCTCAAGATCGACGACGATGGCGAGATGGACGTGGATCGCCCGATCTATGTCGGCGGCCCGGTGTCGACAGAGCGCGGCTTCGTTCTACATACAGATGATTACTTCACCAAGGATTCCTCGATCGCCGTCAACGATGGCGTCTGCCTGACGGCGACGGTCGATGTGCTGCGCGCGATCGCACGGCGCCGTGGTCCGCGCCGGTCGCTGCTGGCGCTGGGATGCTCGAGTTGGGGGCCCGGCCAGCTCGAGCGCGAGATCCAGGCGAATGGCTGGCTGCATTGCGCAGCCGACGGCGACCTCGTGTTCGGCGAAGACCTCGAGGACAAGTACGACAGCGCGCTGGCAAAACTCGGCATCAACCCCGCGCATCTCGTCGGCGAGGCCGGTCACGCCTGAACGTCGCGGCTGTCGCGGGACGGCTCAAGCCCGGCCGACCGACGCCCGCTTCGATGCCCGGCAGGCACCCGCGCTGGCGTTTGGGTGTATCGGTCTTTTTCCTCGATTTCTCGCACGTCGGTGCAGATTGGGTGACCGCTTCGTCGCATTCACGCTGGATTGACGGCTGCCAGCCACGTTAACTCTCCAGGAACAATCCGGGAGAGGCACGATGCATGGCGGGAACACGGCCAAGTCGCACGTTCTTCGAGCGCTTTCGATGCCGCGCATGGCGGCGGAACGCGGCCCCGACGACCAGCCTGCGCAGGTTCCGATCAAGGGATTGCGCAATCTCTTCGGTCCCGCGAGCCCCGAGCAACTCTTTACCGCCAACGACCGCATGGCCTCGCCCTTCGAGGTCCCCCAATCTGTCCGGATCCTGATGCGTCGCCTCGCCTTTGCGATGAACACCAGCCCAGGCTGGTCCGACATCCTGCCCGGCGCGGTGCGTAGCGATGAGAACCCCAGTCTGCCTTCGGGGTACACCTATCTGCTGCAATTGATGGCGCATGATCTGGTTGAAAGTGCGTTGTCGCTGGCGTCCACGGATGGTTCGCGTTTTGGATTTTCGAATGCACGGCGGTTGCCGCTCGGCCTCGAAACGATCTACGGCGGCGGCCCGCACCTATGCCCTTACGCCTACGAGATCAGCGCGGAACATATGCGCGCGCCCGGCCTCATTCCCCGCACGCGCTTCCGGTTGGGCCGCATCGACGCCCCGGGTGCCATTATGCCCGATACGGATTGCAGTCCATTTCGGGACCTGGGGCGGGGGCGTCCGATCGGCACGAGCGACGAGGCGTTGCTGACGCCGCCGAAGGGAGCGGACGGAAGCAGCCGGCCGTTCCCGTTGACGGAGGCCTTCGTCGCAGATCCGCGCAACGACGATCACGCCATCATCTCGCAGCTCACGGTGCTCTTCCAGAGCTTCCACAACAGGATCGAGAGCCTTCTGAAGGCGGCGCAGGACAAGCTCCAGGATGGCGTGGGGAAACCGGCCGAGCCCGACAATCTCGCCTACCTGCGTTTCACCTGCGCGCAGCTTGCCATCGTGCACGTCTATCGTGGGATCATCGTCAACGACGTCCTGCGCCGGATCATGCACCCCCGGGTCTTTGCCTACTATGCAGCGGCGCATTTCGAACCTGCGGACAGTCTGGGGGGCGTGGCACTCGAATTCACCCACGGCGCCTTCCGGTTCGGGCACGCCATGGTGCGCCAGTCGTATCTCGTCAACAACGACACGCAGCAGCCGCTGGGACGGGCCCTGGAACAGAGTTCCCAGCGGTCTGCGTCGTTCTTGCCCGTATCGAACCGATGGATCGTGGACTGGCGCCGTTTCTTCCCCGAGCCAGATCAGAAGGTGCCCGCATACAATCTGAGCCACAGGATCAGGCCCCGGTACGCCACGGTCCTGGGCGACGAGGCGCTGTTCCCCCGGCTCGATGCCGCCGTCGATGCGGCTGGCCTTGCTTGCCGCGATCTCGTCAGCTCCTGCTACGCGGGGCTGTGGTCGGTGCCCATGCTGTTCGGGGAATTGCGCCGCGGCCCGCTCAGGGATCTCCTGCCGGACTTCACCGACTGGCACGGACCGCTGCGCGGCTGGCTCGAGGACAGTACGAGCCGGGCAGCGGAAAAGCTGACCGACGAAGATATCGGCGACCTGATCGCCGACCCGCCCATGCCCTTCTTCATTCTGCTGGAAGCCGCACTCACCGACGAGCGTGCCGTAGTCTCCCGGTCCGGCGAGGGCGGCGGGCGGCACCTGGGGCCGCTCGGCTCGATCATCGTCGGCGAGACCATTCTGGGTGCCCTGCGCGATAACCCGATCGGCTTCGAGGATGCCGGCCCCGCTCTCGATTTGCGCCTGCGCAAACTGGGTTCGGATCTGATTGGCGATCCGGGCGTCCTCGAGCCTCTGGCCGCGCTCCGCACCATGCCCGATGTCGTTCGCTTTCTCGGTTCCAGCGGCGGGGTGGCCGCTGGCGATCCTGGTTGACGACGTGCCAGGCCATGGATCGCGTTACCGCAGGCACATCACAAGGGAGAGCACCGCATGGCAGTCGATCGTGTCATGATCACCGAAGAAGTGACGTGGGGAAAGCTCGTCAAGTCCTGGGCAACGGGCGAAAACTACATGGGACCGGGCACAACGGCGCCGTCGGTGCCCAAGACACTGCAGGAATTGAAGGACCAGTGCGCCGCTTTCGGTGTCGGCCTGCAATTGCCCGACAACATCACGGGACTAGCCGTGATGCAGTACAGCGAAGAGACGCTGGCGCTGCGCCTGCCGCCGAAATCGCTGATCAAGAAGAGCGAGCAGAACTTCAAGGACAACCCTGGCGCGGCCTATCCGATCCCGCAATTCTACGACACGTTCTACGGGCACGCCATGCCGGGGGGGAAAGACCCCATGATCCTCCACGCCTGCCGCGTGGGGGACTATGTCGTGCGCAACTGTTATTGAATGGGATACGGCGGGGTGCGGGGCGCCGCATGCGAGCGACCCCGCGTCCGTTCGCCTACCAGGTGAGATCGGCTGCCGCCGCTACGGCGGGAGGCGCATCGGGCGTAAAGAGCCGCACCAGTGCCTCGGCGGAGATCGAGCCGTTCACCACCGTCTCGTCGCGATGAATGCCTGTCGCGATGAATAGTGCATCGACGCCAGCGCTGTGTGCGCCGGCAAGGTCGGTGCGAAGCGCATCCCCGATCGCCAGAACGCGGGCCGCCGGAACCGGCTTGCCGCGCAGATCCGCCGCCAGCGCGAAGGCCGTCTCGTAGGCGAGCGCGTGCGGCTTGCCGGTCCACACGACGTGCCCACCCATGCTTTCGTAAAGCGCCGCGATGGCACCGGCGCACGGCAGCAGATCGGGACCGACGTGCACATGCAGGTCCGGATTGGCGCACACGAACGTCAGGTCGCGCTGCAAGGCCTGTTCGAGCAGCGGCCGATAATCCTCCGCCGTCTCGGTGCGGTCGTGGACCAGCCCCGAGCAGACGATCGCATCGGCACTCGCAATGTCGGGAGCGAGTGCGGGAAGGGCCAGCATCAACGGCTGGCTGCGGCGCTCCGGCCCAATATGGTAGAGGCGCGCCCAACCGCGACGGCGCACCTCGTCGAGGGCCAATTCGCCCGACGACACGATGGCGTCCCAGGCATCCCGCCGGACGCCGCGTTCGTCGAGGATTTCAGCCACCCGGGATACCGGCTGGGGGGCATTGGTGATCAACACCACCGTGCCTCCTTCGGCGCGATATCGCGGCAGGGTCTCGTTGGCGGCGGGAATGGCCTTCAGGCCATCGTGGACCACCCCCCAGATGTCGCTGAAGAGGACGTCGTATTTCTCGAGCAGGGAGCCACAGGCGGACAGGATCGGCGGGGACATCACGTTGAGGCTCCGGTTTTCGACTGGCTTGCGTGTTCAGGCGTTCCATTAGGCGGGGGCGCGGCGCGTTGCAACCAGCCACGCATCCCTGCATATCGGCATTGATGGGATGCAGCGCAACGCCCGGCTTGCTAACGTCGGGGGCGGATCGAAACGGGAGCGAGGTTGAACGTGGGTGAATTCGCCTATCGGAGGCCGCAGACATTGGCGGAATGCGCCGCCCTGCTGAGGGAGGATGGCGCCAAGGCGTTGGCCGGCGGCACAGACCTCGTGCCGCAGTTGCGTGAAGGGCGCCGCCAGGCCCGGACCGTGGTCGACCTGAAGCGTGTGCAGGAATTGACGGCGCTCGAACGCACATCCGATGGCGGCTGGCGCATCGGCGGGGCGGTCAGCGTGCGTGCGCTGGGCGCGAACGCGGCCTTTGCCGGCGAACATGCGGCTCTGCTCGCGTCCGCGCGCCTCATCGGTAGCCTGCAGGTGCAAAGCCGGGCGACGCTGGCCGGCAACCTGTGTAATGCCGCACCGTCGGCCGATGGCGTGCCGCTGCTGCTGGCTCTCGATGCGACCTGCGACATTGCCGGTCAGGCCGGCAGGCGCACGTTGGCCGCTGCGGAGGTGGCGACCGGCCCCGGCCGTAACGCGCTCGCACCGGGAGAGCTCCTCGAGGCCATCGTGCTGCCGCCGCGCCCCGCGCGGACCGCTGCGCGCTATCTCCGCTTCACGCCGCGCCGCGAGATGGATATCGCGATTGCCGGAAGCGGCGTGCGCGTGGATCTCGACGGCGATGGCCGCATCGCGAAGGCCAACATCGTGCTGGCCTCGGTGGCACCCGTGCCCTTGCGTGCCACGCGCGCTTCCGCCTGCCTGCTGGGCGAAAGGCCCTCCAGCACGCTGTTCGAGGATGCGGCGACCATCGCTGCCTCCGAGGCGACCCCCATCAGCGACACGCGCGGCTCCGCGGACTATCGCCGCGATCTCGTCGCCGTTCTCACCAGACGTGCCCTCGCCGACTGCGCGCGCGAACTCGGAGTGAACCTCCAATGAAACAGATCATCTCGTGCCGGGTGAACGGCGAGGCGCGCGATGCGCTGGGCGCGGGCAGCGAGACGCTGCTGGAGTTCCTGCGCGACGGTCTCGGGCTGACCGGCACCAAGGAAGGCTGCAGCAACGGCAACTGCGGCTCGTGCACCGTGCTCATGGACGGTGCGCCGGTGTGTGCCTGCCTCGTGCTGGCGGGTGAGGCCGACGGTGCCGAGATCACCACCATCGAAGGCGTTGCCAAGGGCAACGACCTGCATCCCGTGCAGGCCGCCCTCGTCGCGCACGGCGGCACGCAGTGCGGCTTCTGCACGCCGGGCATCGTGTTGTCGGCGGTGGCGCTGCTCGAACGCACGCCCAATCCGAACGAGCAAGAGATCCGGCATGCGATCGCGGGCAATCTCTGCCGCTGCACCGGCTACGACAAGATCGTCGAGGCCATCGCCGACGCCGCCAGCACTTCGACGAGGACGCCATGAGCGCAACCGATAGCAGAGACCTCCGTGTCGTCGGCAAGCGTGTGCCGCGCGTGGATGCGGGCGAGCGCGTCACGGGACGGGCTATCTACCCGGCGGACCTCGTGCGGCCGGGCATGGTCGTGGGGCGTGTCAAACGCAGCACGCAGGCGCATGCCCGCCTCCTCTCCATCGATACGTCGAAAGCGAAGGCGCTGAAGGGCGTTCTCGCCGTCGTGACGGCGGACGACTTCCCCGAGATCGCGCCGAACACGATCATCCCCTTCGGCGAAACGGGCGCCGACACCTGGGTCTCGGCGGTCATCGTCATGGCCCGCGGGCGGGTGCTGTGGCGTGGCCAGCCCGTGGCAGCGGTTGCTGCGGTGGATCGCGCGACGGCCGATGCGGCACTCGATCTGATCGAGGTGGCGTACGAGCCCCTGCCGGCCGTCATGGACATCCAGGCGGCGACCAGGCCGGACGCCCCTTTGCTCTATCCCGACCTGAAGCCCAAGGGTTTCGATGGCGTGCCCGCCGTGCGCAACGCTGCCAGCCGCACAGTGATTTCGCGCGGGGACACCACCGCTGCGCTGGCCAGTGCGGCAGCGGTCGGCGAGGCGCGAACCGTCATCGATACCGGCCATCAGGGCTACATCGAGCCGCACGCCTGCGTTGCCGAGTCCGATCCCACCGGCAACGTCACGCTGTGGGTCTCGAGCCAAGGCGGCTTCCAGACGGAGATCCAGACGGCGGTCATCCTGGGCATCCCGCAATCGCGCCTGAAGGTCGTGCCGCTCGAGATCGGGGGCGGCTTCGGCGGCAAGATCACCGTGCATCTGGAGCCCATCGCCGCCAAGCTGGCACTCTTGTGCGGCCGGCCGGTGAAAATGGTCATGAGCCGCGAGGAACTGCTCTCGGGTGGCTCGGGACCGGCAGCGGCCGCGCGCATCGACGTCCGCGTCGGTGCCGACCAGGACGGTAAGCTCACCGCTATCGACGGGCAGTACGTCTTCGATACGGGGGGCATTCCCGGAACACCCACGACATTGCTCATGCAGGCCTCCGCCGCCTGCTACCAGTGCCCGAGCCTCGAGCTCGACGGCTACGACGTGATGACAAACAAGCCGCGCACGGAGGCCTATCGTGGCCCCGGAGGCATCCAGGCGGCCTATGCGGTCGAGCAGGCGATGGACGAGGTCGCGCTCAAGCTGAACCTCGATCCCCTGGAGCTGCGCCGCCGCAATGCCGCCGTCACCGGCAGCCTGATGCCCATCGGCACGGCGTTCCCGCCGATCGGCCTGACGAACATCCTCGATGCGGTGGCCGGCCATGCCTGCTGGCGCGATCCGCTCGGGACGGGCGCCCTGCCGCGTGGACGCGGCCTCGCACTGGGCTATTGGCGCGGCACCTCGATGACCTCTGCAGCGCACGTCACGATCGCCGGGGACGGCCGTGTGATGGTCACCATGGGGTCCGTCGACATCTCCGGCACGCGAACCACCATGGCCCAAGTCGCCGCGGAAGAGATGCAACTCCCGCTGGCCGACGTCTACGTCGCGATGGGCGATACCAAGTCGTCGGGCTATTCGGATGCCGCCGCCGGAAGCCGCCTGGCGCGCACGATGGCCGCGGCGGTGGCGTTCGCCTGCCAGGATGCGCTTGCCCAGCTCAAGGAGCGCGCCGCTCAACGCATGCAATGCACGGCCGCCGCCGTGACCTACGGCGACGGCGTGTTCCGCACGTCCGACGACGGTGGTGCCTCCATCAGCATCTTCGACCTGATGCGCGCGACGCTGACCGACGGGGCCATCATCGGCCGCGGCGTCTCGACCAAGCTGCCACTCGGCGTCGAAATCGGCGCGCACGTGGTGGACGTGGAGGTCGATCCCGAAACCGGGCAGGTCACGGTCCTGCGCTACACCGCCTTCCAGGATGTCGGTCGGGCCCTGAACCCCGCGGCGGTGGAAGGGCAGATCGAGGGCAGCGTCGTGCAAGGTCTCGGCTGGGCGCTGACCGAAGGCTTCGACTACGGGGAGGATGGCCGGCTGCGCAACGCGAGCCTGCTCGACTATCGCATCCTGACGGCGCTCGACGTGCCTCCCATCGAGGTCGTGCTGATCGAAACGCCTGTTCCGAACGTGCCCTATGGCGTGCGCGGGGTTGGCGAGATGCCGATCGTGCCTCCCGCCGCCGCCGTCGCCAACGCGATCCGCCGCGCTGTCGGCGTGCGCGTCAACTACATGCCGATGACACCCGAGCGGGTGCGCGCCGCGATCAGAAAGGCGCACGGCTGACGTCGGCGGAGCGCAATGGAGGCCATGGACCACCCGTCCGCGCCGTGCCATCGTGTGCGTCGAAAAATCAATCCGAGGAAACCCAAAACGCGGCTGGCGGACATTGCCGGCCGTCTCTCTTCAAGGAGCGCCGTCGACACATGTCAGAGCAGATGAATGGAGCCGAGAGCCTCGTGCGGACGCTGATCGCGGGAGGCGTGAACGTCTGCTTCACGAACCCGGGCACGTCGGAGATGCACTTCGTGGCCGCCCTCGACAAGGTCCCCGGCATGCGCTGCGTGCTCGGCCTGTTCGAAGGCGTCGTCACCGGCGCGGCGGACGGCTACTACCGCATGCTCGGCAAGCCGGCTTCTACGCTGCTGCACCTGGGGCCGGGCCTGGCCAACGGCCTTGCCAACCTCCACAACGCCAAGAAGGCGAGCTCTGGGATCGTCAATATCGTCGGCGAGCACGCGACCTATCACATCGCGCACGATGCGCCGTTGACCTCCGACATCGAGGGCGTCGCGCGGCCCATGTCGCACTGGGTGAAGACCTCGCCCAACTCCACCACCATTGCGGCCGACGGCGCCCTGGCCATCGAAGCGGCCTGCACGGCCCCCGGCCAGATCGCGACGCTGATCCTGCCGGCCGATACGGCGTGGGGGCCTGCGAACGGCGTTGCCGAGACCAGGGCCCAGCCGGCCTTGCCCAAGGTCTCGCCGGACGCGGTGAAGGCTGCCGCCGCGATGCTGACCAGTGGCCGGAAGGCGACGCTGCTGATGGGAGGCGCCGCGCTGCGGCATGCCACGCTCGAGCTGGCAGGCCGCATCGCCGCCAAGACCGGTTGCGGCATCCTCACCGAAGGTGCCAACACGCGGCTGGAGCGGGGTGCTGGCCGCGTTCAGGTCGAGCGCATCCCCTACGTCGTCGAGAAGGCGCTGGGCGTGATGAAGGAGGCCGGCAACCTCGTGCTCGTCGGCGCGCGTGAGCCTGTCGCCTTCTTCGCCTATCCGAACAAGCCCAGCCTGCTGATGGCCGAAGGTGCCACGTCGACCAAGCTCGCAGGCATCGAGGACGACATGCATGCCGCGCTGGAAGCGCTGGCCATCGAGCTTGGTGCGATCGACACGCCGCCGGCTCGCGTCGCCGCGCCGCGCCGTCCGGGCATCCCCACCGGTGCGATCCGGCCGGAAACGATCGCGCCGGTGCTTGGGGCGCTGATCCCGGAGAACGCCATCGTCGTCGATGAAAGCGTGACCACGGGACGCGAGTTCTTCGGCGAAACGGCCGGAGCGCCGCCGCACGACTGGATCAACAACCGTGGCGGCTCGATCGGCTACGGCCTGCCCGTCGCCATCGGCGCTGCGATCGCCTGCCCCGACCGCAAGGTGCTGGCCATGATCGGCGACGGCAGCGCCATGTACACGATCCAGTCGCTCTGGACGATGGCGCGCGAGAACCTCGACGTGACCGTGCTGATCTTCGCCAACGGCTCCTACAACATCCTGCGCGGCGAGTTGACGAACGTGGGGGTGCGCAATCCCGGCCCGCGTGCCGTCGACATGCTGTCGCTCAGCCGTCCCGATCTCGACTGGGTGCAGATGGCGCGCAGCATGGGCGTGCCCGCGCGCCGCGCCGACGACTGCACGCAACTGGCAAAGGCGATCGAGGCGGGGCTGGCGTCGGGCGGTCCCAACCTGATCCAGGTGAGCATGTAAGGCGCGCCGGGCGCGGCCGCAGGTCGGCCTCAACTCCGATATTCGATGGGCCGCTCTCCGGGGCGGTCCTTTTTTTCAACGCAAAACGGGCCCCACTGGGGCCCGTTCGCATGTCGTCTTGGTCGAAGTTGTGCCGTGCGTCGACTTACTTGTCGTCGCCTTCGCGCTTCTTCATGGCCGCCTTGAAGATGTCGCCCAGCGAAGCGCCCGAGTCGGACGAGCCGTACTGAGCCACGGCCTGCTTCTCTTCGGAGATCTCCAGCGCCTTGATCGAGAGCTGGATGCGGCGGGAGTGCTTGTCGAACATCAGCACCTGGGCGTCGAACTTGTCGCCCACGTTGAAGCGCTCGGGGCGCTGCTCGGAACGGTCACGCGACAGGTCGGAACGCTTGATGTAGGACGTGATGTCCGTATCGGCCACCTTCACCTGGATGCCGTTCGGCTCGACCAGAACGACTTCGCAGGTGACTGCGTCGCCCTTCTTGTACTTGCCCAGCGAGTCCATGGGATCGCCGCCGAGCTGCTTGATGCCGAGGCTGATGCGCTCCTTGCTGCTGTCGACGTCGAGCACCACGGCCTTCACCATGTCGCCCTTCTTGTAGTCCTTGATCACCTCGTCGCCAGCGCGGCTCCAGTCGAGGTCGGACAGATGGACCATGCCATCGACGCCGCCATCGAGGCCGATGAAGAGGCCGAACTCGGTGATGTTGCGCACCGGACCCTCGACTTCGGTACCCTTCGGATGAGCCGTGAGGAACGCATCCCAGGGATTGTCCTGCGTCTGCTTGAGACCGAGCGAGATGCGGCGCTTGTTGGGGTCGACCTCGAGGATCTGGACATCGACCATCTGGCTCGTCGAAACGATCTTGCCTGGATGGATGTTCTTCTTCGTCCAGCTCATCTCGGAAACGTGGATAAGGCCCTCGACGCCCGGCTCCAGCTCCACGAAGGCGCCGTAGTCGGCGATGTTCGTGACCGTGCCCGAGAAACGGGCGCCGACCGGGTACTTCGCCTCGATGCCCTGCCAGGGATCGGACAGCAGCTGCTTCATGCCGAGGCTGATGCGCTGCGTCTCCGGGTTGATGCGGATGATCTGCACCTTCACGGTGTCGCCGACATTGACGACGTCGCTGGGATGGTTGACGCGGCGCCAGGCCATGTCGGTGACGTGCAGCAGGCCGTCGATGCCGCCCAGGTCGATGAACGCGCCGTAATCCGTGATGTTCTTGACCACGCCGTCGATGACCTGGCCCTCGGCCAGACGCGACACGATCTCCGAACGCTGCTCGGCACGCGTCTCTTCCAGCACCGAGCGGCGCGAAACGACGATGTTGCCGCGGCGGCGGTCCATCTTCAGGATCTGGAACTGCATCGGCTGGTGCATCAACGGGCCGATGTCGCGGACCGGACGGATGTCGACCTGGCTGCCCGGCAGGAAGGCCACGGCGCCGTCGAGATCGACCGTGAAGCCGCCCTTGACCTTGTTGAAGATGACGCCCTCGACCTTTTCGTTGGCCTCGAAGCGCTTCTCCAGACGCACCCAGCTCTCCTCGCGGCGCGCCTTCTCGCGCGACAGGACGGCTTCACCGAGCGCATTCTCCATGCGCTCGAGGTAAACCTCGACCTCGTCGCCGACGCTGAGGTCGGCCGGCTTGCCGCCGATGCCGAACTCCTTGAGGGGGACGCGGCCTTCCATCTTCAGGCCGACGTCGATCAGGGCGAGATCCTTCTCGATCGCGGTAATGCGACCCTTGACGACGGTGCCTTCGAGAGCGGTATCGCCGCCCATGGCCTGGTCGAGCATGGCAGCGAAATCATCACGCGACGGATTCAACTCGTTCATACCGGACGTTGCAGTCATTAGGGCTCCTCGATCAGTCGAAGTGGTGTGTCTGTTGCGATTGTGGTCGTCGTGAACCAACGCGAATGCGGGAATGCCCACTGCAACGGAACGCAATTCCGCTGAAGATGGCTGGCAAGCTCTTTGGCTCAGGTAATCTTTGCTCGGGATGCTGCCGAAGGAGGGCCTGGGCCCGACAACTTCGATTGAGCCGTTCGTTGCGAACGACCCTATTGGCTGATTTTCCTCTTGATCAGTCCAACGGCAGTCTCGAATGCGGCTTCTATATCCAAATCCGTCGTATCAAGCAAGATCGCGTCGTCGGCCTGGCGCATGGGCGCGTCCGCTCGTGCCATGTCGCGGGCGTCGCGCTGGCGCAATTCCTCCAGGACATCCTCGAAGCGCACGCCGGGGTCCTTGGCGCCGAGTTCGGTGAAACGCCGCCGGGCCCTCACCTCCACGGCCGCCGTCACGAACAGCTTCACTGCAGCATCGGGACAAACCACCGTGCCGATGTCGCGGCCATCCAGGACGGCGCCGGGCGGGCGGCTCGCGAACGCGCGCTGGTATTCGAGCAGGGCCTGCCGCACCTGGGGATGTCGCGCCACCATGGACGCCGCCTCGCCGGCCTTTGCGCCGCGCAGCGCCTCATCGTCGAGGGAGGCGGGATCGAGCGTGCGCGCCATGGCGGCTGCCGCCTGTTCGTCGGACAAGTCGCCCCCCGCCGCCGCCACGTCACGTGCCACCGCCCGATAGAGCAGACCGGTATCGAGATAGCCGAAGCCGAAGTGGGCGGCGATCCGCCGTGCCAGCGTGCCTTTGCCCGATGCCGCCGGACCGTCGATGGCGATGATCATGTGCGCTCCGTCCTCGTCCGCCACGGTCGATGCTGAATGGGGCGGCAATGACGCACTGCTATGTGGAATCGCGGGCCAGTTCAATGTCCCCGATCTGCCTGCGTCGCCACGCGACAGGCATCAATTCTTCCTTCACCGCGACGACGATCGCGACGGCGCGCGCGGTTCGTTGCCGCTGAACAGTCGCAACATGGCCGTCAAGAATTCGCAATCGAGGACTAAGCATCGACCTATGGAAAAGCCGCCTGATCAGGATGACGCGAAACCGCGAGCCTCGCAGGCGCAGCCGAATCAGACCGGGGGTCCACGGTGATTAACGGGGCGTTAACCGATTAAGGGTTAACTGACCGTGGATGTAGAGGTGTCGATATGTTGCGTACCGTTCGCGTGTTCATGAGTCCGCTGGTCCACAAGCAGAGCGCCCGGTTGGGGGCCCTGCTGCTTTTGACATCGAGCATCGCGGGATGCAGTGCCGATATCGGGCGCTTCGATCTCACGAGTGTCGGTGCCAACGAAAGCCGCACCACGACGGCATCGGTGCCGCTGCCGGCCGAGCCCATGCGCCGCAACGTCGGCGCCCCCGTCGACAATTCGGACAACGAACCGGCGTCGCCGCCGCGCCCCTACTATGGCCGCGATCCCGTCACCGGCCGGGCCGAACGCACCTACGGCGCCCCCGACCGGACGGCCGGCTACACCACCCCGTCCCGCGGCCTCCCGCCGCCGGCGGCAACCCATGATCGCGTGCGACCTGCCGCCCACCCCGCGCCTTCGACGGCACCTGCCTCCGCCTCGGCAAGTCCAGATGCGCTGGTCGAGGTGAAGGCTGGCGATACGCTCTACCGGATCGCGGGCCGCCACAAGGTGTCCGTCTCCGAGCTGATGTCCGTCAACGGCCTGCAGAATGCGACCATTCGTCCGGGACAGAAGCTGCGCCTGCCCGGTGGACGGCATTCGATCGCCCATCGCGCGAGCGTGCGCACGGCGAGGGTCGCAACCGTGCCACCACGCCCGGCGGTCAGTGCACCTGCCGCAAGCGTCGATTGGGCGGGCACACACACGATTGCCTCGGGCGACAGCATCTACCGCATCGCACGGCGCTATCACGTGACCGCAGCGCAGATCCAGGCAGCGAACGGCATCACCGATCCGACCAAACTGCGTGTCGGCACAGTGATCAAGGTGCCGGGGGCTGCCACCGCCGCCTCCACGCCGGTCGCATCGGTGCCGCCCGCCACGCGTCCCGCACCACGCGAGCAGATCGCTGCACCCGCCGAACGGCCTGCGGCTGCGCCCGCTGCCGCCACGCCGCCGCCCGCCAAAGTCGGGGGCGGGCAGTTCACAATCCTCAATCAATCCCGCCCGGAAGCCACCGATCCGACCCCGCGCAAGGTCGCCGAACTCGGGCCTGCCGCGACGGGCACACGCACCGACGTCCTGTCCGATGCCACGTCATCGGCGGTATCGGGCGCCGACAAATTCCGGTGGCCCGTCAAGGGACGGATCATCGCCGGCTTCGGCAAGCGTTCGGACAACTCGCAGAACGACGGCATCAACATTTCCGTGCCGGCGGGAACCGAGGTGCATGCTGCCGAAAACGGCGAGGTCGCCTATGCTGGCGACGATCTGAAAGGCTATGGCAACCTGATCCTCATCCGCCATCCCGGCAATTGGGTGTCGGCCTACGCGCACAGCGAGCAGATCCTGGTGAAGCGCGGCGACAAGATCAAGCGCGGCCAAGCGATCGCCAAGGCCGGCAAGACGGGCGCCGTCGATCAGCCGCAGGTCCATTTCGAGCTGCGTCGTGGATCGAAGCCCGTCGACCCGATGCCCCATCTCGAGAAGCCGTAACGAGGGCGGCGTCATCGCCGTCCGCAAAGGGCCAACGTCAAGAAACACCCCCGCCTCGACAGGCGGGGGTGTTCTTTTCGTCATTGACTGGGAACTGGTACGGCCGCCGCCGCTCAGGCCGAGGCCTTCAGCTTGTTGATGTCCAGGAGCTTCAGGATCGCCTTCTCGAAGTAGAGCTCGCTGGTGCCGCTGCGCACCTTGTGCAGGAAGTATTTCTCGAAGGCGACCTTGGCGACGTGCACCCACATGCCTTCGCTTGCCCAATTCACATTCCGCGGCGGGTTCTGCGGCTTTGCGAGGAAGGCCACGCCCCGGTCCCCGAAATCGGCAAGGCAGAAGGCGTTGAGGCTCGGCTCGCTCGCCGGCTCGCGCCCGGCGATCAGGCTCTTGATGTTCTCGCAGGTCGCCGCGACCATGCTCTCGATCATGTAGCCGGTCTTCGGCACGCCGGTGGGGACGGGGGTCTGCTCCAGTGGTGGAATGGCGATTGCGACGCCGACGCCGAAGACATTCCCGTATTTGGGGTTGCGCTGGTACTTGTCCACCAGGATGAACCCGCGCGGGTTGACCAGCCCTTCGATGCCCCGCAGCGCGGCGATGCCGCGGAACGCCGGCAACATCATCGAGTATTTGAAGGGCAGTTCGTGGCGCTTCTTGTCCTTGCCGTCGTCGTCGACCTCGACGACGTGCATGTTGCCGGCATCGACCTTTTCCACCTTGGCGTTAGTGATCCACCGGATCGACCGCTGTCGCAACTCGTGCTCGAGCACGCCCTTTGTGTCGCCCACACCGCCGAGGCCGAGATGGCCGATGTAGGGCTCGGCCGTCACGAACGTCATCGGCACGCGATCACGGATCTTCAAGCTGCGGAGCGCCTTGTCCATGATCATCGCGTATTCGTAGGCCGGGCCATAACAGGACGCACCCTGCACCGCGCCGACCACGATCGGGCCGGGATCCTTGCAGAACTGCTCCCAGGCCACATTGGCGCGGGTCGCATGCTCCACCGTGCAGACGGACTGCGTGTGCCCGTCGGGACCCAATCCCGGCACCTCGTCGAATGCCAGCTCCGGTCCGGTCGCCAGAACGAGGTAGTCGTAGGCAACCGAGTGCCCATCGGCCGTCTCGACGCGATTCTCCGCGGGATGAACACGCGCCGCGGCCTGCTGCACGAAGGTGATCCCGTGCTTCGCCATCAGCGGTGCAAGCTCGACCGTGATGTCCTGCGTGTTCCGCCACCCCACGCCAACCCAGGGGTTCGACGGGGTGAACTGAAAGTATGGGGTATTGGAGATCAGCGTGATCTGGTGTCCGGCTCCCAGGACTTTCTTCAGATCGAAAACCAGAGAAATGCCGCCGATCCCGGCGCCCACAACCGCAACATGTGCCATTGCTCGACTTCCTCCGTTTCGCGGAGGGACCCGGTTCGTGCGGGCTCCGCGGCACGCTCCAACTCGACATTGAAACTAGCGGCTCCAACGCCACGGCGCATTGCGGTTCATCAACAGAACGCGGAACGCCCGACGACACGCGCTGCCCTCGCGAGCGCCGTTGTCACATGAAATCGCTGACCAGGGGCAGGCCGATCTCGAGCTTGTCGACGAGGCGCCGTTCCTGGTCGAGTTCGCTCACCAAAGCTTCGACCGCCGTTTTCTGATCTGCCGAGGGCACGTATCCCGCCAACTCGATGGCATCGTCGCGCACGAGGACGCTGACGTAGCTCGCATCGAGCCATCGCTCCTGCGCCATGCGTTCGAGCAGGGCGCGCTGCAGGCCGGCATTGCCGAGTTTGACCGGCGGTGCCGCATTCGCCCTGGCGAACGCCTTGACGAGATCCCGCCGGGTGATGATGCCGACCAGCCGGCCATCCTGGACGACGGGCAGCCGCTTCACGCCGTGCGTCGTCATCGCAGCCGCGACCTCGGCGAGCGTCGCATCGTGGGAGACCGTCGCGACATGCCGGGTCATCATGTCGGATGCGACGCGCCCATGCACTTTCGTGAACGCGCGGGCGGCTGCGTCGGGGTCGTCCTTCCAGCCGAGCCACCACTTCGCATCGCCTTCGGCCGGCGGGGCGGCATGTCCCATGAGATCGGCTTCGCTGACGATGCCGAGCAGACCGCCTTTCGCATCCACAACCGGCACACCGCTGATATTCACCTTGGCCAACAGCTCGGCGATGTCACGCGCTGGTGCCGTCAGTCCGACCGTCTTGACAGGCGTTGTCATGATCTCGCTTGCACGCATCGCACACTCCTCCGCTGCTGAACTCGGCAACGGCGGCATTTGAGCGGGCGCCACGCGGGCGTGCATTGATAGCCATCAACGGTCGAGAAACGCCGCATGGCGTGCAATGCAGCGTTTTCCGGGTAGTCGTGACGATCTACGGCGCGGGCTTCTCGTGCGGCAGCACGATCGGGAACATCAAGCGGAACTCGTCGAGCAGGGCAAAGAGCTCCGTCACCTTGCCCGGGTCTCCGTCGATCATGATGAGGCCACGCGCTACGGCGTCCTCCAGCGTCACGCGCCCCATCAGGAGCTGACTGAGCACGGGGCGATCGAGCGTGACCGTCGCATCGGCGGCATCCGCGTGGTTATCGGCCAGGTACGTCAGCGCGGCATTTTCGAGGTTCAGGCTGTAGCGCTCGCCCACGTCCGATATCGACCAGTTGATGACGATGCGCCTGCCCTCGGCCTTGGGTCCGTTCAGGCGGACGCCGAGGTAATCGAAGAACAGCGGCACCGTGAGGGCCTTCACGACGTCGGGGCTGACGGGGGCGCGGGCGTTGATCGCCGGTGTGCCGTTGCGCAACTCGTGGGCGCCCAGCAGATACGAATTGCGCCAGGTCGCCGATTCCGCCTGATATCCCAGCTGCTCGTAGGCGTCCGCGGCCAGCTTGCGCGCCTCCATGTTGTCGGGCTCGGCAAAGACCACCTGGCTCATGACGTCGGCAACCCAGCGATAATCACCGGCTGCGAAGTCTTCCTTCGCCTTCGCCATGACGTTGGCGGACCCGCCCATGTAGGCGAGCGCCCGCTTGGCGCGCTCGGCTGGCGGGTGCGGGTTCAGGTTTGCGGCATTGGCGTCATACCAGCCGATGTAGCGCTGATAGACGGACTTGGCATTGTGGCTCAGCGTGCCGTAGTAGCCGCGCACGCTCCATTCCTGCTCGAGGGTCTTTGGGAAGCGAAGCTGTTCGGCGATTTCCGTCGCCTTCAGGCCGTGGCTCATCAGGCGGACGGTCTGGTCGTGCAGATACTTGTAGGCGTCGCGCTGCTTGGCCAGGAAGTCGAGGACACGGCCGTTGCCCCAGACGGGCCAATGGTGCTGGGCGAATACGACGTCGGCCTTGGGCGCATACGACTGGCGCGCCTCGTTGATGTACTTGGCCCAGGCGAGCGCATCGCGCACCTGCGCGCCCCGGATGGGGTAGACGTTGTGCAGGTTATGGGTCGCATTCTCCGCCAGATTGAGGGCGCGCAGGCCGGGATAGAACATGTGCATCTCGGCCTTCGCCTCGGTATCGGGCGTCAGCTGGAAAATGATCTCGACGCCGTCGATGCGATGCATCTCGACGGGATTCCTGATGATCAGCGTCGGCGGGATCAGCGTCACCGTGCCTCGCGACGTCACCTTGCCGAGACCGGCGTCGACCTGCCCGCGCGCACCCTTGAACAGGGTCGGGCCGAACTGGAATTGCGCGCGCCGGCTCATCGGCAGGCCCGCGATGACGTTCTCGCTCGTCACCTCCTCGAGGAAGCGGTCGGGCGCGATGATCACCACGTTGCCGGCCGCTACGTCGCGCTCGTCCACGACGCCGCGAACGCCGCCGTAGTGGTCGACATGGCTGTGCGAATAGATCACCGCCGTGACCGGACGCTTGCCGCGATGCGCCCAATAGAGTTCGAGGCTGGCGCGTGCCGTCTCCGTCGAGATCAGCGGGTCGATGACGATGAGCCCGCGCTGTCCTTCGATGATGGTCATGTTCGACAGGTCGAAGCCGCGCACCTGATAGATGCGATCGCTGACCTGGAACAGGCCGTTGTTCATGTTCAGCCGCGCCTGACGCCACAGGCTCGGATTGACGGTGTCGGGGGCCTCTTCGTGCGCCAGGAATGCGTAGTCCTGCAGGCTCCAGATCACACGGCCCTGGTCGTTGCGGATCTCCACGTCGGGCAACGTGGCGATGAATCCGCGCCGGGCGTCGGCGAAATCCTGCGTGTCGCCGAAGGGCAGGGCGTCCTTCACGGACGCGTTATGGCGGCACGTTGCGGGTGTGGCGTCCTTGGGGGCGGCGGTGTTGTCACTGCTCATGTAGACTTTCCTCCGGAGGGCTGGCGCGGCCATGGCGTTTCTTCGCCGGCTTAGGACGCCCGGCGATTTCTCCCAGGGCACTGTCGGATCGCCGCGGCCCGACTGCAAGATTGAAATGGTCGCGGCTCACGGCCGCGGCGAAGGCGGTTCGCGATCCGTGGCGGCGTTCCGGGGCGTGGCGCAGAAGCCGGGGTGCGGACCGGCGGCGTTGTGCCGTGTTTTCAATGCATTGGGCCGCTTCTAGCGACGCGATCCGCTTTAGCGGCGATGCGACTGCACAATCGTTTGCATTCCGATCCGAGATGGGCTATCAAGCGCTTCCTCGTCGACGGGGCGTGACCGGAAACCACGCTCGATTGACGTCGCGAGGGAAACGCAACGGCGCATGCCGTTGTCCGTTGGTGACGCGGGGTGGAGCAGCCCGGTAGCTCGTCAGGCTCATAACCTGAAGGTCGTCAGTTCAAATCTGGCCCCCGCAACCAAAATTCTCTAGAAAAAATCAATTTACTAGATGGCCGTCACGATCGGTTATCGGATCAATTTTTGCTGCGGGGTAAGCGTGGGGTAAGCGTGGGGTAAGCGGGAAGCAGAGCTTCGGAGCGACCTGCTGAGACGGATTGGTGCAGGACTGCCGGCCATTGCCACTTCTACTGAACGGCGATTTCCAGTCTGACGGGTCGGCCCATTACCTGTGAACGGTGGTCCGGCCGGCTTGGCCGCGGCGTGCGGCAGGGGCATCTTGGCATCGATTCCCACGGCGCCCGGAGACAGATGGATGCCCACGCCAGTCATTACAGCAGCAGCCATTCGGGCCCTATCGACGCCGGAGTCCTTCGGCCGCGGCCAGGAGTACGAGCGAATGGGCGCCGTCTCCGGTATCGTCAGTCGCGGCAGCGAGGTCAGCGCCCAGGTCGAGGGCAGCGAGATCGATCCCTATCGCGTCAAGGTGAGGATGAGCGACGGCGGAGTTGCCGACGCCACGTGTAACTGCCCCTACGAGTGGGGTGGCTACTGCAAGCACATCGTCGCCGTCCTGCTGCACTTGGCCGAGCACCCTAAGGCCGTGACCGAGCGTGCGCCCACTGCGGACCTACTGGCGAAGCTCGACAAGGCCCGGCTGCTCGACCTACTGCAGCGCCGCCTGGATGTCGACGAGACGCTGGCGGACTGGATCGACCTCGAACTGGCGACCGAGGTCGCGAAGGCCGATGGCAGCAAGACACGCAAAGGGCGCCGGACACCGGTCGATACCTCGGCCTTTCGCCAGCAGGTGAAGTCGCTGATCGGCGGTCGCTATCGCCGCCGTCGCTACTGGGACGACTGGCGCGCGACCGGCAATCACGAGGAGCTCGAACGTCTGGTTCAAAAGGCCGTGCCGTTTCTCGAGAACGGAGACGGGCGCAATGCGCTGAGGGTGCTCGAGGCCATCACGGAAGAGCTGGTCGACGGCTGGCTCGACCAGACTTACCTGCACGACGAGGACATGTACCTCTTGTTCGACGATATCGCGCGGATGATCGCCGAGGCCGCCCTGATGAGTGATCTCGAGGCCGATGCGCGGGATGCACTTTCCGTCACTGTCGAGGACTGGCACCAGCGGCTCTCGGAGTACGGCATCGAGGATGCTTTCCCGGTCGCCATCCGCGCGCTCGAAAGCGGTTGGGACGACCCGGCACTCGAAGCGGTGCTGTCGAGCAAGGGACGGTCGTGGCCGCCGGCCGGACGCAGTGATGCGGTCGAGAGCCGGCTGACCGCGGTCCGGCTGCGCGTCCTTGAGGGCGCCAACAGGAGCGAGGAATACCTCAGATTGTCCAAGGTGGCGGGCGCCCACACAGAGCATACCGGCATGCTGGCAAGGCTTGGTCGCATCGCCGACGCCAAGACTTACGGCAAGAAGCGCCTCAAGGCACCATCGGAGGCGCTGGCGCTCGCCAAGGTGCTGCGCGAGGCCGGCGAGGATGACGCATCGCTGGACATCGCCGAGGCCGGCCTCGATCTCAATGGGGTGGCACCCGGAACGCTCCAAAGGGACGAGGCATTCGGCACCTCGACGAGGCCCCACGGCCTCAGCCTGCTCGCGCACTGGCTAAGGGATTACGCAGGCGCCTTTGGTCGGCCCCGAGTGGCGCTGAAGGCTGCCTTGGTCGGTTTCAAGGAAACCCACAGTCTCGAGGACTTTCGAGCAGCCGAGACCTGGGCCAAGGCCAAGGGCTCCGGCAGCACGTGGGCCAAGGTGCGCCCCACGTTGCTCGCCGATTTGGCAGCCGCTCCTTTCGCCCACGACCGCACGCTCATCTACCTCGAGGAAGGTTTGATCGGCGAGGCCGTCGCATCTGCTGGTGAGCCGAGTGACTACGCCGCCGACAGGACGACACTCATGCGGTTGGCAGAAGCCGCTGCCGCCTCGCATTCCGACTGGGTGGTCCGGTTCGCCGTTGGCAAGGCGGCGAACATCATGGACAACAACCGCGCCTCTCACTACGAGGAGGCCGCTCAATGGCTGCAAAAGGCTGCGCTTGCCTACGAGGCCTCGGGCCGCGAGGACAACTGGGCCTATCTCATCGAAACTCTGATCGACAAGCATCGCCGCAAATACAAGCTCCGTCCCCTGCTCGAGGCGCTTCGGTAGACGCGACTACTGTCTTGAGATGCCGGCTGCTGCGAGCGCCATCCGCCGATGATCGGATGGATGGGTTTAATGAGGACGTAGGGCGCACACGCAACGAAGATGGTCGGCTTCCAAACCACTGCTGCTGAAATCGGATGCTGGATCGGCAGCGAAGTGCTGCGTCATGGCGTCAGGGCATCGATTTCGTACCCCAGGCTCCGGTAGCCGGCCTGCCGCTTCTGCGCCATGCGGGCCAGCATGGGAACGCCGCTGTCGACGTAATCGTAGACGATGACCTCGCGCTTGGCGTGGTGCTCGCGGCGGAGGCGGCCGACGTATTGGGCGAGCGTGCCCTTCCAGGAGATCGGCATGGTCAAGAACAGCGTGTCGAGGGACGCGTCGTCGAACCCCTCGCCCAGGTAACGGCCGGTTGCGATCACGAGACGTTCTTCAGCATCGAGCCGCTTCAAGCCGTCCTCGGCGGCCCGGCGTTCCGCCGCGCTCATGCCGCCATAGAGCACGACGAGATTCTTGGCGAACTTCTCGAAGCGGCTTCGAAAATAGTCGAGATGATCGCGCCGCTCGGTGAGGATGACCGGACGTCGGCGGGCTTCCAGGCTCTGGAGCACGTCGTCGAAGATGAGGTCGTTACGCTTCTCGTTGCTGACGAGGGCGGCGTAGAGCGCTGTCATCTGCATCGGGCCTTGCGTTTCAAGGCTGGGCGGCGGACGGAACCCTGTCTCTCGCAAGCGCACCAGGTGCCTGAAGGAGCGTGTCACCGCCTGCGATTTGGCATCGACGCGATAACGAGCAGGGCCGCATTGCATAAAGATGATTGGATGATGACCATCCTTGCGAGCGACAGTGGCCGACAACCCGAGCACATAACGCGCCTTCGAGCGACGTGCTACCAACTCGAAGCTGACAGCCGACAGGTGGTGGCACTCGTCGACGATCAGGTGGCCGTAGTCGGCGACCACGCCGCTGACCTCGCCGGTACCTACGAGGCTCTGGATCAGTGCCACATCGATCTTGCCCGTCGGGCGGCGCTTACCGCCACCGATCGTGCCGATGTCCTTGTCCTCAACCGGCAGGAACGTGCGCAGCCTCTCCCGCCACTGATCGACGAGTTGCCGGCGATGGACAAGGACCAGCGTGTTGACGCCGCGCGCGGCATCAAGGCTGCGCGCCGAAGTGCCGTGGCAGCCCAGTCAGTTCCGAGCCTCGAGCCAGCGTGCCTCGGCGACGGTCGTCGCCGAGGACATGATGAAGATCTTGGCTTGGCGCAGGCGTGCGTCGAAAGCGGCGGTCGTGTCGCTCACGAAATCAATGGCGCTCGAACTGACGTGCGAGCGCATTCGCGTCAACGCGCTGGCGCCCGGGCATTTCCCGACCGAGATCAACGAGGCGCACTGGCAGACCGAGGCGGGCAAGCGGCTCATTGCGAAAATTCCGTTCCAGCGGCTTGGTGCGTACCCCGATCTCGAGGGGGCGCTGTTGCTGCTCGCGTCGGGCGCATTTGTCGTCGTGCACACGGCACCTCTGGTGGAAATCCGTTATGCACAGCTTGCGGCTCACATGGACTGGCGAACGATCGATGCGATGTCGTTCACGATCGGAAGCAGCGAAATGAGCAACAGCCCGGCCATGACGCGATTGAAGATCGCGAGATGGGTCGGGGTGGTGAGAATGCGGCGGACGGCGACGCCGGAGGCGGCCCACACGATGATGCAGGGCAGATTGACGAGCACATAGATGGTCGCCAGTGCGACGACGGCGCCCGTCCCGCCGGTGACCGGCAGGTAGGTCGAGAGGGCGCCGATGACCATGATCCAGGCTTTGGGGTTCACCCACTGGAAGGCAGCAGCGGCAATGAAGGTCATGGGTGAGCCGAGGTTGGCATCGCCGTCGGGGGCACTCGCCGTGGCAATACGCCAAGCGAGATAGGCGAGGTAGCTGGCACCGATGAGTTTGACGACGAGGAACAGGGCGGGCCACTGGGTGAACAGGGAGCCTGCGCCGAGGCCTACCGCGAGCACCATCGCGCCGAAGCCGAGATTGATGCCGGCGATGTGCGGAATAGTCCGCGCGAATCCGAAGTTGGCGCCGGACGCCAGCAGCATGCCGTTATTGGGCCCAGGCGTGATGGAGGTGACGAAGGCGTAGCTGGCGAAAGCGAGGATGAGGTCTGTGGGCATGGCGAGCTCGTGAGGGCTGAGCCGTCAGGCTATGAAATGCGACACTTTATGGTCTATACAAATAGTGTCCCATGACACTATTAGTTGACGGTCAAGAGCGCATGAAACTCAAGTCACCTTGGACGCCCCGCCTCGACGGCGAGACAGGACTGGTCTCGGACCGCCTGACGGCGGCGTTGGTGCACGACATTGCCGATGGGCGTATCTCGGCGGGCGCGCGTCTGCCGGCCCACCGGGAACTCGCCTACGCCCTCGGCATCGGCACTGGCACGGTCACGAAGGCGTATCTGGCACTGGAGCGGCGAGGTTTGGTGCGTAGCGTGCGGGGCCGCGGGATGTTCGTCGCGGGAGTTCCGGAGCGGCGGGCGCGGATGATCGATCTCAGCATCAACGTGCCGCCAGAAGCGCTGAGCGACCGGCTGCTGGCGAAGAGCCTGGAGACGGTCGCGCGCCGTCTCGATGCGCGGACTTTGTCGACCTACCAGGCTGCTGCGGGACGCCCCGAGCATCGTCGGTGTCTGGCGGCGTGGCTGTCGTCGGGGGCGGCACCTTTCGATCCAGAGAATGTGCTGATCACGCATGGCGCGCAGCATGCGCTGGCGATCGCGTTCGGTCTCGTCGGCGCAGGGGCCACGATGCTGACAGAAGAGGTAACCTATCCCGGGGCATTGCAGTTGGCGGGGCTCACCGGCCTGCGCTGCCGCGGCGTTGCCATGGACGACGAGGGCATGGCGCCGCGGGCGCTCGGCGCGGCGTTGCGCGCGGTAAGAGGGCATGCGTTCGTCTATGTCACACCGAGCCTGCACAATCCGACGGGGTGCACACAGAGCCTCGAACGTCGGCGCGAGATCGCCCGAGTTTGCCGGCAGAACGACGTTCTAGTGGTCGAGGACGAGATCTATTCGCCGTTGCTTGTGCCTCGCGTGCGGCCACTGGCGGCGCTGATGCCCGAGCGGACACTGCATGTGACGGGATTATCCAAGGTGCTTTGTCCGGGGTTGCGGATCGGCGCGCTGGTAGTGCCCGAGGCGCATCGTGCGGCGGCGTTGCGTGCGCTCGAAGCGACGGCGTCGATGTCGTCGGCGCTGTCGGGCACGATCATGCAGCAGTGGCTCGAGGACGGTACGGCGCGCGACGTGATCGCCTCGATCCGGCACGAGGGGGAGCGCCGTCAGGCCGCAGCGGCGAAAGCGCTCGGGCAGTCCGGTCCGCGCGGCCGCGGGTTTCATCTGTTCCTGCCGATGGCGCTTGCAGCAGCGGAGGCAGTCGCGGCGCGCTGTGCCGAGCTTGGGGTGGTGGTGACGCCGCCGTGTGCCGTCATGACACCGCAAGCCAGGATGTCGGGCTTGCGTCTGTGTCTCGGCGGGCCGCCGATGGCCGACCTCGAGGAAGGCTTGCAGCAGGTTGCGGCGGTCTTGCGTGAAGCCAGCAGCGGTACCGAAGCACGCCGGCGCGCGATTTGACGGTTGCCAATGGGGCTGAATCCTGTCGCTCCGCGGGCGCACAAATAACAACTGGATAGATGAGCGGGATAATTAATGCGGGGAAACGACACATCGGTTTGAAAAACACAGGAAACGTGGCGAAGACCGTGCACCAGGGCTGTTGGCTAAAGAAACAGGTCAGCGCATCTGCTTCAGTCAACGTCCAATTTCCTTCGGCGTTTCATCTGAAATACTAAGCTGGAAATGCCCAATGTCTGGACGATTTCTACAGTGGTGTTCCGGCTTCCATAAAATGCCGCGGCGCACCCCTCAGAACGGAGGATGACGTCCTTTTCGGCGCCTAGCACGAGGATCGGTGCTGAGATACGGGCGATATCTGCCCGCCAATCAGAACGGGGAATAACCGAATTGAAGAGTCGCCAGCTGTAATGTGGTGTTTCGAAGCCGTCGCGTCGCGATGGTGACACCGCGAATTCTACAACAGGCAATTGGTCAAATGCATGGATACCGACGCGATGAAGCATCTCTATACCTGCGAAGCGGGACACACGGGGTTGTGCCCAGCCACCGGAGCCTTGCCGCGACGAAGGAGACTTCCGGCTGACATACGGTGGGAGCAATATGACAGCATCGGGCTTAAGCATCTCATTCCCGGAGGCATAGCGTAGCGCGAGCCCACCGCCGATCGAGTGTTCCCCGACGAAGAATCGTTGAACGGGCTCTTCCGCTGATACTGGTTTGACAAGATCGGCGATGTCCCATTCCTGCTGGTCGACATGATTGACGTCGCCGCGTCGAATTGGCTTTTCGCCACGACCACGCATGTCAAGCGTCACGATTCGGATGCCGGCCTCCGCAGCCAAATGCGTCGCAAAGCGCGCAAGATGGCGCGAGTCACCACCGGAACCGTGCATGAACACGAGCAGGTCTTCCCCGCCACCGTACTGTCTGTAAACTCTGCGGGCACCGTCGCGAGCGGTGAAGATGGCCTTCTTGTCGCCCTTCATGATTTTGAGCCAGTGGTCGATGTAGTGCGCGTGGTCGTCGCGCAGCATCGGCGTCACGGCGAGGTCCGCGCACAGGAACGCGGTCGTGGCCTTCCCGGTTTCCGTGGACCACTTCAGGGCGATCGGTATCGCGGCCGGCGATGGCGTTTCAGGTCGCATTCCGATAGATGGGGCCGCGTGCGCGAACGGGATCGAGCAGGGAGAGATCGCCCGCCGGGACGGTGTAGCCTTTAGGGAACGGCGCCCGCGGCTCGAGGCCGATGCTGGCCAGAACCCGGTCGTCGCGATAGTAGCACTGCACGGTGACGGCATAGAGCACACCGGCGGCTGCGGCGTGGCCGTCGCGAAAGGCGGACAAGACCTGTTGCTGCCGGTCTGCGGACAGATCGGCGAATTCGCCGCCGGCCAGTTCCGCGATGCGCGCCAGTGCCTGGCGCACCGCGTGCGTGTCGCGGCCGAGCGAGGCGACGATATCGGCAAATATGACCGCGTCATCGGCGCCGGGTACTGCGTACTGGGCACTGGCGGGAACGATGTGAGCGACGACGCTGCGGAGCGCGCGCTGCTCGGCGTCGGACAGGGTGGCTGGTGTCTCTGACATGCAAATCCTCAATCGAGCAGACTGTCGAGCCGCGACTTGATGTTGTCGGCGACATAGAGTGCGAGCGCCTGGATGGTGGACGTGGGGTTCACGCCACCGGAGGTGACGAACAGGCTGCCGTCGACGACGAACAGGTTGCGTACGTCGTGAGATCGCCCCCAGGCGTTGACCACCGAGCGCTTGGGATCGCCGCCCATCCGCGCCGTGCCCATCAGGTGCCATCCCGCGTGCGCCAGCGGCGCGCGCGACGTGATCTCGCGTGCGCCGGCCGTCGTGAGGATTTCGCTCCCCCGTGCGACCGCGTGGTCGAGCATGCGGCGGCTGTTTTCGCTCAACGTATAGGTGATCTTGGGCGCGGGAATGCCGTTGCCGTCCTTGAGCACGGGATCGAGGGTGACCGTGTTGTGCTCCTCCGGCAGGTCCTCGCAGATCGCCACCATGCCAGCGCTGTGATCGAACAACCGGCGGAAGGCGGCGTGATGGCCGTCTCCCCATGGGATCTGCTTGTCGAAGGCGCCGGCGAGGGCTGCGCTGGCCGGCCCTACGCCGCGAATGAACTGATAGATGTAGCCGCGCACGAAATCGCGCGCGGGGTCCGTTTCATAGAACTGATGGCTCCAGGTCATGGAGCGTGAGCCGCGAAAGCCATCGAGCGCTTCATCGAAGTAGCCCTGGATGAGGGCATAGGGGTGGAACATGAGGTTGCGTCCGACGAGGCCGCTGGAATTGGCGAGGCCGTTCGGAAAGCGCTCGGAGGCGGAGTTGAGCAGCAGGCGCGGCGTGCCGATGCCGTTGCAGGCGATGATCACCACTTCGGCCGGCTGGAAGTGCTCGACGCCATCGGCATCGAAATACCAGGCGCCACTGGCCATGCCGTCGTCGTTGGTGGCAATGCGGCTGACGCGACAGCGGGTGCGCAACTCGACGCGGTCGCGGATGGCGGGCTGCCAGTAGGTCAAGTCGGTGGAAGCCTTGGCGCCCTGCGCGCAGCCGCTCATGCACTGGCCGATATTGATGCAGCGTGCGCGCCCCTCGTAGTCGACCGAGGCCATGGCGCTGTCCGACGGCCACCAGTGCCAGCCGAGCGTGTTCATGGCCTGCCCGAGGCGCTCGCCCGTCTTGCCGATGGGCAAGGGCGGCAGCACGGCGTCCTTGGGAGGATAGGCGGGATCGCCGGCGAGGGAGGCGATGCCCATCATGCGATCGTTGGTCGCGAAGTAGGGCTCGAGCGTCGCATAGTCGATGGGCCAGTCGTCGGCCACGCCGTCGAGGGACTTCACCCGGAAATCCGAGGGATGCAGGCGGGGAAAGTGTCCGGCATAGAAGATCGTGCCTCCGCCGACGCCGTTGAAGTTGGCGATCTTGATGGGCGAGGCGTCCTCGTTGATCGGGTAGTCGGCGACGCCGGCACGACGATTGGGATTGATCGCATAGTCGGCCGACAGGCGCGCTTCCCAGTCTCGGCCGTTACTTGGAAAATCCGTCGATTTCGTCCAGTCGCCCTGCTCGAGGCAGACGATGCGCATCTTCGTCTCGGCGAGGCTCCAGGCGACGGCGCCGCCCGCGGCTCCCGCGCCAATGATGAGAATATCGACGGCTGGCTTCATAAAGGCGCTCCATTCACGTCACGCTATCCGGGGCAGGTCTCCAGATCGCGGGCGGACGCTCCGCTGCACGCCGATCTCGAGGACGAACGCCGGGAGACAAGGCGTCGCCTGTGTCAGGCTCGCCCGCACCAATTCATCCCGCCCCCGTATCAGGCGATGCCCTTGATAGCAGACCTGGACGAAAAAGGCAGAGAACTCTGCCCTCGGACGAGTGGCCGGCGTGCGCCTGCACATTCGGGTCGCGACGCGCGCTCATATCGCGCGCCCGGCGTCTGGTGCCGCCTCGAGGCTGGATGCGCCGCCAGGTGCCAAGGCGAGAACGACCCGAAATCACGGCGTCGATGGCGCTTGTCGGCTCGGCCTCTGCCGTGGGGCGCGTTGCGAGGAGAAGCAAATGCCGGCACCAGGGCGCTGGATTTCGGCGGCCGGGTGCGCGAGCATGCGGCATTCACACGCGAAGCTAGTGTAGCGCATCTGACGTTTGGTACCCACTCGCGGCTGGAACCATGACCAAACGTCAGATGCAAAAGCTACACTAGAATCATATGGTTGCTAATGTTCCTTCTGGCTCCGACACTTGGTCCAGAGGTTGACGCACGGGGAACCAAGTGTCGGAGCCGGAACACTAGGGGCAGCGCAATCTGCGCTGGCGTTGCATCATGACGGATACCTTCGACTACATCATCGTCGGCGCCGGTTCGGCCGGCTGCATCCTGGCCAACCGGCTCACCGCCGACGGACGCCATAGCGTCTGCCTGCTGGAGGCGGGCCCGACCGACTGGCACCCCTTCATCCACATTCCCGCCGGCTTCCTCAAGACGTTGACGAACCCGTCCGTCAATTGGCTCTACGAGTCCGAGCCTGGCCCGGGCATCGGCGGGCGTGCCGTTGCGGTGCCGCGGGGCAAGACGCTCGGCGGCTCGAGTTCCATCAACGGCCACATCTACAACCGTGGCCAGCGCATGGATTTCGACAGCTGGGCGCAGCAGGGCAATCGCGGCTGGGGCTATTTCGACGTGCTGCCCTACTTCAAGCGCTGTGAGCAGCGGATCGGCCCCGGCGACGATACCTTCCGCGGGCGCTCCGGGCAGCTGCAGGTGACCGACTTCGACTACCGCCATCCCCTGGCCGATGCCTTCATCGAGGGGGCGCAGGAGATCGGCATTCCGCATAATCGCGACTACAACGGCGAGCGCCAGGAGGGCATCTCCTACGTGCAGCGCACGACCTATCGCGGCCGCCGCGTTTCTACGGCGCGAGCTTTCCTCAATCCAGCCAAGAAGCGCCCGAACCTCGTCGTGCGCACCCATGCGCATGCGACCGGGCTGCTGCTCGACGGCAAGCGCGCCATCGGCGTGCGCTATCTGAAAGGCGGGCGTGGCGGGGCGCCGGTGGAGGTGCGCGCGCGGCGCGAGGTGATCGTCTCCGGCGGCACCATCAATTCGCCGATCCTCCTGCAACAGTCCGGCATCGGGCCGGCCGCATTGCTCGCGTCGCTGGGCATCGCGGTGGCGCACGACCTGCCCGGCGTCGGCGAGAACCTGCGAGACCATTATGCGCCGCGCTTCAGCGTTCGCGTGCAAGGGGTGGAAAGCATCAACGAGCGCTCGCGCGGGGTGAAGCTCGTCGGAGAGATCGCGAAATACCTGGTCGGCGCGAAGAGTATCGTCGGCCTCACGCCGAGCTTCGTCTACGGCTTCTGGCATTCGGACCCGGCCGCCAAGAGCAACGACATCCAGTTCCTCTTCGTGCCGGCGAGCTACGCAAAGGGACCGAACGGCCCGCTGCGCGAGTTCTCCGATCATCCCGGCTTCACGATCGCTGCCTGGCAGCACCGCCCGCAGAGCAAGGGGTGGGTGCGCGCGCGATCGGCCGATCCCTTCGACCGGCCCATCATCCAGCCCAACTACCTCGCCGAAGAAGGTGACCAGCGCACCACCATCGCCGCCATGCGGCTCGCGCGCCAGCTCATCCACACACGGGCGATGCAGCGCTACGTGGTCAGCGAGAACTATCCCGGCGAGGAGGCCCAGACCGACGACGAGATGCTGGAAGCGGCCCGCAAGTGGGGCAACTCCACGTTCCACGTGATGGGCACCTGCCGCATGGGGCCGGCGTCGGATGCCACCGCCGTTGTCGACGACCAGTTGCGCGTGCGTGGCATGGAGGGGTTGCGGGTGATCGATGCTTCGATCATGCCGGCGATGCTTTCGGCCAATCTCAATGCGGCAACCATGATGATCGCCGAGAAGGGGGCGGACCTGGTGCTCGGCAAGCCGGCCCTCGAGCCGATCATCGTGGCAGAGGAGACGGTCGCCTGAATTGGGCCGCAGAAGGCGCGGGCATGCGCAGTGGCGGCATGTGGCGGGGCACCGCAGCAGGCGGGTGCGACGGCGCCTTCATCTGGCATATCGACCCTTCAAACCAATCATGAGGCTCTCGAATGCGTATTGGCTATCTCGGCGTCGGCAACATGGGCCAGCCTATGGCCGGCAAGCTGCTCGATGCGGGGCACGAGTTGTGGATCTACGACGTTCGTGACGAGGCGATGCGTCCTCTGGTCGAACGGCAGGCGCGGCGCGCGCGTTCGCCACGCGAACTGGCGGATAACTGCGACACGGTCGCGATCTCACTGCCGACGCTGGCGATCTTTCGGCGTGTCCTCGAAGGTCCCGACGGCTTGCTCGCCGGCAAGGCGATGAAGACGCTCGTCAACACCTGTACCGTCGGCTCGCCGTTCGTGCGCGAAATCGCGGAGCAGTGCGCGGCCACCGGCGTCAAGGTGATCGATGCGCCGATCAGCGGCGGTCCTGCGGGTGCCAAGGCCGGCACGCTGGCTGTCATGGTGTCGGGCGATGCTGCCGAGGTGGGTCGGCTGATGCCGGTGTTTCGAGCGTGGGGCCCGACGGTGGTGGTTGCCGGCGACGCACCCGGCGCGGCCCAGGTCATGAAGCTTACGAACAACATGCTGTGCGCCGTCGCTTTCGTTGCAACGTCGGAAGCCATGACGATGTCCGGCAAGGCCGGCATACCACCGGACGCCATGCTGCAGATCCTGAATAACGGCACGGGGCGCAATTTCGCGACGATGCACCTGTTCCCGCAGGCGGTTCTCCCCGGGACGTTCGACTTCGGCGCAACGATCGAAATCATCATGAAGGATGTCGATCTGGCCATCGAGCAGGGCGAAGAACTCGGCGTTCCGATGTGGGTTTGCCAGGCGGTCCGCCTCGTCCTCAAGCACGGTATCTACCAGGGGCGGGCGCCGCAGGATCTTTCACGGATCGTGCAGATCATCGAGGATGGCACGCGAAAGCAGTGATTGGCGATATATCGCGGCAGAACACGGAGGGCCTACATGCGGATCTTCTGCACGGGAGCATCGGGATACATCGGCGGGTCGGTCGCCGCCGCAATGGTCGCTTCGGGTCATGAGGTGTCGGGTCTCGTCCGCTCGGAGCGGAGCGCGGAGCAGGTGCGTGCCCTTGGGGTCGCCCCTGTGCTCGGGTCGCTGGACGACCTAGACATCCTGCGCCATGCGGCCGGGAGCGCGGATGTCGTCGTCAACGCAGCGAGCTCGGATCATGAAGCATCGGCGCTGGCCATGCTCGAAAGCCTTGTCGGAACCGGCAAGGCCTTCATGCATACCAGCGGCTCGAGCATCGTCGGCACCCAGGCGGCAGGGCATCGCGTCGACGACGTGTTCGACGAAGCGACACCGCTGAAGGCATCGAGCGGGCGTGCTGCCCGCATTGCGCTCAACGCGCGCATCCTGGGCTTTGCGGAGCGCAGCGTGCGCTCCGTCATCATCTGTCCGAGCCTCATCTATGGCCTGGGAACTGGCCCAGCCAGGCACAGCATCCAGGTGCCGTGGCTGATCGCGCTCGCCAGGAAGGCCGGCGTCGCCAAGCACTACGGGCCGGGTGAAAATATCTGGGCGAACGTCCATATCGCCGATCTCGTCGACCTCTACCGACTGGCCCTCGACGCCGCTCCGGCAGGCGCGTTCTACTTCGCGGAGAACGGCGAGAATTCGATGAAAGAGATCTGTGAGGCGATCAATCGGACGCTTGGCGTCGCGGGCGGAACCCAGGAGATGTCGCTCGAAGACGCAGCGCGCGAATGGGGTGAGGGCCCCACGCAGAATACGATGGGTTCGAACAGCCGTGTCCGTGCCGTTCGCGCCAGGACAGAACTCGGCTGGAGCCCGAGCCGGCCGTCGTTGATCTACGAGATCGAGCAGGGATGCTACGCGGAGAGCTTGTCGTCAGGGGCTGCTTCTGCGCGATGACGGGCGGGCCTGCGTCGCCCGTCTTCGCTCCGCTGTCGCGGTTCGCCTGGGAGGGCTACGCCCAGCCGCACCGGCTGGACGCGCTCTCCTTCGCTATCCACCCGTCGCGAGCAGCAGGCGCTCGAGCTGTGCGATCGTCGCTCGGGCGCGCGCTTCCAGTCCGGCATCGCTGGCGCTGCTGATCGGGTGGTCGATAACCACGAACGGATACTCGGGGTAGCCCAGCACGCGCGCCATCAACTCGGCAGCGGTTACGAACTGGCTGGTCATGACGGCGGCTGCGGGAACGCCCTGCCGCTCGGCTGCAATGGAGTCATGCAAACTGCATGATGAGCAGCTGCCTCAATCCCCGATGCCGGTGACGATCGCGTCCCACCGCGCCATCTCCTCGACGATTGCGGCGCCGACTGGAGCGCTGTAGTTCGCCTTGGCGCGCCAGACGACGTCTTTCACGCCGAGTTCTTCTCGCATCAGGCGATCGAGATGACGGAAGTAACCTTTGGTGCCTTCCTTCTCGTTGGTGACGATGCCGATGGTCTTGCCCTTGAAGGTGGCCAGGCGCGGGGCGAGGCCCGTCGCCTCGACCTGCTTTTCGTTGGTGGGATCGAGCACGTCGAATGTCATATAAATTCCTCCTCGTTTTCTCGACGATGTCAGTTGATTGCGGGCGTCGCGGGCTTGGGCGGCTCGCAGTCGACGCAGGCGCCGATGGCAACGGTCACGGCCCGCGTCTTGCTGCCCATCCAGGGCGCGATCACTGCACCGAAGCCGCCTGCCGGTCCGCCGGCTGCGACGACGAGCAGGTCGTCCGGAGACCCGAGGGCCGGAAATACCTTGTCGGCCCGGTCGCGCACGACGGCGCCCTTGCCGACGTTGGCCCACTCGCCGCGTCGCACGCGCGCGCGCTCGTGGAGGAACTCCGCGATCGTGCGTTTGGTCCAACCGGCGGCCTGCAGATGGTCGCGCAGCTGCTTGGGAATGACGATGGTGTAGTTGCCACCGTAGATCGAGTAGTGGAGCTGGTTGGCGCGCATCTCCGCGGCAAAGGTTTCCAGGATGTCCTTGGGGTCCGTGCTCCACTCGTTCATGACCTGCCGCGGCGCCATGGCGGCGAAGACGGTGACGGCCGACAGGCCCTCGGGCACGCCGCGGACGACGGACAACGGTTCCCACGTCATGTCTTCCTCGTCCTCGGCCACGCAGTAGCTGAACTTGCCGGGATGCCCGAGTGTGGAACGGTCGATGGAGCCTGGGCGCACGTCCATCAGGTTGATCAGCGCGAGCCGGATGCTGCGGCCGATCACCGAGGTCGCGCGGTCGCTGTTGCCGAGTGCGTTGAACGTGCCGCTGGCACCGATTTCCAGCCGGATCGGACCATTCAGGACGACCAGAACGGCGCAACCGCCGGTGCTCGACGAGATGCCGTGCAGCAGGAATTCGTCCTTCAGCATCGCCTGCCACGCGGCCACGACGACGGGGAAATGCATCGGCAGGCAACCGGCCATGACGGCATTGATGGCGAGCTTTTCAGCCGTGATCGCGAGTTCCCGGACAGGCTCGATGCCGACCAGCTGGTCGGGGTCCATGACCGCCCAGTCGAGGCACGCCCGCACGGCCGCCTCGGTGGGCGGCACGATCGGCAATCCGTCGGTCCATCCCTTGCTATGGTAGAGTTCCTGGACCGCACCGATGTCATCGGCCCGATGGCGCCGCGATGCGAGCGGTCGTTGCACTGTCATGGATGATCTCCAGTCAGCTCGATTTGTGTCATGGAGCGCCCCGTCGTCGCGTCCGGTGTCGTGCTCGCTATTAGCTTGCCCTGGACTGCATCCATGTCAATTTGATATGGATTACGAAAGTCGATGCAAATTCATCATATGTCATGCAGGGCACGCCCGACCTGAGCATCAAGCATCTGCGCGCGATCGTGGCCTTGGCACGGTTCGGCAGCTTCGTCGCCGCCGCAAGCTTCCTGGGCATCTCCCAGCCGGGATTGAGCCGCATCATCCAGCAGGCCGAAGCCTTGCTGAAGGTCAGGCTGTTCGTGCGGGGCACGCGCACGCTGTCCTTGTCCGAGGCGGGGCGCGAGTTCGTTCCGGCCGCGGAGAGAGTGCTCGTCGATCTCGAACAGCAGACGCAGAGGGTCCGCGCGCTCGACGGGGAAATGCGAGGCCAGCTCGTGATCGCATCACTGATGTCGATCGCGCACCAGGTCCTGCCGGCGGCCCTGGTGGCGTTCCGGACGCGTCATCCCAAGATGTCCATCCGGGTCCGCGAGGGCTTCGGGCCCAAGGTGGCCGAGGACGTACACAGCGGCATCGCCGACATCGGGATCGGAAGTGCACCAAGCAACCTGCCGGACGTTCTGATCGAGCATGTCCACGACGAGCAGTTCCATGCGGTCTTGCCGGCGGAGCATCGAATGGCCCGGCGAAGAGTGCTGGGGCTTGCCGAACTTGCCGGCGAGCAGATGGTGTCGATGCCCATCGAATCGGGACTGCGGCGAATGATCGATCTGACTGCGAGCACGCGCGGCGTCGTGCTCGACCACAACCTGATCACGAACCAGTTCGGGACCTTGTTCCAGTTCGTCGCGAGTGGGCTCGGCGTGGGCATCGTGCCGGCGACAGTGCTTCCGCCTCCGACCGATGCCAACGTTGCGGTCGTTCCGATCAGGCCGGTCATCAAGCGGCAGATCGGTCTCCTGCGCCGCGCCGACCGTCCGCTTTCTGGCCCGGCGGAACTCTTCGTCACGCTGTTTGCGCCACGCTTTCGCGCGGCAACACGTTCGCCGCGCGAATGACGATGCAGCGCGGTGCCTCGACACAGCGGATCGGCGAAGCAAATCGTCAGCAGAGCGCCTCAGCCAACTCTGCGAAGTTCGCGACGATCAGATCCGCCTGATGCGGCGTCTCGCCGAAGGGACGCTTGCGGCGATCGATGAAGGCCGTGCGCATTCCGTAGGACTTGGCGCCGATGCAGTCGAAGGCGTGGTTGGCCACGAACAGGCAGCTCGAGCGATCAAGGCCGATCAGCTCCGACGCCTTGGCGTAGGTCTTCCAGTGAGGCTTGAAGTAGCCGGCCTCCTCCACCGAGATGACGTGGTCGAACGGGAAGCCGATGTGCGGGCCGGCCGCCTGCAGCATGTCGCGGTCGCCATTCGAGAGGATGACCAGCTTGTAGCCCGCGCCGCGCAGCTTCTCGAGCGCGGCGATCACATCGGGGAAGGGCTTCAGATTCTCGATCTCCGAGACCAGCCAGCGCACCTCGTCCTGGGTGTAGGAGAAGCCGCAGCGGTCCATGACGTAGGACACCGCGCGATGCCCGATCTGGCGGTAGGGTGTGTGACCGCGGTCACAAAGAGCATCGATCATCGAATTCTCGAAGTGCGTGCGCCGCCACCATGTCACGAACTGGTGCGGATTGCCGTCCCAGCCCTTGCTCCTAAGGAAGGGCGTGGCGATCTCGGTCAGCCCTTTCTGCATGTCGACGATGGTGCCGTACTGGTCGAACACCAGTGCCTTCACCTCGCGCTTCAAGACCTCGGTGCGTTCCATGGGCAGGGCTCCGTTCGGGTGCGTCGGGCCTATCTTGGCAGCGGCCGGAAAATACTTCCAATCGATTAATGGTATGCATTCATTCGTGCTATGGATAGTACTGAAAGCGCGCTGCCTCAGGGGGCACCGTCAACGAGGGCGCCGCATGACAAACCTCCGGGGTGTCGATCTCAATCTCCTCGTCGTGCTCGATACGTTGCTGCGCGAGCGACATGTGACACGCGCGGCGCGGACGATAGGGCTCTCCCAGCCGGCGATGAGCAGCGCGCTGGCAAGGCTCCGCCACGTCTTCAAGGACGATCTGCTGGTTCGGACCGCGGCCGGCATGCAGCCGACACCGCGGGCCGAAGCCCTGATCGAGCCGGTGCGGCAGGCGATCAGTCAGATCGAGCGGGTCCTGGCAAGCGACCAAAAGTTCGACGCCTCCAAATCCAATCGCCGTTTTGCGGTCAGGATGTCCGACCTGCTGGGCTACCTCCTGTTGCCGAGGCTGATGCCGGAAATCGCGCGCAGCGCTCCGGCCGTCAGTCTCGATGTCAGGCACTTGTCGCCGCTCCAGACCATCGATGCGCTGGAACGTGACGAGATCGACGTCGCGGTCAGCATGGGCCTGGAACATACGGGAACGATCAACCGGGACGTGCTCTTTTCAGACAGAATGGTGGCAGTCATGCGCCACACGCACCGGCTGGCGCGGGGCAAGCTCACGCTCGAACGCTTCCTGTCGACACGCCATCTCAAGGTGTCGATGGCGCCAACGGACATTCGCTTTGCCGACGATGTGCTGTCGAAAGTGAATGTGGAACGCGACGTGGCCCTCAACGTACCGCACTGGCTGCTCGTGCCGCACGTCCTTGCCGCGAGCGACTATGTGGCTGTCATGCCGGGAGCCTTTGCAGAAGCCGTTCAGTCCCCATTGCTCTGTGTCCGCGCGCTGCCGTTCGCGGCGAAATCATTCGACTGGTGTCTCTATTGGCACCGTCGGCACCAGGAAGACGCCGCCAATCGCTGGCTGCGGGAGCGCATTGCAGCGGCAAGCCACGCCCGCATCGGGAAAATGCGGACGTGACACCGATTCAAGGGGATTGCAGCAGCCGATCACGCGCCGGTCGGCGCGCCCGGTCGCGTGCGTTCATGCCACCACGAACTGCCCCATCATGCCGGCGTCCTCGTGCTCCAGGTTGTGGCAGTGGTACATGTAGGGGCGCTCGGGATCGGCATAGTTCGCGAACAGCGTGATGACACGGACCATCGACCGCGGCTCCACCAGGACCGTATCCTTGAGGCCGCGTTCCTGCGGCAGCGGCGGTCGTCCGTTCCGGTCGAGCACCCGGAACTGGATGTTGTGGATGTGGAAGGGGTGCGGCAACGGGGTTGGATTTCTAATCTCCCAGATCTCGGTCGCACCAAGCGCGACCCGTTCGTTGATGTAGGCAGGGTCCATCGCGCGGCCGTTGATGGCCATCGCGCCCGGGCCCCCCATCATGCCGCCCCCCATCATGCTGCCGCGCCCCATGCCCATCATCCCCATCTGCAGCTCGAACGTGCGGATGCGCGCGGCCTCGGGTTTCCATGACGGCAGTGTCGCAAGCTGCTCGGCGACCGGTGGCGCGTCGCCTTCCAGGGTTCCCGCGCGCAGTTCCAAGAGCGATAGGCCGCGTCCGGCGGCCGGTGTCCTATCGCCGAGCGGATATGCTGCAAAGCGCACCGTCTCGTTGGTCGACAGCTCCACCAGAAGCTCCGTCCGCTCGCCAGGCGCCAGGCGTATGGTGCGCTGGCGCGACGGGCGTTCGAGCAATCCCCCGTCCGATCCGATGACGGCGAACTCGCGCCCGTCGTCGAAGCCGAAATTGTAGATGCGGGCGTTCGAGCCATTGAGAACGCGCAGGCGGGTGCGCTTGCGCCGCACCGCAAAGAAGGGCGCTACCGTGCCATTGACGAGCACGACATTGCCGAAATAGCCCATCATGACATCATGCATCGAGGTGACGTACTCGAAGGATCCGTCGGCCTGGAAGCGGCGGTCCTGTATGACCAGCGGGATGTCGTCGATACCGTAGTCGCTGGGCAAATTGGCCTGCGTTCGGTCCGTCGGCGAGATCAGGAAAAGCCCCGCCAGTCCGCGCAAAACCTGCTCGCCGGTGCGCCCCATCAGGTGCGAATGGTACCAGCACAGCGAGGGTTGCTGCTTGATCTCGAATGCCGGCTCCCAGGTCCCTCCCGTTTCGATCACCTGGTGCGGGCCGCCATCGAAGCGGGCTGGCAAGTGCAGCCCATGCCAATGCACGGTGGTCGGTTCGGCGAGCGTGTTGCGCACGCGCAAAGTCACCTTGTCGCCGGGCCGGCAACGGATGGTCGGTCCGAGGTAGGCGCCGTTGATGCCGATGGTCGCCGTCTCGAGCCCGACGAGAAACCGGCTCTTGCCGCTGCCGACGGTGAGGTCGTAGACGCGACGGCCGTCTTTCAACGTGCCTTCGAGCAAGGGCGGAACGAGCAGCGGGCTGGCAAAGCTCGGCTGGCGCGCGAACGCCGACGGGAGCGGGCCACTCGCAGCCGCCGCGCCGATGGCGGCCGACTGCAGCAGGAAACGGCGACGATCGATCATGGGATTGTCTCCTGGGCGTTGGCGTGT
Organism: Hyphomicrobiaceae bacterium; assembly: GCA_041397775.1. Lineage (GTDB taxonomy): Bacteria > Pseudomonadota > Alphaproteobacteria > Rhizobiales > Hyphomicrobiaceae. The sequence goes on along the minus strand of JAWKWB010000008.1, from coordinate 83,759 downwards.
GGGACGTCAGTGTGGGGCCGACGATCGGCCGGTTCCTTGTCTTTGATCAGGCGCCGCGCCACGGCCATCGCCCGATGGCTGTGCGCAACGCGATGGTGGGGACGACGATCCATTGCGCGAGCGGGGAAAGGCCGGTGCCAAGCACGGGAAGGACCGGCATCAGCGGCGCATAGGCCCAATTGCCCCGGACCTGCGTGTTGAGCCACTCGCTGTAGACCGTATAGACGAGGCCCGTCGCGAGAAGCAGAAGCCAGAACCGCCGCATGTCCCCCTCCGGCCAGTCCGGCTTCGCGGTCACGACCAGCGCGACCAGAAGTGCCAGCCCCGCAATCGCCAGATCGCCTGCGGTACAGTGGACGACAGCGAATGCCTGCTTGGCGGCACTCTGCGACCAGATCGTGAAGAGGGGGAGCTGGATCACCTCCCATACGAGGTGCAGCGCGAGGGTGGCGATCGCATAGCGCCGGATCGCGTCGAGCCATCGGGCCTTCATGTGCCGCCCCTCATATCCGCACGCTCCGCAGCCGCAGGGCGTTGCCGATGACACTCACGGACGACAGCGACATGGCGGCCGCAGCAATCATCGGCGACAGCAGCACGCCGAGGAAGGGGTAGAGGATGCCCGCGGCGATCGGTACGCCCGCAGCATTGTAGATGAAGGCGAAGAACAGGTTCTGGCGGATGTTGGCCATCGTGGCGGCCGACAGATGCCGGGCCCGCACGATGCCACCGAGGTCGCCTTTCACCAGCGTGACGCCGGCGCTCTCCATGGCCACGTCGGTTCCAGTGCCCATGGCGATCCCGACGTCGGCCGTGGCAAGGGCGGGCGCGTCGTTGACCCCGTCGCCGGCCATGGCGACGATCCTGCCCTCGCGCTTCAGGCGCTCGACGACCTTGCTCTTGTCTTCCGGCAACACCTCCGCCTCGACGTCGGTAATGCCGAGCTTGGCCGCGACGGCCTCGGCCGTCTTGCGATTGTCGCCGGTGAGCATAACCACTTTCATTCCCGCTGCCTTCAGCGCGGAAATGGCGCGCGGCGTGCTTTCCTTGATCGGGTCGGCGATGGCGATGACGCCTGCGGCCTTGCCGTCGATGGCGACGAAAATGGCGGTCGCGCCTTGCGTCCGCATGGCGTCGGCAGCCCCGCCGAGGCCTGTGGCGTCGATGCCGGCCTCGCTCATGATGCGCTGATTGCCGATCACGAGATTGCGGCCTTCGACAGAGCCGATCACGCCGCGTCCCGTCGGAGCGTCGAAGCTTTCGGGCTTGACAGCCGCGAGCTTGCGTTCGTCGGCGGCCCGGACGATGGCCGCGGCAAGGGGATGTTCGCTCGATCGTTCGAGGCTGGCAGTGAGGCGCAAGACCTCGTTTTCCTCGAAGCCGTTCGCCGTACCGATCTCGACGACTCGCGGCTTGCCTTCGGTCAGGGTGCCGGTCTTGTCGACGACGAGCGTATCGACCTTCTCCATGCGCTCGAGGGCCTCGGCGTTCTTGATCAGCACGCCGAGGCCGGCCCCGCGCCCGACGCCGACCATGATCGACATCGGTGTGGCAAGGCCGAGCGCGCAGGGGCACGCGATGATGAGCACGGAGACGGCAGCGATGAGGGCATAGGTCAGGCGCGGATCGGGCCCCCAGATGAACCATGACGCGAAGGCGGCGATGGCGGCGAGAATCACGAGCGGGACGAACCAGCCGGAGACCTGATCGGCGAGCCGCTGGATGGGCGCGCGGCTGCGCTGCGCCGTCGCCACCATCTGGACGATCTGCGACAGCACGGTGTCGCGACCGACCTTGTCGGCCCGCATCACGAAGCTTCCTGATTGATTCATGGTGCCGCCGATGACGCTTTCGCCTGCGGCCTTGGTCACGGGCATGCTCTCGCCCGTCACCATCGATTCGTCGATTGCGCTGCGGCCCTCCACGATTTCGCCGTCCACGGGCACCCGTTCGCCGGGGCGGACACGCAACCGGTCGCCGGCAGAGACCTCATCGAGCGGCACGTCCTCGTCGCTGTCGTCGGCCTTGATGCGCCGGGCCATCTTGGGCGAGAGATCGAGCAATGCCTTGATGGCGCCACTCGTCTGCTCGCGCGCCCGGAGCTCCAGGACCTGGCCGACGAGCACCAGCACGGTGATGACGGCCGCCGCCTCGAAATAGACCGGCACGGCGCCATCTGCGGTGCGCATGGCGGCTGGAAACACGCTGGGGAAGAGTGTCGCAATGATGCTGTAGGCCCACGCCACGCCGGTGCCGATGGCGATCAGCGTGAACATGTTGAGGTTTCTCGTGCGCAGGGAAGCCCATCCCCGCTCGAAGAACGGCCACCCCGCCCACAGGACGACCGGCGTTGCGAGAACGAGCTGGATCCAGTTCGAGGTCTGCTGGGAGACGGAGTGGCGAAGGCCGGTCAGGTGACCACCCATTTCCAGCAGGAAGACAGGCAGCGCCAGTGCTCCGCCGATCCAGAGCCGCCGCTTGAAGTCGACGAGTTCCGGATTGGGCCCGCTGTCGGCGGTGACCATCTCCGGTTCCAGCGCCATGCCGCAGAGCGGGCAGGAGCCTGGTCCTTCCTGCCGGATCTCCGGGTGCATCGGACACGTGTAGATCGTGCCGGGCGGAACGGGTTCGGGCGCCTTGTCCTTGCCGGCGAGATAGGCGGCGGGATCAGCGATGAACTTTTCTCTGCAGCGCGCGGAGCAGAAATAGAAGGGATGCCCGTCGTGGGTGTGGCGGTGCTTGGCCGTGTGGGGATCGACCGTCATGCCGCACACGGGATCTTTGACGCCGGTTGCCTGCTTGGCTGCGGCGGCGGCGTGGAGATAGCGCTCCGGCGATGCGGCAAATTTCTCGCGGCAGCCGTTGCAGCAGAAATAATAGGTCTGCCCGGCGTGCTCGTGACGATGCTTTGCGGTCTCGGGATCGACGCTCATGCCGCAGACGGGATCTTTGACGCCGGTTGCCTGCTTGGCTGCGGTGGCGGCGTGGAGATAGCGCTCCGGCGATGCGGCGAATTTCTCGCGGCAGCCATTGCTGCAGAAATAATAGGTCTGCCCAGCGTACTCGTGACGATGCTTCGCGGTCTCGGGATCGACGCTCATGCCGCACACGGGATCCTTGATGCCCGCTGTAACTTGATCGTGGTGGTGGCCGTGCTTGTGATCGTGCGTCGCATGTCGGTCCATCGGACCCTCCTGCTCGTCGTGCCCTCGGATGCCCGCAGCCTCGTATACCTGCCCGGGGTATTGCTTGACGCCTATACCCCTGCGAGGTATTGGTCAAGCATGAAGAGGGAACGCAAATCATCACAGCTCAATCGCCTGAGCCGCATCGAGGGGCAGGTGCGCGGTGTTTCTCGCATGGTCGAGGAGGGGCGCTACTGCATCGACATCCTCACGCAGATCGCCGCTGTCAAGGCGGCGTTACGGCGGGTCGAGGAGGACATCCTTCGCGATCACGTTGCGCACTGCGTCGAGCATGCGATCGCGAGCGGCGATGCCGACGACCAGCGCCAGAAGATCGCCGAACTCATGGAAGTGTTGCGGCGTTCGACGCGCTGAGAGAACGAGACTCGAGGACGGAAGGGGATTCATCGACATGAGGAACGGCCTGGAAATCTCCCGCCGCAGTATCGTGGGGGCCATCGCGGTCGGTGCGTTGCCGTTGTCCATCTCGATGGCGCGTGCGGCGCAGACCTCGATCAAGATCTGGAAGGATCCGCGCTGCGGCTGTTGCGGCAAGTGGATCGAGCACCTTGCCCGGAACGGCTTCGCGCCGACCGTGATCGAGACCGGCGACGTGGCGGCGATCAAGAGCCGCCTGGGCGTGCCGGTGGAACTACAGTCCTGCCACACCGCCGAGGTGGAGGGATTTGCCATCGAGGGGCACGTTCCCGCCATCGCAATCCGCAAGCTTCTCAGCGAGAGGCCACGCGCCGGTGGCCTCGCCGTGCCGGGCATGCCGATCGGCTCCCCCGGGATGGAGGGCGGTCGACCCGAGGTCTACGAGGTCGTCCTGTTCGGCCGGGACAAGCCGCAGTCCTACGGGCGATACCTTGGTGACCGCCCCGCCTGATCGCGCCCGCCTGAATGTGACGGCGGCCGGTTGCCCGGCCGCGCTATCGGTCACTCAGGCTTGACGACGCTGGATATCCTCGCGCCGGCGAAGATATTCCTCTCGTTCGATCTCGCCCTTCGCGTACCGCTCGTCCAGCACGTCCAGCGCGCGATTGCCGGACAAGGAGACGGAGGGATGGCGTTCGTCGGGCCACAGCCAGCGCACCAGGACGACGACTGCGGCAACGAGAACACCGAGAAAGATCAGGGGAATGAGCATGTGCCAGGGGCCCCACCACCAGTACCATTCGTGCATCGGTATCGGCCAGTTCTGTCCTGTCGACTGAGCAAGCGCCGGCGCAGTTGCCGCCGGCACGAGCAGCCCGGAAAGCAGCGTTTTGAGGAAGCGCGTCACATCATCCCCCAACCCATGCCAAGCAAGTAGTTGGCCTTCTTCTTCTGGTCGTCGGACAGTGCCTTGTAGAGCGCTTCCAGCGCCGGCTTTTGGGCCTTCAGGTTCTGCAGCATGGCTTCCATGCCGTTGATGCGAGCGTCGAGCCGGGTCGCGGGCGTGCCCTTCTGCCATGCCTCGAGCATCGCCTGATGCATGCCCTGCATCGCATCCCAACGCGCTTTCACGGCTTTGACATAGCCCTCCCAGACCGTCTTCTGCGCGTCGGTGATGCCGAGTTGGAGCCGCACGTTCTCATACCGTGCGTCGAGGCCGTAGCCCATTCCAGGGTACATGCCGCCCATCATGCCCGGTCCCATCCCAGGGTACATGCCGCCCATCATGCCCGGTCCCATTCCCGGGTACGTGCCGCCCATCATGCCCGGTCCCATTCCCGGGTACATGCCGCCCATCATGCCCGGTCCCATTCCCGGGTACATGCCGCCCATCATGCCCGGTCCCATTCCCGGGTACATGCCGCCCATCATGCCCGGCCCCATTCCCGGATACATGCCGCCCATCATGCCTGGCCCCATTCCGGGATACATGCCGGGCCCCGTCATGCCGCTTCCGCCAGGCCCCATCATGCCTGGTCCCATGTCGCGCGATTGCGCCATGGAGGGCTGCAACGATGCGACCTGTGCCCCGAGGGACGTTGCCGCGACCAGAAGCAATGCTCGTGCAATGCGATTGCCGTTCATTGTCATGCTCCATCGTTATTTTTCCGCCCCCAAGTCCCTCCCGGAACACGGGCGGAGAAGGAATTTCCGAAAACTGCAAAGCTGTTCAGCAGGATCGCCCGGCTCGTACAGGCGATGCCGCACTGCATGGTCAGCGTTTCGGCGGCTTGGGCTCGGGGACTGGCTCGACGCCGACGGACAACAGCCACTCTCGAGGTGTCAGGCCCAAGCGCTGGCGGTCGTCCAGCTTCGGCGGACTGGCGGAGGCGATGGCGACGTGACTGCCGTGGCCAGCGTCGTGGCAGGCCCGGTCGCACAGGTCGAGGCACGCCGTGCCATCGCTGTTCCCTTCGAGACGCGCGAGGGGAACTGTCAGAACAGTCGATGTGAGCTGGTGGTGGGCAAGCCCGTCGTGGTGGAAGGCTGGCGCGCACGTCTCGTCCTGCGCGCGATCGTAGAAAAGTCGACGCGCATTGCCCGACGCCGCAGCCTCATCGGGGACAGCGAGGGTGAATGCAATGATGCGTGCGCTGCGTAGCCGTTTCGCAGTCGATTGGTGAGGCAATATCGACGCCAGCAGGTTTGTTCGGAAAATATGTGCGACTGCAAATTGTGCCCCCCCTATCGTCAGCAAGAACGAGAGGCCCACAACGAAGATCAGTCTCTTTCCCATTGATCGCGGCATACTCGGCTCGCCCCGGGAGGTCGCACATCCAAATCGTGCGAGATCGAGAAGTAGGGACGCGGCCGGCATACGACATTGACGGCAATCAACCGTGCCTTGCCAAGCGGCCGATCCCAGAGCAACTGTCTGGGCCAGAGAGAATGCCAGCAAGCCCATGCTTCTCGCGTCGTCGTGGGCGGGGGCTGCGCCGATCGATCGGCATGGCGATCAGCAGGGAAGGCCGCGTGGATGATTGCACTCTTCTTCGAAGTGACGCCCAAGCCCGGCGAGGACGAAAGCTATCTGCGGATTGCAGCCGCGTTGCGTCCCGACCTCGATGCCAGCGGCGGCCTCGATTACCTGGAGCGCTTCCGCAGCCAGGCGCGTCCCCGCACGCTGCTGTCCCATCAGATCTGGCGTGACGAAGCGAGCCTCACGCGTTGGAGAATACAGAGCCGGCACCATCAGGCGCAGTGCGCCGGCCGCGACCGCGTCTTCGCGGATTATCGTCTGCGCGTCGCGGCCGTGGTGGCGTCGCGGAACGACGCTGGCGGGATCGACCGGTCGGTGATCGCTGCGCCCTACAACGATCCCGCGCTGCAGCCCGAACGATACGTGCTCGTCGTGCGATCGCGGGAAACGCCGGTCTCTCTGCCGGGAGGCGAACTGTGGACGAGCGTCTATGCGCAAAACAGTTTTGCGTGCGTCGCGGATGTGGCGGGCCTCGAAGCCGGCCTGGACCTTCTGGGGGACGTCGAGGCGCATGCCTGCGTCAGTGCGGCGCACCTTTGTCTTGTGTCCAGGGACTACGGCATGTTTGATCGCCGCGAAGCGCCGCAGTATTTCCCGGAAAAGACCTGACTGACACGCAACCCTCCGCCGAACTCCGGTCAGGCGGAAACAAGACACAACCCTACCAGGAGCCGTTCCCGATGCGGAATTTTCACTTTCCCGGCCGCTCTCCCGTCATCGGGCGCAAGGCGATGTGTGCGACCTCGCATCCCGCCGCCAGCCTCGCTGCCATCGAAATCATGCGGCAGGGAGGCAATGCGGTCGACGCGGCCATCGCCGCCACGGCGGTCCTCTGCGTGGTCGAGCCTGCGATGACGGGCATCGGCGGCGATTGCTTCGCGCTGATCGCAAAGCCGGGCCAGAAGCCGATCGCCCTCAACGCCTCCGGCCGGGCACCGGCTGCAGCGACAGCCGAGTGGTACGCCAAGCAGGGCATCACGCAGTTCGTGATGCAGAGCCCGCATGCCGTGACCGTTCCCGGGGCGGTCGATGGTTGGGCCACCCTGTTGAAGGATCACGGCCGCCTGTCGTTCGCGCAGATCCTCGCCCCCGCCATCGCGCATGCGGAGAACGGCTTTCCCGTCCACGCGCGCGTCGGCAGTGACTGGGCGGGCCTGGTCGAAAAGATCAAGGCCAACCCGGCCGCGACCGAGCTTCTCCTGAAGGACGGCCGTGCGCCACGTGCCGGCGAGATCATGCGCTTCCCCGCGCTCGCCAAGACGCTGCGCCGCATCGCCGATCGTGGCCGCGAAGGCTTCTACACGGGCGAAGTGGCCGACGACATGGTGGCCTCGCTGCGCGCGCTCGGCGGCCTCCATACCGCCGAGGATTTCGCCAACCAGCGCTGCACGTACGTCGAGCCGATCTCAGTCTCCTACAAGGGTGCCGAGATCCTCGAGCTGCCGCCCAACAACCAGGGCATCGTGGCGCTCGTCATGCTCAAGGTGCTGGAGCGCATGGGGCCGCTCGGCAAAGGGCCGGTCGACGTCGAGCGCTATCATGTGATGATGGAAGCGGTGCGTCTCGCCTTTGCCATGCGCGACACGTTCGTCGCCGATCCCGAGATGGCCGACGTGCCCGTCGATCACATGCTGTCGGACGCCTTCGCCGACGAACTGGTGAAGCGCATCGACCGCAAGGTGCGGAAGCCCGACCTGGGGCCGATCCCGCCGCCGACGGGAACGGACACCATCTATCTGTCCGTGGTGGACGAGCAGGGCATGGCCGTGTCGTTCATCAACTCGGTCTACTCGGGCTTCGGCTCGGGGCTCGCTTCGCTGAAATCCGGCGTCGTCTTCCACAATCGCGGCCAGGGCTTCGTGCTCGATCCCCATCACCCCAACTGCATCGCACCGGGCAAGCGGCCGATGCACACGCTGGTGCCTGCGATGGCGATGCGTGACGGCAAGCCGTGGATGGCGTTCGGCGTCATGGGCGCCAACTTCCAGCCGATGGGCCACGTCTACGTCGTCACCAACATCATGGACTACGGCCTCGACCCGCAGGAAGCACTCGACAGTCCGCGTGTCTTCTTCGAGGGCGATACGCTGTGGGCCGAGCAGTCCGTCCCCGACGACGTGTGCAACGCGCTGAAGGACATGGGCCACCCGATCGCGCGCCGGCCCGAGCCGTGGGGCGGTGGGCAGCTCGTCATGATCGACCGCGAGAACGGCACGGTCATCGGTGCGTCGGACCCGCGCAAGGACGGCATGGCGCTGGGCTACTGAGGAGCCGGCAGGCATGGGCACGACGCCCGGACATTCCGCGTCGCGCGTCCGCATCGAAGGGCGGGTGCAAGGCGTGGGATTCCGGGCCTGGGTCGAGCGGGAGGCGGCAGCGCTCGGCCTGTCGGGCTGGGTGCGCAACCGCCGCGACGCCAGCGTCGAAGCCTCGTTCCATGGCGATGCCGCGGCCGTCGCCGAGATGCTGCGGCGCTGCCATCGCGGGCCGCCGGCCGCCATCGTCGGCAAGGTGCACGTCCTGGCCGAGGACGAGCCCGCGACGGCCGGCTTCGATGTGCGGCCGACGGTCTGATCCGCGGCGCTGGTCCGGGCCCCTGGCGCGGCATGGAAGCAACGCCGCGGCGCCATCTGCAACGCCCCATTGAAATCCGCTGCGTGCGAGGCGATTTGGAGCTAGCTTCGCGAGGATGCGAGGCATGACCCCAGCGGAGCGGAGCCGTTTCAATGTCGTGGCATAGGGTGTTGCGGTCGTCGATTGCGGGCGGACTTGCCTTCATTGTGGCGGGCGGATCGGCCTGGGCGTCCGTGTCGCTCACCAATCGTGACGACAAGGACTACAAGGTCACCATCATCGAGAACGACGGGGTGACCAAGACCGATCACACCGTGAAGCCGATGCAGGTCCTCGAAGGGGTGTGCGACAAGGGCTGCATCATGCGGCTCAATGACAACGACGAGGACGAGTACGAGTTGGAAGGGATGGAGAAGGTCTCGATCGAGGAAGGCTATCTCTATTACGACGATGCGCCGGACGCCGCGCCGCAACGGGACCAGACGAAGCCCTCCGAAGCGCCCCAGGCCCCCAAGAATTAAATAAAGAGAGCCGGCGCCGAAGCCAGCTCTCCGTCAGGGTGCCAGCTCGGGGATGCCGGCAACGCGGAGGCTCGGTCCGAAACGTCGCTCGAAGGCGTCGCGCAGGGCCATGTCGACTTCAGGCATCTGCACGACGCGGCCCAGATCCGCGAGGCTCGTCACGCCGTGCCGGGCGATGCCGCAGGGCACGATCCCCGAGAAGTGCTCGAGGTCCGGCTCCACGTTGAGGCTGAGGCCGTGGAAGCTGATCCAGCGTCGGAGGCGGATGCCGATCGCCGCGATCTTGTCTTCGACGCCCGGCCCCTTTTCCGGCCGCTGCACCCACACGCCGACACGATCGCTGCGCGTCTCGCCCTTCACGCCGAAGGCGTCGAGCGTGTCGATGATCCACAGTTCGAGGCCCGTCACGAAGCGGCGCACGTCGCCCGACCGGCGGCGGGCATCCAGCATCACATAGGCGATGCGCTGGCCGGGGCCGTGGTAGGTGTATTGCCCGCCCCGCCCTGCCTCATAGACGGGAAAGCGGTCGGGGCTGAGCAGATCCTGCGGCTGCGCACTGGTGCCGGCGGTGTAGAGGGGCGGATGCTCGAGGAGCCAGACCAGCTCGGCAGCGGTGCCGGCTGCAATGGCCCCCACGCGCGCCTCCATCGCGGCGACGGCCATCTCGTAGGGCACGGGCGCATCGCTGACGAACCATTCGACGGGCGGCATCGGTGCCGGGCTTTCGGTATGCGTCATGGGGCGTGGTCCCTGGGCGTTTGCCGCCAGATAGCAGACACGAGGCGCGCATGTAACCCGCCCGCTCCTGGTCCCGGCATCGCCCGCGCAGACATTCTCGCGTGCGTCGCCAGTCACCTCTTGCAAAGCCTGCGGATAACGAGTACACGCAGGCCTCCTCATCGGACGATGACTTGTCCGGCCGCTCGCACTTTGCTAAACGGTCGGCTGTCCATCTTGCCCGGTTCGCGGTCGTGGCGGAATTGGTAGACGCACTAGCTTGAGGGGTTAGCGCCGCAAGGCGTGGAGGTTCGAGTCCTCTCGACCGCACCAAGATGACGAAGGCCCGCGCCACGCGGCCTTCGCCGGGGCCAGAGCCCGGCGATTACCAGAGCCCGAGGGCGGGCATCCCACGACAATCAATCGGAAAGCCGCAGAGTCGCCTGGCGGCGATCAGGCTTCGAGGCACCCAGCCACGAACAGCTTGAAGGCGCGTGCGCGATGGCTGATCGCATGTTTCGCGTCGGGCGCCATCTCGCCGAACGTCAGTGTTTCGCCGTCTGCCAGAAACATCGGATCGTAGCCGAAGCCCTTGTCGCCACGCGGTGGCCACACGAGGTGGCCGAAGACGCGGCCCTCGAACACTTGCGTCTGGCCATCGGGCCACGCGAGGCAGAGGGCAGCGGTGAAATTGGCGCGCGGGCCCGCACCGCTCCAGGCGCCACGGGCGCTCAGTTCGTCCGCCACCCGCTTCATGGCGAACTGGAAATCCTTGGACGGGCCCGCCCAGCGGGCCGAGTGGATGCCTGGTGCGCCATCCAGTGCGGCGACTTCGAGGCCGGAGTCGTCCGATAGCGCGGGCAAGCCTGTCGCCTTTGCCGAGTGCAGGGCCTTGAGCCGCGCATTGCCGGCGAACGAGGTTTCCGTCTCCTCCGGCTCGCTGACGCCGAGAGTGCCGGCGGAGACGGCCTCCAGCCCGAACGGGCGGATCAGGTCGTCGATCTCGCGGATCTTGCCGGGGTTGTGACTGGCGACGACGAGGCGTCCACCGCGTTGCAGCTTGCGCATCAGGTCAATCCCCAGATCCTGGGCTCGGCGAATTCCAGGCAGTTGCCTGCCGGGTCGCGGAAGTAGATGGAGCGGCCGCCGGAGGCCGGCCAGATGAAATCGGCCTCGATGGCCACGCCACTGGCCTCAAGGTGCGCCCGCCATCGGTCCAGCTCGTCGGCACTCGCCCGGAAGCAGACGTGTCCGTCACCGATCGCGCCGTGCGGCGGCACGGGAAGGGCCCCGGCCGCCGGCGGCTTCACCGTCGCCTTCGGATTGAAGATCAGCAGCACTTGCGAGCCGCAGCGGTAGAAGAGCTGGCGGCCCGGCTGCCGGGAGAATGGCGTGAGGCCGAGCACATCGGCGTAGAAGCGCTCCGCCGCGTCAAGGTCCTCGGCGTAAAGCACGGTTTCCAGAATGCCGTCCGGCTGCATCGGCCGCACTCCCTCGGCTGCGCCGCCTCAGGCGACGGTCAGCTTCTGCAGGGCCAGAAGCTCGCTGATGCCCTTGCGTGCCAAGACCATGAGTTCGTCGAAGCTCTCCTGGCTGAAGGGCGTCGTCTCGGCCGTGCCCTGGACCTCGACGATGCCACCCGTTCCCGTCATGACGAAGTTGGAGTCGGCATCCGCGTTCGAATCTTCCAGGTAGTCCAGATCGAGCACGGGCTTGCCCTTGTAGATGCCGCAGGATACCGCCGCGACTTGATCGCGCAGGGGCTCACCCTTCAGCATGTCGCGCTGGCGCATCCAGGCGAGGCAGTCGTGCAGTGCCACCCAGGCGCCCGTGATCGATGCCGTGCGCGTGCCGCCATCGGCCTGGATCACGTCGCAGTCCACGGTGATCTGGCGCTCGCCGATCTTCTGGAGATCGACGACCGCGCGCAGCGAGCGGCCGATCAGGCGTTGGATTTCCTGTGTCCGGCCAGAGGGATGACCCGACGTCACTTCGCGGCGGGTACGCTCGGCCGTGGCGCGCGGCAGCATGGAGTATTCCGCCGTCACCCAGCCGCGGCCCTGGCCCTTGAGCCACGGCGGAATGCGCTCTTCCAGGCTCGCCGTGCACAGGACGTGCGTGTTGCCGAACTTGATCAGGCACGAGCCTTCCGCGTGAAGGGAAACGGCGCGCTCGATGGAAACACGACGCAGTTCGTCCGGCTGACGTTTGGATGGGCGCATTAGTGGGGCTCGCTCGCTCGAAGGGCCTAGAGGGCATGAGGTCTTGCGCTCCCGCGACGCTACGGGAGGCATGGACGCCTATCAACACCCTTTGGCCCGTCCACGCAACCCGGCCGGGCGGGCGGCGCGCGGCCGTGCCTCAGCGCTCCGTCACGATCGTGCCGTCGGCGGCGAGGCGTGCGACCTCGGCCTCGGCAAGGCCGATCTCGCGCAGGACCTCCTGCGAGTGTTCGCCCAGCAGCGGCGTGTGCCGGCCGGCCGTGGCGCGCGTGCCGGGCAGGCTCACGTAGTTCCAGGCGACGCGGATCTGTCCGGCGGTGGGGTGCGTGCGCACGGCGACCATGGCGTTGGCTTCGGCGTGGGGATCGTCGAGGAAGATCTCGCTGTCTCCAGCCATCGCGGGCGCTGCGGGAACGCCGTGTGCGGCAAGGGCGTCGAGCAGTGCCGCGCAGGTGCGTCCGGCCAGGGCCTTGGCCACGGCGTGTGCGAACGGCGTCTCGTTGGGGTGTGCGTCGCCGGCGTCGGCTGCGTAGGCGGACGGATCGACACCCGCCACCTGCCACAGTGCCGCCTGGTGTTCGGGCGTATCCGCCGTGACGTAGACCCAGCCGTCGGCGACGTGGAACAGGCGGTGAGAGGGCGTCAGCCCCATCTGGTCCTTGTCGGCGAGCGGCCGCTCGGGCCGTCCGCGATAGCGCGTGAACCACTCGGAGGCCAGCACGATGCCGCCGCTCAGGAGATTGACGTCCACGCGCTGCACCGTGCCGTGCCGCTTGCGCTCCAACAACGCGAGGATGGTGCCGAATGCGCCCATGGCGCCGGTCGTGTAGTCGGTCGGTGCGAGCTGGGCCGGGAATACCGGTGGGTTCTCCTTGCCGCCCTGGGCCCGGCTCAAGCCCATCATCGCCTGGGCCAGCGGATCGATGCCGGGGCGATGCGAATAGGGGCCGGTGGCGCCGTAGCCGGTCAGGTGCGTCTCGATGAGGCGCGGATTGACGGCCGGGCCGATCCCCATGCGTTCGGTGGCTTTCGGCCGCAGGTTGGCGACGAGCGCGTCGGCCTTGGCCGCGATCGCCTGGACGATGCGCTTGGCGTCGGGCTTGCGCATGTCGATGGCGATCGAGCGCTTGTTGAAGTTGACGCTGTAGAAGTACGTGCGGCCGATCGGGCGGGACATGTCACCCTCGGGCGGCTCCAGCTTGATCACGTCGGCGCCGAGGTCGGCGAGGATGCGGCCGGCGGTCGGGCCTGCGATCAGGTTGGTGATCTCCAGGATGCGCACGCCGTCGAGCGGCGGCGCCTGCTCGTTGCCACCGGCGCCTGCGGTTGCCGCGCGCGGGGCGCCCAGGTCGCCGTCGGTTTCGGCGCGCGGGCGCGGCCCTTGCACGCGGCCCGGCGTTGCGCTCAGCGCGACCGGCACGCCCATTTGCTCCATTGGGCCGACGCCGGGGTCTTCGAGCGTGACCAGCATGCCGTTGTGCGTGATCTGCGGGTCGTCGAGGCTCTCCTGCGTCTGCCGTGCTTCGGCGAAGGGGACGTCGGCGGCCTCCAGTTCCGCGGCCCACTGCGGGAACGGCTTCGTCTCGATGACGTGCGCCACGGCGGCCCGCAACTCCGCGTCGTCGGCCGGTGTCGCCCCTGCGCGGCCCTTGTCGAAGCGCGGTTCCTCGATGAGCTTGTCGAGCCCCATGAGCCTGGCGGCAACGGCGATGAAGGCTGCATGCACGCAGCCGAGTTGCACAAAGCGGCCGTCGGCGCAGCGATAGAGGCTGTAGAACGGCGCGCTGCCGGAAGGATGCGTCTGGAAGACGTGCCGCTTGATCCGCTCCCCACGACCTTGGGATGATAGAGCAGCGCGCCCGCCATCAGTGACGTCTCGACGCTGCGTCCGCGCCCGGTCGTCTCGCGCGCCAGGAGGCTTGCCGCGATGCCGTTGCAGGCCAGAAGCGCCGCGCCGACGCTCGGCAGGGGGTGCACGACGTGAACCGGCGGCGGACGAAAGCCCGGCATGCCGCCCAGGACGCCCATGCGGGCCAGCACCAGATCGTCGACAGGCGGCTCGTCGCGATAAGGGCCGTGCTTGCCGTAGGCGGTGATCGAGCAGTGAACGAGGCGGGGGTTGAGGCGCGCGAGCTCGTCGGGTTGCAGCAGGCCCTGCAACGGGCTGGAGGGGCCGAAGTCGTCGATCAGGACATCGGCGGCGGCGATGAGGCGGGCCAGCCGTCCGGCGGCGTGATTCGCTCCTTCCGTGCCCGCGCCGAGATGGGGCAAGGCGGACGCCAGATCGAGGCGGGTCCAGGCCTTGCCGCGGTCCCAGATGCGAAAGCCGCCGTCGCGCATCGGCTCCTCTCCGGGCGCGACGACGCGAAGTACGCGCGCCCCGTGGTCGCTCAGAAACATGGAGGCCAAGGCCGCAGCGGGTGTCTTGCCAAGGTCGAGAACGGTCGTGCCATCGAGAGCGCTGGCCATGTCGAGCTCCGGTATCCGATTGATCTAGCGGGAAGTCCGCGCCAGAGGGTGACGCAAAGGTGCCCGAAAGCTTTGCACGGACCTCGCCGCTCGGGAAGATACGGCATGTGCCTGCCCAGGTTCGATCGGGGGCATGCGCCTTGTGGGACTCCCGGCGACCATGCGCCAAATTGCCTCCACAATGGCTCGGGGACGCGCCTTGTGCCTTTGGGGAAAGGATGCAAAAAGAAGTGCGCGTCAAAACGTCCTGTCCGGGGGAGCGGAGGGCGATTCTATCGTTGCGACGAGGTTCGATCGGCCAAACGGCGGTTGAACGCTCGTATTGCGCTCCCGAGCGGGCGGCGCTGTCTCGTCGAGGGGCGGCTGCTGGAAGGTCGTGTGGATGCAGTTCGGGGATGTTAGGGAACAAGGAGGCCGCTTTGGCGTCTGATAAGGAACACTCGACCCGGCGCGATTTCTTGACCGTTGCGGCCGGGAGTTGGGCTGCTGTGGGCGCCGCGGCGACACTCTGGCCGCTGGTGCAGCAGATGAATCCCGACGCTTCGACGGAAGCGCTGTCGTCGGTGGAAGTCGACCTCGCGCCCGTCAAGGAGGGCCAGGCCATTACCGTGATGTGGCGCGGCAAGCCGCTCTTCATCCGCAACCGGACCAAGGACGAGATCGCGAAGGCGGAAAAAACGCCGCTGAAGGATCTGCCGGATACCAGCGCGCGCAACGATCTTCTGCCCGAGAGCGCACCGGCCACGGATGCGAACCGCCACAAGAAGGGCAAGGCCAACTGGCTGGTCCTCGTCGGCATCTGCACACACTTGGGTTGCATTCCCAAAGGCCAGGGACTGGGCGACGCCAAAGGCGACTACGACGGCTGGTTCTGCCCATGCCACGGCTCGCACTACGATACGTCCGGTCGTATTCGTAAGGGGCCCGCGCCGCGCAATCTGGACGTGCCGCCCTACGAGTTCGTTTCCGACACGAAGATCAAGATCGGCTGAGGCAAGCGAGACCCATGGCAAATCACGGATCATCCTACAAGCCATCGTCCCGCCTCGAGCACTGGCTGGACGAGCGCCTTCCCATCATGCGCATGATGCACGGGCAGTTCGTCGAATTTCCGACACCGCGCAATCTCAACTATCTCTGGACGTTCGGCGGCATCTTGATGTTCTGCCTCGGCGTGCAGATCATCACGGGCATCGTGCTCGCGATGCACTACATCCCGAGCGACAAGATGGCTTTCGACGCGATCGAGAGCATTCGCCGCGACGTGAACTACGGCTGGCTGATCCGCAATGTCCACGCGGTCGGCGCCTCGATGTTCTTCATCGCGGTCTACATCCACATCGCTCGCGGTCTCTACTACGGCTCCTACAAGGCGCCGCGTGAGATCCTCTGGATCCTGGGCGTGGTCATCTACCTGCTGATGATGGCGACGGGCTTCCTGGGCTATACGCTTCCCTGGGGCCAGATGAGCTTCTGGGGCGTCACCGTCATCACCAACCTGTTCTCGGCCATTCCGGTGGTCGGCGAGTCGATCACGCATTGGCTGTGGGGCGGGTACTCGGTTTCGGGCGTTACGCTCAACCGCTTCTTCTCGCTGCACTATCTCCTGCCGTTCGTGATCGTGGGCGTCGTCGCGCTGCACGTTTGGGCGCTGCACGTCGTGGGCCAGAACAATCCGACGGGCATCGAGATCAAGTCGGAGTCGGATTCGGTTCCGATGGCGCCCTACGCGGTGATGAAGGACGGCTTCGCGATGTTCTGCTTCATCATCTTCTTCTCGTGGTTCGTCTTCTTCGCCCCGGACTACCTGGGCCATGCGGACAACTACATCGAGGCGAACCCGCTGGCGACGCCGCCGCACATCGTGCCGGAGTGGTATTACCTGCCCTTCTACGCGATCCTGCGCGCGATTCCGGACAAGCTCGGCGGTGTCATCGCCATGTTCGGTTCGATCCTGGTCCTGCTGTTCCTGCCTTGGCTCGACCGCAGCCGGGTTCGGTCGGCCCGCTATCGCCCGATCTTCAAGTGGTTCCTGGTGCTGTACTTCATCTCCGTCGTCGCGCTGGGCTACCTGGGTGCGAAGCCGCCGGAGGGCACCTACGTGGTGATGGCGCGTATCTTCACCGCTTACTACTTCATCTTCTTCCTCGTGATCATGCCGATCGTCGGTGTGCTTGAAACACCGTCGCCGATGCCGCGCTCGATCACGGAGGCAGTGCTGGGCAAAGGCGGCAGCGGTCATCCGACCGGTGCGGCAGCAGCCCCTGAGAAGCGCTGAGGAATAGAGGCCACCATGATGAAATCGTTGACACTTCGGGTTGCCTCGGCCGGTGTGCTGGTGCTGGCGCTGAGCGCTCCGGTCCTGGCGGCGGATGACGCTCCGGCGATCGAACGGCAGTCCTGGTCGTATGCAGGCTTCAAGGGCCACTTCGACCGGGCACAACTGCAGCGCGGCTTTCAGGTCTTCAAGGAGGTTTGCGCCTCCTGCCACGGCCTGAAGCGGATCAATTTCCGCAATCTTTCGGAGCCGGGCGGGCCGCAGTTCCCCCCCGAATCCGTGAAGGCCTTGGCCGCGTCCTGGCCGAACCAGATCTTCGATGGTCCCAACGACCAGGGTGATATCGCGACCCGCAAGGGCGCGATCATCAAGCGCCCGGCCCGCATGTCGGACCCGATCCTGGGGCCCTATGACAACGAGAAGGCGGCGCGAGCCGCGCAGAACGGCGCATTGCCGCCGGATCTGTCCCTCATCACGAAGGCGCGCACGGTCGAGTATCACGGCTCGGTCGCCGCGCACCCGCTGCACATGCTCAAGGACATCGCCATCGGCTATCAGGAGGGCGGTTCCGACTACGTCTACGCCATCCTGACCGGCTACAGCGACGCACCGCAGGGCATGAAGCTGGCGGACGGGATGAGCTACAACAAGGCGTTCCCCGGTCATCAGATCGCGATGATCGCGCCGTTGTCCGACAAGGCCGTGAAGTATCAGGACGGCTCGCCGATGACGGTTGCGCAGTATGCGCAGGACGTGACGGCTTTCCTTGCGTGGGCTGGCGATCCCAAGCTCGAGGAGCGCAAGGCGATGGGCTGGAAGGTTCTCCTGTATCTGCTCGTCACGACGGTTCTGCTGTACATGGCGAAGCGCAAGCTCTGGTCGCGGATCCCGCACTGAGGCAGCGGGCTCGTCGAGCCCGAGCTTCCGCCAGAGGGTTTGAGATGCGAAGGGGCGCCTCTGCGGCGCCCCTTTTTCGTTTGCTGACTGATGAAGGGCTGAAGTCGTGATGCTCATCGCACCGTGAGTTGTGACGTCCGCGTCGGGGGTGCAGCGCGGGCCACCGGTGCGGGAGCCCTGGCGACGAGACGCCGGATCGATGCTTCGTCCACGCCGCGCGCGCACTGGCCTGCGGCGGGCAATGTCAGATGCGCCACGCTATGCATGAGGGTGCCGGTTCCCGCGACTTCGATCGTCGTCGCGTGATGTCCGAGCGCCCGCACGTGCTCGGCAAACGAGCGCTGCTGCGGGAACGGGGTCCGTGTATCGGTGGGGTCGCCCAGCACGAAGATGCGGCGGCCGGGCTGGTGGGGGATCCACGTCAGGCGATCCGTCGGGTCGTAGAGGAAGACGCGCATCAGCGCCTTGGTCGAGGTGGGGATGCCCTGGCGAATGCGATGGGCGTGTTCGATGTCGACGACCGAAAGCAGTCCCGAGCCGAGGACGACGCACGCGATATCCGGGCGCCCGAGCGTGAGCAGGGCGGCCGCGATGGTGGAGCCGCCAGACTGCCCGGCCAGTACCACTTGCCCCAGGCCCAGCCGCTGCTTGATGGCGTCCACGGCCGCGTTCATCGCCAGCACTTCGGCCACGTTCCGTCGCGAGCCGTGATTTCCGGACGAGCCGAACACGCCGGGTCGCGCGATGAAAACGTAGCGCACGCCGGTCTGTCGGGCGAAAGTCTGGAACGCCTTGCGCATTTGCACGAGGTAGTTGTGCTCGAAGTTGGGCTGCGCAAGCTCTGCTGCGGGCACGTCGCCTTCGAAGTAGAGGACGGTGGGACCTGGGCGTGCCGTTGCCGGCGTCGCGTAATAGGCGATGCAGGACGTGCCCTGGTCGTGTTGCACCCAGACGCGATCGGTGGCCGCTTCGCAGAGACGCTGGGAGCGCGCCTCGGCAGCGCGCGCATTGGGATAATCTGCCTTCGCGATCGGCGCGGTCGGATTGGAGCGGGCACGCGGTGCGGGCTGTGCAGCCGCCGTCAAACCTGAAAGTGCCAGCGCGGCAAGGGCGGCAATCGAGACTGCAGTCGCTTTTACTCCGAACATGACGACCTCCCGAGGTCCTGGTGCGGGCGAGACCTGTGTCCGCCTGCGTGTGCGTCGACCCAAACTAGGACGCCGCCCTGCGGAACGATGTGATGGAGCGCACAGCGTTCGAGAAAGGCACCGGAGCCGGCCCGCAGTCCGGTTGGAACGCAAGAACGATGCCGCCGGTTGCGGGCGATGAAGACTTGGTGAACGCTGGCAGCTCGGCCTTTACTCGCCGCGGACCGCCCCTATGGTGCGGCAACGGTTACATCGGGAGGATATGGGATGACCCGTTCGGTGTTGGGAATTGTCGGCGGAAGCGGGCTCTACGACTTGCCGGCCTTCGAGAACCCGCGATGGGTCGAGATCGACACTCCCTGGGGCCAGCCTTCGGACAAGGTGTTGTTTGCGGAGGTGGACGGCCTGCCCGTGCGCTTCCTGCCCCGTCACGGACGCGGGCACCGCATCCCCCCGTCCGAAATCAACTATCGCGCCAACATCGATTGCCTGAAGCGCGCGGGGGTCACGGATCTCGTCTCGATCTCGGCCTGCGGGTCGCTGAAGGAGGAATATCCGCCCGGGCACTTCGTTCTCGTGGACCAGTTCATCGACCGGACCTTCGCCCGCACCAAGAGCTTCTTTTCATCCGGGTGCGTGGCGCATGTCTCCGTTGCCGATCCCGTCAGCCCCGCGCTGGCCGACGAGATCGCCAAGGCCGCCGCCGCCGAAGGCATCGGGCTGACGCGCGGGGGAACGTACCTGGTCATGGAGGGGCCGCAATTCTCCACGCGGGCGGAATCTAACCTCTATCGTTCCTGGGGCTGTGACGTGATCGGCATGACCAACATGCCCGAAGCCAAGCTCGCACGCGAGGCGGAGATCTGCTACGCGACCGTCGCCATGGTCACCGACTACGACTGTTGGCACGCCGATCACGCGGAGGTCGATGTCGCCGCCGTCATCAAGGTGTTGACGGCCAACGTCGCCAAGGCGCAGCGTATCGTCACCAGGCTCGCCCGGGATTTTCCGCGCCAGCATCCGGCCTGCCCCATCGGCTCCGACCGGGCGCTCGATGTCGCCATCATCACGCCGCCCGAGGCACGCGATCCCTTGCTCGTGGCCAAGCTCGATGCGGTGGCCGGCCGCGTCCTGTCGCCGGGCAGGCGAACCTGACGGCCGCCTGCAAGCCGGGGCTTCAGCGCCCTTTCGTGACGGGCGGCACGACCTTGATAGTGGCTGCGCTGGCGGCGGGCTCCTGGGGCGTGCGCACGATGATCTCGAACTGGCGCAGGCCGGGCATGAAACGCTTCAGTCCCTGGCCGAGCCCGATCAGGACGACGGTCAGCAGGATCAGCGCGGGGATGGCGGCGATCACCGCCTTCATGAAGAACCAGACGAGGTGCGGAAACGGGATCGCCAGCCGCGTCACGGTGCCCGGTGCTTCGGGCGCGAAATATGCCTCCGGCGCGGGGCCATGGGCTGGCTCCTGATAGTCGTAGGGCGGCGGCGCCTGGGTGGCAGCGAGTTGTGCCTCGCGCTCCCGGTCACGCGCTTCCCGTTCGCGCCGGAACGTGCGCGGCAAGTCGTCCTCGTTGGCGAAATGAGGCTCGGCCATGATCGTCTCCCGCTACGAACTCGATGAGCCAATATCCATCGGCGCCCGGCCTCGGTACTCGCCGTGGCCGCCTGGAATACGCGCGATTCGCATCCTGACGTCTATATTGTCGCATTTTGTCGGGAATAGGCACGATGCGGTCACAGCCCGGCCAAATCGTGCAATCCCGGGGAGCGCGCGCTGCCGTCGGGTGCTTCGGGGCCTACCCGCCTCCAACCTCAGTTGGTATGATTCGCCAACGACGAGGAGGCCGAATTGCTCATGGATCTGAAATCGCTTGTCCGCACGATCCCCGACTATCCCAAGCCCGGCATCATGTTCCGGGACGTCACGACGCTGCTGGCGGACGGGCAGGGGTTCAAGGCTGCCATCGCGCGGATGGTCGAGCCTTACCGTACCGAGCCGATCGACGTCGTCGCGGGCATCGAGGCGCGCGGTTTCATCCTTGCGGGCGCCATTGCCGACCGGCTCGGTTGCGGCTTCGTCCCGGTGCGCAAGAAGGGCAAGCTGCCGTGGCGCACGATCCGCGAGAGCTACGACCTGGAATACGGCACCGACACGCTGGAAATGCATGAAGACGCCCTCACGAAGGGCAAGCGCGTGCTGCTCGTCGACGACCTGATCGCCACCGGCGGCACCGCAGAGGCCGCCGTCAAGCTGATCCGGCGGCTGGGAGGTGAAATCGGCGGCGCGGCCTTCATCATCGACCTGCCCGAGCTTGGCGGGGCGCGCCGCATCGAGGCGTTGGGCATCAAAGTCGATACGGTGATGGCGTTCGAGGGGCACTGAAACCATGCGCATCGACGGCCGCCATTACCGGACGATCTGGCTCGCTGCCGACGGCTGGTCGGTGGAGGTCATCGACCAGACGAAGCTGCCGCATACCTTCGAGATCCTCGCCCTGCGCACGGCCGAGGATGCTGCGCGCGCGATCAAGACCATGCAGGTGCGCGGCGCGCCGCTCATCGGGGCGACGGCGGCCTACGGCGTGGCGCTGGCGATGCGGGCCGATGCTTCGGATGCTGCCCTGGCGCATTGGTCGGCACACCTGGCCGCGCAACGGCCGACGGCCGTGAACCTGCGCTGGGCCGTCGAGACCATGCGTGACGTGCTGGCCCCGCTGCCTTGCGCACAGCGTGCCGCGGCGGCCTACGCCAAGGCCGCGGCGATCTGCGACGACGATGTCGAGATCTGCCGCCGGATCGGCGTGGCGGGGCTCGGGCTCATCGAAGATATCGCGCGCCGCAAGAAGCCCGGAGAGCCCGTCAACATCCTGACCCACTGCAATGCCGGCTGGCTCGCATGCGTGGACTGGGGCACGGCCACCTCGCCGATCTACCAGGCGCACGACAAGGGTCTTGCCCTGCACGTATGGGTTGACGAGACGCGCCCGCGCAATCAGGGCGCCTCGCTGACCGCGTTCGAGCTCGGGCGCCACGGCGTCCCGCATACCATCGTCGTCGACAATGCCGGCGGCCACCTGATGCAGCACGGCAAGGTCGATCTGGTCATCGTCGGCACCGATCGTGTCACGCGCAACGGCGACGTCGCCAACAAGATCGGCACATACCTGAAGGCGCTCGCCGCCAGGGACAACGACGTGCCGTTCCATGTGGCGTTGCCCCACACCACCATCGACTGGTCGCTGGCGGAGGGCCGCGCCATCGAGATCGAGGAGCGCTCGGCAGACGAGGTATTGTGGATGACCGGCCGCCTGCCCGAGGGCGGCGTGGCCAGGGTCGAGATCGCTGCGCCCGGTTCGCCGGCCGCCAACCCCGCCTTCGACGTGACGCCCGCCCGCCTCGTCACCGGCTTCATAACGGAGCGGGGCGTGTGCGCTGCGAGCGAGGCAGGGCTCGGGTCGCTCTATCCGGAAAGGCGCGCGCCGTGATGCTCTCCGACAGCGTCCTCATCATCGTTGACGTGCAGAACGATTTCTGCCCGGGCGGCGCACTGGCCGTCGCGGACGGTGACAGTATCGTGCCCGTCATCAATCGCCTGGCACGCCGGTTCGAGAACGTGGTGCTGACGCAGGACTGGCATCCGCTGGGCCATGCGTCGTTCGCCAGCGCCCACGCCGGCCGCGCGCCATTCGACGTGATCGAGATGACCTATGGGCCGCAGGTGCTGTGGCCGGACCACTGCGTCCAGGGGACCCACGGAGCGGCCTTTCATCCTGGCCTCGACGTGCCCCATGCCCAGATGATCGTGCGCAAGGGCCTGCGTCCGGATGTCGACAGCTATTCGGGTTTCCTCGAAGCGGACAGAACGACATCGACCGGCCTTGCCGGGTATCTCAGTGAGCGCGGACTGAAGCACGCCGTGGTCGTGGGGCTCGCGACCGATTTCTGCGTCGCCTGGACCGCGCTCGATGCGCGCCGGTTTGGCCTTGCAACGACCGTCGTCGAGGATGCGTGCCGGGGTATCGATGCGCCGACGGTCGCGGGTGGCACGCTGGCGGCGGCATGGTCGCACATGGCATCCGCCGGTGTGGCGCGCGGGCGCGAGGCCGACTTCACCTGAGGATATCGGCTGGAGCGCGGGGAGCCGATCAGCCCGGCGCGAACACGACGAAGGCGGCGCCGAACAGCACCAGCGTCGTCAACCCGACCGCGACTGCGTCCGCCATCATCGCCGGCATCGGATGGGTTGCCGTGCGCCGCGCAGCGAAGCGGATGGCAAGGAGTGCCACGACGATCAGTGCAGCACCGAACAACTTCAAGGCCATGGGGAATTCCTCTTCGTCTGGAGGAGAATGCGTATACGAGCCCACGGTCGAACAGGCGGCGCCTAGTGTTCCGGCTCCGACATTTGCATCCCTTGCGGTTCGTCCGTGAGCAAATGTCGGAACCAAAGGGAACGCTCAGAACCAATTGTTTCTAGAGGCGTGCCAACTCGCCGAGGATCAGCAAGCCCGAGGCGAGCAGGCACACCACCAGCACGATGCTGACGACGAACTGCCGGTCGTCGCCATCGATCCATGCCGCAGGTTTGCCGGTCACCGACCGGGCTGCCCAAAGCGCCGCCGACGAGACGATCAGCAATGCAATTCCCATGATCAGGTACATGCCTGCGTCCTCCAGCAGCGCGCCGGGACAGACTGTGTCGCGTGGTGTCCAGCATAGGCAGGAGCCGGGGATTCGATGAGTAAAGAGGCGGGGGCAGCACGTAAGACGCGCGTAAAGCGGGCAGGGACCTTGCGGAGGCCGGAGGCGCGCGGTGGCTGCGTGCGGTGGCGTGCCAAGTGGCGCGCAAGGGGTTAGGCTGCTTTCGGATACGGGCGCCGCTCGCCCAGTCGTCGTTGCAGCCACCGGGGAGTTGCCGCATGCAAGTCGATGCCAAGATCCGCTCGATCGAGACGCTTTCCGCCGACGCCGGTTGGCGCAACTACTTCTTCGTCAAGGTGACGACGGAGGACGGCATCGTCGGCTGGAGCGAGTACGACGAGGGTTTCGGTGCTCCCGGTGTTGGCACGGCGATTGCCAAGCTATCGCAAAAGCTGATCGGCCAGCCGGTCGGTGCGCACGAGCGGCTCTATGCCGAACTCTATGCAGTGACGCGACCTGCCGCCGGGGGCGTCGTGGCGCTCGCACTGGGGGCCATCGAGAACGCCTTGCTGGATGCCAAGGCGAAGACACTTGGCGTGCCGTGCTATGAACTTCTGGGCGGCAAGGTGCGTGACCGCATCCGGGTGTACTGGTCGCACTGCTGCACGTGGCGCATCAATCACCCGGCCTGGTACACGCCCGCGATCACCGACCTCGACGGCGTCGTCGCGATGGGCCGGGAGGTGCGCGAGAAGGGCTTCACGGCCTGCAAGACCAACATCTTCCTCTATGACGAGAACAGGCAGAACCCGAAGGGCTGGCGTCCGGGCTTCGGCTCGCCGAACGAGGTGGCGGTGAACGTCGAGCGCCACGTGCTGCGTAACCTGCGCATGCATCTGGAGGCGCTGCGCGAGGGGACCGGACCCGATGTCGATATCCTCCTGGATCTCAACTTCCACGCCAAGACCGAGGGGTTCCTCAAGATCCTGCGTGAGATCGCCGATCTCGACATGTTCTGGATCGAGATCGACAGCTACAACCCGGAGGCATTGGGCCTGATCCGCCGCCAGAGTCCGCACCCCGTCTCCTCGTGCGAGACCTTGCTCGGCATTCGCGAGTTCCTGCCCTATTTCCGCGAGCAGGCGATGGACGTGGGCATCATCGATACGCCGTGGAACGGCGTCTGGCAGTCGATGAAGATCGCCAATCTGGCGGAGGCGCACGAGGTCAACGTCGCGCCGCATAATTTCTACGGCCATCTCTGCACGATGATGAATGCGCATTTCGCGTGCGCTGTGCCGAACCTGCGCATCATGGAGACCGATATCGACCGGATCGCCTGGGATCACGAGTTGTTCACGCACGTGCCCGAGTATGTCGACGGGCATCTCGTGATGCCGTCACGTCCGGGCTGGGGCACGGAGCCCAACGAGGAGGCGATCCGCGCGCATCCGCCCAGGTCCGGCGGCGGCCTTGCCGACTATGGCCGCCGTCGCGGGTGAGCACTCCTGCCGGGTGTCGGGCTCGTGTCAGTTCGTGCCCGCGGCGGCGACGCCGGTCGCGCCCACGACGATCGGCTGCGCCGGTCCGGCGTATGCCCGGGCATGTCGGGTGGGTGGCAATGGTGCCGGCCGCTCGAGGCCGCCATCGGGGAGGCGGCACATCGCCGCCGGCTCGGCGGTGTCGGTCGAGGCTGGCGTGGCGATATTGCCCCGGCTCATCGGCGCCGCGATGGGCGTGAATGGCACAGCATCGGTCTTTTCAGCCTGTCCGGCGGCGAATGCTGCGCGGCCCCTTCCGCGCGCCGGGCCTTTGCGTGCCGCAAGCAACGGTGCGGGGCCGGCGTACCTGTAATGGCCGGTGATCTGGTCGACGAACAGCGCGTCCTCGAGCTGCGGTCCCCAGCCACGGTTGTGCAGGATCATCAGGCGGCCCGAGGGAGCCATGCGATCGGACACGATCGCGATGTGCGAATTCGAGCTGCTGTTCTGCGGGCGGTAATAGGTGACGATATCGCCCGGCAGATAGTCTTCCGGGTATCGCGTGACGGGAAGAGACTGACCGAACCTGGCGAGGAACTTGCGCATCACCTCGACGCGGCGATGGTCGATGTTGGGGTCGCCCAGCCCCATTCGCGCGGTATGGATCAACACCTGGAGGTCGATGCCGAGGCGGCGATAGGCGCGCACGACGACGTCGGTGCAGACGCCGAACAGGCTGGAGACGTCGCCCATCGGATAGGCGATGCGGCTGTAGGTGGCGTTGTAGATGACGAACTCGTCGAGCTGCTCTGCGGCTGCTGCCGCCAGCCGCAGGCCGAAGGCTTCGCCGGACGTTGCAGCGCTGAGGCTCTTCGGCACGGGTCGCGCGCGCGAGGTGGCGTGACATTGAATTGGTCCGGGCGGTACCGTCAGGAGCGGGGTGGCTGCCACAGGGATGGCGGGCCGCGCCAGATGAGCATGCGTGATCGTCGAAGCGCCCTCGGGATCGGCGGGGCCGCGTGCGGTGAAGTCCCGTTGCGGCGGTGTCTGCTGCAGGCTGGCGAGCCCTTCGGGATCGGCAGGGCCCAGGGGGCCCATTCGGGGGATCGCCGGCTTTTGGGCGAGCGAGGCTGCGCCTTCAGGATCTGCCAAGCCGAGCGGAGCGCGGGGCGTGCGATCGGCAACATCGGCCCCGAAGGGGTGAGCGCGGGCGAGCGGCGGCATGCGATCGACCAGTCGAACAGGTGCCGGGGCCCGGCGCAGTGCGATACGTGCGCGTCCCGGTTCCGCGTCGAAGGCGCTGACGGGCATCGCAGGCGACGGCAACGTGTCGGCGCCGGCAGGTGCTCGCGGGGCGTCCGGAGGCAGGGCCGGCATCGCCGGGATCGGTCGCGCGTCGGCAATCGCCGAGCTTTTGTCCGCTATCGATGGTGTCGCGAATGCGGGCAGCCGCAGCGGCGCCCGAACGAGGCCTTGCGCGCCGAGCGCACATGCAAGGATCAGGAATGGCGCCAGTAACAGCAGTAGCGCCTGCCGATCGTCCCGGTCGTAGGATGGCAGATGCGTGATGGCGGCGGCAGTCAGGCCGGTGCGGGGCGCGTTCACCTGTTTGCGTGCGGAGGCAAGCAACGCGGCGTGCGGCGCCGACTTGCCGCCACGTCGCGCGGGATTGCCGCGCTTTCCGCGATGTGCATTGCGCTTCTTCACGCATACCCCCGCCACGGCAGCCTGCAGGCCGCCCCCAAGTCGCGATCATGGCCTCCCGCCAACCGCTCGCGTGAATTTAATTCAGTTCATTAACGGTTTCCACAAAAACAAGAATTGAGCATTGCCCGAGGTCCTGCCGGAGCCGATGGCGTGACCTTGTCACCGCTCGATCCCGATCGTGCGGCGGATGTCCGTCGGCGTGAGCCCCTGCGCCCGCAGCGCGGCGAGGCTGGTGTCGCCGCGGCTCTTGGAGAGCTTCAGGTCGTCGCTGCCCAACAGCAGGCGGTGATGGTGGTAGAGCGGGGCGGGCAGCCCGAGCAGGACTTGCAGAAGGCGATGCACGTCGGTCGCCGGCAACAGGTCGAGGCCGCGCACGACGTGCGTGATGCCCTGCCGCGCATCGTCCACCACCACCGCCATGTGATAGCTGGTCGGAGCGTCCTTGCGCTGGATCACGACATCGCCCCAGCGGGCGGGGGCTGCTGCGACCGTCCGCGGGGCGAGCGTCTCGTCGAGCGCTTCATAGGTCAAGGGCGCATCGCCCGTCATCCGTCGCGCTGCCGCAAGGGCCGCCTGCATGTCGAGACGCATGGCGAAAGGCTGGCCCAGGGCCTTGCGCCGGGCGATTTCGCGCACCCCGAGGCCACGATGAAGACCGGGATAGAGGGGCGCGCCATCCGGATCGCGTGCGTTGGAATCGGCTGCTGCCGCGATTTCGGCGCGCGTGGCAAAGCAGGGATAGAGCAGTCCCATCGCGGCCAGGCGTGCTGCGGCGGCTTCGTAATCGGCGAAATGCTGCGACTGGAACAGGACGGGCTCCTCCCAGGTGATGCCGAGCCACGCCAGATCGCGAAAAATGCCCGCCACGTGCTCGGGGCGGCTTCGCCCGACATCGATATCCTCGATGCGGACGAGGAACCGCCCGCCGAGCCGCTGCGCCATCTCGTAGCCGGTCAGCGCAGAGAGGGCATGGCCCAGATGCAGCGCACCGTTGGGGCTCGGCGCGAAGCGCAGCACGGCGCGGTGTGCGGGCGCATGTGCCGTGGTTGCCCCCTTGCTGCTCGTCCCGTGCTCTGTCATGCCTGTCGTCCCGATAGATCCAGCCCCGCGAACCCTGACGCGAGTATCGCCATGGCCGCCAAGCGCACCACTGCCCTGCGTTGCATCGAGACCGAGGCCGATATCCGCAAGGGCATCCGGTCGCTGCGGCGCAAATGCGCCGTGATCAGGCTGATGCACGACCACGCCGGCGACCCGCCCCTGCGGCGCCGGCCTGCGGGTTTCGAGGGCCTGGCGCGGATCATCGTCGGCCAGCAGCTGTCCGTCGCCAGCGCGGCCGCAATCTGGTCGCGTACGGCAGAGGCCGTCAAGCCGTTCGAGCCGGTGCGCCTGCTCGCGGTCTCGGAGACGGACCTGCGCGCGGCCGGTCTGTCGCGGCCGAAGATCCGCACGCTGCTGGCTGCCGCCAATCGTATCGTCGACACCGACCTCGATCTCACGCGCCTCGATCACCTGCCCGAGGAGGAGATCCACGAGGTGCTGACGTGCATACCCGGCGTTGGCCCGTGGACGTCGGACATCTTCCAGATGTTCTGCCTGGGGCGGCCGGATGCCTTCGCCAGCGGCGATCTGGCGCTCCAGGTGGCGTTGCAGATCGCCATGGATCTCGAGGCGCGGCCCACTGCGAAGGAACTGGCCGAGTTCGCGGAGCGCTGGCGGCCCTGGCGGGGCGTCGCAGCCCGCCTGCTCTGGGCCTATTACGCGGTCGCCAAGATGCCGAAGTCGGGCGTTCCCGTGTAGTCGAGCGCATGTGGCGCAACCGCCATGGCGCCGGCGCGGCAGCGCGTATGCCCAGGGAGTGCGTTCGGCTGGCGCCTGTTGCCGTGCCAAGAAAATGCAGGAAGCGCAACAGCGGGCCGCAGGCATAGGGGCGGCGGTGTGGCGGCGAGGCGCACATTCGCCGGCCAACCGTGCAATGCGACTTGCGTTTCGGGCCTCATCCGCCTATAGGCATCCGGGTCCGGAGACGTGGCCGAGTGGCTGAAGGCGGCGGTTTGCTAAATCGTTGTACTCAGAAATGGGTACCGGAGGTTCGAATCCTCTCGTCTCCGCCAGATCAATCTTCCAAGAACCTGATTCATTTGTTTTATCGGCAGCGCCCGGCCTTGGTGGAGGCCTGCGCTGGCGGCGCTGGCGCGCTCTACTGCGGCTTTCGTCCGGCATCGGTGCGAAGAGTGGCCTGCAGCTTCAGCGCCAGGCCATCCCGGGGATCGAGGCGCAGGGCTTCCTGGATCTCCGCGCGTGCGGCCTGCGTAACGGTTCCGTTCGCGGCGCGTATCAGCGCCTCCGCGTGGCTCGATCGATAGCTGGCGACCTGCGGAGCCTGCCCGACTGCCTGGGCATAGGCCCGGACGGCCTCCTCATAGCGCTGCATGTGAAGGTGGGACCAGCCCAGCATGCGCCAGCCGTCCGCGTCGGATGGGTTTTCTTCGAGGCGCTTGGCGAGACGCTCTATCATCTCGTCGACGGAGGGCAGGTTCTGGTGCGGTACCGGGGTCGAGATGGACGCCGTGGGTATGCGGCTCATCTGGTCGGTCATCGCCGCGAGTTTGGCAACCGGGTCATCCGATCCCGGTGCGGCTGCAACAGGTGGGTCTCGGGAAATTCCTCCAAGGGCAATTGCCGCCCCGGCGACGGTCATGAGTAGAATTGCGCCAAGCACACGTGGGGATCGGACGTTGGCGATAACGGCCGATCGGTAAGGCGTGGGGGCGCCCGATAAGCCACGGGACAGAAACCATAGCCCCAGTGCCGATGCGCCGATCGAAAGTCCGAGATACGCGACGATCGCCATGACTGGTTTCCTCGTTTTGTTGGCCCTTGGGTTCCGACATTTGCTCTCGGATGCCCGGCAAGGGGATGCAAATATCGGAACCCTTGGCTTGTGAAAACGTATCAGCATTTCAAGGCGCCGATCGGGCAATGCCGCTGTCCATCGGCAAAGAAGTCGTAGCGATAGCCGATGGTGAAGAAGAGTTCGGTATCGTCTTCCCGGACCCCGGCCATTTCGCGCCACGAGCGCCGCGCGCCTACTTCCATCTCGAAGCTCAGATCCTTCGTCAGCGCATAATTGAAAAGTACGGTTGGCAGGACGGCATACTCTGTCAGGTCGGTCGTCTTGCCTTCGCGGTAGCTGAGCAGCAGCCGTGGATTGATCCGCCAATTCATGCCGAGGGGAATGCGCGTGCCCAGATCCAGAGCGTAGGTATTGGAATCCTCCCGATCGGCGAGGCGCACGCCAGCCGCGAAGAGATCGCCGTCCCAGATCATGCTCGTGCCGGTCACCTGGGCGGAGTAGTAGAGTTCGGTTCCCGTGGACGGCATCGCATCGACGCCATACGACGCGATGGTGCCGTCGATGTGCGCCGCCGTGACGTTCGCGCTGACCTGGATGCGGTCGGTCAAGTAACGGGAATAGCCGACGCTGGCGGAGGTGTATGTCGCCGTGCGATCGAGTGCCATCTGGCCGAGCTCTTCGCGGGTGCGCAGGCGAAGGAGTTCGAACAGTGTGCGGGCCCGCTGCCCGATGAGCGCGTTCCAGCTCGTCAAGTAGGGCGATTTGCGATAGTCGACACCGCCGCTCAGCACCGACTTGTCGGCGAATGTCCAGGATCCGCTGAATATCGCGGCATTGAATTCGTTGAAGTGCGTATCGTAGTCGACGGTCAGAAATGCGGCCCGTGCGGTGTCGAGGTAACGGAATTCCGCGCCGATGGCCTGGCGATCGACGACGCTGCCGATCTGCTGCTGGATCGCGAAGAAACTCGTGTCGAAACCCGCAATGAGCGTGCCGATGTCGAGGCTCGTGCCGAGGAAGTATTTCTCGTCCTTGAAGGGTTCGTCCCGCCGGCTGGCGACTGGCGATCCCCCGACCACGTTCCAGCGCAGCCATGGCGTGCCTTGCCAGCTGACGAGCGCACCGTCGAAACGGCCGAGCACGCCACCGGTATTGCGGGTTTGCCGTCCAAGTTTCACCGTTGTCGCCCAGTCCTTGACGGCGGTTTCGAGAAACAGCGCGGAAACGCCAATCACTTCCTCGTTGCGTCCGAAGTCGTGCTCCTCGGTTCCTGAAAAGCGAAACTTGGATTTGAGCTGATCGGTTTTCCAGGTGCCGATGAGATCGAAGCTCGACAGCAGCGCGTTGCGGTGGATGCGATGATCCTCCTTGTCGGCGTTGAGGATGGGCGGCAGCGTCGGGTCGCGTACGACACGGAAGCTGTCATCGCGGACATAGAACTGGGAGAAGCTGCCCGACGTCGTCCACGTCGACACGCCCGATGGTGCCGACTTTCTGTCGCTCCAGCGTGAGCGGGGTGCCCTCAGCGGTTCACCGTGCTGGGCTTGGGCCGTCAGGATCGCGTCGAGCCGCTGGCGCACACCCTCGGTGCCGGACGACTTGGGATAGCGGCGCAAATAGTCCTCATAGAGCGATCGCGCGTCGGCGGTCTGCCTGTGCTTTTGATAAACGACGCCGAGCAACTCCTGGGCTTCGGGACTGCGGGGATTTTCCCGCATGCGCAGCACCTTGACGAGGAGACGCGCAGCACCGGCGCGATCGCCTTTCTTCAGTGCGGCCCGCGCTTCGTCCATGGCGGCATCTGCAGCGCGCTGATCGCGTGCCGAGATGGCGCCTGCCGGACGCGCCATGTTCCATTTCGGCAATCCGCCGCGCGCCGGGCCCGCATCCGGCGATCCGCTCGTCTTGCGCGTCTTCTCGATGGCGATGGTCGTGTCCCACTTGCCGAAGCCGACCGGGAATAACGGCTTGCATGCGGATTTGGCGCGGGCACCGGCCGCGGCAATGACGATGCTTTCGAAGTCGCGGCCGGCCGCGATGCTGAAAGTCGTCGGCTTGGAGAACTGAACGATCAATGTCGGCATGCCAGCGCGGCCGGCCTCGAAATCGATCGACTTGACGAGGGCGCGTGCCGTGTCGGGGATGCGAAGGGCCTCCCGCAGCGACGACAGTGCTGCCGCTGCATGCGCGGGATCGATGGGCTGTACGGATATCCTGGCTTCGGTCCCGTGGCGTTGCGGAAAGTGCCCGACGTACCGAATGCGGATGTTGAAGCCGATGCGCAACAGCTTGCAGCCGTTTTTCGTCGCGATCTGCAAATCGGACAGGACCTGATCGGTTACCGGTTCGGCGCGCGCTGCCGTGCCTGCCGCCCCACCCGCGATGGCGAGGGCGGCAATGGCAATGGCAATGCACGCCGCGGGCACTCGTCGCGCGCAGATGCGATTGTGCGCGGCCACGTGCTTCGAGCCGGCCGGCGCGGCGCCGCGAGCGGACGCGCGTCGTGGGGATGCGTGTTTTGTCATCGGCTCCAACTCGAAGTGCTGCGGTGGCAATTTTCACAAGGTGCGGAGGTCGCCGGATGCTCTCGTGGCTTGCCCGGAGCGGTGGTGCCGTTGTGGCAGCTGGCGCAGTTGCCGGAGATGCCGGCGTGGTCCATGCGGGCGCCGGCAAAGGAGACGGTGCTGCGATGGCACGTTTCGCAGGGGGCGGTGGTGACGATGTGTCCCTGTGGCTTGCCGCGCGCGGTTGTGCCGTTGTGGCAGCTGGCGCAATTGCCGGAGATGCCGGCGTGGTCCATGCGGGCGCCGGCAAAGGAGACGGTGCTGCGATGGCAGGTCTCGCACGGAGCGGTGGTGACGATGTGTCCCTGGGGCTTGCCGCGCGCGGTTGTGCCGTTGTGGCAGCTGGCGCAATTGCCGGAGATGCCGGCGTGGTCCATGCGGGCGCCGGCAAAGGAGACGGTGCTGCGATGGCAGGTCTCGCACGGTGCGGTGGTGATGATGTGTCCCTGGGGCTTGCCGCGCGCGGTTGTGCCGTTGTGGCAGCTGGCGCAATTGCCGGAGATGCCGGCGTGGTCCATGCGGGCGCCGGCAAAGGAGACGGTGCTGCGATGGCACGTTTCGCACGGTGCGGTGGTGATGATGTGTCCCTGGGGCTTGCCGCGCGCGGTGGTGCCGTTGTGGCAGCTGGCGCAATTGCCGGAGATGCCGGTGTGGTCCATGCGGGCGCCGGCAAAGGAGACGGTGCTGCGATGGCACGTTTCGCACGGAGCGGTGGTGACGATGTGTCCCTGGGGCTTGCCGCGTGCGGTGGTGCCGTTGTGGCAACTGGCGCAGTTGCCGGAGATACCGGCGTGGTCCATGCGGGCGCCGGCAAAGGAGACGGTGCTGCGATGGCAGGTCTCGCAGGGTGCGGTGGTGATGATGTGTCCCTGGGGCTTGCCGCGCGCGGTGGTGCCGTTGTGGCAGCTGGCGCAATTGCCGGAGATGCCGGCGTGGTCCATGCGGGCGCCGGCAAAGGAGACGGTGCTGCGATGGCAGGTCTCGCAGGGCGCGGTGGTGATGATGTGTCCCTGGGGCTTGCCGCGCGCGGTGGTGCCGTTGTGGCAGCTGGCGCAATTGCCGGAGATGCCGGTGTGGTCCATGCGGGCGCCGGCAAAGGAGACGGTGCTGCGATGGCAGGTCTCGCAAGGCGCGGTGGTGATCGTGTGATTGGCTGGTTTTCCCCGGGCAGTGCGCCCGTTGTGGCAGCTGGCGCAGGTGCCCGACAGCAAAGTGTGGTCCACGCGCGTCGTCTGCCAAGACGAGATCGAATGGCAGCCTTCGCACGCATTGGCCGACCGGACGTGTTCGCCGGGTTTGCCGATCGCGCGGCTGCCGTTATGGCAGGCCGAGCACCGGCGTGGCGTGCCGAGGAACCGGCCACCGGTGTGGCAGCTCGCGCAGTCCACGTTCGCGTGGCCGCCCGAAAGCGGAAAGCCGATTGCTGCGTGGTCGAAGCGACCGGCATTACCCTGCTGCGCCGCCGCCGGTTGCAGTGGCGAGCCGATGAACAGCGCAAGAATGACGAGCAGGAAGGCGCGTGTCGTAAACCGCGTCGTCATCTATTCCCTCGAAACAATGGACTACGCGCGGAACAATGAAACCCGCAGTCCCCCGGTTGGCCCCCCAGGCCCTTAATTCTCCGCGACGAAAAACGGTACGACGCGCAGTATCGATGTTTCGCCAGCCTGTCTGTAAGCGGCCGACGTGTATGCATCGATAGTGATAACGATCGGCATCAGGACGATATTCCTCGTTCGGCGATCGGCTGCCTCATGCGAGCTATCGCTGTTTTCTTGCATCCCGAAATGTGCGGGTTGTGTGGCAGGTTTCGCATTTGCGTCCCAATGCGCCGTCGTGCGCATCGTCAGTTGAATGGCAGGAAAAACACGATGTGCTCAGTTTCGGTTTTTGGGCTGCGGTCGCGCGATGGCATGCGTGGCATTGCAGGCGCTGGTGGGAACCCGTTAGGCGAAAAGCCGTCTGTTTGTCATGGTCGAACAACCAGCGTGTCCAGCCATTGGGGTTATGACAATTGGCGCATTTCTCGCCGAAACGGCCCTTGTGGTGCGTATCGGCGTGGCAGGTAGCGCACGCAGCCTGCGCATCCTTGAACCGCGGTGTTCGATGGCACTCCTCGCAGGGCACCGCGACGTGCAGGCCGAGGAGGGGAAAACGCGTCAAATCGTGGTCGAAGCGGACCGTTTTTCGCCAGCCACGCTCGTCGTGGCATTCACTGCAGCGGGTTCCGAGCTGCCCCTTGTGCGGATCGTTCTTCCGGTGACAGGAGACGCATGTCGTCGACAGCTTGTCCTTGTAGAGGTCGCCGGTGTGGCAAGTGGCGCATTTCTGCCGCGCATGTGCACCCTTCAGCGGGAATTTCGTCGCCTTGGCATGATCAAATTTTATATCGGTCCATTTCATCGCCGTGTGGCACGTGTCGCATTTCGTACCATTGCGCCGGCCATGGGGATCCTGGATGCCGTGGCAGGCAACACATGATCTGGGCGTGTTCTTGTAGCGCTCCCCCGCGTGGCAGCCGGCGCACGCAACCTTGCCGTGAGCGCCAGTGAGCGAAAAGCGCGTGGCGGCATGATCGAACCGCTTCGTCTTCGTCCAGGCGGTGTCGGAATGGCAGCTGGCGCAATTGTTTCCCAGGCTTCCCTTGTGGGTATCGGATTGCCGGTGGCATTCGACGCATTGCGAAGGTGCCGCCCGATATTTTTGCGCAGGTTTGTGGCACCCGTCGCAGCGTGCGCTCTTGTGGGCGCCGGTCAGGGCGAAGCGTGTGAATGCGTGGCTGAAGGTTTCCTTGTCGAATTGGACGATCACGGCCTTGCGGCCCTTGTGATCGGTGTGGCATGCGCGGCACTCGCCGGTCGACGCCTCCGGCTCAGTGCCGTGAAAGCCGGACTTTCGGGAACGATCGCTCGCGATCTGCTTGTGGCAGGCGAGGCAGCGCGGCGTCTGGCCCTTCTTGGCAAAGTCCTCATGGCAGTTGCTGCAGGTTTTCTCGAGGTCGGCATGCCCTTTTATCAGCGGTCCAGGCATGACGAGACGCTCGAACATGGTCTGTGCGCTGGCGGGCCCGGCGGCAAGCAGCGTGAGGAGACTTGCGATGATGATCGCGACATGGCGCACGTGCCGAACTCCCGCCGGGCGATCAATAGCGATGGACGGCGACGATATGGATCGCTGCCGTGACGACGAGAAGCAGGAACAGCGGCAGGTGGAGCATGTGCCACAAGGCAAAAAGGCGCTCGTAGATTGCAAAGCGGGATGCTGCCCGGGCGGCGCTGAAATACAAAGCCAGGTCGGCGCGTATCGAGGCCTTCGCCCGCCTCGCGTCGCGGGGGCTCATGCTGCCGGCCTTGACGTGCTGTCGCAGTGCCCTGTGGATCCTGCCAATAGCGCGTCTGCTGCACCTGCGCGCGCGCATGCCGACGACGAGGGCACTGCCGAGCTGGGCAAGGACGCCACGGCGCTCACGAAGGGCATGCGTCTCGAAGTCCCGGAGATCGGCGATGACGGCGTTGAGGCCCGAAGCGTCCCGCTCGACCAGTTCGCGCAGCAAGGCGGTGTCCTGCAGGACTTCGGCGAGTGCGGTCTTGCGACCGTATAGGCCGCGATGAACCTTGGAGTAGAGATACCGGCCGACGATGCCGCTCGCGACGACCGTGAGCATGGCCACGAGCGAGACGGCGCTGTTGGGCGCCCCAACACCGAAGTTGCTGTGGAACAGGATCAACGTCGGTCCGAGGACGCCCAGCAGCATATGAATGCGAAACCAACCGGGCACGCTGCCCAGCCGATTGAGAAAGCGAACGCGCTTGCGCAGGGGATAGAGGAGCAGCGCCAAAAGCATCGTGCCGCCGATGATGCCCAGCCAATAGCCCAGGCCCGCTTCGGGCGTGAGGTGTCCTTCATTCCTCTGCAGCCAACCCGAGGCGAGTGCTCCCAGTGTGAGGGTGGCGAAGATGAGCGGCGCCAGCCTGAGGATCGAACGGGACATGTAGTGCCCGTAGTCCATCGCGCGTTGGCGACGTGACGGGGCGCCCGGCGGGGACGAAGCATGTCGGCGTGCAGCGGGAGGAGGCAGAGGGGGGCGAGGGCGACCGGCATTGCGCGGCGGCAACGAGGAGATTTCTGCGATCTTTTGCATCTTCCCTGCTTCAGAGATGGCGAGGTCGCCAGCAGCCTCGAAGAGGCACGCCGGCCGATACGGTGTCGGGTAATCTCGGGAGGGCATCGCGCGGCCGACAATGAGTGCCGTGAATTCGGCGGGAATGTGACGATTCTTCAATAATTGAATTGTGACGGGTGCTTGTCGTCGGGATGGATTGGTCATGGAAAGGCCTCGCCATAAATATGCCGTTCGTAAAATCGAAAGACAGGGAATAGGCTTTTTCGCGCTGCGTTATCGGGGTGGGAACAAGTCGCGCAGAATGAAATCGTCGCCGGGGTCGTTATCGGTCCGGCTTTTGCTCAATGTGTTCGTTTCGCGAAGTCTTGTGGGCGGACGAGCCGTCATTCCAGGAAGCGATGCCCATCGATCGATCCGTGCTCGTTTATCTCGCCCCCCTGTTCCTGATCTGGGGAATTCTCGCCGTTCGTCGATGGCGCGAGGATCGCAAAAGCCGTGCCTTGCACGAGGATGCGGTTGCCTCGGGACAGGACCAGCCCTCGTCGCTGCATCCCATCATCGATGCTTCGCTGTGCCTGGGGTGTGGTGCCTGTGTCCGCGCATGCCCCGAGGGGCGCATTCTAGGGCTGGTCGATGGAAAGGCGCGGCTCCTCACGCCGGCGGACTGTATCGGCCATGGAGCCTGCCGTGCCGCCTGTCCGCATGGCGCGATCAGCCTCGTGTTTGGAACGGAGCAGCGCGGTGTGGAACTTCCGCAGATCGGGCCGGACTTCCAGACCAATGTGGCGGGCATCTATATCGCCGGCGAGCTTGGAGGCATGGGCCTGATCCGGAACGCCATCGAGCAGGGCCGACAAGCCATGTCCTCGATCCGCCAGTGCGTCCCGCGCGGAGACGGAAATTGGCTCGATGTGATCATCGTCGGTGGCGGGCCAGCCGGGATCTCGGCAAGCCTTGCGGCAATCGAGAACAAGCTGCGCTACGTAACGCTTGAACAGGAGAGCTTCGGGGGAACGGTTGCGCATTTCCCGAAAGGAAAACTGGTCATGACACAGCCAGCGACACTGCCGTTGGTCGGCCGGGTGCATTTCAGCGAGGTCCGAAAAGAGAAGCTGTTGGCGTTCTGGCAGCGGGTGGCGCGCGACACGGGCCTGCGCATCCGGTACGGCGAACGCGCGGAGGCCGTCGAGGCCGTGGATGGCGGATTCGAGGTCCGCACGGGCGCCGGCCGATACAGGGCACGAGGCGTGCTGCTGGCCATCGGGCGGCGCGGCACGCCGCGCAAGCTCGACGTTCCCGGCGAGGACCTGGCGAAGGTGACCTATCGGCTGAGCGATCCAGCGATCTACAAGGGAAAACACGTGCTGGTCGTCGGCGGAGGGGATAGCGCCCTCGAGGCGGCATGCAGCCTTGCCGAGGAGCCGGGCACCCAGATCACGCTCTCCTATCGCGGCGACAATTTTGCCCGCGCCAAGGCGAAGAACCGGACGCGGGTCACGGATGCGGTTGCCAGGGGCAGTCTCACGGCGCTTCTGGGCTCTCATGTGCGGCAGATCAGCGAGGCCGCTGTCGTGCTCGATTGGCAGGGACGCGCCATCACGCTCGACAATGATGCAGTCGTCGTTTGTGCGGGCGGCATCTTGCCTGCGGCGTTTCTCAAGCAGACCGGTATCGAAATGGAAACGAAATATGGCACTGCTTGACGCAGCAAGAGCCGCGCTGGCAGGCGCGGCAATCTGCGGTGCTCTCGTCCCGAATTGCGGTATCGCGCAGGATAGGGCGGCCATCTCGCGTGAGGTATCTGCTGCGCGCGCGTCGCTTCGGTTGGGAAACTTCAAGGCCGCCGTCGTGGAACTCACCAAGGCCGCACGTGCCGGCGATGCCGAAGCCCAGTATCACCTCGCGTCGCTCTACCGCAGCGGGCAAGGCGTTACCCAGGATCGGCGCCGGGCCTTCGCGTGGATGCGGCAGGCGGCCGGGCAAGGCCACGTGAAAGCGCAGTTCCTGCTCGGCCGGATGTACCTGTCGGGCGACGGTACTTCGGTCGATCGGGAGACGGGGCGGAACTGGCTCGACCGGGCAGCGGCTTCGGGTCACGCCGGCGCGGCCTCGCTGCTGCGGGACTTGTCATGGGCGAAAGGCACGGCAGCGCGCCAGGACGCTGCGCCCACTGTACCGCGTGCGGCAAAGCCCGCGGGCCGCATCGCGCCATCCGTGGTCGCGGGTGCGCGGCCGGCGCTGTTGGAGGCCGCGGCGCGGGGGCAGAACGACGTGATCGCGGCCCTGCTTGCGAAGCACGCCGCGCTCGAGGTTCGCGACAGCATGGGCAATACGCCGCTGATGCTGGCGGCAGGAGCGGGGCACGTCGCAACGGCGCGAGCGTTGCTGGCCTCGGGGGCAAGTTTGGACGCGCAGAATATCGCTGGTGAAACTGCGGTGTTTCTCGCCGTCCGCAAGAGGAAGGCCGCGATGGCGGTGGAGTTCGTCGCAAAGGGGGCCGATTTCCGGATCCTCACGAGAAACCGCCATGTCGCGTTCGAGGAAGCCATCGCCTCATGCCAGGCGCCGGTCGTCGAGGCCATGCTTGGGCGCGGTGCCGGGATCGATGCATCCTTCCCGTCCGGGCACGCGCCGCTGCCGCTGGCGGCGCAGCATTGCGATTTGCCGCTGGTGCGGGTCTTTCTCGAAAGGAAGGTTGGCCTCGACAGTGCGGACAGATGGGGGCGTACGGCACTCTGGTACGCTGCGGAGCGATGTGATGGCGCCGTGGTCACGGCGCTTCTGGCCGCCGGCGCAAAGCCGGCGGTGGCCGATCGCGACGGTTGGACGCCACTCCTGCGCGCCATCGAACGGCGGCAAAGCGCGTGTGCGCTGACGTTGTTGTCCGCGGGGGCCGACGTTTCCGGGCACACCAGTGCTGGGAATAGTGCGCTGATCCTCGCCGCGCGCTTCGGCCTTGGCGAGGTGGCGGGAGATCTTCTGCGCCGGGGCGCAGCGATCGATCTTCGCAACCGCCTCGGCTACAGCGCGCTGATGAGCGCTGCCGAAGGTGGTCACGTGGAGATGGTGCGCCGCCTGTTGAAAGCAGGCGCGAAGACCGGGTTGCGCAACAAGCGGCGGCAGACGGCCCTCGACATTGCGCGGCTCGCCGGCAACGACGGGATTGCCGCATTGCTCGAGTAGCATCGGCCGCCGCAGCCCGTCGTCACCATTCGAGGCAGTCGTCACGACGAGCGCCAGCCGGTGCTCCGACTGCGCCCGCATGTATGGAGGCACTCAGCGCTCGTGTTCTGCACCTGACGTTTGCTCAACGACGCAGCCGCTGGCGGGTACCGAACGTCTGATGCGCTGCACTAGAGCGCCTGCTGCATCGCCTCCAACAGCGTCTCTGGCTCGTGTGCGCCGGACACGGCCACGCGGCGATTGAAAATGAAGAACGGCACGCCACTGACGCCGGCCCGGCGGACATCCAAATCGGCCTCGGCGATGCCGGCCTTGTCCTCGTCCGACGCGAGATAGGCGGCGAGCGCTTCCCGATCGAGACCGGCCCTCGCCCCCACGTCGGCGAGCACGGCGAGATCGGCGATCACGGCGCCCTGGAGGAAATAGGCCTTGAACAATTCCTCCGCCGTCTCGTCCTCACGGCCGTTGCGCGCGCCATAGGCGAGCAGGCGATGCGCGTTGATCGTGTTCGGCTGCACTTTGATGGCATCGAAATCGAAGTCGATCCCGACCGATTTGCCGACACCGGCGACGCGGTCATAGGTTCGCGTGGCGCCGGGCCCGAACTTCATCTCGATATAGGCTTGCCGCGAGATGCCCTCGATGGGCAAGTCGGGATTGAGCTGGAAGGGAAGCCAGCGCACGGCTGGCTTGGCCTCGTCGGGAAAGCGCTCGGCGTACGTCTGGAGAGCAGACTCGAGCCGGCGCTTGCCGATGAAGCACCAGGGTCAAACGACGTCCGAGACGATCTCGATCGTGAGCCGAGGGCTGGTGGCGTTGGGGTCGGCGATCATGCCATCTCCTTGGTGCTTCGAGGCTGTAGGGAGGGAGAGCCGTCAGGTCTATCGGCATATAGATATGCCAATGCCGGGCGCCGGGGAAGCGGCAACCGGCTGCCGCACTCGTGTTCCTCGTGGCGCCGGCATCTGCCCTGAGACGAGCTGCAGGGGATGCAGAGGTCGGAACCGGAACACGAGGCGGTCAGCGGGTCGATATGCGTGGATGCGGTTAGAGCGCCGCCGTGTCAGCCCCTGCGCTTCTTGCGGGCGGCATAGCGCGCGTCCCGTGCTGCCTTCTGCTCGGCTAGCAGGGCCTTGATCTTCTCGGCTTCCTCGTTCTTCTTGCGCTCGGCTTCGGCGAACTCGGCAGCCTGCAAGGCGGCCAGACGTTCGGCCTCGGCGCGCTCCGCAGCAGCCTTTTCGGCGCGACGGCGCTCGCGCTCGGCCCGGTTGGCAGCGAGCGTCGCCGCCTTGGCCTCGCGCCTGGCCACGACTTCGGGATCATCGGGCTTGGGCGCTTCGCGCATCTTCTGAAGGAGTGCTTCTTTTGCCTTCCGGGCGTTCTGCTGTCGGTCGGCCAGGCTCTGGCCTTTGAGTTGTCGCATGCTGTCCTGTCGATAGAGGGGCCGACAACGGCACGCGCAATTCCTGCGTATCCGCTCACCAACCCATTTTGTGCCGAATGTGCAGGCGCCCTATAGCAGGGACTGTACGCGGTGTCAGCAACCCGGGATGCGCCCGAGATGTGCGCTGGGCGCGGAGGACGCTAGGCGATCGCAGGCTCAGACGTTCTGCAAGGGCTTGCAGGGACCGGCGTGCCGGGAGCGCGATCGCGCGAAATCAATGCACTCGGCGCCAGCTACAGGCGTCGAGGACAGTGCGTTCGCGTATGTCTGCGGAGTTATGGCGCTCCCTAGGGGAATCGAACCCCTGTTTTCAACGTGAGAGGCTGACGTCCTAACCGCTAGACGAAGGGAGCATCTCAGGGCGCTCTCTATAGGCGAGGCAGCGCCCCAGCGCAAGTCCTTCTCGATGGGCCCTTCTCGATGGGGACGCAAAACCTTTTCGTGCTGGCCAGGACGGCGGCCAGGTGCGCTTGCTGCGGCACGACCGAGGCGGGCCCTTCGGCTCGAGATAATCGCGCCAAATGGCCGTGACGCGCATGTCACTGTTGGCAATACGCGGCCTGATGTCCTTCCAGGAACGCGAGCAGAAGCCGCACGGTCGCTGCGGGCTGCTCCTGCTGCACCCAGTGACCGGCCCCCGGCACCAGATGGGTTCCGCGATAGTCGGTGCAGACCTGACCCTCCATGCGTTCCAGCGCGCCGGGCATCTGGTGGACGCCCCAGTCGCTGGCGCCGGCGATGAAGGTCGCGGGCACCGCGATGCGGACGCCGGAGAACAGCTCGTGCTCGGCGGCGAGCCGCGGGTCGAGCCGTGCCCGGTACCAGTTGAGCCCGCCCTGGAAGCCGGTGCGGGCGTATTCCTGCGTGTAGACGGCCATCTCGGCCTCGCTCAGCCAGCCGCAGGCCGCGATCTCCTGCGCAGTGGGCATCGTTTCGGCCACGCACTCCGCCATGGTGCGGTCGAGGTCCATGACATAGTAGCGCGGCAGTTTCGCCAGTTCCTGTGCCGTCCAGCCGGAGAGGCGGTGGATGGCGTTGCCCGCCCAGTCCGCGCTCTTCTGATGGAAGTAGGCGCGCAGGAAGGCGCGCAAGCCCTGGGGAGAGGCCATCATGTCCCGGTTCGCCTCGCGCGTGGCGTAGTAGGTATGATAGTGCTTGCGCGGTGGATCGAGCGCGGCGAGCGCCGGCGCGATACGCAGGACGGGCGGCAGCCGGGCTTCCAGCGACATGGGAGCCCGTTCGGTGTCCTGGGCGAGGGCCGGTGCGCCAGCGAAGGGGGCGCTCATGATGGCCACGGACCGGAAGATGTCCGGCCGCAGCATGGCGCACCAGCCGGCCACCGACGCGCCGAAATCGTGCCCGAAGACGCCTGCGACCTCCCGGATGC
The DNA here is from genome assembly GCA_041397775.1 of Hyphomicrobiaceae bacterium. GTDB lineage: Bacteria > Pseudomonadota > Alphaproteobacteria > Rhizobiales > Hyphomicrobiaceae. Next base: position 41,441 of record JAWKWB010000008.1, on the reverse strand, counting down.
CCAGGGCTGCCAGAAGCCCCACGGCATCGCGTACGAGGTTGAGGAGCCGGAACGAAGCGAGGTCGCCGTCATAGCGGTCGTCCCATCCCGTCGTGCGCCCGTAGCCGCGCTGGTCGGGCGCCAGGACGCGGTAGCCGGCGGCGGCGAGCGGCAGCATCACATGGCGCCAGCTGAAGGCGAGTTCGGGAAAGCCGTGCAGAAGCAGGAGAACCGGTGCATCGGGTCGCCCCGGCCCCGCCTCCAGCACGTGCATGTCGAGCCCGTTGACCTCTCGGACGACACGGCGGCGGATGCCTGCGGGCAATTCGGTTTCCAGCTTCGATCGCATGCCTGCCTCGCGTTTGTTGACGGCTCTTCTTCCAATCGCGCAAATCCGACTGGACAGGGTTGGAATTACGCATAACTTCCATTGCATCTCAATGAACTGGAGTCGCACCATGACATCGGCTGCGGCGGATCGCGACACGATCCGCGTCTACTGGCACCCTGGCTGAACGAGTTGCCTTCGCACCAAGGAGTTCCTTGGCAAACACGGCATCTCCTTCCAGTCCCGCAACGTCCTCGAGGATGAGGGGGCATGGGACGAGTTGAAGCCATTCGGCATCCGCATGGTGCCCGTCGTCACGCGTGGCAACGCATGGGCGAACGGCCAGATCCTGCGTGACGTGGCCGACATCGCGGGCATCGACCTGGGCGAGGAGAAGATCCTCCCGCCCGAGGAACTGGTGCGCCGCATCACGCTCGTGTTGACGGCGGAGCAGCGTCTCTTCGGGCAGATGCCCGAGGAGAAGATGCAGGGCGAGGTGCCGGGCCGTCCCCGCACGTTCGCCAATCTGGCGTGGCACACGTTCAATGTCGTCGATGCCTGGCTGGAGCTGGTCGTCGACGGGACGCCCCTCGTCAACGGCGCCTACAACCGCAATGCGCCAAAGGACAAGGCCCGCAAGGCCGACATCCTGGCTTATGGCGCCGACGTGCAGACGCGCTTCACCGCGTGGTGGGAGCAGCAGGGCCAGTACCTCGATTACGCCGAGCCTGCGGAGGTCTATTACGGCGAGCAGTCGCTGCACGATTTCCTCGAGCGCACGACGTGGCATTCGGGCCAGCATTGCCGCCAGATGGCGATGATCCTGGAGACGTTCATGGGCATCGCGCCGAAGGATCCGCTGGGGCCAGAGGTCTGGGCCGGCCTGCCGATGCCCGAGAAGGTCTGGGACGACGAGAAACCGATCACGTGATCGAGTAATCCCGGCGTAGCAGTCGCGTGCTGCCACGTCTGTCGTGGCCCGCACCGCGAAAGATCCCGGAAGCCGCACGCAGCGCGGCTTCCGGGAAACCGGGAGAAGGGATGACGGGACTATGGCCCGGTCCGCTCTTGCAGTCGCCGGCGCGCCCTCGACGGGCGTGTCCGCAGCTCCGCGGGCTCATCTTTCGGTCAAGGCGGCGTGGCGCATCCTCAGAAGCGGCTTCGTCATGTAGTTCATGACGGTCTTGGAGCCAGTGATCACTTCGACTTCTGCCACCATGCCGGGAATGATCGGCAGGTTGTGACCGCGGTGCGTCAACTGCGCTTTCTCCGTGCGCACGCGGATCAGGTAGTAGGTCTCGCCTTTTTCCGTGCTGATGCTGTCTGCGCCGATATGCTCGAGCTTCGCAGAGAGGCCTCCGTAGATGGAGAAGTCGTATGCGCTCAGCTTGACCACCGCATTCTGACCTGGGTGCAGGAATGCGATGTCTTGAGGCCTCACTTGAGCCTCGACGAGCAGCGTATCGTTGATGGGGACGATCTCGACGAGGCTATGCCCGGGCTGGACGACCTGACCGGGCGTCGTGACGTGCACGGTCTTGACGATGCCGTCGGTGGGCGCCTTGACGCTTGCTCGCGCGACCTTGTCCTGGCTCCCTCGGCTGATTTCCTCCAGTGCGGAGAGTTCGACGCGGGCGCTCGCCAGGCGTTGCAGCGCCTCGGCCCGGAAGGCTTCCAGGCGCTCCGTTCGTTTGCGTACGATTTCGCTTTTTGCGGCGTCGAGCCGGGGAACGGCAAGTGTCGTCGCTTCGAGCGAGCCACGCGCTTCGTTCAACTTCGCTTCAAGCGACAGCAATTCGGCGCGCGACGCCGCTCCACTGCGCAAGAGCGGCCGGGTCATCGCCACCTCTTCCGAGGCGATCTCCAGCGCTTTCCGAAGGGTCGCGATGCGAGACTGCGCCTCCTTGATTTCCTGCGAGCGCTGCTGCTCCTGGAGGCGCATTGCCGATACGGCCGCGTCGAGTTCTTTTCGCCGCGCATCGAACAGTTCGCGCTGATGCACGACAAGATCAGGCTGACCGTCTTCGACCTCTTTCGGAAACGACAGCAAGCGCCCTTCGACCTCGGCCTCCAAGCGAGCGATCAGCGCCTTCAGCCCGAGGATCTTCTCCTTGCTCTCGCCGAGAACGGAAGCGGCCTGCGTTGGGTCGATGCGCAGGATGATGTCGCCTGCCTTCACGAGAGACCCTTCGGAGACGAGAACCTCGCGGACGATGCCGCCTTCGAGGTTCTGCACCACCTGGATCTTGCTCGCGGGCGTCACCCGGCCCGTGCCCTTGGTGACTTCCTGTATGGAGGCGAAGGAGGCCCACACGATGAATGCGGCAATCAGCACGAGGAGGCTCAGCATCAAGTTGCTTGCCCCCCGACGTGGCATAGCGAGCAGATCCGCGCTGATCGCCGTCGGCACTCCGGCCTTCCGCGCAATCGCCGGGCGTGCCTGGATTCTGGAGCTGGGGCGTATCGTGGTCGGGCGCGCGGTCATGCCGGGCGGCTTTCTGCAGTCCCGTCGGGCCGGTGCGCCGTCATGCCTTTGGACCCCGACAACGCCGCCATCACGGACGCCTTGGGGCCATCAAGTCGAACACGGCCTCCCTCCAACACGATCAGACGCTCGACGAGGGCAAGCATGGCGGGGCGGTGCGTTGCAATCAGGCAGGTCCGTCCATCGAGATGCGACTTCATGCGCTCGACGACGACCTGCTCCGTGCGGGGGTCCAGGTCGCTCGTCGGCTCGTCCAGCAGCACGATGCGCGGTCGCATCAGCATGGCCCTCGCCAGGATGATCGTCTGTCGCTGACCACCCGAGAGGCCGATGCCGCGTTCGCGGACAGGTGTCTCGAAGCCCTTGGGGAGCCGCAAGATCCAGTCGAGAGCTCCAGATACGCGCGCAGCTGCCAGAAGGTCCTCGTCCGCGGCGGAAGGGTTCGCGAGACAGATGTTCGAACGGATCGTTCCATGAAACAGCTCGCCCTGCTGCAGGGCAAAACCGACCTCGGCGCGCAAGACGGCCGGATCGAGTTGCTGCGCGGGAATGCCGTCGACGAGAACCCGCCCGCCCGATGGCACCTGCAGGGCCGGGATCAGTTTGAGCAGGGTCGATTTTCCAGTCCCGATTCCTCCAAGGATTCCCACCCGCTCCCCGGCATGGATCGAGAAGGAAATGTCGTCCAGTGCTGCCGGCGATCCTTTTTCGTAGCGTACTGCTACCTTTTCAAAGGTAATCGATCCCGAAGTCACCGAGGCTGTTACAAAGCCGCCGTCGTCCGGCCGCTCCTGCGGCGCGGAGACGATCTCGTCGAGGAGACGATAGGACAATCGTGTCTGGTGCATTCGAGCGATGAGACCGGCCATCTGCGTGAGGGGCTGCATCGCCCGGCCGGCGAGAATGGTCGCCGCGATCAGGCCACCTGTCGTCAGAGCGCCGGCGGCACACATGTAGAAGCCGACGACAACCATCAGGACCTGCGTCAACGTCTGGACGGACTGTACGAGATAGATGCCGAAATTCGTGTAGTGTCTGAGTTCATTGCCCGTCCTGATGCTCTCGGCGGTAGCTTGCTCCCACATCGAGGCTGCCCAGCTTTCGGCGCCGGCCGCCTTTATGCTGTCCAAGCCGACGACGGTTTCGACCGCGATCGCATGCTTCAGGGCTGATTGACGAACCTGCATCGTCATCGCGTGTCCGACGGCGCGCTGCGTCGCCCAGCCGATCGCCAGCACGATCGGAATGGCAGCGATGGGGATGAGCACGAGCGAGCCCGCAACGACTCCGATCATGCCGATGAACAGCATCAGGAACGGAAGGTCGCCGAATGCCGTCAACGTCGCCGAATTGAAGAAGTCCCGCAAGGTATCCAGTTCACGCAGCGTATTTGCGCGAACACCCGCTGAAGCCGTGTTGCCCTCCTGTCGGGCTCCGATCAGGCGGGCATAGATCAAGTTGGAAAGAAGCACGTCGGCACGCCGCCCGGCGGTATCGACGAAATGCCCGCGCAGCGTCCTTATCACCAGATCGAAAAGCGTGGCGATGACGACACCGATGGCAAGTGCCCAAAGCGTCTCGACCGCAGCGTTGGGGAGGACGCGATCGTACACGTTCATCGTGAAGAGCGGGACCGCGAGCGCCAGTAGATTTATGGCAACGGTTGCAGCAATCGCTTCACCGTAGATCCGGCGGCTGTCGCGAAACGCCGACAGGAACCACGAGGTCCTGCCGCGTTGCGCCAAGCTCTCCGTGCGCTCGTCCCGGCCGGCAAGCGGGCGCAAGCGTACAACGAAGCCGGACGTCGCGGCTGCAACGTCGTCTGCGGCGACGAGCAGGCGCAGATCCGGCCGTCCAGGCTCGCTCGATTCGTACGTCGTCGCTCGGCCTCGCGCATCGCGCTCGATCGCCCAGACGAGATCGATTCCGTTGTCACTGGTCGGGAGCAGGGCCGGCAACTCGGCGTCGGAAAGTTGTCTGGGCGACATTTCGACGACATGCGCCAAGAGCCCGGCACGACGCGCTGCAGCCGCGATGTGCTCCAGCGGAAGCCGCCCCGCGACGAGGGGCAGGCCTGCCGTCAGGGCGATCGGGTTGGCAGGCAGTCCGTAATGACGCGCAATGTCGCACAAGGCCAACGCGAGTGTGTCGACGTTACCCTCGTCCCGGTGAGACGAGGCTGGTGCGGACTGGAACGACCGCACGGCCTCTTCTAGGCGCTGCAGCAGCTGCGTCGCACCCGACATCGTGTCTTCGCTTTCGATCTGCTGGATTGCTGCGGCGTCTACCGGGCTTTCGTTTCGCGTTGCCTGGAAGACGTAATGCCGGTGCGCCATCCATCGATCAGGTTGGGCGAATGGGGGCGAACGGCTTCGGGTGGGGCCTCCAGACCCAAGGCGGGAACGAGCCGGCCGATCGCAGCGAGCAGCCGATAGCTGTTGTAGAGTCTGACGAATTCCTCGGTGCGCAGCGCCGCTTCGGCAACGAAGAGTTCGGCCTGGACGTTCAGAAGATCGAGCAGGCGCCGCGAGCCGGCATCGAACTGCTGTTTGTATGAGGCTCGCGTAGACTTGGTCTCAGCCACCTGCCGGCGAAGAAGCGGAATGCGCCTTGCGGCGGTTTCGGCCGAGTTCCAGGAGTAGCGCGTTTCCCGCTCGATGATGCGCGTCGTATTTTCCGAGATTGCCTTGGCCTCGAGGGAGCGTTCCGTCGCCTCCCAGATCCGGGCCTTGTCGATCCCGCCATTGAAGAGGTTCCAGCGCACGACGACCATGGCCCGGGTGTCGACGTCGCGATCGCCGTCCGATACGGCACCATAGACACGATTGGCCGAGAGCTCGAGATTGACGCGCGGATAAAGACGCGCGCGGGCGCTTCCGATAGCTGCCTCGGCCGCTGCTGCATCGTGTTGTGTTGCCAACACCGACGGGGCGAATTCGATCGCTTCGGCGACGGCATGGTCCACGGTCGCGGGCCTTGCGACCAGTGGCCGGCCAACAGGCTCGAGCCGAGCCGGCGCGCGGCCTGCGACAGACCGGAACATCGCATCGGCCTCGCGCACGCGCCCTTCGGCCTCTGCTGCGAGCGCCTTCGCTTGTGCCGTGCGTGACAATGCCTCGCTCAAGTCCGACGACGAGCCGCGCCCGCCGGAGACGCGGCTTTTCACGCGGGAGAGGAGAGCCTTGTGCGCGGCCAGGTTGGCCCGCGCTCTTTCGAGTACCGCCCGGGCGCGCTGCATTTCAAGAAACGCCTGCACGGTGCGCAGGGCAATCGAGTTTGCCGTGTCCATGACGCGCCAGCGCGCGCTTTCCACGCGGCTTTTCTGCCGGGCTATTTCATTGCTGGACTCGAACCCGTCGAACAATCTCTGGGAGGCAACGACCTGGCCATTGCGATACCAATGCGTGTCGCCGCCCGTCGTGACGCCTACCGCCGTACGATTTTGATTGTCGAGACGACCGGCGTCACCACGGACGTCGACGGTGGGAAGCCGTAGGCCGCGCGCTGCGGTCAACTCATGGTCGATCGCGCGCCGATTGAAGCGTATTGCGCCCAGCTCGGGATGGGTCGCAAGGGCATGCGCGACGACATCCTGAAGTGTTTCGGCCTTCGATGCGCATGGGAGGAGGTAGAGAGGTGCGGCCAGAGCCAGCAACCTGAAAGCTGGTCGGGACGGCCAGCAGAGTGGTGTATTTTGCACTGATATCTTCCCGATTGAGCCGCTTGCACAAAAAACTGCAACGGCTCAAGGGGTAAGCGATTCGGCGTGTGCTGGTAAAGGGTCTGCGATAAAAAATACGGATTGCCAAGGCCTGTCAACGAAAATCCACAAGATAAATGTCTTCTAAAATTGCTGAAACACATGAAAATACGACATATTCAGTGAGAAAATTGAGTATTTCTTCTTATAACGATGAATTGCATCCGTGTTGCGACTAGATGTTATCTTCGATAGTTAGAGGTTGCCGTTTGTCATTGCCCGCCCCACGAACCGAGGTCGTGGGGGGGGCTTGCGGGTATGCGGATCGTCATACGATCAGGTTCCCATTGGCCTGCAAGACATCGGCGTTCAGGCCCGTCACATTCTGCAGGGTTGCCAGGACCTGGAAGCTGTCGCCTCCACCGTCGGCGTCGATCTCGATGATGCTGTCGCTGCCCGCCGTGGTCAGGCGCACGAAGTCCGACAACACCGACGTGGCGGTATCGTAGCCGGTGAGGAGTGCCGACACGTCGAGTGCGTCCCCGCCCGTGCCAGGGGTGAAGTCCGTCAGCGTGTCTACGCCGGACCCCAGGTCACCGGCCTGCCAGGCAAACGTGTCGGAGCCTGTTCCACCAGTCAGCGTGTCGGCGCCGAGGCCGCCGGACAAGTAGTCGTCGTCGGCACCACCGTTGAGCTGATCATCGCCGTCCAATCCGTAGATGAGTTGCGTCCCGCTGCCGCCCGTGAGCGTCTGGGCACCGGTGGTGCCGGCCACGACCTGAGGTACGGTAAGGCGGAAAAAGTCGGTGACAGGCGTGGCCAGCGTATCCGTTCCGTCGAGGGTCACGGCGGAGAGGTTGACGGTGTAGCTGCCGCCCGTCGCGGTGGCGGAGGCGACGGCACTAATCGCGTTCGCCTCGGCCTGTGTGCCGAGGAACACGTAGGTGCCGGCGATCGAAGACGTCATCAGGCCGCCGCCTTCGGCAACGAGGGACACGCCCGTGGGAACGCCCGAGAACGTGAGCTGGACGAGTTCCGGCGGGTTTTCGCCAGGCATTGCTCCGTTGTCGTCCGTCAGGCGAACGTTGAGCGCGACGGCAGTCGCTCCCGTCCCGTCAATGGCAGCGTTCTCGGCGAGGATCTCGATATCGTCGGCCTTGGGGGCGACGTCGACGGAGAAGCCGGCCGACGTGGTTGTCTCGCTTCCGTTCGATGTCTCCAGAGCGATGGCGTTCAGCGTGAGCGCCATAGTGCCGGAGTAGTTGGCCGGAGGCGTTATCGAGAGCGTCGCCAGTGCGCCGACAGGCACGGTCCAACTGCCGTCGCCGTTGTTCTGGCCATCCGAGAGGAAGCTTCCCGCGGGCACACCGGAGATCGTCACGGACAGCAACTCCGCGCCGTTCGTCGTCACCGTGTCGGCAAGTGCCGCGGACAATCCCGTGAGAGCGATCGCCGTGTCCTCGTTACCCGAGATCGTGCCGGGAACCGTCACGATCGGGGCATCCACCGCGGCGGAGACGTCGACAGAGAAAGTCGCCGAGCTGAGCATTGCGTTATCAGCATCGGGTGTCGGGTCGGCGGGCTCGATGCTCTTGGCGGCCACCGTCACGGACACCGTGCCGTGCCAGTTGCTTGCCGGGATCATCTGCAATCCGGCCACTTCACTGGCGGGGACGCGATAGTACCCGACCATGCTGACGCCTTCGACCGTTGCGTCGGGGTCGCCTGCGGAGACGACAGGATATCCGCCGGCCAGGGTCGCGCCCTGTCCGAGCATGACGTAGGCCGAAGTGTCGATCGTCTCGCTGCCGTCGGTGTCGACCTCCGACAGCGAGATATTGAGCGCGACGGGCATGTCTTCGACGCCAGAAGCCGGCGAAGCGGTGATCCTTACCCCGTCAGCCACGGGGTCCACCCAGACGTCGACCGGCTGTTGACCGGAGCTGGATGTCAGGAGGCTCGCATTGCGTGCTATTCCCTCGATGGAGATCGCCATCGTGCCGGAGAAATCCACTGGCGGATGGACGGTGACGAGCCCTGCCGCGACGGCAGCCGCGGAAGCGACCCACGTCGGGGGATCGCCCGGGTTGGCAGGGGGCAGCAGACGAGCGCCCTCGACATAGGCTCCCGAGGGAAGATTGCTGATCAAGACGGACACCTGCGGATTTGTCGTGTCGCCCGGTGCAGGGGTGGCCGTCACATTCAGGGTAATCGAGCCATCTTCGTTGCCGCTGCTGGCGCCGACGGTCACCGTCGGTGGGAGCGGCGGTGTGCCGGGTACCGGCGCTGCGACGGGCGTGATCACGACCTGGAACGCCGTGCTGTTGGTTGCACGATCGCCGTCGTTCTCGTCTGCCACTGTCGTGAGTTCGAAGTCGATCGTGCCACCGGCACCCGGAGTCGTGAGGACACGAACGTCCGCAATCTCGGCTGGCGTGAGCAGGAAGCTGCCGCCGGCGATGTCGAGACCGATCAGATCGCCATTCGAATTGACGAGTCCGAAAGTGGGTGCTGTGCCGGGGTTCTTCGTGCGCAGCACGTAGAAGATCGACTCTGACGGCGTACGGCCGAGAGCGGTCGCGTCGGTATCGGTCGAGGTGCCTCCCAAAGTAAGGGGAATCTGTGTTGCGGAATCGCCCGCAGTATTACTCGCGAAGACCGTGGGGAGATCCGCCGTGCCGACAAGATCCACGACGAAGGACGCCGTCTCCGTCTTGTCGATCGATACGGGAGTGCCTGCGATGATCGCCGTGTCACGCACCAGAGCTTCGACCGGGATGGAGAAGTCCTGGTTGGAGTCGGGGAACAACTCGTGGCGAAGCGCCACGCCGGCAATGTCGGCCGCTGCGACGGTGATCTTGCCGCCGCTGTAGGTGAACTGTCCGGTGATGTAGTTGGCTACCAGCTTGTCGAGGCCGCTTCCTGCTCCGGGAAGCGTGGCGAGTTGCGCTGCAATTCCCGCGTCGGCGATCAGGGCGTTGAGGTCGAACGTATAGCTGACCACGGTTTCCGAGCCGTCGTTGTCGACGAACGTATGGTTGGCGGCGCTGGCAAGCGAAATGTCGCTAGCACCGCTTTCGAGTTGCTGCTCGGCCAAGGTTGCCCGAGGGTTCCACGACGCGAATCCGTCGACCGTGCCGGCATTGATGATGGGATTGACGATAAGGTTGATGCTCCAGTCGGGAGAGAATGCCTGGTCGCCATCCATCTCTTGCGTGATGGCGCGGACCGTCAGCCCGGGATAGGGATTTTCGCCCGAGAAATCCGGAACTGCCGGCAGCGTCAGGGTTGCCATGGCAGCCGCGGACACGCTCCAGGTTCCATGCCCGATGTAGACGACGCCGCCGCTCACCGCGGACGTGGGGAAAACGCCGGTCGGCAAACCGCTGAGAACGAACGACAGCTGCTCGGAGCCGTCGCCGTCGACGAGGAGGTTGTTCATGTTGCCGCCGGCATTCGCCAGAATGGCGGCGCCCAGGTCGATCGGCTCGTCCTCGTCCGACGTGACGACGATGGAGCGCCCCGACGGGGCATCGGCGACGCCGGTGACCGACACGTCGATGCTCGTGACGATGCTCGTCGTGGCGGTGCCGCCGGTCGACGTATCCGTCACCGTCGTCTCTGCGGTGAGAACGATGTTGCCGCCGAGGGCCGAGGAGTAGTTGGCCGGTGGGCGAACCGCCAGTGCGGCCACATCGGCAGGGCTCAGCGTGTAAACGCCACTGACCGGCAAGATCTCGATGCCGCCGGCACCGTAGATGTGCGTGCCCGCGGGAGCCACCGACGTCAGCTTGACGACGTAGGTTTCCGAGCCATCCTTGTCGCCGAGCGTCACGCTCATGGGCACGCGAATGAGTGAATCCTCCAGCCCGACAGCGTTGCCCTTCACGCTCGGTGCGTCAGCCACGGGCGAGACGACGATGTCGATGTAGTCGACGACGGTTTCGGTTTTCGATGTGCCATCGCTGCCGCCGAACAACCAGGAGGCCACTTCGTTGCCGTTGGCGGCCTCGGTGGAGATCGCCTCGATCTTGAGGCCATTCGTTCCAGTAAGACTCCCGGACCAGTTGCTGCGCGGATCGAAGGCAATGCCACCGCCATTCAAGAAGCCATCGAGGAGTGCCTCGCGCGTCGCGTTGTCGGCGCCGGAGGCCGTCACGAGATAGACGCCTCCGCCCATGTCGGCGAGCGTCACGCCGGCCGGCGGCGTTCCGACGATCGCGCCGACCGGCCCGAGTGCGTCGGTCGGCACGGTGATGCGGACAGACAACGTTTCCGAATTGTCCGTATCGACGCTGTTGCCGGCGTCGATCGTCAAGGCAATGTTGGCGCCATCCTCGGAAACCGGGGTCACGGGATCGACGACAGCCAGGGTCGGCGTATCGGCTACGGCTTGAACCCGCAGGGAGTGATTGAACGAGCTGTCGAGCGTCGCGGCGACGCCGCCGTTCACGTCGAGCGTGGTCGCGGTGACGAGAATGCCGCCGTTGACGTCGCTGTGTGTCGGGCCCATGGCGACAGTGAAGCCCGCCAAGGTGGCGCGGATGTCGGTCTCCGCCTGGGCGCGATCGGTTTGAGAGAGCAGCGCAGGGTCGGCAGCGCCGGTGATGATGGTGCTGGTGATCGTGTACGTGCGCAAGGTCGTGTTGAAATCGACCACAGCGCTCCCGATCGTGGCGCCCGCCGTAACGGCGTATGTCAGCGTCGGCGTGTCGTCGGCGAAGTCGAGGACGACCCTTGCCAGCGTTTCCGAGGTCGTGTTGTTGCCGGTTCCGGTGCCATTATCCAGGGGCCTGATTCCGGACGTGGTGCTGGAGAGGGTCGCGCCAAAGGCGATGGGATTGATGTCCTCGACGCCGGTTGATCGGCCGGGGGCCGTGATGCCATCGGCAACGGGGGCGACCGTTACTGTGAGCGGCGTGACGGCTGTTGTCGCGGTGGTGCTGCCGGAGCTGCTCCCATCGACGATCACGCCGCGGACCGATAGCGTAATCTGGCCGCTGTAGTTGGCCGGGGGCGTGATCTGGAGCGCACCGAAGGCGCTTTCGGGAATCCGCAGCCAGCCAGCCGTTACGACACTGCCAACGGTGGCGCCTCCGCTCGAGAAGGCGGTGCCGGTCGGAATGCTCGTCGTATCGATCTCGATGTAGCGTGTTTCGGACCCGTCGGGATCGACGGTTGCCGACGTGACGGTGATGGTGCCGAGGGCAAATGTCGTATCCTCGACGCCGTTCGCGGTCGGCGAAACGGAAAGCGTCGGGAACTCCGGCACAGGATTGACGGGAATAACGAACGTCGATGTGGTCTGTGCCGTCGGCACGGAGATCTCGGGACCAGCGACACCGCCGCCAATTCCAGGCGAAGCCCCGTTGTTGTCCTCCGAAGGCAGGCTCTCGACCGATGTGGCGGTCACGGTGACGGAGATATCCTCACCATTGTTGGCGCCGGGCCTGATCTGGAGCGTAGCCATGGCGGCGTCGATGTCGGCGGCGGCACCGGTGAGTGTCACCTGGCCCGGGACAGACGTATCGAATGTAACTCCGGACGTGGTGCCGAACTGGACCTCGGGGCGTGCCCCGCTTCCGGGGGTGGAGAAACTCACGACCACGGACTGATAGGTTTCAGAGCCGTCGGTATCGTTGAGGCCCGTCGTCACAGGGTAGGTGACGAAGCCGGAGTCTTCTTCGACGGCCGCCTTGGTTGCCGTTCCGACATTCACTGTCGGGAGATCGGCGACAGCCTTGACGGTTACGACATGGCTCAACGAGAACGTGGACGATGCCGGTGTCGTGCCATTGGTATCGGTCGCGGTGCCGTCGATGGCAACGGTGACGTTGCGGTCGTCGTCATCGGCCAGTGTGACGGAAAGAGATGCGAGTACGCTCAGCACGTTGCTGGCGTTGGCCCCGGAGATCGTCACCGTGCCGGTGGCGATGTTCGTGGTCGTGGTCACGCCCGCCATGCTCGCTGCGAAGGCGATGGCCTGGGCATTCGTCGGCAAGCCGGTGAGCGTCATCGACAGGCCTTGCGAGCCGTCCGCGTCGGTGAGCGTCATTCCAAGCCGCGCGCCGAGCGCGATGACCAGGTCGGGATCGCTCACCGCCGTCGCGTTGTTGTTCTCGTTGACGGTCGTACTCGTGTTGGCCAGCGTCGGAATATCGGCGACGGCGGCGACGGTTACGTCGATATAGGTGGTCGCGATCGCGGTTCGGGTGTCGAGATCGCCGCCGGTTCCCGCGCCGGCATTGTCGTTGGGCGCCAACTCGTCGTCGGGAGAGGGCGTCGCGTCGCCGTAAAGCGTCGCGGCTTCGGTCGAGATCGCCTCGACTTTGATGCCGTTGGTGCCGGTCAATACACCGGACCACTGTGTCCGTGGTGTGAATGTGATGCCACCGTCGAGGAAGGTATCGAGCGCCGTCTCCCGGATGGCGGCGGTCGCGCCGCTCGCAGTGACCGTGTATACGCCGCTGCCGAGGCTCGTGAACGTGATCCCGGCCGGTGCCGTTGCGCTGAGCGTGCCGATCGTGCCGGAGCCATCGGCGGGAACCGTGATGCGCAAGGAGAGCGTTTCGGAGTTGTCGTCGTCGGCGCTGCGGTCGGGGCGGATCACGAGTGCTGCCGCCGCATCCTCGTTCAGCGAGATATTGTCCGCCGAGACCGCGGGGGCATCGGCGACCGCCTGCACGACGACAGAATGGGTGAAATTCTGAGTGATGCTGCTCGCGTCGTTGTCCGTCGTCGTGATCGCCACGCCGAGTGTGAAGTTGGCATCCGCGTTCGGCGCTGCCGTCACGGTCAGGGTGTCGAGCGCGCTGCGAATTGCGGCTTCGGTCGCTGCCGAATGGGGGCCGGAAAGCGTGATCGTTTCGGCGCCCGTTGCGACGAACGTGTGATCGATATTGGCCAGATCCGTGTATCTGACGGTGGTGCCGGCGGGGATGCCCGTGATCGTCACCGACGTGACATGCTCGGAGCCGTCACTGTCGATCCTGGTCCAGGAAATGTCGCCGCCGATCGTCTTCGTGACGTCTTCGACGAGCACCGAGGCGCCGGCTTTGCTCACACCATCGGCGACGGCGGTCACGGTGACGGGAACCGAGAACGTCTTCGTGGTCTCGAGTTGTGCGACCTGGCCGCTGCCGCTCTCGCTCGGCGCACTCTCGATCGTGGTCACGGCAACCGACAGGGAGAAATCGGTGTCGAGGTGCTGGCGCGGGCCGCCCACCGCCGGAACGACGGCGAGCGTGAGGTGCGCGAGCACGTCGTTGATCGCCGCATCACTGGCTCCGGAGACCGTGTAGCTGCCATCGGGGTTGAGCGTCAGGATGCCCGCTCCTGTCGAGCTCTCGGTGAGCGCGAAGCCTGCGGGAACGCCAGCAATGACGACGTTCTTGATCGTCTCCGAGCCGTCGCCGTCGTCGGGATGCCCGGCAACGAGCACGAACGAGATGTTCTGGTCTTCGCTGCCGGACGCACTGCCTGCTAGCGTTGGAACATCCGCCACGGCTGCGACCTGGATCGTATGCGTTCCGTTGAAGGTCTGCGAGACGGCAGCTTCAGGATCCGTCGCCGTGGCGTCCGACTTGGTGACAGCGATGCCCAGCGAGATATCTGCGTCGCCATGTGGCGGCGGCACGAGGCTCAGGCTGGCGAGTGCGGTCCGGATCTCGGCCTCGCTCGCGCCGCCCCCGCCGAGCGTGATCGATGTCGACGTCGCCGTCACGGTGAATGTCGTGCTGACGCCGCCGATCGGCGTGTAGGTGACGATCGCGCCGACGGGGAGGTTCGATACGACGATCTGCGTGATGGCCTCCGAGCCGTCGCTGCCGTCGGGGGCACTGATGCCGATGTTGGCACCGAAATTGACGCCTGCCGTGGCGGCTTGGTCGGCGGGATTGACGATACCGTCCTCGTTGATCGTACTCGAACCGGTGATCGTGGGGGCATCGATGACAGGCGACAGCGAGACGGGGACGGTTATCGTCCTGTCGGCACGGAGCAGGGTCACCTCGCCGCCCGAGAGAACGCTCTCGATGGTCCCGACTTTCACGGAAACATCGAAATTCACATCGCTGTCTGCGGGTGCGTGCACTTGCAGGCCGGTCGCAAGGAAGCTCTCGAACTGGGCTGCGGTCGTCGCTGGACCGGGTGTGAACGTGTACGACCCGCCCGACACGCTGACCGTGATGCCGTTCGGGAGCGTGCCGGAATAGAGCAAGGTCACGCCGGACGGGATCGTGATCGTCGCGAAGTCATATTGCTCCGAGCCGTCGGCGTCGAACCGCGAGACGGTTACCGGCAGGTTTATCGCCTGGTCCTCGTTTCCTGATGCGGACCCAGAGAGGCTGGGGCCATCAGCGACGGCGGCAACGGCGATGTCGTGCGTCGTCGTCTGGGTCGCGGTCGAGGCGGCTTCGCCTTCGCTGGTTGTGCGGTCCACCTTCGTGATGGCGACGGAAACCGGAATATTGACATCGGAGTGCAGCGCGGGCTGCAGCGAGAAGGTCGCGAGCGTGTTCCGGATGTCGGCCTCCGTGCCGCCCGAAATGGTATAGGTGGTGATCCCCGCCACGGTTGCCGCGGTGACCGTTGCAGCGCCTTGTGCCGTGTAGTTTACGGTTGCTGCCGCAGGAATGTTGCCGAGCACGATCCGGGTGATTGCTTCCGAGCCGTCCGTATGGTCATTCTGCGAGATCACGATATCGGCGCCGAAATCGACGCTGTTATCCTCGTCGACAGCGCTCGAACCGCCGACCGTGGGCATGTCGACGACGGGGTGCACCGTCACGGGAATGGACGCGGTTTGGTCCTTGCGCAGCACGCTGACTTCGCCACCGGAAAGCACGCTCTCGATCGTACCAACCTTCACGGCAACATCGAAGTTCGCATCGCTGTCGGCGGGCGCCTGCACTTGCAGCCCGGTCGCAAGGACGCTCTCGAACTGGGCTGCGGTGGTCGTTGCGCCAGGCGTGAACGTGTACGATGTGCCCGATGCAGTAACCGACACACCGACCGTGACGCCGTTGGGGAGCGTCGCGGGGTAGAGCAGGGACACGCCGGTCGGCACGGTAATGGTGGCGAAGTCGTATTGCTCCGAACCGTCGGCATCGATGCGGGACGCGGTAACAGGCAAGCTGATCGGCTGATCTTCGTCGCCTGCAGCATTGCCTGAGATCGTCGGGCCGTCGGCAACCGCAGCAACCGTAATCGGCATCGACACGGATTGCGTATCCGTCAGGCCACCGGTTTCCGTGGTCGTGGCGGAAACGGAAAGCGAGAAGTTCTGATCTGTATGCTGCGGCGGCGTGAGCGTCAGTGTCTGCAGGGCTGCCCGGATCTGGGCCTCGGTGCCGCCGGTGAGGACGATCGTGCCGCCCGCCGTCATGGTCACCGTAATGGGAGTGGCCGATCCTACAGGCGTGTAGGTCACGACGGTGCCGGCCGGAAAACCGGAGACCTCGACCTGGGTGAGGGTCTGGCTTCCCGGATCCCTGACGACGATGGCGATGTCGTCGCCGAACGTGACGGGCGTATCCTCGTCGGTCGTTTGTGCGGGCGCGGTGATGTCGACGGGATCGGCAACCGGGTCCACCTGGACCTGGATCGGCGCGCTGGCGATCTCGCGGTCGCCGTTCGAGGTTTCTGTGGCGATGGCGACAATGGTCATGCCGCTGAAAAGGCCACTCTCGTCTTTCGGTGGCGCGAACCAGACATTACCCAGGGCACTTTGGGGCAGCGCGTAGGTGTGCGTGCCGTCGCCGGCGACGGTGTAGGTGTATTGCGTTCCCGTCGGACCGGTGAGCAGTTTTGCGCCGGCGGCGACGCCGCGGATCTCGACGAGGTGGGTCTCCGAGCCGTCGATGGAATCGCCGAATGTCGCGGCGAGTTGGTCGAGGTGCACGGGGATGTCTTCGTCCGTGGTCTTGCTGTCGCCGGTCGCCGTGACCAGGTCCGCAACGGCCTCGACGTCGACGTGGTACTGGAAGTGGACGGTCTCGCGATCCCGATAGCCCGGCAGGCCCGGGGCAACATTGGCTTCGATCGTCGTTGCGGCAACGTCGAAGGTGATGGTGCCGTGATAGTCGCGGGGCGGGGTGACCGAGAGGGAGGCCAGAATATCCTGGATCTGTGCCGTCGATCCCGTGACAACCAGGGAGCCGTCGGGCATTTGCGTGACAGCACCCGGCAGCGCGGTGTTCCAGGCGACGGCCACATTCGTCGGAATGCCGGAGAGGACAACGCTCTCGAGGTCTTCCGAACCATCGTCGTCGGCCAGCGTAACCGTGATCGGCGTCGCGACAGCAGTGTCTTCGAGCGTTCGCGCACTGCCCTGGATCAGGGCGGGGTCGGCTACCGCCTCGACGGTGATCGTGATGGTGCCGCGCTCCTCGAGACCCGTGCGCGGGTCGATGAAGGAGAACTCGACTTGCGTGACGCCGGAGTAATTCTCGGCGGGGACGAATGTGAAGGTGCCATCGGGATCGAACGTGGCGGTTCCCGCCGCCGGATCCGTCGTGATCGTGCGCTGCGACACGGGCAGGATTGCCAGGGTCGGATCAAAAATCCGCCCGGTCAGGGTGCGATCTTCGACTACGTCGAAGGCCTGGTTGGGCTCCGAGAGCGGGCCGTAGCTCGATGCGCGGGAAACAAACGGCGGAATGACCTCGGGGTCATCCGTGGACGCACGGTAGTATTCGGTATCGCCAAGCAGCCAGAGGTGCTCCAGCCCGGCGCCGATGTCGGTGCTCTCGCCGGTGAAGCGCGTGCTGTCGCGCGAGGCGACCGTCTCCCCGTTTCGCGCACCGGGTTCTTCGTCGCCGAGGCCGACCAGATGGCCAAGGGAGGTGCCGACGCCAAAGGCGGTCTGGTGGCCTTCGGAGCCCATCTCATGGCGATTGAGATCGTCCCGGCCCCACCGGATGGTCTCGACATCCATCGGCGCAATGGCAGGTGCACCGCCAGCGTGCGCGCCCAGAGGCGAAATGGCGAGGCCTGGACCGGTGGGTGATTGCCCGGGTACGCCCGCAACATCGTCCTCCCGAGCGGCGTGCGCCTCGTCTTCGAGAGGGGCGTCCACGGGTTCCATTGCGTGCTGCGGCCCGGTTCGGGCGACCTGGACGCGCGCTACTTCGGCCGGTGCATCCCGGTCCGGGATCGGTGCGACATGTGCCTCGGCCGCATGGTCTGCCGTCCCTGCCACCGTATCGTCGACGGTGTCGACGGGGACTGGGCGCGTTTCGCCGGAAGGCGTGTCAGATGCCATAAGCTTCGCCGGGTTGTTCGACGCAGCGTCTTGGAGAGGCATGCGGTTCGATGCACCGATTTCGTCGCGTGTCGTCATGTCATTGTTCCTCGCGTTTCCAGCGAACGAGCCAGATGCGGCAAACCGGCTGGAGACGTATCGGCAACCCAATTGTTAAGCAGTTGCTTTGCGTTGAAATTAAATGCCTTTGGTTAAAGAACTCCTCATGCAGATCTATCTGTTTCGCGCCGCGGCCGATGCGGCTTTCCGGCTCGGCAGCCCCGGTCTGGGCCTCGACTTCGAGACGAAAAGTGTTCGATAAGCTATGGCCTTGACGACGAACCAGCGGTCGCCGCTCGCCCGAGGGCAACTTGTCGAAGGACGCCGTGAAACGCCTCCACTGCACACGGCCTCACCTTTGAGTGTGCATGCTCGCCGTTCGCCCCCGGGAGGCATGGAAAAACACATGCAAAATCAAATGTATAGATTCTCCGTGGCCCCGATGATGGATTGGACGGATCGGCATTGCCGGTTCTTCCATCGGCTGCTGACGCGGGAGGCGCTGCTCTACACGGAGATGGTGACGGCGGATGCGGTGATCCACGGCAAGCGCGACCGCCTGCTCGGGTTCTCGCCTGAAGAGCATCCCGTGGCGTTGCAGCTGGGCGGCAGCGATCCCGTCAAGCTCGCCGAGGCGGCACGGATCGGCGAGGGCTGCGGCTACGACGAGATCAACCTCAACGTCGGCTGCCCGTCTGACCGGGTGCAGGTGGGCCGCTTCGGTGCATGCCTGATGGCCGAGCCGGAGCTGGTGGCGGCCTCGGTCGCCGCCATGCGGGACGCGATCTCGTTGCCCGTCACGGTAAAATGCCGGATCGGCATCGACGATCAGGATAGCGAGGCCGATCTGGAGCGGTTCATCGCGACCGTGAAAGCTGCGGGATGCACACTCTTCATCGTGCATGCGCGCAAGGCCTGGCTCAAGGGATTGTCGCCGAAGGAGAACCGGGAGGTGCCGCCGCTCGACTACGGGCGCGTGTACCGGCTCAAGGAGCGGCATCGCGAACTGACGATAGTGATCAATGGCGGCATCGAGACGCTTGCCGAAGCCCGTGCGCATCTCGCCCATGTCGACGGGGTGATGGTGGGGCGTGCCGCCTACCACACGCCCTACATGCTGGCGGAGGTGGACCGGGAAATTTTCGGTCGCGAGACGCCCGTTCCCTCGCGTGAGGATGTCATGCGCGCCCTCGTTCCCTACGCGGCCAGCCATATCGCCCGGGGTGGCCGGCTTTCGAATGTGACGCGCCACATGCTGGGGCTCTATCACGGGCGTCCGCGCGGGCGTCTGCTGCGGCGCTATCTCAGCGAGAACGCGACGAAGTACGATGCCGGCGCCGACGTGCTGGAAACGGCGCTGGCGTCGATCAGTGGGGCAGGGCGCGCGGAAGCAGACGCAGCCGCGTGAGGCGGTGGCGGGCGACGGCGCCCTTGCATGGCGCGCGCGGCTGGCTCACTGTCGGCGGCTGTAGTGTGCGGGCGCGCCAACGGCGGGCCCGATCAAGCCCTGGAAGCCTCCGGAACAGACATGGCAATCATACTCGACTGGCAAGCGGTCATGCCGCTGGTGCTCATGCTGATGGCGGTCGGCTTCCTCTCGGGGTTCCTTGCGGGGCTTCTGGGCATCGGCGGCGGCGCGGTGGTGGTGATCGCGCTGTTCGAGGCGTTCAGCGCCGTCGGAGTCGATCCGCACGTGCGCATGCATCTGGCGACGGGCACGGCGCTGTCCACGCTGGTACCCACGACGCTGCGATCCTTCACGACGCATCGTTCGCGGGGCGTGGTGGACGAAGGCCTCGTGCGGCGGCTGGCGCCCTGGATCGTCGTCGGTGTGGCTGCCGGCGTGGCGGTGGCCAGCCGAACGGGCGGGGACTTCCTGAAGTGGGTGTGGATCGTGATGGGTACGTTCCTCGGCCTGCGCATGCTGCTCGGCCGTGACGACTGGCGGCTGGGGCCCGAGGTGCCGCGCAGCTGGCTGGTGGAGGCGTATGCATCGTTCGTGGGCTTCGTGTCGGCGCTGATGAGCATCGGCGGCGGCGCTTTCGTCACGCTCCTGATGACGCTCTACGGGCGGCCGCTGCATCAGGCGGTGGGGACGTCGTCGGCGTTCGGGCCTTTGATCGCGGTGCCGGCGGTCGTGGGCTTTGCATGGGCAGGGTGGGGCCGGCCCGACCTGCCGGTAGGGTCCATCGGCTACGTCAGCCTCATCGGTGCCGCATTGCTGGTGCCGACGGGATGGATCGCGGCGCCGATCGGCGCGCGGCTGGCGCACGGACTCTCCAAGCGCAAGCTGGAGATCGCGTTTGCGATCTTCATGGGGTGCGTGGTGCTGCGGTATCTCATCGGCTTCCTGAAGTGACGCGACAACGCTTCCTGATCGTCGACAACCCAATGGCCGGCACGCGCACCGCGCGCCGGGTTGGCGCCGTGCGGGCGGCGTTGGCAAGGGCAGGCGCGCGCGTGGTGGCGATGCCGAACGCCGGCCGGGCGCCCGCTGCTGCCGATATTCTTCGCGCCGCGCGAGCCGCAGACGCCGAGGCGGTGCTGGCCGCGGGCGGGGACGGCACCATGCGGCTGGTGGCCGAGGCGCTGGTTGGAACCGGATTGCCTGCGGGGCTCGTTCCGGCGGGGACGGGGAACGTGCTGGCGCACGAGATCGGCATGCCGCGGGCGGCCGAGGCCATCGCCCGCGTGCTGATGCAGGGGCCAGTGGCGCGCGTGGAGACGCATCGGGCGAACGGCGCGGTGTTCCTGCTGATGGCTGGCGTCGGAATGGATGGCGAGATCATCGCTGGCCTCGACCAGCGTGTGAAGCAGCGTGTGGGCAAGCTTGCCTACGCCCGGCCGATCTGGCGCGGTGTGACAGGGGCAGCGCCCCTGCTCGATGTGACGGTGGACGGCCGAGCGATGCAGGGCCATTGGCTGCTCGTCACGAGTGCCAGTCGCTATGGCGGGCGTTTCCGGCTGACGCGACAAACCGCGCTGTCGCACAGCGGGCTCGTGGCTATTCTGCTCGAGCAAGAGGCGGCGGCGAGCCGCCTGCGGGTGCTGGCGGCCATCGCCATGGGGCGGCTCGACCATCTCGCCAGCAAATGTCCGGGGCTGGTGTGCATGGTGCCGTGCGAAAGCGTGACCGTTTCCAGCCATCGGCCGGTCGCCTGCCAGATCGACGGGGACGGTTTTGGTCAGACCCCGCTCGAAATCGTGCGCGGAAGGGCGGATCTGGACCTGATCGTGCCTGAGCGATGGTGCGACGAGTCCCATCGTCAACCCGGCGTCATGCGAATCAACTAGTCTATGTTGCGTTGCAGCGTGGTTCTCGATTGCCGCGTGCGACCGCGGAGCGATTTTCGCTCCGTGAGGACTGGATCGGAGCATGACGACTGACAGGCCAACCCGCCACGGTCACCATGCGGCGGCACGAATGGGGCCGCCTCCTCCTGCCGCCTTCGCGCGCGAGGGTGGAAAGATCCGTTGGCCCATTCGACCCCGGCAACATCCCTGCACGCCTGCGTCAGCGCCTTTGGCACGGAACGTCAGCCGGCCTTGGTTCCTTCAGGGAGCGAGGCGGTTTGGGGCCGTGTCGATCGGCGTTGCCGATCGTCGTGCAGCGTTGCCAAGCCAAGAAGAGGGAGTGGTCAAATGCCGACACGCCGTTCCTCACGTTGCGTCCCGACAGTTGCACGTGTCCTGAGAGCAGGGGCCGGTCGCCCGCAACGGTGGAAGCTCTTCACGGATGTCGTGCGCTGGCGTGTCAAACCAATCTTTCCCCCATGTATGATCTGAGCCCGCGTCGCCGGAAACGTGTGCGAACGTGAACCGGCCAGAATGACGACCGGCCCCGCGTATGCTGGGGCCGGCTTCTATTTGGGGGGACGTCGGCGTTTCGTGTCAGCCTGCCAGCACCTTCTTGACGGCGGCCGAAATCTTGTGGCGCACGGCGTGGAAGCCCTTGCTGCCCTCACTCGTCATCCAGTTCATCTGCAGGGAGCGGCGCGGTCCCTCGAACGGGTGATGGCCGTGCCAGGAATTGTCGGAGCGCTTGAAGACGAGCAGCGTGCCGTTGTCCGGCGGGACCTCGGCGACGAAATCATCCACATCGGTGCCGCTACGTAGGATGCGCAAGCGTCCGCCGGGCTGTTGCCAGTTCTCGTTCAGATAGAGCAGCACGGTGATGATCTTGTCCCTGCTGTCGGTGTGGATCTGGCCATCCTTGGCGCGGGTGTAGCCGCGCAGCGAGTACATCTTCGGCCGGCCCTCGAGATCGACGCCGAACTTCTCGGAGATCGCCGCCTGGAAGGCAGGGCCGTCGAGTTCATCGATGACCTGCTTGATGGCCATGTTCTCCTCGAGGCTCTCGACGGGGTAGCTGCCGCCTTTCTCGATCCTGGGGTAGGTGGCGTTGATCCGGGACACGGTCTCGGGCGACAGGAAGCCTGGGACGACCACATAGGAATAAGGTTCGGTCTCGACCGGGGTGGCCTTCAGCTTGTCGATGTTGAGATGCGCCATCGCTCGCTCCACGTTTCGTGATTGGGTTCGGGGAGACTGTCTCCCGGCCGGGACGCAATCGCGTCTAGAATAACCGGCGGCGACACTCTCCCGATAGTCTACTTTCCGCCGAGCATCGCCTGACGCCGCAACCAGCGTGCCTCGATCTCGCGGGCGATCGCGACCGCCGCATCCAGCGGTTCGTACGACCACTCGTCGAGGCTTGTAATGGGTTCGGGCATCGAACGTGTGGCGCCATAGCGCCGCAGCGACTGGTGGAAGCGCGCGAACTTGGCGCTGCCGCCGGATGGCTCGAACACCCACACGGGCTTGCCTGTCGCGAGAGGTTCGCCGGTCATGTTGACGCTGTCGCCGGTGACGAGGAAGCGGTCGGCATGCGCCAGGAAGGCGGGATAGGGGTTGTCGCCTTCGCCGTTCCAGAGGAAGCGCGGGGCATTGGCGGTGGCGCGTTCGACTGCCGTGACGAGGCGCTTATGGGTGCGGCGCGAGGGCGTGACGAGGAAGCTCGCACCAAGCCCGGCGAGCGTTAGTAGCGCGGCCTCCAGGCGGTCGTCGTCGGCCTCCGTGAAGCGATAGACGGCGTTCTTGCCCCCCAGGATGACGCCGATCCGGGGGCGGGGGAGGGCTGCCAGCCAGTCGGGCTCGTGTGCGGCCAGGGCGCCGAGCCGGTCCTTGGAAAAGCCGTGCGGCGCGGTCAGCGTGGTGATGACGTTGGGGCCACGGCGGCGGTCGTGCTCGGGAACCCAGATGAGGTCGGCAGAGCGGGCGGTGGTCTTGGGATCCTGCAGGATGACCGTGAACGTGGAAGGCCCCGCCCTCTTCTTGATGGCGCGCAGGTAGGGGATGCTCTGGCGGCCGGTCGCCAGGACCACGTCCGGCCACGGGGGGCCGAGGTGGGTGCCGTGCGCGCCGACCCGGTCACTGGGGTTGGGCGGGCCGTACGGGGCCATGAACCGCCAGATGCCGGCGGGATTGAGGACTTTCTGCTCCCACACGAGGCCGAGCGCGTCGGCGACGCCCTTGACCTGCACCTGCATGCCGGCCTTGTCGTCGGTGATGAGCCATGCCCGGTGGCCGGCGAGCGGCTTCACGGGCAGCGCGTGATCCTGTCGAATGGTGAAGCCTCCCGGCAATTTTCTTGCGTGCTTTTACTGCGGATCGTAATTGAACGGCTCGATGCCGCCGACGGATACGAATGGCGGAACGCATCAGCAAGATAGGAACGGCTTAACCTCGATGCGCGCGCGTCTCGATGCTACCGATTGGCGCATCCTGCGAGAATTGCAGGCTGATGGACGCATCACCAACGTGACGTTGGCGGCGCGCGTGGGGCTGTCGCCGCCGCCCTGCCTGCGGCGCGTGCAGGCGCTGGAACAGGCGGGCTTCATCACGGGGTACACGGCGCGAATCGACGCGCGCATGGTGGGGTTCGAGGTCACCGCCTTCGCCATGGTGACGCTGCGCGCGCAGGGCGAGATGGAGCTGCGGGATTTCGAGAACCAACTCGTCAAGTGGCCGCTGGTGCGGGAGGCTCACATGCTGGCGGGGGATGCGGACTTCATGTTGAAGTGCGTGGCGCCGGACCTGACGCGGTTCCAGGAGTTCGTGCTCGGCGAGTTGACGACGCTGCCCAACGTATCGAGCGTGAAGACGACCGTGGTCCTGCGCACCGCCAAGTCGGAGCCCGGCGTGCCGCTGGAGCCGGGCGCCGCGAACCGGTGATTCGAGACACTTTGCAACGACGAACGAGGAACGGCCGGACATGACGAAGATCGATGCGCGACTGATGACGGGCGTGTTTCCCATCGCACCGACGCCGTTCGACGAGGCTGGCGACGTGGACGTGGCGGGGCAGCGGCGGGTGTTGGACTGCATGATCGACCAGGGCGTCGACGGCATCTGCATCCTCGCCAACTACTCCGAGCAGTTCCTGCTGTCGGACGAGGAGCGCGACCTGCTCCTGAAGGTCTGCCTGGAGCACGTCGCGGGGCGCGTGCCGGTGATCGTGACGACCAGCCACTTCTCGACGCGCGTGGCGGCGGAGCGGGCGCGCAAGGCAGCGGCGGCCGGCGCCGCGATGCTGATGATGATGCCGCCTTACCACGGGGCGGCCCTCAAGGCGGACGAGACCGGTATCATCGAGCACTACGGCCGGGTGGCGGATGCGTGCGGACTGCCGATCATGGTGCAGGACGCACCGCTGTCGGGCGTGGTGCTCAGCGTGCCCTTCCTCGTCCGCCTGGCGCAGGCCGTGCCACTGGTGACGCACTTCAAGATCGAGGTGCCCGGGACCGCCGGCAAGCTGCGCGGCCTGATCGCGGCGGGCGGCAGCGCCATCCAGGGACCGTTCGACGGTGAAGAATCCATCACGCTGATGGCGGATCTCGATGCCGGTGCGCGTGGCACCATGCCGAGCGCCTTGCTGCCGGAGCTGATCAAGCCGGTGGTGACGGCGCATCTGGCCGGCCGGCGCACCGAGGCGGCGGCGGCCTACAAGGCGATCCTGCCGCTGATCAACTTCGAGAACCGGCAGTGCGGGCTCAGGGCCACCAAGACGGCGATGATGGAAGGCGGCGTGATCCGTTCGGACGCGGTGCGCCATCCGCTGGAAGCAATGCATCCCGATACGCGCGCCGGGCTTCTGGAACTGGCGCGCGAGGCGAATATTCTGGCACTGCGCTGGGGCAAGTAGCATCCGGCAGGATGGTCGAGTGGTATGGTGCGAGCCTAGCGAATCAGCCCGGCGAGCCGGTGCCGGCCGCGGCGAGCCCGCCAGCCTGCCGCCATGTGGCGCGGCGATGTGAACGAAGGAGCCTGACGGCATGTCGAGGACCGATACGCCCCGTCCGATCTTCCTCAAGGACTACGAGCCGTCGGCATATCTCATCGACGAGGTGCGGCTCGATGTCGTTCTGGACCCGACGCAGACGCGCGTCACGGCGCGTTCGAAGGTGCGCCCCAATCCGGCGGCCAAGCAGCGCAAGGCCATGCCGCTGGTCCTCGACGGGGAATTGCTGACGCTCATCGAGATCAAGATCGACGGCAAGACGCTGGGCGCCAAGGAGTACGCTGTCGGCGAGGGCGACCTGACCATCAAGTCTCCGCCTGCCAAACCGTTCACGCTGGAAATCGCGACGACATGCAACCCGGAGGCGAACAAGGCTCTGTCGGGCCTGTACGTGTCGCGCGGGATCTATTGCACGCAATGCGAAGCGCAGGGCTTCCGACGAATCACCTACTTCCTCGATCGCCCGGACGTGCTGGCCACCTACACGACGCGCATCGAGGGGGATCCCGAGAAAACGCCGGTGCTGCTCGCCAACGGCAACCCGGTGGAGCGCGGCACGCTCGATCGGGGGCGGCGGAACTACGCCGTGTGGCGCGATCCCCATCCAAAGCCCGCCTATCTCTTCGCGCTGGTCGCGGGCAATCTCGGCTCGGTCGCCTCGACCTTCGAGACGATGTCGGGGCGTAACGTCGATCTCACGATCTACGTGGAGCCGGGCAAGGAGGATCGCTGCGGCTGGGCGATGGAATGCCTCAAGCGGTCCATGCGCTGGGACGAGGAGCGGTTCGGGCGCGAGTACGATCTCGACGTCTTCAACATCGTCGCCGTGTCGGATTTCAACATGGGCGCGATGGAGAACAAGGGCCTCAACGTGTTCAACGACCGCCTCGTGCTGGCGAGCCCGGAGACGGCGACCGATACGGCCTTCTTCAACATCGACCGTGTGATCGCGCACGAGTACTTCCACAACTGGACCGGCAATCGCATCACGTGCCGGGACTGGTTCCAGCTCTGCCTGAAGGAGGGCCTGACGGTCTTCCGTGATCAGCTCTATTCGGCCGATTTCCGGTCGCCGGCGGTGCAGCGCATCGCCGAGGTGCGCCAGCTCAAGGCCGGCCAGTTCCCGGAGGATGCCGGTCCGCTGGCGCATCCTGTGCGGCCGGACCGCTTCATCGAGATCAACAACTTCTACACGATGACGGTCTACGAGAAGGGTGCCGAGCTGTGCCGGATGATCCACACCCTCCTGGGGGCGGATGGCTTCCGGAAGGGCATGGATCTCTACTTCGAGCGTCACGACGGCGAAGCCGCGACGGTGGAGGATTTCGTCCGCGCCTTTGCGGATTCGAGTGGGCGCGATTTCTCGCAATTCATGACGTGGTACGAGCAGGCGGGGACGCCGAAGCTCACTTGTGCGCTCGACTACGACGAGGCGGCGCGTACGGCGACGCTGACGGTGACGCAGGAGACGCCGCCCACGCCGGGGCAGGCGCGCAAGAAGCCGTTGCATATTCCCGTGCGCCTGGGGCTGCTCGGGGGCAACGGCAACGAACTGCCGCTCGAACTCGCCAAGGGCCAGATGACCGGCGACGTGCTCGAGATCACCAAGAAGAAAGAGGCGTTCCGCTTCACCAACGTGCCGAGCCGGCCGGTGCCCTCGCTGCTGCGCGGGTTCTCGGCGCCGGTCAATCTCGAGATCGACCTCAGCGATGCCGATCTCGCGTTCCTGATGACGCACGACGCAGACGGCTTCAACCGCTGGCAGGCGACGCAGGACTACGCCACGCGGCTGCTCGTTGCCGGGGTTGCGGCCATTCGTGCGGGCGGCCGTGCGCCCTCGCCGACCGCGTTCACGAAGGCGCTGGGCGCCATCGTGGGCGACGACCGGCTGGAGGCGGCCTACCGGGCGCAGGTTCTGGCGCTGCCCTCGGAGGCCGACATCGCCCGTGTCATCGGGACGGATGTCGATCCGGGGGCCATTCACCGTGCGCGCGCTGCGCTGCGGCGGCGGGTGTCGCGCGACCTGCACGATGGCCTGGTCGAAATCTATGCGCGCAACGCTGTCAGGGGTGCGTATGCGCCGACGCCCGAGCAGATGGGCCGGCGCAGCCTGCGCAACGTCGCGCTCTCCGTGCTGGCGGCGGCCAACGGGGTGGACGACGTCACGCGGGCACGCCGGCACTTCGAGACGGCAAAGAACCTGACCGACGAACTGGCCGGCTTCGGCGTGCTGTGCGACGTGCGCGGGCCGGAGCGCGAGGCGGCCGTCGAGCGCTTCTACAAGCGCTGGCAGGGCGATCATCTGGTGATCGACGGCTGGTTTGCCATGCAGGCCGCGTCCAGCCTGCCGAACACGCTGGCGACGGTGCGCAAGCTGCTCGAGCATCCCCTGATGTCGCTGACCAACCCGAACAAGGCGCGCTCGCTGATCGGCTCGTTCGCGGCCAACCAGGTGATGTTCAACCGGCCGGACGGCAAAGGCTATGAGCTCGTCGCCGACAGCATCCTGGCGATCGACAAGTTCAATCCGCAGATTGCGGCGCGGCTCCTCACGTCCTTTCGGAGCTGGCGCACGCTGGAGGCGGAGCGCCGGGCGAAGGCAGAGGAAACGCTGCGTCGCATCAAGGACGCCTCGCCGCTGTCGCGCGATGCGTTCGAGATCGTCACGCGCATGCTGGGGTGAGACGGCAGGGCCAACTTGGTCCCAAGGGATACCTCGTGCTAGGCAATACGCGCAGCACAACAAGGTTCGGACAAGGCAGCGCGACATGACACGCACTGGGTTCTACTCGGGGTCGTTCGACCCGATCACCAATGGCCATCTCGACGTCATCGAGCATGCTGCGCGCATGGTGGATCGCCTCGTCATCGGCATCGGCGTGCATCCGGGCAAGACGCCGCTGTTTCCAACGCAGGAAAAGATCGCGCTGATCCAGGCGGACACGGCGGCAATCGCCAAGGAGACCGGTTGCCGGATCGAGACAGTGGAGTTCGGCGGGCTGACGGTCGATGCCGCGCGAACGGCGGGGGCGACATCCATCTTTCGCGGCCTGCGCGACGGAACCGATTTCGACTACGAGATGCAGATGGCCGGCATGAATGCCGCCATGGCGCCGGGCGTGCAGACGGTGTTCCTGCCCGCCAGCCCCGGCGTCCGGCACATCACGGCGACACTCGTTCGGCAGATTGCCCAGATGGGCGGCGACGTGTCGTCGTTCGTTAGCCCCTTCACCGGAGCGCGCCTGAAAGAGAAACTGGCGCGCCGCTGATGCCGTGCGGCCCTTCGGGGCGCCGGCCCGTTATCGATGTTTCGAAACCCTGAAAGGAAATCCGATGTCGTCCGCCCGCCAGCCCCGCAAGCTCTCGCCCAAGGAGATTCTGGCGGAACTCGTCGCCTTCGATACGACGAGCGACAAGACGAACATTCCCATGGCCGAATGGGTGCGTGACTATCTCGCGGGGCATGGCGTGGACGCCACGATGCTCCCGGCGGACGATGACATCCACATGAACATGTTCGCGACCATCGGACCGAAGGACAAGCCGGGTATCGGACTTTCCGGGCACATGGACGTGGTGCCGACGACGAGCCAGCCCTGGGACACCAACCCTTACGAGATGGTGGAGCGGGACGGGCTGCTCTATGGCCGCGGCACGTGCGACATGAAGGGGTTCATCGCGTGCGCGCTGGCCATGGTGCCCGAACTGGTGACACGCAAGCTGACGACGCCGATCCACATCATCCTCTCCTATGACGAGGAAGTGGGATGCACCGGCGTCAAGCCGATGATCGCCGAGTTCGAGAAGACCGTTCCCAAGCCGCGCCTCGTCATCGTCGGCGAGCCGACGCTGATGTCGGTGGTGGACGCGCACAAGGGCGGCTATCGCTTCCGGACCGACATTACCGGCAAGGACGCGCATTCCTCCAAGCCGCAGCTCGGGGTTGGTGCCATCCGCGTCGCCGGCGCGTTGATCAGCGAGCTGGGGCGCATCGAGGAGCGCCACAAGGCGGCGCTGACGAACCCGCGTTTCGATCCGCCGTACGCCTCGATCACGGTCAGCGGCATCGAGGGCGGCATCGCGCACAATATCATCCCGCCGAAGTGCTCGTTCACCTGGGGCGTGCGCGCCATGCCCGGCACCGATGCGCTGGGCATGGCGCGGGAGCTGCAGGACTTTGCGGAGCGCGAACTCCTGCCGTGGATGCGCGAGGTCCATCCCGACTGCAACATCGAGACGCACACGCTGGGGGTGCTGCCGCCGTTCGATTCCGGCGAAGGCTCGGAGGCGCGCACGCTCGCGCTGAAGATCATCGGGCAGAACGAGACGTATGCGGTGCCCTATGGCACGGAAGCGAGCCACTTCCAGGCGGCGGGATGCTCGACGGTCGTCATCGGTCCGGGAAGCATCGATCAGGCGCACCAGCCCAACGAATTCCTCGATGCCAGGGAATTGGACCGGTGCATGGCGTTCCTGCGGAAAATCGCGGACTGGGCGGCTGCGTGACGTTTGTGCAAAAAGCAGGGAAAATTTCCCTCGAAAGCACATGATGCCCGTTACCAGGGCTTATCCATAGGCCGTCGCTTTTGCCCCTAGCGCTGGGAATAGACGGCATTTTACCGAATGCGGCAGGGAGTTCGTAATCCCTGGCCGCGCATCTTGGCCCGGTTCATCAGTACCGGGGAGAGTTGGATGTCGCTTCAGGATGCGGGTTCGAATTTCGTTTCCGACGGAATTACGGATCGCCCGATTTACGATTATCAACCCCCGGCCGCATTCTTCGCCACGGGTACGCCGACAGGCAACGACGTCTTCGATATCCGCGATTTCGGCGCGGTGGCCGATCCGGCGGTCGACAACACGCCGATGATCCAGGCCGCCATCAATGCCGCCAACGCCGCCGGCGGTGGCATCGTGTACATCCCGCCGGGCGTGTGGGGCGTGGCCATGGCCGAGGATGGCTACGGCTGCGTCCATCTCGACGACAACGTCTTCCTCAAGGGCGCGGGGATGGGCGAATCCACCTTGCGGCTCGTCGACGGCTCGTCCGCGGACGTCACGGGCATCGTACGCAGCACCTGGGGTGTCGAGACGACGAACTTCGGCATCGCCGACTTCACGATCGACGGCAACCAGGACAACACCACGGGCCGCGTCGACGGCTTCTTCACGGGCCCCGAGCCCGGCCAGACGATCCGCGATTCCGACGTCTATGTGACGCGCGTCGAGATCCAGGAAGTCTCGCGCTACGGCTTCGATCCGCACGAGCAGACCGAGCGCCTGTCCATCACCGACAGCGTCGCGCACGACAACGGCGTCGACGGCTTCGTGCTCGACTACACGGTGAATTCCGAGGTGAGCGGCAATGCCTCGTACGCCAACGGCCGGCACGGCTTCAACTTCGTAACGACTTCGAGCGATATCCTTCTCACCGACAATACCGCGCACGACAATGGCGGCGCCGGCTTCGTTATCCAGCGCGGCAGTGAAGACATTCTCACGTCCAACAGCATCACGCTGCAGGGTGGCTCGTCCTACGGCAACGGCCGCGAGGGCGTTCTCGTGCAGATGTCCCACGACGTCGTCGTGACGGGCATGGAGATCTACGACAACGGCCGCAACGGCGTGCGCATCTACGGCTCGTCCGACGTGACCGTCGAAGGCAACAACATCCACGACAACTCGCAGTCGCAGGCCGACGGGTACTCGGAAGTCCAGATCGTCTCCTACGACGACACCGTCTACGGGCACCTCTACGAGGCCCAGAACAATCTAATCTCCGGCAACCAGATCTCCTCGAACGGCACCGTACTGTCTCGCTACAGCATCGAGGAAGGGAGCTTCGGTACCGGCAGCAATGTCGTGACGGACAACGACATCTCGGGCACGACGCGGGGTCCGTTGTCACTCAGCGGCAGCGGTTCCTACGTCATGATGGATGGCACGCTGGGCGACGACACGATCATCGGCAGCGGCACGCAGGATGCGATCAACGGCAGCGACGGGGCCGATAGCATCTCCGCGCAGGACGGGAACGACCTCGTCGACGGCGGAGCCGGCAACGATACGGTGCTTGCGGGCAAGGGCGACGACGTGGTGGACGGCGGCGCCGACGACGACCAGCTTTCCGGCAACTCGGGCGACGACACGTTGCTGGGCGGCGATGGCAACGACGTCCTGTCCGGCGACTCGGGCAACGACACGCTGATTGGCGGCGATGGAAACGACAGCGTGAACGGGGGCAGCGGCAACGACCTGGTCTTCGGCGACCTGGGCGACGACGTGCTGAACGGCGGCTCGGGCTTCGATACCGTCGACTTCTCCATGGCGCAGAACGGCATGGTGATCGATCTTTCGGCCAAGTCCGCAGTCGGCATGGGCAACGATACGCTCGCCAGCTTCGAGAGTGTGGTGGGCAGCTCGTTCGACGATGTCATCAAGGGGGACAAGAACGACAACGTGATCAACGGCGGCGACGGCTCGGATGTGATCCGCGGCCTGGGCGGCGCAGACACGCTGACGGGCGGCAGCGGTGCGGACACGTTCTCGTGGGGGTCGGCCAAGGACGTCGTGAGCAGCGGCGTGCACCTGGGCGTCGATACGATCACCGACTTCACCATCGGCGAAGACGTCCTCGACGTAGCGCATCTGGTCGGGTCGCAGGCGTGGGCCGATATCGGCGAGGTCGTCAACGTCACGGACACCAACAGCGGCTCGCTCGTGTCGGTGAATATTGGCGGCACGTTCGAGGATGTGGCGCTGCTCAGCAACGTGCACGGCATCGACGCGCAGGCATTGCTGACGGAAGGCTCCATCCTCGCTTGAGGATGGAGGCTGCGTGGTTCAGCGATCGGTAATGATACCGGCCCCGCGATAGCCACCATCAACGGCTATGATCTCGCCGGTGACATAGCTGGACTGCGTGCCGTCGAGCAGGAAGTGAGCGACGCTCGCGATTTCGGCGGGCGTGCAGTAGCGGTTCATCGGGATGTAGCGGTGGTAGAGGTCGCGGTCCGCCTGCGTGTGGATCGCCTTGACCATCGGCGTCTCGACAGGGCCGGGCGCCACCGCGTTGACCCGGATGCCGTAGGGCGCGAGATCGTTGGCCATGACCTGGGTGAGGGTGACGACGGCGCCCTTCGACGCGCCGTAGGCGGAGCGGCCCTTGGATCCGCGCAGGCCCGATATCGACGCGATGTTGACGATCGCGCCACCGGACTTGTCGCGCATGACGCGTGCGGCGGCACGGCCTACCAGGAATGTGCCGACGACGTTGACGTCGAGGATCTTGCGGAACAGATCGACGGGAGTATCGAAGAGGTGCTTGTCGGCGGCGATGCCGGCGCAATTGACGACGCCATCGATGCCGCCGAAGGCCTCCGCCGTTTCGGCGATGGCGCGCTCCACCGCCGTTTCATCGGTCACGTCGAGGGGCACGAAGCGCATGCCCTTCGCCTTGCCATGGCGCTTGCGGGCCTCCGCCAGGCTGGCTTCGTTCACGTCGAGGAACGCGACCGCCCAGCCCTTTTCGATGAGCAACTCTGCCGTTGCCAGGCCGATGCCGGAGCCGGCGCCCGTAATGATCGCCGACGGCTTCCGGGACTTGGGCGTCTTGGCCATGTTTCTCGTTCCTCGCGGGTTGTCCGGGGTGCCGACGATGGCTTCCGGTTCGCGTCGAGGTTGGCAGCCGAAGCCGGCGGTGTCCATCGTGACGTCGGCACCCGACCGCGATCCCGCGCCGGGGGATAGCCGTCCTCGCCCCCGGCCGGGGCCGTAATCGGTTTCGCCATCAGTCGCCGGTTCGTGTGTTCTTGATGAAGGTCAAGGCGCCTTCGCCGAGATCGGCGCCAGCATTGCGCCACTGAATTAGCGCAGGAGATCGGAACAATGAAAGCGCACGAGGTCATGACGCGCGGGGTCGTCACAGTCACCCCATCGACGGCTGTTCGCGAGGTTGCTGCCCTGCTTGCGGAGAAGCGCATCAGTGGCATTCCCGTAGTTGCGGACGACGGCCACGTGGTCGGGATCATCAGCGAGAGCGATCTGTTGCATCGCGCCGAGATCGGCACGGAAAAGCCGCGGAAGTCCTGGCTGAGGGCGTTTGCAGATCCCGACAGGCTGGCCCGGGAGTTCGCCAAGACACACGGCATGCTGGTGGACGACATCATGTCCCGCCACATCGTTTCCGTGGCGGAGGACACCGAGTTGCAGGACGTCGTCAACCTCCTGGAGAAGCACAACCTCAAGCGTCTGCCGGTGATCAAGGAGGGCAGGCTCGTCGGCCTCATCACGCGCGGCGACATCGTGCGCGCGTTGAGCAAGAAAGCCATGGAGCGTGTGCCCGCGGCCGTCACCGATAGCGACCTGCAGGCCCAGATCCTGGAGAGGATGAAGAAGGCCAAGTGGCTGCTCGACAGCTACATCAATCTCACGGTCGCCGACGGTGTCGTCTCGATGTGGGGCATGGCCGTGTCGGAGGACCAGCGCAAGGCGCTGACCGTGCTCATCAACGAAACGCCAGGCGTCAAGCAGATCGACGACCGCCTGAGGATCGGCAAGCGGCACATGCCGACGATCTGAGGCCCGCGCGAGGCGTGGCAGCGCGGCATCGCCCGAGAGGAGCCAGATCATGACCAATCGGAAGGTTCACTACATCGTCAAGGACCAGATGCCGCTCATTCTTCCCGACGACGCCAGCGTCAAGGAAGCCTGCTGCCGGATGTGGGAGAAATGCGTCGGTTCCGTCCTGGTCCAGGACGCCAAGGGCAAGCTTGCGGGCATCTTCACGGGACGCGACGCGGTGCGCTTTCTCGCGAAGGGGCTGGACGACGCGGGCGCGCCGCTTTCGGAGGCGATGACCAGGAACCCGATCACGATCACGCCCGAGCAACGCGCCATCGACGCCCTTCGGCTGATGTCCGAGCATGGATTTCGGCATCTGCCAGTCGTCGATGGCGACAAGATCTGGGGGATCGTTTCGCGCGGCGACTTCAAGGGGCAGGAGATCGAGCATCTCGATCACGAACAGCACCTGTGGGAGTGCATCCGCTGAGGCGGCCCTCGGTGCGCCGATAACAGGCGCGGGAGCAACGGCGCGAAGCGTGCCGTCGCTCGGGCGTCGAGGTCCGTCGTCGTACCGGGCATCGGATTTCCATTCGCCACACTCCCCGGTTTCGCGGAAATTGCGCCCTATCCTCTCCCCCGGTTTCCCGGACGGCGCGCGTCGCGCGGCGATCCGGGATCCATCGCGGTGCGGGCTACGACGGACGTGGCGGCGGGTGGTGGCAATGCCGTGGTTGGGCGTGGCGACGCTGTGCCTGACAGCACCGGGAAAGACCCCGGCTCGGCGCGGTCGGGCTTCCGCCCGCCCGCGCCGAGCCGGGGAACCGGTGGAGAGGTGGGGCCAGAGTGATCCGTGCTGGTTATGATGCTGGCTCGTCGAGCGGACTTCCAATCGCGACGGCACACTCATTCAATGGTCTTGCTCGTGTCCCCTCGACAGCAAAGTCCGTTCAACGCTCGCCAGGGAATGAGACGGACTTTGCGGTCGGGACACGAGGCACGAGCTTCTTGCGCAGATCGTGGACCGGCTCGTAGCCCAGATGTTCGCGCGCGGGGGACAGATCATAGAGCGGGGCATAGGGGTTGCGCTGGTATACGGCGGGATCGCGGACCTCGATGTCCCGGCCGGTGCGCTTCTCGAGGCGGGAGACGGTGGGATCGGGGGCCAGCGTGGTGGCGCCCGAGATGAAATAGGGTCCAAAGCCCGGCGTCTCCGCTTCCAGTGCCAGCCGGAAGGCGCGGGCCACGTCGCGCGGGTCGACGTAGTGCCACATGGCGCCTCCTCCGGCCGGTTGGCGGCCGCCAGCTTCGGGGCCCTTGTAGGTATCGGGGCGTTCCGCGCGGGCCCGCACCTCGCCTTCGAATTCCGGGTAGAGGACG
Organism: Hyphomicrobiaceae bacterium; assembly: GCA_041397775.1. Taxonomy (GTDB): domain Bacteria; phylum Pseudomonadota; class Alphaproteobacteria; order Rhizobiales; family Hyphomicrobiaceae. The sequence continues at coordinate 6,405 of JAWKWB010000008.1, read as the reverse complement.
TAGACGGGGCGGATCACGGTCACTTCCAGCTTGCCGCGATCGACAAAGCTGCGGGCGATGCGCTCGCCCAGCACCTTGCTCAGTGCGTAGGGGTCGGTGGGGCGCAAGGGATGCGCGAGGTCGACCGGCAGATAGTCGGGCGGGATCATGGCGCCATGCAACACCGTGTAGCCGACGACGGAATCACTCGATGTCACGATCACGCGGCGGACGCCCACCTCCTCGGCAGCTTCGAGGATGTTCCATACGCCGACCGTGTTGGTCTGGATGATCTCGGTACCGGTGCCGGCCCACTGGTTCGGCCGGCCGGCGATCTGGATGACGGCATCGCAGCCTTGCATGGCCCGCACAACGGCATCCTTGTCCTCGATGCTGCCGATGGTGTGCTCTGCAACGCCATCTGCCGGACCCAGGTCGAGCCCGGTCACGGTGGTATGCGGCGCCAGCTCGGCCACGACATATCGGCCCATGAGGCCGCCTGCCCCCGTCACCAATACCTTGTTGAACTGCATCGCTCGCTCCCCTCGGGCTGCCGCGCTAGATTACCCACCAACGGACTGCACGAACCGGGCCCCGGACACAAGGCCCGGACGTGTCTCCAGGAGGGTGGACATGCATTGGCTGGGCAATATTCCGGACATCCGGCACGAGCGGCATTATGGGGTTCGGGTGGACCGATGCTTTGCCGAGCGTCCCCGCAACCTGCCGGAAATGCTGGGGGAGGCCGTCGCGCGACGCGGTGATGGGGAAGCGCTCGTGTGTGCGGGCGCGCGGATCAGCTATCGCGAGATGGACAGGCTAGCGGGGCATGTGGCGGCGGGGCTCGCCGGTCTCGGGGTGGGGCGGGGCGACAGGGTCGCCTTGCTGCTGCCGAACGGTGTCTCCCACGTCGTCGCATGGCATGCGACGTTGCGGCTCGGTGCCATCGTGGTGCCGTTGAATATCCGCGAGGAGCGGCCGGAACTCGCCTTCGTCATCGGGCACAGCGGTGCCAAGGTTCTGCTGTTCGACGCCGGCCTTGCAGCGCGCATCCCGGATCCAGCCGACGTGCCGGCGCTGGCGCATCGCATCGCGATCGGCGCCAGGGAGGCGTGGCCCTTCGGGTTCGACGCGCTCGCGGGCGGTGGCGCGATCGCGCCGCCTGAGATCGGGGAAGAGGAGACGGCGGCGATCCTCTACACGTCAGGCACGACGGGACGGCCGAAGGGCGCCATGCTCACGCACATGAGCATCATTCACGCAGTGATGATCTACGAGGCCTGCATGGGCCTGACGCAAGCGGAACGGTCCGTCGTGTCCGTGCCGCTCAGCCATGTGACGGGCCTGACGGCCGGTCTCGCCCTGATGATGCGGGTGGCGGGCACGCTGATCGTGATGCCCACGTTCAAGGCCGAGGCGTTCCTGGAACTGGCGGCGCGCGAGCGCATGACGCATACGGTGATGGTGCCGGCCATGTACAGCCTGTGCCTGATGCAGCCGCAAATGGACCGCTTGGACTTCGGGGCGTGGCGGATCGGCGGCTTCGGCGGTGCGCCGATGCCGGAGGTGACGATCCGCGAGCTTGCCGGGAAGTTGCCGGGCCTGCGGCTGTTCAATGCCTATGGTTCCACCGAGACGACGGGGCCAGTCGTACTGATGCCGCCGGACCAGATGGCGGCGCGGCGCGCGGCGGTGGGGTGCGCGGTGCCGGTGGCCGACATTCGCATCATGGACGAGGCCGGCTGCGAACTGCCCGCGGGCGCGGCCGGTGAGATCTGGTTGCGCGGTCCCAACGTCGTGCCGGGCTACTGGCAGAACCGGGAGGCGACGCGCGATGGGCTCGTCGGCGGCTACTGGCGGTCGGGCGACATCGGGTCTCTCGATGCGGACGGCTATCTGACGCTGCTCGACCGGGCCAAGGACATGATCAACCGAGGCGGCTTCAAGATCTATTCGGTGGAGGTGGAGAACGTGCTTGCCGCCCATCCGCTGGTGGAGGAGGCGGCCGTCGTGGCGCGCCCCTGCCCGGTGCTGGGAGAACGGGTGCATGCCGTCGTCGTGGCGCGGACCGGGTTCGATCTGGGCGAGCTACGCCGGCACTGCGTCGGCAAGCTGGCGGACTACAAGATCCCCGAAAGCCTGACGCTGCAGGGCGAGCCGTTGCCGCGCAATGCCGGCGGCAAGGTGCTCAAGCGTCAGTTGCGCGTGGCGGCGGGCTGACGCGGGACGAAAGAGGCCTCCGGCGCGGGGAGCCGGAGGCCTGACGGCAAGTATGACTTGCAAATATGGGGTACGCGTTCCGGGCTCCCGGCTCAGTGACCGTAGTAGCCGTAGCCGCAGCCGTACGCGATGACCGTGTCGTTCTGGGTGCCGACGGGGGCGGCGTTGGCTGCGCCAGCGAGGACGCCGAGAGCGAGGAGGGCGCCGAAGATGGTCTTCATGGGAAGTCTCCGTTTGGTCCGGGTTGCTTGATCGGGCTTGGCAGTTTCGCGGTTCTGACTGTCGTCGCCCGTTCTCGATGGAATTAAATTAACCAACGTTCATTTCAGAGGCAAGGCAATCCTGAACACGAGTCAATCAAACGACCGTGAACGACGCCCCAGACGTGTGCCGGTCCTGCTGCTGTCGCCTCCTGCGGCGAAATGGCGGGCTATCGCGAAGCGCGTGCGCGGTGGATCAGGCCGGGCTCGAATGCAGCCGCTTGCGCATCAGGTGCTCGTCGAAGCCGTCGAAGGAGAGGCTGTCGATCGTGGCGAGGTGGGTGTATCCGGCGCGCTCGTAGATGCGGCGGGCGTTGTCGTTGAAGGACGAGACGCAGAGCCAGAGATTGCGGTGTTTCGCAGTTCGTGCCCGGGCTTCGAGCCACTGAAGCACGGCCTTGCCGACGCCCTGCCCCTGCGCTTGGGGAACGAGGCCCAACAGGTTCAGGTAGGGGCCCGACAGCCAGGGATCGCGAACGACGCAGATGCCTGCGTCCATGTCGTCCACGACGATGCGATAGCGATAGGCTCCCGCCTCGTGGCGGGCGAGGAAACTGGTGAACAGCGCCGCTTCGACGCCGAGCCGTGCCCAAGGGTCGATGTCCGCCATTGCGGGGCCGAGTGCGGCGGCCGCCTGGGGCGTCATCGCGCACATCGCAATCGGGCGGCCATCGCGCGTCGTGCCGATGGGGCCAGGGTCAATCGGAAAAGGGGGATCGGACATTCGGGGCGTCCTTGCGGGCGATGGGCTTGGGGGCGGGGCGTGCGCGCGGCGCGAAGAGGTTGTCGTAGCGATCGGTGTCGCCGGGACGGCGGTCGTAGCAGGTGGGCACGATGACGGGCTTTCCAGCCGCGAGGAGTTCCGACACGGTGACGAAGGTATAGCCACGCGCCTTGAGTTTCGGAATGGCGATGGCGAGCGCGTCGGCGGTGCGGTGGCCGCGGCCGTTGGCGTGCGCGAGCACGATCGAGCCGGGCTTCACCTCGTTCAGCAGCGCCTGGACGATGCCATGCGTCGTTTCGGACTTCGCGCTGTCGCCGGTCGACACGTCCCATTGGATGGCCAGCATACCGTTGCCCGCCAGCGCATCGAGGGCTGCCGGGCGACACGCTCCGAACGGGAAGCGGTAGAGCCCCAGCCGGGAGGGCAGCGTTCGTGCGGCGCCCGCGACGCAGGCGCGCTGGGCCAGCCTGGCACGGATGACCTGGAAGGCTGCCTGTGGGCCCAAAATCTCCTGCGCGAGTTCATGGCCCGTGAGACCGCGCACATTGCGATGGGCCCAGCCGTGATTGCCGATTTCGAGTGCAGCGTCGGCCAAAAGCTGTTGCGCGCGCTCGGGATGCGACATCATCCATTTGCCGCCGGCAAAGATGGTGGCGCGTACGCCGTTGGCGCGCAGCGTATCGATGACCGGGCCGTCATAGCCTGCGATCTCGCCGCGCTGCTCGCACATGTCGAGGGTGAGGGCGACCAGTTTCCTGCCGGGCGGCAGCTTCACACGGCGGACGACTCCGCGCAGGGCGTGCGGGACAGGGGAGGTGCTGGGAAGGTCTGCGGCGGGAATTGCGGGGTCGCGGCCGGCATCGCGGCGGTGCGGCTTGCGTTCGCCGGGGGCTGCGGCAAGGGTGGTCGCCGGCCAGCAGCGCGCCAGGAGGCTCTGATCCGCGGCGGCCGCCGGGATGGCGGCGAGGGCGTGCACCCCCGCCAGAACCAGCATCGCAGACAGGCATCTTGTGATCATCTGGCGCCCATAGTTCACTGTGGCCGATCAACCTACCCGGAAAGAAGTGTCCATGAACATCGACTGGCATGGCAGCGTCGTGAAGACGGCCGAACTCGACATCAGTGTCGTGCGCGCCGGAAAGGGGCCGCCGGTCGTGTTTTTGCACGGCTGGCCCGAGTTCAAGCGCACCTGGCTGCACAATCTGCCGGACCTGGCCGCGCAGTTCGACTGCATCGCTCCGGATCTTCGCGGTTTCGGAGCTACGCGATCGCGCGTCGAACGTCCAGCGGATGGCACGCCGCCACAACTGCTGGCGAAAGACCTGCGCGACCTGGCCGATGCGCTGGGCCTGGAACGCTTCTCGATCGTTTCGCACGACGTCGGCTCGTTCGTGGCGCAGAACTTTGCCCTGGCGTGGCCGGAACGGGTCGAAAAGCTGTTCTTTTTCAATTGCGCCTATCCCGGGATCGGGCAGCGGTGGGGCGACTACCGCCATTTTCCCGAGACCTGGTACCAGCAGTTCCACCAGAAGGACTTCGCTGCCGCGCTGGTCGGCTCCTCGCGCGAGGCGTGCCGCATCTATTTCCGGCATTTCCTGACGCACTGGTGCCATCAGAAGCAGGCGTTCGAGCCGTACCTCGAGGAGTGGGTGGACAACTTCATGCAGCCCGGGAACGTCCAGGGCGGGTTCGACTGGTACGTCGGCGTGGCGCGGTTTCGGCGGCGGATGATGACCGAGGGCGCGCTTCCCATCCCGAAGATCGCAGCACCCACCTATCTGCTGTGGGGGGCGCACGATCCAGTGTTGCGCTACGACTTTTCGGACAAGCTCGACGACTACTTCGAGAGCGTCACGCTGGAGAAGGCCGAGGATGCCGGACATTTCGTGCACTTCGAGGTGCCCGAACTTGCAAACGATCGCATGAAGGCCTTCCTGGCATCGTGAGCAGGGCGCCGTGCCACACGACCGATCCAACCCGACTTCGAGGCAGGACCATGTACAAGCTGCTGAGCGCGACGCCGAGCCCGTATGCGCGCAAGGTGCGCATCGCGTTGCTGGAAAAAGGCATTCCGTTCGAGCTGATCACGGAGGTGCCATGGGACAGCACGACCCAGACGCCGAAGTACAACCCGCTGGAGAAGCTGCCCGTCCTCATCACGGATGATGGCCGCAGCGTCTACGAGTCGCGTTACATCCTGGAATGGATCGAGGCCTATCATCCCGAGCCGTCGCTGGTGCCGGCGGAACGCGAGGCCAGGCTTGCGGCACGGCAGCTCGAGGTCATCGCCGACGGGGTGTGCGATGCCTTCGTGTTGATGTTCTGGGAACGGCATCGTGCGCGGGACATGCAGAGCGCGGAATGGATCGCGCGGCAGCAACGCAAGATCGACGGTGGCCTGCGGGAACTGGCGCGCCAGATCGGCAGCCGGGAATTCGCCGTCGGCGGCACGTTCGGGCTCGGCGACATCGCTGCCGCGACGGTTCTGCGCTACCTGAGCGTTCGCGATCCGGACTACGACTGGCGTTCGGTTCATCCCAACCTTGCCGCCTATAGCGACCGCATGGAGCAGCGGCCGTCCTTCGCGGCGACGCGCCCCGTTCCGCAGACGATCAGCGACAAGGTCGTGTAGGGGCGGCGGCTGTCGCCAGTACCCGCACCGTCAAGCGCGGCGGACGTCGATGGCGAACACGTAGCCGACGCCGCGTACCGTCTTGATGAGCTGGGGGTTGTCGACGTCGGCCTCGATCTTCTTGCGCAGACGGGCGACGAGCGTGTCGATCGAGCGGTCGAGCGGCGACCAATCGTGCCCCTTCAGGAGGTCCATGATGGCGTCACGCGAGAGCACGCGCGTGGGCCGCTCGACGAACATCTTGAGCATGTTGAACTCGGCGGTCGTCAGCGGATGCAGCGCGCCGTCCTGCGACTTCAATTCGCGGCGGGCCGTGTTGAGCATGAAGCCGTCGAATGAAAAATTGCAGTCGCTCTCGGTGCTTTCCTCGGCCTTCGGCGCGGCGTTGCCGGCTTCGTAGCGGCGCAGGACGGCGCGTACACGCGCCAGCACCTCGCGGAGATGAAACGGCTTCGTGATGTAGTCGTCGGCGCCCAGCTCGAGGCCCACGACGCGGTCGATGGGGTCATCCCTGCCGGTGACCATGATGATGGGGATGTTCTTCTGGGCGCGTATTTCGCGGGCGAGCGTCAGACCGTCCTCGCCGGGCA
>JAWKWB010000007.1:0-334877 GCA_041397775.1 Hyphomicrobiaceae bacterium | reverse complement strand
CGTGCCGGTGTAGGCCCAGGTGGCGACATCGGCCTGGGCGAAGCCCGATTCGAGCGAACCGCCGACGATGGCGTTGACGTTGGCGACGGAGCCGTTGCTGGCGACCGCGCTGAGGTTCAATTTGTCACTGGAGATCGCGTTCGCGATGATGCCGCCAACGGGATAGTACGTGCCGCCTGTGCCGCCTGTGCCGATGCGGAAGAACTTGGCCTGAGCTGCTGCGGGCAGCGTACCGAGCGCGAGACCGCCCAGTCCGGCACCCAGGAAGAGCGCCTCGCGGCGTGAAAACGAAGATGTCATTCGAACCTCCATTCTTGATGCGCAAGCGGTGCGCCGAGAGCCGGGCGTTCGTCAATGAGAAAAGCGGCCGTACAAGGACCAGCGTCAGAGTGTCCTTGCGGCGATGCCGGACGCAGATGGCAGGCGGCGCGGCGATGGAGGGAGAAAGGCCCCGGACCGGCGCGGGAGGGTGCGCCGCCCGGGGGAGGAGGGACCGCCGCCAGGGAGGTAGCGGGGTCCTGTGGGGGAAGTGCAAGCCGGTCTGAAACTCAGGACCGGCCAGGAACGACGTGGAGGCAACCACCACTGCCATGGAGAGCTTCAGAAGCCACTGTCGCGACCGCCGCCATTCCCAACCAGCATTTCGAGTAGATGGTGAGCCCAGCGTGAATTGCTAGTGTGGCGGATTGGAAGTCCGCTCCATTCTCGCGGCGAACTCGTCGAGCGGACGTCCAATCATGACGCCACACTAAGCCAATGTGTTTGCTCGTGTCCCTTTTGACCACAAAGTCCGTTCCGAGCCAGCCGATGGCTGAGACGGACTTTGCGGTCGGGACACGAGTGTGGCGGATTGGAAGTCCGCTCCATTCTCGCGGCGAACTCGTCGAGCGGACTTCCAATCATGATGCCACACTCCCCCGGTTTCCCGGACGGCGCGCGACGCGCGGCGATCCGGGATCCATCGCGGTTCGGTTTGCGACGGACGTTGCGACGCTGTGCCCGACAGGACCGGGAAAGACCCCGGCTCGGGCAGCGGCCGGGCTCCCGCCCGCCCGCTTGGCCGGGGAAACGGGGGAGAGGCGAGACCAGGGCAAATTGCGCTGGCTGTGGCGAACAAGTCTTCACGCCACATTCTCCGGTTTCCCGGACGGCGCGCGACGCGCGGCGATCCGGGATCCATCGCGGTTCGGTTTGCGACGGACGCTGCGGCGCCGTGCCCGACGGCACCGGGAAAGACCCCGGCTCGGCGCGGTCGGGCTTCCGCCCGTCCGCTTGGCCGGGGAACCGGGGGGAGAGGTGAGACCAGAGTGATTTGCGCTGGCTGTGGCGAACAGCTCTGTTGCTTGCTCGTGTCAATGATCTTGCTCGTGTCCCTTCGACTGCGAAGTCCGTTCCGAGCCCGCGGAGGACTGAGACGGACCTTGCGGTCGGGACACGAAATGAACGACAATTATTAATTGATCACGAAAGCGTGATGCGATGGTTCCGGCGCTTCGGTGCGTCAGATGAACGTCGCTGTCGGCCGTGCGACGCCTGCGAACGGTAGGTCGCGCGAGCCGCGGGGACGTGCGGCGTGCTAAGCTGAACCGTGCGCGTGACGAGGCGCAACCGGTTACGGCAGGACGAGGGCAGGCGGACGATGGCAACGGATGCGGCGGATAAGCTCCATTGGGAGGATATCGAGGTCGGCAGAGTTATGACCTACGGGTCGTATCCGGTCACGAAGGAGGAGATCTTCTCGTTCGCGCGCGCCTTCGATCCGCAACCCCATCACATCGACGAGGCGGCGGCGAAGCTGTCGCTGGTGAAGGGGTTGTGCGCGTCGGGATGGCATACGTGCGCGATGTTCATGCGCATGATGTGCGATGGCTACCTGAACAATGCGGCCGGCATGGGGGCTGCCGGGATCGACGAGGTTCGCTGGATGAAGCCCGTGCGTCCCGGCCATGTGCTGAAGGCGCGGACGGTGTGCCTGGAGAAGCGCCTGATGCGCTCGCGTCCCGGCGTCGGCATCTGCAAGATGAAGCACGAGATCCTCAACCAGGACGACGAGCTTCTGATGACGATGGAGAACTCGCAGTTCCTCGCGGTGCGCGATCCGGCGGCGGCCCAGGCCCAGGCCTGAACCTCCGCAAACGGCGCTGGCTTGCGATCAGCCCGCGACGGGCGCCGGCACGGGCAGCGGGAACCACTTCGGCTGCCACCAGTGCAACAGCATGCCGACCTGCATCGGGAACAGGTAGAAGGCAATGGCTGCCACGATGGCGACGCCGATCAGCGCCAGCAGGATGGCATTGCTGAGCGGTGCACGATAGCTGAGACCGGTGCCGGGGATGCCGAACGTCACCATGCGCTTGCCCGCGGCATTGACGTTCACCGTCGCACCTTTGCCGCCGACGCTGGCGCTGACGCCCGACTTCGACAGGTTGATGTAGACCCCCGGGAAGATCCGGATGCGCTTCTGGAAGCGGACGCCCATCTGTTTTCCCTTTCTTCGTCCTGCGCTACGCGGGATGCTCAGCGCTTGATGCCAAACAGGTTGCCGAAGCGGCGAATCTTGTCCTTCACCTGACCGACCGGTGAATTGAGGACATTCAATCGTTCGTAGGCGGATTCGTCGTCGGTCGTTTCCTGGTATTTCTTGCGATTGGCAGCGTCGGCGGCGATGAGCCGGTTGCGCTCGTCCAGCGACAGCGGGCCTACCCGCGACATCGGCGGGCGGATCAGAGTGCGCTGCACGGCCGAGGGCTCGCCCTTGTTGTGGAGCACGGAGACGAGGGCCTCGCCGGTCTGCAGCTGCTGGATCACGCGCTCGGTATCGAACTCGGGATTGGCGCGGAACGTCTCGGCGGCGGCGCGGATCGCCTTCTGCTCCTTGGGCGTGAACGCGCGCAAGGCGTGCTGGATGCGATTGCCGAGCTGGGCGGAGATGCGGTCCGGCACGTCGCCAGGGCTCTGTGTCACGTAGTAGACACCGACGCCCTTGGAGCGGATGAGGCGCGTCACGCGCTCGATCTGGTCGAGCAGGGCCTGTGGCGCGCCATTGAACAGGAGGTGCGCCTCGTCGAACATGAAGACGAATTTCGGCTTATCGAGATCCCCCACCTCGGGCAGCTTGTCATAGAGCTCCGACAACAGCCACAGCAGGAACGACGAGTAGAGCCGAGGCGTGTTCATCAGCTTTTCAGCCGCAAGAATATTGACCACGCCGCGGCCATCGGGCGCGATCTTGATGAGGTCGTTGATATCGAGCGCCGGCGTGCCGAAGAACTTTTCAGCGCCCTGCTGCTCGAGGACGAGAAGGCGGCGCTGGATCACGCCGACGGTCGCGGGCGCGATGTTGCCGTACTTGCTGCGCAGCTCGGAGGCGCGCTTGCCCATTTCGTCGATGACCGCGCGCAGATCCTTGAGATCGTCGATGCGCATGTTCTCGTCGCCGTCCTTGCGCTGGTCGGCAACCCAGCGGAAAGCGATGTTGAGCACGCCCTCCTGCGGCTCGGTCAGCTCGAGAAGGCGGGACAGCAGGACCGGCCCCATGTCCTCGACGCGGGCGCGGACGGGATGGCCGCCTTCGCCCAGGATGTCCCAGAACACCACGGGGAAGGAGGCGTGCCCATAGCGGGCGAGACCGATGTCGTTGGCGCGCTGCACCAGGACCGGCTTGGATTCTCCCTTTACCGCGATGCCGGAGAGATCTCCCTTGATGTCGGCAGCGAAGACTGGGACGCCGGCGGCCGAAAAGCCTTCCGCGAGGATCTGCAACGTCACGGTCTTGCCGGTGCCGGTTGCGCCGGTAATGAGGCCATGCCGGTTGGCAAGGCGCAGTTCGATCACTTCGGGAACGAGGTCGCGACCCTGCCGGCTGCAGCCGAGCAGGACGGCGCCATCCTGGACGTAGTCGCGCGGGTCGGCCACGGCGGCGCCGCTGGCGCCCTTGCTCTCCGGTGCATCCGTCATCCGCGGATCTCCAAGGGGGTCGGTATCGCAATGCAGCGCTGGAAAGCGCGCGTGCGCGACGCCAACGCGCATCGACTCAAGGTTTGAGCGACATGTCGCATGTTTCCCTATTGTACGCAAACGCACGGGTGGCGTTTTTCCCGGCAAAACAGCCGTCTTTGCGGTTGCGTTGGACCGTGCCGGTGGCGGTCGCCCCAGCGGGCCCCTGGTCAACGATCGTTGATTGGCTCATAGGAGGGGATGCGGTAGCTTCCAGCAACTGTTCAACGGGAAACCGGCGCCTACATTGGCGCGCGTACCGAAAGGATCGCTCGTGTCCCGACCGCAAAGTCCGACTCAGTCCTCTGAGGGCTTCGAGCGGACTTCCAATCCGCCACACTAGTGTAGCGCATCTGACGTTTGGTACCCACTCGCGGCTGGAACCATGACCAAACGTCAGATGCAAAAGCTACACTAGAATCATAGTGTTGCTCGTGTTTCCTTTGGTTCCGACATTTGCACGCGGACGAACTGCAGGGGGATGCAAATGTCGGAACCGGAACACGAGTGTAGCGCATCTGACGTTTGGTACCCGCCAGCAGCTGGGTCGTTGACCAAACGTCAGATGTAAAAGCTACACTAGAAACAATTGGTTCTGAGTGTTCCCTTTGGTTCCGACATTTGCACGCGGACGAACTGCAAGGGGATGCAAATGTCGGAACCGGAACACTCTAGAGGTGCGTGATGAGTGACGAGGTGGTCTGGCTGGAAGGGAGCGACGGACGCAGTTGGCCTATCGCCGGCACGTGCTCTATCGGCCGGGCGGTCGGCAACGACGTGCTGATCGAGGACGGACGTGTGTCGCGGCGTCATGCCCTCGTCCACAAGCAGGACGACGGCGAATTCTGGCTGATCGATCTCGGATCGGGGAATGGCACCTATCTCAACGGACGCCGGGTGACACTGGCCACGCGGCTGCGCGATCAGGACGTGCTCGCCGTCGGGCCAGCCGACCTGAGATTTCGCCAGCAGGTGATGTCGAAGCCCTCGGCGCGACAGTCGGCGGGGCATTCCGAGCAGACGATCATCCAGGTGAAGACGCTGCAATCCTGGCTGCTGGTAGCGGATATCAAGGGCTCGACGGCGCTCGCGCAGCGGCTGCCCACGACGGAGCTTGCGGTGCTGATGGGCAAGTGGATGGCCGCGTGCAAGGAAATCGTCGATCAGAGTGGCGGGGCGATCAACAAGTTCCTCGGCGACGGGTTCCTGGCGTACTGGTTCGCGGACGATCGTGGCACGGCGGCCGTCGCCCGGGCCGTGGCCACGCTGTCGCAGATGCAGCGGAGCGGCCAGGATCCCGCGTTCCGCATTGCCGTGCATCGCGGATCGGTGACGATCGGTGGCAGCGTTTCGGGCGGCGAGGACAGTCTTTCGGGGCCGAATGTGATCCGGGTCTTCCGCATGGAGGCGCTCGCGTCGACGCTGCGGCGCGACGTGCTGATCAGCGAAGAGGCGCAGGCGACGCCGGGGTTCGATCTGACGCTGGTCGACGCCGGCTTGCATCTGCTGCCCGAGTTCGACAGTACGCCGCGGCGCTTCTTCTCGGTGGCGTAGGGTTTCCCCGCGCACTTTCCCCTTCACCTCCGGCTTGGATCGCGCTCCGGCCCCGGCTGGACGATCGATGGGGCGGGTGGGGCTCTCCACGATCGGATGCGGTTTCGCGCCGGTGTCCAGACGTTCCGTTTTCAGGCAGGATTGCGACGACATGCAACTGAAGTCAGAACAAGCAGACCGGAGCCACTGGCCTAAGGACCATCCTGCCGTCCGGCATGGGCGCGTGGGCGTCTTGCTGCTCAACCTGGGGACACCGGACGCGACGGACTACTGGTCGATGCGGCGGTATCTGAAGGAGTTCCTGTCGGACCGCCGCGTCATCGAGGAGCCGGCGTGGAAGTGGTGGCCGATCCTCAACCTCATCATCCTGAGTGTACGGCCCGGTCCGAAGGGGCGCGACTACGCGAAGATCTGGAACAAGGAGCGCAACGAGGGGCCGCTGAAGACGATCACGCGATCGCAGGCGGAAAAGCTCGCGGCGCAGCTTGCGAGCCATCCCAACGTGCATGTGGATTGGGCGATGCGCTACGCCAATCCCACCACGTATTCGCGGCTGGCGGCGTTGATGGAGGCGGGGTGCGATCGCATCCTTCTCGTGCCGCTCTATCCGCAGTATGCGGCCGCCACGACGGCAACGGCCTGCGACGAGGCTTTCCGTGCCCTCATGAAAATGCGCTGGCAGCCGGCGGTGCGCGTGGCGCCGTCATGGCACGACGATCCCGCCTATATCGGCGCCGTCGCCGGATCGATCTCGGCACACCTCCAGGGGCTGGACTTCGAGCCGGAGAAGATCGTGGCGACCTTCCACGGGATGCCGGAAAAGTACCTCCACCAGGGCGACCCCTATCACTGCCAGTGCCTGAAGACGTCGCGGCTGGTGCGCGAGATGCTGGGGATTGCGCCGGAACGGTGGATCACCAGTTTCCAGTCGCGTTTCGGGAACGATCCGTGGCTGCAGCCATATACCGACGAGACCGTGGCGCGGCTCGCCAGGTCGGGCGTCAGGAAGCTGGCGCTGGTGGCGCCGGGCTTTTCGGCCGACTGCCTGGAGACCCTGGAAGAACTCGACGTGGAGAACCGCGAGATTTTCGAGCACAACGGCGGCACCCATTTCACCTATGTGCCGGCACTCAACGACAGTGCCTTCGGCATGAGCGTGATCGAGGCGGTGGTGCGTCGCGAACTGGCTGGGTGGATCTAAGGGGCGCCGTTCGTTTCGGCGTGGTTCGGGGTCGTTCCTGTGAGAACGAAACTACGAGAGTGGTTCTGGCGCTACGTGCCATTGGAGATCGCGGCGACGGCGTTTGCGCTGCTGGGTGGGCTGGGCGCATCGATCCTGACCGACAACGGTGCGGTCATCGCGTATGCGGCGACGTGGGCGGAGAACGCAGGGTTCTATGGCGTCGCCTTCGTGCGCGAGTTGCGGTCCGCCGGCCATGCGAAGCGGGCGGCGCCAGCGTCGAGATGGTCCGTGCTCCACGCGGCGGCACACAGGCTTGCCGCCGAGTTCGGGCCGGCCGAGGTGCTGGACAGCTTTGTGCTGCGGCCTGCCTTGCTCTACCTGCTGCCGAAGTTGACCGGCAACCTGACGCTGGGGTTGCTGGTCGGCAAGATTTTGGCAGACGTCGGCTTTTTCGGGATGGCGATCATCGCCTACGAGTGGCGCAAGGCGCGCCGGTAGTGTTCCGGCTCCGATGTTGCGCTGCAGTGAGTGAAGCGCTCGGTTCAGGCAAGGAAATTATACGCTTATAAAATAAGTTAAGAGTAGTCATGCGTTATTCGCATGGCTGATTTCGCAATCGCGAAGTTGTGTGCAGATGCGAAGAATCCTAGATCTCGAGTGTCCCACGCAGCGCCTGCGGGCGGAGCGGAGAGGATCAAAAAACAGGAGATCGATCATGGCCCTTGCACGCGAACTGTCGATGTTCGACTCGCTCGAGTCGAGCGACATGGGTGAACCGAAGGCGACGTCGGCGACTTTCGGCGGGATGCTCAAGAAGGCGCTGAGCGCTTTCAAGGTCCGCCGGGCGGATTCGGACGTGGAGCGCTACATCAACACGCACGGCGGCGTGCTGACCGATGAAATGGAGCGCCAGATCAGCCGCCGCTTCGGCGCGATGGTCGACTGACCGGCCGGAACACCACGGAATTCTCGAAAGAGCGGCGCACCGGGCGTGCAGCCGCTCTTTTGCGTCGTGCGGGCGGCGGCTGCGCCATCCATCACGTCAGCGGCAGGGCGTGGCTATGCTTCACCTGGCCCAAGGCGAAGCTCGACTCGATGTTGGCGATGCCGTCGATGCGGGTCAGGGTATCCTTGACGAAACGCTCGTAGTCCATGAGGTCCCTGGCGACGACGCGAAGCAGGTAGTCACGCGGGCCTGTCATCAGGTAGCATTCCAGCACTTCGGGGCAGCGGCGGATGGCGGCCTCGAACCTCTGCAGGGCGTCCTCCTGCTGGCGCTCGAGCTTGATCGAGACGAAAACCGAAACGGGCAGGCCCAGTCTCTTCTGGTCGAGCAGGGCGGTGTAGCCGCGGATGATGCCGGCGTCCTCCAGCAGGCGCAGGCGACGCAGGCACGGACTTGTCGTCAGCCCGACGCGATCGGCCAGCTCGGTGGCGGTGAGCCGGCCGTTCTCCTGCAGGGCCGCCAGGAGTTTGCGATCAATCGAGTCCAGTGAAATATTGGCTGTCTTTTCCAAGTGGGCCCCGCATATTGGCTTTTGTCACCAATTTGGCGCCCACGTATAGCAATATTCGCAAACCCTCGCCAGTCGTCCTGGTCTAGAATCCGCGCCAATCCGATGATCTCCCGCGCTCATGCGAGGCCGCCATGCAAGAAATCGCCAAACGAAACACCACCGACCGTGCCGAGACATTGGCGATGCTGGCCGAGCTGGAGCGCAAGGTGCTGTGGCTCTCGACCTACATGATCCATCATGCCAACCATGAACTGGATCGCGGCGACGGTTTGAAGGTCGGCGGGCATCAGGCCTCGTCCGCGTCGCTGGCGACGCTGATGACGGCGCTCTATTTCCACGTGCTGCGGCCGGAGGATCGCATCGCGGTGAAGCCGCACGCGGGGCCGGTGTTCCATGCCATCCAGTACATGCTGGGCAACCAGGACGTGGCGCGGATGAAGAACTTCCGGGGCTTCGGCGGCGTGCAGTCCTATCCATCCCGGACCAAGGATTATGCCGATGTCGACTTCTCGACGGGCTCGGTGGGTCTTGGCGTGGCGGCGACGGGGTTCTCCAGCCTCGTGCAGGACTACGTCCATGCGAAGGGCTGGAGCGGGGATTGGCCGAAGGGGCGCCTCGTCGCGCTGATGGGCGACGCGGAGATCGACGAGGGCAACATCCACGAAGCCCTGCTGGAGTACTGGAAGCACGGCCTGCGCAACTGCTGGTGGGTGGTCGACTACAACCGCCAGAGCCTCGACAGCGTGGTGTCCGACAAGCTGTTCATGAAGGTGGCCGGGCTCTTCGAGAACCTCGGCTGGGAAGTCGTGCTGATCAAGTACGGCAAGTTGCTGCAGGCGGCGTTCGCCGAGCCCGGCGGCGAGACCTTGCGGCACTGGATCGACGATTGCCCGAACCAGGTCTATTCGGCGCTGGTCTTCGAGGGTGCGAAGGGCTGGCGGCGCCAGCTCGAGGCGGATCTGGCCGGGCATCCCGACACGCTCGACATCATCCGTGCGCGCGACGATGCCGAATTGGCGCGCCTGATGACGAACCTGGGCGGGCACGACATGGAGACGGTGCTCGATGCGCTCGAAGGGGCGCCCACCGACAAGCCGGTCTGCTTCATCGCCTACACCATCAAGGGGTTCGGTCTTCCACTCGCCGGGCACAAGGACAATCACGCCGGCCTGATGAACAAGACGCAGATGCAGGAATTCCGGGCGGCGCAGGGCATCAACCAGGGCGACGAGTGGGACAAGTTCGCGGGACTGCGGCAGTCGCGCGACGACGTGGAGCGCTTCCTGTCGCAGGTTCCGTTCAATGCGCGCGGTAACCGCACGTTGAAGGCGCCACGCATTCCCGTGCCCGAGTTGCCGCCGCTGGAGGTCAAGGGCAAGATCTCCACGCAGACCGGGTTCGGCCGGATCCTCGACGACATCGCGCGCCGTGGCGGGCCGCTGGCCGACCGCATCGTGACGACATCGCCGGACGTGACGGTGTCGACGAACCTCGGCGCCTTCGTCAACCGGCGCGGCCTGTTCTCGATGGAGAGCCGCGAGGACGTGTTCAAGACGCGGGGCCTGATGAGCCCGCAGCGCTGGGAGATGTCGCCGCAAGGCCAGCATATGGAAATGGGCATCGCGGAGATGAACCTGTTCCTGATGCTTGCCTCCGCCGGGCTTTCGCATGCGCATTTCGGGGAGCGCCTGATCCCGATCGGAACGCTGTACGATCCGTTCATTTGCCGCGGGCTCGATGCGCTCAACTATGCCTGCTACCAGGATGCGCGCTTCATGGTGGTGGCGACACCTTCGGGCCTGACCCTGGCGCCGGAGGGCGGCGCGCACCAATCCATTTCGACGCCGCTGATCGGCATGGCGCAGGACGGCCTGGCGTCGTTCGAGCCGGCATTCGTCGACGAGTTGAACACCATCATGGAGTGGTCGTTCGACTACATGCAGCGCGACGGCAAGGTGGGCACGAAGCCGATCTGGGAGCGCGAGGAAACAGGCGGTTCGGTCTACCTGCGCCTCTCCACGCGCCCGGTCGATCAGTTGCCGCGCGCGATGACACCGGAATTGAAGGCGGACATCATCAACGGCGCCTACTGGCTGCGAAAGCCCGAACCGTCGACCAACGTGGCGATCGTCTACATGGGGGCGCTGGCGCCCGAAGCGATCGAGGCGGCCGGCCTGATGGCCGAGGACCGGCGCGGGGCGGGCGTGCTGGCCGTGACGTCGGCAGACCGCCTGTCCGCCGGCTGGCATGGGGCGCAGCGCGCGCGCGAACAAGGGCTCTATGACATCACGGCGCACATCGAGACGCTGCTGGCGCAGCTTCCGCGCGACGCTGCGATCATCACGATGTGCGACGGGCATCCTGAAACGCTGTCGTGGATCGGCGGGGTGATGGGGCATCGCGTGCGTGCGCTCGGCGTCGAGCATTTCGGGCAGTCGGGCTCGATCTCGCAGCTCTACGCGCACTACGGCCTCGACGTGAATTCTGTCCTGGCGGCTGCCGAAGGGCTGCTGGGTGGGCGCATCCGCTACAGAAGACTTGGTTAATCAATGTCTTCTGCGGACATAGTAACGGCGGGTTAACATCCACCCGATATTGTGCCTGGACCTTGACGTACAGTCGTTGAGACAGGTGAAGAGTATCGCGATGAGCCTGCAAGCCCGCACACGCGCCTTGGCGCAAGCATTGGAGAGGTCCCGAGCGCAACGCACCCTCGTTGCATCGCCGGCCCAGGACAATACGCCGGAGCGGACTGCGTCGGTGCAGGTCGATGTGCGCGAGCGCATGGCCGCGGCATTGGCGCGCAAGCATGTGCCGGCCCAGCAGGACGCCGAAGCGGAGGTGTGCAACCGCCGGGCGAAGCGCAAGCCGACGTCGCTGCCGGCGATGATCACGTTCCCCAACATGCGCGTTACGGTGAACTGCACCATCATCGACATGTCGGGAACCGGCGCCAAGCTGTCGATCACGGCAGCGACGGTGGCGCAATTCGGCGATCTGGAGCACCTTCCGGGCAAGATGACGCTGGTCATGCTCACCGACAAGATGCAGGTCGAATGCGAGGTTCGCTGGCGAAGCGCGGGCAAGCTGGGCGTGCGCTTCCTGGGACCGCCGCGCCCGATGCCGGCCTACGGGCGGCGCTGAAATCAATTCCGGCGGAGGAGCGATCCTCCGCCGGTTTCTTTTTGCGGGGTGCCGGTGGCCGTCTATTCCGCGGCCTGCGGCTTGGGGGCGACGTTCTCCAGCGTCTTGCCGAAGCGATCCTTGTGCGGGTTCGTATCGAGCTCGTCGAGTGACAGCTCGCCGGCCATGACGCGCCGCTTCCAGTCCTGATGCGCCGGCTCCGCCGCGTGGAATTCGGGCATCACTTCCTTGGCGAACAGCTCGAGGCTCTCGCAGATGTGCTCGTGGCTGTTCTTGCCCGCCTGATTGAGAAGGATGATCTGGTCGGCGTGGCTGGTCTGGAACTTCCGCAGCTTCTTGCGGATGGTGTCGGGCGAGCCGACGAGGCCGCCGCGCAGTGCCTGCTGCACCACGTCGGGGTTGGCGTTCTTCCATTCCTGGAACTTCTCCCACACGTTCACCGAACCGGCGCGCGGACGCTCGCGGTTGGCGCTCATGCCGTAGAAGCGGAGTGCGAACTGGAAGAACGTCAGGCCCTCGGCACGGGCGCGCGCCTCCTCGTCGGTCTTGGCGCACATGAAGTAGGAGACGAGGGCGATGTTGGGATTGATCTGGTAGTCGCAGAGCTTGTCGAGGCGCTTGGTGATGGCGTTGTAGTAGGCATGCACCCAGGCGTTGGCCGCATCGGCGGAGACGAACTGGAAGCCGAGCGCGCCCATGCCGCGGCGCCCTGCATATTCGATGGTGTCGAGCTGCGAGCAGGCGACCCAGAGCGGGGGATGCGGCTTCTGCAGAGGCTTGGGCACGACGTTGCGCCAGGGGAACTTGAAGTGCGGGCCTTCGTATTCGCAAGGCTCGTCCTTGAACATCGGGATCATGCAGCGGACCGCATCCTCCCAGATCTCGCGCTTCTTCTCGAAGGGGACGTTGAAGGGCTCCAGCTCGGTGGAGGATGCGCTTTCGCCCATGCCCAGCTCGACCCGGCCGCGCGAGACGAGATCGAGGTTGGCGACATGGGCGGCCACCTTGGACGGGTGGTTGGTCGTCAAGTGATAGATGCCGTGCGCGAGGCGAATGTTCTTCGTGCGCTGGCTGGCGGCGCCCAGGAAGACGGCCGGCGAAGAGGAGTGCGAGTATTCCTCGAGATAGTGGTGCTCCACCTCCCAGGCGAAATCGTAGCCGAGCTTGTCGGCCAACTCGACCTGGTCGAGCGCGTCCTGGAACAGCTTCAGCTCGCTGTGCGCCTCCCAGGGGCGAGGGAGCTGCATCTCGTAGAAGATCCCAAACTTCATGTCGGCGTCTCTCCGATGTTGGTCCGTCTGGTGCGGACTTGCATGCCGGGCGAGATGCTAACTTAGGGAATCGGGGGGATCGATGTTTTTCTATGGGCTGCGCGTTCAGCCCGGCAGGCAGGGTGAATTGCCGCTGCGCGCGCGAGCGCCTGTGGGTGCAACCGAACGCGAACTCCCCCGAACCTCGTGTGGCTCGGGGGAGGTGCTCCGCTGCGGCGGGGCCTCGGGGAGGGACGAGCCCCCGCTGGAGCGTTCAGGGTCAGTACCGGCGCAGGCAGACGTTGTTGTGGTAGTCCCAGATCCTGCACTGGCTGAGCTCGGTGTCGCCGATGTAGCGATAGCCGTGGGACCAGCCGTGCTTCCTGTGGTGCTTATGGCCGTAGCCGTAGCCGTAGCTGACGTGGCCGTAGTACTTCCAGCCGTAGCTGTGCTTGTAGCCGTGATGGCCGTGGTGCCCATGGTGGCCCTTGTAGCCGGCCTGGGCGGCGGTGAGGGAGAGGCCGGCGGTCATCAGCATGGCGGCGGCGGCGAGCGCGATCTTCTTGAGCATTTTCGTCTCCATCGGCAGGGCGTTGGCAATTGTGTCTGGTGCGGCGCCGTCTGTGGTCGCCTTCGATGACTGGAGAATGCCGCGTCGCGCCCGTCCGCGTTGTGATGCGTCTCACAGGCGCGATTTTTTCCGCGGCGCCGGTGGCCGGGCCGCGGCAGTCCATGCCAGCTAGGAGCGGGCGAAGGCGGGTGCTACGATCCCGTCCATTCAGGGATCGGAAACGGTAAGAAGGAGCCCACGTCGTGAGCGAGCAAAGCGTCGTCAGGTTCGATGTCGAGGATGGCATCGGCGTCATCACGGTCGACTATCCGCCGGTCAACGCACTGGGGCCGGGTGTGTCCGACGGTATTATTGCCGCTCTCGACAAGGGCGAGGCAGATCCGAACGTGACGGCCATGGTGTTGATGGGTGCAGGCCGCACGTTCATCGCGGGTGCGGACATCCGCCAGTTCGGCAAGCCACGCGCCGTGCCCACGAAACGGACCTACGACGTGCTCGACCAGGGCGGGAAGCCGGTCGTCGCCGCGATCCACGGCTATGCGCTGGGCGGTGGGCTGGAGAACGCGCTCGCCTGCCACTATCGCGTTGCGGTGCCGTCGGCGAAGGTTGGCTTGCCGGAGGTGCAGATCGGCATTCTGCCGGGCGGCGGGGGCACGCAACGGCTGCCGCGCATCGTCGGCCCTAAGGTCGCGCTCGACATGATCGTTTCGGGTCGCCATGTGCCCGCAGAGGAGGCCAGGAAGCTCGGCATCATCGACGACATCATTCCCGGCAAGGATCTGCGCAAGGAAGCGATCGCCTGGGCGAAGGGCATCGCCGAGAAGCGCCCGCTGCCGCGCGTGCGCGACCGCAGCGAGCGGCTGGCGGAGGCGACGTCCGATCCCGGCATGTTCGATGCCGCCCGCAAGCAGTTCGCGCGCCGTATGCGCGGACAGCCGGCGCCTGAAAAGTGCATCCAGGCCATCGAGGCTGCCTGTACGCAACCCTTCGACGAAGGCGTCGCGACGGAGCGGCGACTGTTCGGCGAACTCGAGAACTCGCCGGAGGCGAAGGCCTTGCGCTACGCCTTCTTCGCGGAGCGGGAGATCGCGCGCATTCCCGGCCTGCCGAAGGATCTCGCGTTGCCCGAGATCAAGACCATGGCCGTCGTCGGCGCGGGCACCATGGGCGGTGGCATCGCCATGAGTTTTGCCGATGCCGGCGTGCCCGTGAAGCTGGTCGATGCCTCCAAGGAGGTGCTGGAGCGCGGCATCGGCCGCATCCGCGACAACTACGCGACGAGCGTCAAGCGCGGATCGCTGACCCAGGAGGAGATGGACAAGCGCGTTTCGCTGATCACCCCCGTGGAGACGATGGATGCGATCGGCGATTGCGATGCGGTGATCGAAGCCGTGTTCGAGCGCCTGGACGTCAAGAAAGAGGTGTTCAAGGAACTGGACCGGGTAATGAAGCCCGAGGCACTTTTGTTCACGAACACCTCGGCGCTCGACATCGACCAGATCGCCGCGGTCACCAGCCGGCCCGAGAAGGTCGCGGGCACGCACTACTTCGTGCCGGCCAACGTCATGAAGCTGTTCGAGGTGGTGAACGCCTCGAAGACGGCCCCGGCGACACTGGCCGCCGCGATGAAGCTCGGCCGCGATATCGGGAAGATCTCGGGTTATGCCGGCAACTGCGACGGCTTTGCCGCCAACCGCAGCCGCATCCCCTTCACGATGGAGCAGAACCTGATGGTGGAGGAGGGAGCCCTTCCCCATCAGATCGACAAGGTGATGGAGGCGTTCGGCTATCCGGTCGGTCCGTTCAAGGTCAACGACATGTCGGGCCTCGACATCTCCTATGACACGCGCAAGCGCCGCAAGGCCGCCGATCCCAACTATCGCATGCTGCCGATCCCCGACGGGCTGGTGGAGGCCGGCCGCGTGGGGCTCAAGGCGGGCCGAGGCTGGTATCGCTACGAGAAGGGCGACCGCACGCCCCACGTCGATCCCGAGGTGGAGGCCCTCATCAAGAAGGTCGCGACCGAGAACAACATCGCGCAGCGCAGCTTCACCGACGAGGAGATCCTGCACCGCCTGCTGTTCGGCTCCATCAACGAGTTCTGCAAGATCCTCGAGGAAGGCAAGGCCGTGCGCGCCAGCGACCTCGACGTGATGTGGCTGCACGGCTTCGGCTTCCCGCGCTATCGCGGCGGCCTGATGTTCTGGGGCGATACGATCGGTGCGCGCGAGATCTACAACCAGATCGCGGCGTGGCATCAGCGCTATGGGTCTCGGTGGAAGCCGGCGGAACTGCTGCGCCGCACGGCGGAGGCGAACGGCAAGCTGACCGAACTCAAGGCGGACAAGCTGCGCTGATCAGTTAGCGCATGACTGCATGACCGGGGGCGGCGTCGCTGCGCCGCCCTTCGTCATTCCGCCGCCTCCTTGGCCAGGAAGCCGCCGGATTGGCGCGACCAAAGTTCGGCGTAGAGGCCGCCGCGCGCGAGCAGCTCGCTGTGTGTGCCCGTCTCCACGATGCGGCCCTCGTCCATGATGATCAGCCGGTCCATGGCGGCGATGGTCGACAGGCGGTGCGCGATGGCGATCACGGTCTTGCCCGCCATCAGGTTCTCGAACTGGTCCTGGATGGCCGCCTCAACCTCGCTGTCCAGCGCGCTGGTCGCCTCGTCGAGCAGGAGGATGGGCGCATTCTTGAGCAGCACGCGCGCGATGGCGATGCGCTGTCGCTGGCCACCCGACAGCTTCACGCCGCGCTCGCCGACGTGGGCATCGTAGCCCCGTCGGCCCTTCAGATCCTCCAGGCCCTGGATGAAGTCGTGCGCCTGTGCCTTCTTCGCGGCGGTGATCATGGCCTCTTCGCTGGCATCGGGGCGGCCGTAGAGGATGTTGTCGCGGATCGAGCGATGCAGCAGGGACGTGTCCTGCGTGACCATGCCGATCTGCGCCCTGAGACTATCCTGCGTGACGCTGCGGATATCCTGCCCGTCGATCAGGATGCGGCCCGCTTCGACGTCGTAGAAGCGGAGCAGCAGGTTGACGAGCGTCGACTTGCCGGCGCCGGAGCGGCCGACGAGGCCCACCTTCTCGCCCGGTGCGATCGATAGCGACAGGTCGTCGAGAACGCCGTGCTCCTTGCCGTAGTGGAAGCGAACGCCCTCGAAGCGGATGCCGCCCTGGTCGGCGACGAGCGGCTTGGCCTCGGGCTGGTCCACGAGCTGCAACGGCTGGGCGATGGCGCGCATGCTCTCCTGTACGACGCCGATGTTGTCGAAGATCCCGGCCAACGACCACATGAACCAGCCGGACATGTTCATCAGCCGGATGACCAGGCCCGTCACGATGGCGATCGAGCCGATGGTGACGTGGCCGCCGCTCCAAAGCCAGATCGCCAGCGCCGTGGTGCCGACGAGGACTGCGCCGTTGACGGTCCACAGGAACACCTCCATCAGCGTGTTGAGGCGCAGCTGCTGCTGGTAGCGCGCCAGGAACTCGCCCATCGCATCCCTGGCGAAGGCGTCCTCGCGCTCGGTGTGGGCGAAGAGCTTGACCGTGGCGATGTTCGTGTAGCTGTCGACGATGCGTCCGGTCAGCATGGACCGCGCATCGGACATGGCGGCGGACAGCTTCTCGATGCGCGGCACGAAGTAGAAGAGTGCGGCGGTGTAGGCCGAAAGCCACAGCACGAGCGGGATGGCAAGACGCCAGTCCGCCTGGAAGAACAGGATGGCTGCACCCACCCAATGCACGGCGACCCACACGACGACGTCGCAGGTGTTGGCGGCAACGTCGCGGATGGCGGGGCCGACCTGGATCGTGCGCGTGGCGAGGCGGCCGGCGAAGTCGTTCTGGAAGAAGCCGAGGCTTTGGCGCAGCAGGTAGCGGTGTGCCTGCCAGCGAATGCGGATGTTGACCGGTCCCATGATGAGCTGGTGCTTGGACAGATCGGCCAGCAGCGACAGCAGCGGGCGGGCGATCATCGTCAAGACAGCCATGGCGATCAGAACGCCGGTATGATCCTGGAAGAAGCTCTGCGGTGTCGTCGCCGCCTTCATCAGGTCGACGACGCGGCCCACGAAGGCCAGCACGGTGACCTCGAGCATGGCGAGCGCCAGGGTTGCCGCGGTCAGCAGGGCAAAAGCCCAGCGGACCGGCTTCAGGTAATGCCAGAAGAAGGCGCGCAGCGTGGCCGGCGGCTGGGTCGGCGGTGCGTCAGGGAAGGCGGCGATACGCTGCTCGAACCAGCGAAATAGGCGTTCCATCGTCTCGTATCCGGTCTGGGCAGGCTCGATCGGCGGCACCGGCCCGGTGGTCGAGCGAGGTCATTCGGCCGATAGGTTCTGGCATTGATCAGCGTGGCGGGATAACCCTTTTGCGCGGCCTCACGACGACGCGGGATCACCCCCATCGTGGCGCCGCCGATGGCGCGCCTTGGAGGCAAGCGAGGCCGGTCGAAGTCACAATCAGGCATATAGGCGACCGATGACGAACGAAAAAGAGCTGCTTTCACAGCGCAAGGAGACTGCCCGCGCCTGGTTCGAGCAGCTGCGCAACGAGATCTGTGCCGCCTTCGAGGATCTGGAGGCGACGTTGCCGGCCGGCGCGCCGGGGGCGGATGCGGCGCCAGGGCGGTTCGAACGCAAGCCGTGGCAGCGAACGGATCACACGGGGACGCCCGGTGGCGGCGGCGTCATGTCGATGATGCACGGTCGCGTTTTCGAGAAAGTGGGCGTTCATGTCTCCACGGTGCACGGCGAATTCGCGCCCGAGTTCCGAAAGCAGATCCCCGGTGCGGACGAGGATCCCCACTTCTGGGCTTCGGGCATCTCGCTGATCGCGCACATGCAGAACCCGAATGTGCCCGCCGTGCATATGAACACGCGGTTCGTCGTGACGTCCAAATGGTGGTTCGGCGGGGGCGCGGACCTGACGCCGACGCAGGATGCACGGCGGACGCAGGACAATGCCGATTCTCTGGCATTCCATGCCGCGATGAAGGGGGCGTGCGCACCGCACGCGATCGCCGACTACGACCGCTACAAGGCGTGGTGCGACGAGTATTTCTACCTGCCGCACCGCAAGGAGATGCGGGGGATCGGCGGCATTTTCTACGACTACGTCACGCCGGCCGAGGATACCGGGGGCTGGGATGCCGCCTTCGCTTTCACGCAGGATGTCGGGCGGGCGTTCCGGGACGTCTATCCGCAGATCGTGCGGCGCAACTGGGCGCTGCCGTTCGGCCCGGCGGAGCGGGAGGAGCAACTGGTGCGGCGCGGGCGATACGTGGAATTCAACCTGCTCTACGACCGTGGCACGACGTTCGGCCTGAAGACGGGCGGCAATGTGGACTCCATTCTTTCGAGCATGCCGCCCGTGGTGCGGTGGCCGTGACGGCCGCACGGCCGCACCGGCTATTTCGACGCGACGCCCCGGCGCTTTGCGCTCAAGGCATCGAAAGCGCGAGCGAACTCGATCGAGCCGGGCTTCTTCAGGTGGATTTCCATGCGCTCGTCGAGGGCGGCGAGAAGCTGCGCCGCCGTTTTCCCACGCACGATCGTGTTGCGGTAATAGCCCCGGTAGCTGAAGAAATTGGTCGTGGGCATGCCGCGCGCGACGGGGTCCATCATCTCCAGGCCCGTCGCCGGGCCTGCCAGGTTCATCAGCTCTATCTCGGCGCCTGAAAGAGCGCCGCGACCTGCCCTCTCGGCGATCTCGCGAAGCCCCTTCAGCTTGATGACCTGCAACCAGGGCCCGATATCGGCATCGAGATTGATCGCGTGAATGCCGTAGCCCCTGGGGGTGCGGGACATCGCCACGTGGGCGCTCCAGGCGTTCGGCACGCGGCGGGCGGCGATCAGCATGCGCCGCAGTGCCTTCGCCTTCGCCCGCAGGGCTGCCGCCCGGGCCTTCGAGGTGCCGCGGGCCGCGGCCATGGTGTTCAGGCGCTGAATGAACGCTTCGCCGTGCTTGACCAGTTCGCCGACCGAATTGGCACAGAGAAGCTGGGCATAGCCCAATGCCGACGAGATGGCCCTGCCCTTCTTCGTTTCGGGGTCGACGCCCGCCTGCATGTCGAAGGTTCCGCGCCCTCCCGTCTCGAG
This sequence comes from Hyphomicrobiaceae bacterium, assembly GCA_041397775.1. GTDB lineage: Bacteria > Pseudomonadota > Alphaproteobacteria > Rhizobiales > Hyphomicrobiaceae. The sequence continues at coordinate 315,562 of JAWKWB010000007.1, read as the reverse complement.
CGCATAGACCCGCACGACCTGCTCCTTGGCCAGTCCGAGTGCGAGGGCCTCGGCGGCGTAGCGGCGCTTGAATTCGGCCTCCTTGGTCGGCGTCGGCCGGAAACCGTAATGCTTCAGGGCAGCAGATAGGAAGTCGGCGACCACGGGGAGCGGATCATCGGGGGTGGGCGGTTTTTCCTTGGCGACGATCTTGGCGACATCGGGGGGAAGCGCTGGACCTGCGTACGTGGGGGGCTGGGTCGCGACATAGTCGCGTGCCGTGAAGGGCTGCCGGGCGGACCGCTTGCGCTTGCGGTTGTCTCGCTTGGCGTCCACCTCGGCCCAATAGGCCTGCAATTCCCGCTCGAAGGCGGCGCGGGCCCGGAGATGCAGGACATAGGCGCGTTGCTGATCCAGGCTCAGCTTGGCGGCGAGGGCCTCGCCGATGTGCTGGGCCTGCGATGGACCGGATGCCAGCGGGGCAACGCATGCCATCGCCGCCAGCAGCGAGACCACCTTTGTCGAAACCCTGCGCATCGCGCACTGCCTCCCGCGAATTCCCGAATCGCCCTCTCGGGACCAATTCGATCCGAAGATGCACGAGAACAAGGTGCCGATAAGGCGTCAATGAACGGTTTACCAAGTGTCTCGACCGGCGCGAAGGCTACTGCAGATGCGACGACCGGGCCTCGATGCAGAAAAGCCCGGGCGCCTCGTGATGGCGCTCCGGGCTCTGCGGTTTGCGTCAATCAGGGATCGTCGACGGCGTCAGGCTCGCAGCACCTTACCGACTTCGGCGGGCTCGGCGAAGTCCTCGGGGATGCCGGCAATGCCCAACCGCTGCATGAGGCGGCCGAGCGCCGGCGATGCCGTGACGACGGCGAAGGGAATGGCCAGGATGTAGCCGGCGGTCAACGGCAGGCTCCACCACAGGACTGTCGGCGAAATCAGCCACAGCAGACCACAGACGACGATGCCGAACAGCGTTTGCGGCCACAAGCTCTGCACCGCCGTGCGCCAGGAGATGCCGTAGGCGTCGCGCGACTGGCCGCCCCAGACCACGGACTTCCCGAAGGCCAGGCCAATCATGAAGATCGACGTGCGGATCGTTGAGACGGCGCCCTGCAGGAAGGAGAAGACGAGTTCGATGCCTGCGGACACCGCGAAGCGCAGCGGACCGCCATAGCGCGCCATGCCACCCCTGGTGAGGATGGCGTCGGCAAACCCCGCGAGCTTGGGCATCAGGTACATCAGGAAGAACACGACATAGAGGGTCGCGGCCATGGTCGCGGGGTAGTCGGCGATGCCTCTCGCCTCCCAGGCCATGTAGGGCAAAACGGCGATCATGAACGTCCAGGCGGGGATGCCGAGGAACATCAGGATCGCCCAGACGAGCTGGAAGCGGCTCATGGGATAGAGGCCGGGCAGGTCTAGCAATTTCACGTATTGCATGTTGCCCTGGCACCAGCGCACGTCACGCTGGGCGAAGTCGAGCATGGTCGGCGGGTTCTCCTCCCACGAGCCCTCCTCGACGGGCAGCACGCGCACCTCGTAGCCGGCACGGCGCATCAGCGTCGCTTCGACCTGATCGTGGCTGAGCACGTGTCCGCCCAGCGGCGGCTTGCCCGGCAGCATGGGCAACTCGCACTGCTCGTGGAACGGCTTGATGCGCACCAGCGCGTTGTGGCCCCAGAACGGGCCGCAGTCGCCGACCCACCAGGCCTGACCCATGGTGTAGGAGCGCATGCCGTGGCGCATGCCGAACTGGAAGATGCGCGCGAAGGCCGATGCGGACGGCATGCCGACCACCAGCGACTGCAGGATGCCGAGCTTGGGGTGCGCCTGCATCATGCGCACGAGGCGCACGATGGTGCGGCCGGACATGACGCTATCGGCGTCCAGCGGCAGCATCAGCTCGTAGTCCTTGCCCCACTGCTCGCAGAAATCGCGGACGTTGCCGGCCTTGAAGCCGGTGTTCTCGGTGCGACGGCGGTAGTGGATGCGATCGCCATCCCTGTCGGCCGCCTTCCAGGCGGCAACGGCTGCCTCTTCGGCGCGCCCGACGTCGTCCTTGTTTGTGTCGGACAGCACGAAATAGCTGAAGGCGGCGCCTTCGCCGGTGGCATCGACGCTGTCCTTGACCGTCCTGAGGCGGCGGATCGCCCGCTCGGGGTCCTCGTTGCGGACGGTCATGAAAATTGCCGTCCTGGTCGTGACGGGCGTCTCACTGTCGCCGGCGGCCGCGTAGGGAGCGACCTCGGCCAAGGGGTCCTTGTGGACGTGCAAGAGCCACAGGCCGATCAAGGCGTTCCAGAAGCCGAGAACGGTCCAGGGCGAGCCGAGGGCGAAGCACACCAGCAGGATGCCGTCGAGCACGGTCCAGCCGCCGGCGCCCAGGATGCGGGCGGCCACCCACATCATGGCCAGCCAGGTGACCACGTTGAGGACGACGACGATGGAGCGGCGGCGGCGCAGCTCGGCGTTTGCCTGCAGGCCGGTCGGCACGCTAAGGCTCGACGTTGACATGGCGCTGGCCGCGTTGTTGGAGAAGGGCCGTGCAATATCTGCGCGGTCGGTCATTGGCGCAACACTCGTGGGTTGTGAGGGAGGGATGGTGGCGATGGTCCCATCTTTCAAACCGCGCTCTTCCATCATGGAGCCGCTGAACGCGCGATGAACGAGAGCAATATGCCAAAATCACGACGCGCCGCCGGATTGCGGCGGATTGCAACGTCGCTATGGTACGCCGACAAGGGCAAGGTGGAGCGGCGCATGGCGCCACTCGATCCGCCGCGGCCGGGCGAAGCGCTGGTGCGAACGCTGTTCACAGGCATCAGCCGGGGGACCGAGCGACTGGTGTTCTCCGGCGCGGTCGGCCCGTCGGAATGGGAGCGGATGAAGGCGCCCTTCCAGGACGGGGCGTTCCCGTTTCCGGTGAAATACGGATATTGCGCGGTGGGCGTGGTCGATATCGGGCCGCCGGAACTTCAGGGACGCACCGTGTTCTGCCTGCACCCGCACCAGGATTGCTTCAACGCTCCCGTCGGCATGCTGGTGCCCGTGCCCGACAGCATACCTGCCCGGCGTGCGACGCTGGCCGCCAACATGGAAACGGCGCTCAACGCGCTGTGGGATTCGGGGGCTGGACCGGGGGATCGCATCGTGGTCGTGGGCTGCGGCATCGTCGGACTGCTGATCGGCTACCTGGCAGCCGGCATGCCGGGCGCCGAGGTTACGCTGGTCGATGTCGCCGAGGAGCGCCGCGCGCTGGTCGAGACGCTGGGGGCGGCCTTCGCGCTACCAGGCGATGCGCCCAGGGGTGCCGATGTCGTTTTCCACACCAGCGTGACGCAGGCAGGGCTGAATACCGCCATCGACAGCGCCGGCATGGAGGGCACAATCGTCGAACTGTCCTGGTATGGCGAAAAGCCCGTGTCGATCGGCCTGGGGGGCGCGTTCCACAGCCAGAGGCTGAAGATCGTGTCGTCGCAGGTGGGGCAGGTCTCGCCCGGCCGCCGGCCGCGTTGGGACTATCGTCGCCGCATGGAGGCCGCGCTGCGGCTGCTGGACGATGCGCGGCTCGATGCGTTGGTGGAGGAGGATGTTCGCTTCGCCGATGCGGTGGCGGCGCTGCCGGCCATCCTGGCGCCGGGCGCGGGCGGTCTTGCGCCCGTCATCCGCTACACGGAGTGAGGGAGGAGCCAGGCGCGATGCGTCCCCCGCGACGCAAGGGCAAAACGACGACGGCGGCCCCGCCCGCGATCCAGCTTCCCGCAGCGATTGCGGGGTGGTTCGCGGCCAAGGGGTGGTCCGCGCGGCCCCATCAGACGGCGTTGCTGGCGCAGGCGCGGGCGCGCCGCTCCACGCTGCTGATCGCGCCGACAGGGGCGGGAAAGACGCTCGCGGGGTTTCTGCCCAGTCTCGCCGCGTCGGTGGAGGGCTGGCGCGCGACGCGTGGCGCAGGGCTGCGGACGCTCTACATCTCGCCCTTGAAAGCGCTGGCCGTCGACGTTGCCCGCAACCTGTTGACGCCGATCCAGGAGATGGGGTTGCCGCTCCGGGTCGAGACGCGCACGGGCGACACGCCGCATTCCAAGCGGCAGCGCCAGCGATTGCGGCCGCCCGAGCTGCTGCTGACGACGCCCGAGCAATTGGCGCTGATGCTGGCGGGGGACGATGCCGGCTTTCTCTTTGCCGACCTGGAAAGCGTGGTGCTCGACGAACTGCACGCGCTGGCGCCGTCCAAGCGGGGTGATCTCCTTGCGCTGGGTCTTGCGCGGCTGCGCACGCTGGCGCCCGATGTCGTGCTGACGGGGCTTTCGGCGACGGTGGCGCGGCCAACGGAGCTGCGGGCCTGGCTGATGCCGCAGGACGCGCCGGAAACGCGGCTCGCCCTGGCGGACGTGGTGGAGGTGCGCGGTGGTGCGGCGCCCGACGTGACGATCCTCGAGAGCGATGAGGCGTTGCCGTGGGCCAGCCATTCCGCGCGCTATGCCGTGGCCGAGGTCTTGGCGACGATCGCGCGTCATCGCCTGGCGCTCGTCTTCGTCAATACGCGCATGCAGGCCGAGCTGCTGTTCCACGAGCTTTGGCGCATCAACGACGACAATCTGCCCATCGCTTTGCATCACGGCTCGCTCGATGCCGGTCAGCGGCGCAAGGTCGAGGCGGCCATGGCCGACGGCAAGCTGCGGGCCGTCGTGGCGACGTCGACGCTGGATCTGGGCATCGACTGGGGGGACGTGGATATCGTGATCCACGTCGGCGCGCCGAAGGGGGCGAGCCGGTTCATCCAGCGCCTCGGCCGTGCCAATCACCGGCTGGAGGAGGCCTCCAAGGCGCTGCTGGTGCCGGCCAACCGGTTCGAGGTTCTGGAATGCCGCGCGGCGCTGGAAGCGGCGCGCGATGGCACGCAGGATGCGATCCTGAACCGAACCGGGACGCTCGATGTCCTGGCGCAGCATGTACTGGGCATGGCGTGTGCCGGCCCATTCGCCCCCGATGCGCTGTTTGCGGAAGTGCGTGCGGCCAGCCCCTATGCGGGGCTGACGCGGGCGGAGTTCGACAGGGTGGTGGAATTCGTCGCCACCGGAGGCTACGCGCTGAAAAGCTACGAGCGCTTCAGCCGCCTGCGTCCGACCGAGGACGGCGGCCTGCGCCTCGCGCATCCGCGGATCGCGCAGCAATACCGCATGAACATCGGTACGATCATCGAAAGCCCCATGCTCAAGGTGCGGCTCGTGGGGCGGGGACAGCGCGGGGCGAAGCGCGACGGGCGGCCGGGGCGCGCCGTCATCGGCGGCCGCGCGATCGGCGAGATCGACGAGTTCTTCGCGGGCGAGCTGAAACCCGGGGATGCATTCGTGCTTGGCGGCGAAATCGTTCGGCTGGAAGGTGTACGGGACAACGAGGTGCTGGTGTCGCGGGCGAGCGCGAGCGATCCGCTCATCCCGAGCTATCCCGGCGGCAAGTTTCCGTTGTCCACGCATCTGGCGGCCCGCGTGCGCGCCATGCTGGCCGACGAAGGCGCGTGGTCGCGCCTGCCGCCGGCGGTGGGGAGCTGGCTGGCGCTGCAACGGCAGCATTCCGTCATTCCACGTCCCGACGAGGTGCTGATCGAGACGTTTCAGCGCGCGGACCGGCATCACCTCGTCGTCTATCCGTTCGAAGGACGGCTCGCGCACCAGACGCTCGGCATGCTGCTGACGCGACGCCTGGAGCGGTGGGGCGGGCGGCCGTTGGGCTTCACGGCCAACGACTATGCGCTGGTGGTGTGGGGACTTTCGGATCTTTCCGAGATGATCGCGGACGGGCGGCTCGATCCCGTCCGTCTGATGGACGAGGACATGCTCGGCGACGATCTCGAAGCCTGGCTCGCGGAGACCACGCTGATGAGCCGCACGTTCCGGCACTGCGCCATCATTGCCGGCCTCATCGAGCGGCGGCACCCCGGCCGCGAGAAGACGGGGCGGCAGGTGACGTTCTCCTCCAACCTGATCTACGACGTGCTGCGGCGCCACGATCCCGGCCACATTCTATTGGAAGCCGCCTATCGCGATGCAGCCACGGGCTTGCTCGATATTGCACGCCTGCAGGACTTTTTGCGGCGGGTGAAGGGTCGAATCAGACATAAGCCGCTCACGCACGTTTCGCCGCTGGCCGTACCGATGATTCTGGAAATGGGACGGGAAGGCGTGGCGGGCGAGGCGCGCGAGGCCCTGATGCGGGAAGCGGCCGATCAACTTATTCGAGAGGCGATGGTGGAAGAGGCATCCGATGCGTGATGCGAGCCCAGGCGCGCCTGCCGGCGCCGGAGCACGGACGATCGTCGTGGCCGGAAAAACGATGATTGCCGATATCTCCGGCACGCTCTACTGGCCGGCAGAGCGCACGCTCGTCGTAGCAGACCTGCACCTGGAAAAAGGCTCGTCGTTCGCGGCGAAGGGCCAGCTTCTGCCACCCTACGATACGCGCGAGACGCTGACGCGGCTCGCCGCCGTGATGGACGAGCACGATCCCGATCGCGTCGTGGCGCTGGGCGACAGCTTTCATGACGGCGGGGCTGCGCAACGCATGGACCCCATGGACCGCGAGGTCCTGGCCATCCTGCAGGAGGACCGCGAGTGGGTCTGGGTGACGGGCAACCACGATCCGGCGATCCCGGCAACGCTTGGCGGTGTGGCGAGGGATTGCGCCGTGATCGGCGGCCTGAGGTTCACGCACGTGCCTCACGCCGGCCCGGTGACGCACGAGATCGCGGGGCATCTGCATCCCGTCGCCAAGCTGACTGGACGGGGGCATTCGGTGCGGCGGCCCTGTTTCGTGGGCAACGGCCGGCGGCTCGTCATGCCGGCGTTCGGCGCATTCACGGGCGGGCTCAATGTCCTCGACGACGCCTTTGCGCCGCTGTTTGGAGCCGACGCCATGCGCGTCTGGATGCTGGGCTTCGACGGCGTCCATCCCGTTTCGCCACGCCAGCTTTCGGCGGATTGAGCGCTCGTGTGGCGGATTGGACGGCCGCTCCATGTCTGCCGATTGTTCATCGAGCGGACGTCCAATCATGACGCCAAATTCTCCGGTTTCCCGGAAATTGCGCCCTATCCTCCCCTCACCCGGTTCCCAAGAGGCCGTGCCCATCCTCTTCTCCGGTTTCCCGGACGGCGCGCGACGCGCGGCGATCCGGGATCTATCGCGGTTCGGTTTGTGACGGACGCTGCGGCGCCGTGCCCCGAGAGCACCGGGAAAGACCCCGGCTCGGCGCGGTCGGGCTTCCGCCCGCCCACTTGGCCGGGGAAACGGGGGAGGGAAGCGTGGGGTGTCGTTCAAAAACGGAGAGTGGGGCATAGGGCGACGCACCTCATCCTCCACGGTTTCCCGGACGGCGCGCGACGCGCGGCGATCCGGGATCTTTCGCGGTTCGGTTTGCGACGGACGTTGCGACGCTGTGCCCGACGGCACTGGGAAAGACCCCGGCTCGGCGCGGCCGGGCTTCCGCCCACCCGCTTGGCCGGGGAACCGAAAAGGGCGAAGGGAACCCATCCCCCGGTTTCCCGGACGGCGCGCGACGCGCGGCGATCCGGGATCCATCGCGGTTCGGTTTGCGACGGACGTGGCGACGCAGTGCTTCGACAGCGCCGGGAAAGACCCCGGCTCGGGCAGCGGCCGGGCTTCCGCCCGCCCGCTTGGCCGGGGAACCGGAGGGGAGGCGAGACCAGGGCAAATTGCGCTGGCTGTGGCGAATAACTCTAATGCTTGCTCGTGTCCCTTCGACCTCAAAGTCCGTTCCGAGCCCGCAGAGGACTGAGACGGACTTTGCGGTCGGGACACGAGTGTGGCGGATTGGACGTCCGCTCCATTCTCGCGGCGAACTCGTCGAGCGGACGTCCAATCATGACGCCACACTCAGGCAATGGTCCTGCTCGTGTCCCTTTTGACCGCACAGTCCGTTCAACGCCAGCCGATGGCTGCGACGGACTTTGCGGTCGGGACACGAGTGTGGCCCTCCGCTATGCTCGCCGCCACCTGGACCGAGGGATGGTCCACATCGCATTCGTGACAGTCGCCCACAGAGGCGCCAAGACGGGGAGTTCGTGCCCATGACCTTGCGACCAGCCACAGCCGCCATCACGCGCATCGAGCCGAAGGACGCGGGCCTCGATCCCGGTCGCCTCGGCCGCATCCGGGAAGCCTTGCAGCGCGACATCGCGGCGGGGCTGCTGCCGGGGGCCGTCGTCGGTATCGCGCGCCGCGGGGGCATCGCCTATCTCGAGGCGGTGGGCCATCGCGATGCGGACGGCCAGCAGCCGATGTGGGCGGACGCCATGTTCTCCATCGCGTCGATGACCAAGCCGATGACCTCGGCTGCGATCATGATGCTGCACGAGGAAGGCCGCCTGCTGCTGGGCGATCCGGCCTCGAAGTACCTGCCGCAGCTCGCGGGAATGAAAGTGGCCAAGGCGCCATTCTCCGACAGCCTGGAGGTGGTGCCCGCCGAACGCGAGATGACGGTGCAGGACCTGCTGCGCCACACGTCCGGCCTGACGTACCGCGACCGCGGACCGGGTGCGGCGTTCAAGGCTTATCCCGGCTCGTCCGTTTCGGCCGCCGTGGCGCACGGGCGCGAGGAGTTTCTGGACCTGCTCGGCAAGGTGCCGCTCGTCTTCCAGCCGGGTTCGGCATGGGAATACGGCTTCTCCACCGACGTGCTCGGGCTGATCGTGGAGGCCGTCTCGGGCCAGACGCTGGGCGCCTTCCTCAAGGAGCGGCTGTGGGGACCACTGGGTATGGCCGATACCGCCTTCGCGTTGACGGACGCGACGCGGGGACGCTATGCCCGTGCGTATCCAAAGTGCCCGCTCACGGGGCAACCTATCAGCGTGCATCACGCGACCGGGCAGGCGATGAAGTGGGAATCGGGTGGCGGCGGCGCAGTATCGACCGCGGCCGACTACCTGCGCTTCACCCAGATGCTGCTCAGCGGCGGCAAGCTCGACGGCACGCGGGTGCTCGGCCGCAAGACGGTCGAGCTGATGCGGGCGGATCATTTGGGACCCGAGGTCGCCAACCGCATCACGACGATGGACCCGGCCTGCAACGGCTACGGTTTCGGCCTGGGCTTTGCCGTGCGGCGGGGGGCGGGCGTCGCTGCGCAGCTCGGCTCGGCCGGCGACTACTACTGGTCGGGCGTCTACGGCACGTATTTCTGGATCGATCCGGTGGAGGATATGGCAGTCGTCTTCATGGCCGCAGCGCCCGGCGCCATCCGGCTGCGGTACCGGCAGCTCATGCGCGGGCTGGTCATGCAGGCCATCGTAGACTAAACGAGCCGGCGACCTTTGACGCTCGCTCCCATCCGAGAGAAACACCACATGCATGCCAACTCCGGCCTCGAGGCCATGGTCCAGGGCAAGATCATCTCGCCCTTCACACGGCTGCGCCGACTGCTCGAGAACGTCCCGCCGGGACACGAGCGCCCCATCGAGATGACGGCGGGCGACCCCAAGGAAGTCATGCCGGGCTTCGTCATCGACCGCATGGCGGAGGCCAAGCAGCTTCTCTCCACGTATCCGCTGACGAAAGGCTCGGACGACCTGCGCAAGACGATCGCGAGCTGGATCGAGCGGCGGTACGGGCTTGCCGGGCAGATCGACTTCAACCGGGAGGTGCATCCGCTCAACGGCTCGCGCGAGGGTCTCTTCTACGCGATCCTGCCGGCCGTGGGGCGCAAGCGGGTCGAGGGGAAGCCGGTGGTCCTGCTGCCCAACCCCTATTATCACGCCTACCTCGGCTCGGCCTCGGCGGTGAATGCAGAGGCCGTGTTCCTCGACGCAACCGAAGAGACGGGTCATCTACCCGACCTCGACCGCCTCGCCCAGGACACCGAGACGCTCGAGCGGACCGTGGCGTTCTACCTGTGCACGCCGGCCAACCCGCAAGGTGCGGTGGCCTCGCCCGCCTATCTGCGGCGCGCCCTGGCGCTCGCCCGGCAGTACGATTTCATGCTGTTCGTCGACGAGTGCTATTCGGAGATCTACTCCAACGAGCCGCCGACCGGCGGGCTCGAGGTTGCAGCGGCGACCGAAGAGAAGTTCAAGAACATCGTCGTGTTCAACTCGCTGTCGAAGCGGTCGAACCTGCCGGGCCTGCGCTCGGGCTTCGTGGCAGGCGACGGCGCCTTCATCGAGACGCTGCTGGAGGTGCGCAACATGGTCGGGCCGCAGATGCCCGGCGTCATCCAGCACGCCTCGATCGCGGTCTGGTCGGAAGAGCAGCACGTATCCGCGATCCGGCAGGCCTACCGGGCGAAGTTCGACGCCTGCGACGAGGTCCTGAAGGGCCGCATGGGCTATCGGCGGCCGGCTGGCGGCTTCTTCCTCTGGCTCGATATGAGTCATTTGGGCGGCGGCGTCGACGCTACGGTAACCCTATGGAAACGTTGCGGTGTCAAGGTCGTTCCCGGAGCCTACCTGTGCCAGGTCAATCCGCAGGGGATCAATCCGGGCGAACGCTATGTGCGCGTTGCCCTGGTCCACCCGGTGGCCACGATCAGGGAGGCGCTGGAACGTGTCGTATCCTGCAAAGCGTAACCCAGTCGCGTCGGTATGTCCCTTGGTCAAGCTCGCGTCGAGCCGCGGCCGCTGCTTCCCAACGAGTTGGAAGAACAGCTGGTCAGTGGGCTCCTGAAGGTCACCGGCCTGGTGCTGGGGGGCGCTGCCGTCGTGGGATGGCTGTGCCTTCTCTCCTGGTCGGCAAACGACCCGAGCCTGACACATTCGACGAGCGGCACGACGCACAACCTGCTGGGGCCGCTCGGCGCCATCGCCTCCGACCTTCTGATCCAGACGCTGGGCTTCGTCGCCGTCTTCATCTTCCTGTGGCCGGCGTTCAGCGCCTACCAGCTCTACCGGACCGGCCGCATTCCCGGCCTGCGGCTGCGCGCCTGGATCTTTCCGATCGCCATCATCGTGCTCGCCGGCGCCTTCTCGGCCGTGCCGACGCCGCAACGCTGGCCGCTGAACCACGGCATGGGAGGCATGGTCGGCGACGCCGTTTATGCCCTTCTCGTCGGGCTGCTCTCGACCGTGAACCCTGCTCGTGCGGGCGTCGTCGCGGGCCTCGTCATGTTCGTCGGCGGCATGAGCCTGCTTTCGATCGGTCTCGGCCTGTCGCAGAGGGACTGGGCGCGGCTCTGGCAGCGCGACGCCAACGCCTCCGCCGGCGCTGGCGGCTATGTCGAAGTCTCGCCCGGGCGCCGTTGGCGCGCCGCATTGAGCCCGTTCACCGTACTCTCGCGGCGAAAGGAGCCCGCGCCCGAGTCCTATGGGCAGGCCGCCTACGAGCAGGCCGCGCAGCCCCATCCGGCGCCTGGCCCCTACATGCCCATGCATGCCCAGGCAGCAATGGCGCACAACATTCCGTGGTCGCATCGGCCGCGTCCGCTCGGCTCGGACGTGCCCGAGCTCGATGACGAGCCGATGCCGCACTACCAGCCACCACCGCAGCAACAGACCTTCCAACCGCAGCAGCCGCAGCAGCAGCAGGTGTTCCAGCCGCAGCCGCCAATCGCCCGACGCCCCGTCGCGCCAACGCATGTCCCCGCACCCACGGCTGCGCCGGCCGCGCCGCGCGTGGAGGCGGAGGACGGTTCCGACGAGGGTAGCGAGATGATGGCGGCGCGGTTTGCGCCCCGTCGCGCGGAGCCCGAAACGCAGCAGTCCGGGATCGTCGCCAAGGTCGGCTCGAGACTGGGCACGCTGATGCCGCAGCGGGCGAAGGCCACCGGCTACCAGAGGCCGTCGCTGAACCTGCTCAAGCCCGCCACGCCGCATCGCGGGGGACCCGAGCTGTCGCAGCCCGTTCTGCGCGGCACCGCGCGGCTGCTCGAGGAGGTCCTGCGCGACTACAGCATCCAGGGCGAGGTGAAGGCCGTACGGCCCGGACCCGTGGTGACGCTGTTCGAGCTGGAGCCGGCGCGCGGCACCAAGGCATCGCGCATCGTGGCCTTGTCCGACGACATCGCACGCTCGATGTGCGCCGTATCGGCGCGCGTGGCGCCGTTGCCGGGCCGCAATCTCATCGGCATCGAGCTTCCCAACGTGAAGCGCGAAACGGTCATGCTGCGCGAACTGCTGGAGTCGGAGGCGTGGCGCAACAGCGATGCGCAGCTTCCCATCGTTCTGGGCAAGAGCATCAATGGCGATCCGGTGATCGCCGATCTCGCCCGCATGCCGCATGCCCTGATCGCGGGCACCACCGGCTCGGGCAAGTCGGTGTCGGTCAACGCCATGATCCTGTCGCTGCTGTTCCGGATGTCGCCGGAGGAGTGCCGGCTGCTGCTGATCGACCCGAAGATGCTGGAGCTGTCGATCTACAACGACATTCCGCATCTGCTGGCGCCCGTCGTCACCGACCCCAACCAGGCTGCGCGCGCGCTCGGCTGGGCGGTGATGGAGATGGAGGAGCGCTACAAGCGCATGGCCAAGCTGGGCGTGCGCAACATCGAGCTGTTCAACAACCGCATCCGCAACGCCCGCAAGCGCGGCGAGATGATGGGCCGCACGGTGCAGACGGGGTACGACGAGCGCACGGGGGCGCCGCTCTACGAGCAAGAGCAGCTCGACCTGGAGCCGATGCCCTATATCGTGATCGTCGTGGACGAGATGGCCGATCTCATGGCCACGGCCAAGGACGAGATCGAGGGCGCCGTGCAGCGGCTGGCGCAGATGGCGCGCGCGGCCGGCATCCACCTCGTGATGGCCACCCAGCGGCCGAGCGTCGACGTCGTGACGGGCACCATCAAGGCCAACCTGCCGACGCGGATCGCCTTCAAGGTGGCGTCCAAGATCGACAGCCGCACCATCCTCGGCGAGCAGGGCGCCGAGCAACTGCTGGGCCGCGGCGACATGCTGTACGCCTCCGGCACGGTGGGCGGCACCATCCGCGTCCATGGGCCATTGGTCAGCGACGAGGAAGCGGCCGAAGTGGCCGACGTGCTGCGCCGCTCCGGCGAACCGCACTACGTGCCGGCGCTCATGCGGGAGCCCGAGATCGACCTGAAACCCAGCCTGGCAGGCGGGCGGGCCGATACCCACGCCCAGCGCCAAAGCGAGGAAGACGATCTCTACGATCGCGCCGTAGCGCTGGTGCACCGCGACCGGAAGGCCTCGATCAGCCTCCTGCAGCGGCGGCTGAGCATCGGTTTCAACAGGGCAGCAGGGCTGATCGAGCGCATGGAGGCCGACGGCATCGTCAGCACCGCCGACGGTGTAGGGCGGCGCCGGGTGCTGCTGGGCGAGCCGGACGCCAGCGACATCGACTGACGTGCGGCGTCTCGAGACGGCGCGACGAGCGGGCTCTTGGAGGCTACTCGATCCCCAGGCGATCAAAGAAACCTTGCATACGTGGCCGCAATCGACGCATCGCCAATGCTTTCGCCCAGATCTCGTCCTATTCTTCGGGCGAATCGCTTGAATGCGCGGCTGCGCGCGGCGGGTGGAGGGAAGGCGACAACGATGTCCGCAGGCAATTTGACGAAGCTGCTTGGTCGCGCGCGTCCGGCAATCACTGCCATGACGTTCGCGCTGATCGTTGCGGGCGCGACGACGACCACGGCGCTGGCCGAGGCCGGCAAGGCCGGGCAGCAGAGCCCGGTGGGCGGCCAATGGCAGGCCAAGACACAAACGGATGCGGGGACCGGGCCGGTGGCCGGGATCACCCTGGAAGCCAACCAGACCGCTGCCCTGAAGAAGATCAGCGAGTATTTCAATGGCTTCACGGACATGAAGGGCCGCTTCCTCCAGACCAATGCCGAAAAGAAGCGGCTCAGGGGCAAGTTCTACGTGAAGCGCCCGGGGCGGCTGCGGTTCGAGTATTCACCGCCGAGCAAGCAACTCATCGTTTCGGACGGCAAGCAACTGGCGATCCAGGATCTCGACATCAATACGGACGACCGCATCCCGCTCGAGCAGACCCCCTTCCGGCTGCTTTTGCGCAGTGACGTCGACCTGATCCGGGATGCCAATATCCTCGAAGTGCAGGAGGCCGAGGACCTGATCGTCGTCAGCCTTCAGGACAAGAGCCCCGACGCGCCCGGTCGCATCCGCTTGTTTTTCTCCAAGGCCCCCGCGCTCGAGCTCAAGGAATGGGTGACGACCGATGCCCAGGGCCTCGACACGCGCGTGGAGCTGTCGGAGATCGAGAAGTCCGAGACGATCGACGCCGGCCTTTTCAAGATCACCAGCCCGGTGCTCAAGAAGTTCCAGTAACGGGCCAGGGCCGGCATCGCGACGGTGCGCCGATGCCCCCAACATGGACGGACTGCAATAATCGGTAAAGAAAACGTGAAAGTGGCATAAGCATCTTGAAGGCGCGAAAAGCCGACTTATCTTGTGCTCATAGCGAGCGGCATCGCGAAATCGGTCAAGTCTCCCCCGTCTAGCCGATGATGCCGCTGGCGGTGCCGGTTCCCTCCCGGCACCTTGCGCTATATGCGCCAGGCGCTCGACCTTCCCCCGGGGTCGAGCGCCTTTTTATTTGTGCCCCATTTGCCTTCGACACGCGCAACCCGCTTGCAGGCCTGCCAGTTTTCGAAGCATCCTGCCTTCCACCAAAGTTCAATGGAGGCACAGGCCTGTCGTGGGCCGCCTCGCCACGGGAGACGGGGATGGATTTCAACTACACGCCAGTGCAGGAGCAGGTCCGCGAGGCGATTGCGACGATCTGCTCGGATTTTGGCGACGACTACTGGCTGGAGAAGGACAAGAAGGGCGGCTTCCCCACCGAGTTGCATCAGGCACTCGCCAAGGGCGGCTGGCTCGGCATCTGCATCCCCGAAGCCTACGGCGGTTCGGGGCTCGGCATCTCCGAGGCGGCGGTAATGATGCAGACCATCGCCCAGTCGGGCGGTGCGCTGCAGGCGGCCTCCGCCATTCACATGAACATCTTCGGGCTCAATCCGGTGGTCGTGTTCGGGACCGAGGAGCAGAAGAAGCGGATGCTGCCCCCTCTCGTCGAGGGCAAGGAGCGCTCGTGCTTCGCGGTGACGGAGCCCAATACGGGCCTCGACACCACCAAGCTGCAGACCCGCGCCGAGCGCCGCAACGACCGCTACGTGGTCAACGGGCAGAAGGTTTGGATCTCGACGGCGCAGGTCGCCGAAAAAATGCTGCTGCTGGCGCGCACGACACCGGCCGATCAGGTGCAGAAGAAGACGGACGGGCTGAGCCTGTTCTACACGACCATCGACCGCAGCCGGGTGGAAGTGCGCGAGATCGAGAAGATGGGCCGCAAAGCCGTCGACTCCAACCAGGTGTTCTTCGACAACTTCGAAATTCCCTTCGAGGATCGCATCGGCGAGGAAGGCAAGGGCTTCGAGTACATCCTGCACGGGCTCAACCCCGAGCGCATCCTGATCTCCTCCGAGGCGGTGGGCATCGGCCGCGCGGCCATCGCCAAGGCGTCGGAATACGCCAAGGAGCGCGTGGTGTTCGGCCGCCCGATCGGCCAGAACCAGGGGATCCAGCACCCGCTGGCGGAATGCTGGATGGAGCTCGAGGCAGCCCAGCTCATGGTGATGAACGCGGCCTGGCGCTACGACAACGGCCTGTCCTGCGGCGTCGAGGCCAACGCGGCCAAGTATCTGGCGGGCGAGGCAGGCTTCAAGGCGTGCCAGCAGGCCGTCATGACGCACGGCGGCTTCGGCTATGCGAAGGAGTATCACGTCGAGCGCTACCTGCGTGAGGTGATGATCGCCCGCATCGCGCCGGTCAGTCCGCAGCTCGTGCTCTGCTTCATCGCCGAGAAGGCGCTCGGCCTGCCGCGCTCGTACTGAAACGCGGTCATCGCGGCGCGCGAAACGGCGTCCGCATGACGACAATCGGGGGACCGGCGATGGATCCACGCATCGACAGCCGCGAGGCGTGGTCAATCGCCGTCGCCTCGCTTTTCATTCTCGCCGTGTCGTTCGGTTCGCCGCATATCACGAACGTCGGCCTCAAGCATATCGCGGCGGACCTTGGCGGGCAGCGCTCCATCCCTTCGGGCGCCTATGCGCTGGCCTGGTTCGGAACCGGCGTCGGCGGGCTCGTCATGGGCTGGCTCGCCGACCGCTACGGCGTGCGCTGGACCGTAATGGCCGGTGCCACGATGGTCTGCCTCGGCCTTGCGATCTCCTCGCAGGGCGATGCGATGCAGTTGCTCGTGGGGCATGGCCTTTTCGTCGGCCTGCTGGGCAACGCCGGCATCAATGCTCCCCTCTACATCTACGTGACGCGCTGGTTCGAAAGGCGGCGCGGCACGGCCGTGGCGTTGATCGCGAGCGGGCAATACCTGGCCGGTGCCTTCTGGCCGCCGCTGTTCGAGCGGGCCATCGCCTACTACGGGTGGCGCCAGACCATGCTGGGCTTCGGCTTCATCATCGCAGCTCTGGTGCTGCCGCTCGCCGCCATCTTCCTGAAGCTGCCTCCGAAGTTGCCCGAACCGACGGCCAGCGCGCGCGCTGCCGCCGCATCGGACGAGGTTCTGGGACTGCCCAAGGAGGTGGCGTTCGGCCTGCTCGCGTTCGCCTCGTTCCTGTGCTGCATCCCCATGGCGATGCCGCAGGCGCACCTGATCGCGTTGTGCGGGGACCTAGGGATTGCCGCGTCACGCGGCGCGGTGATGCTTTCAGTCCTGCTGAGCTGCGCCTTTTTCAGCCGGCAGTTCTGGGGCTGGCTCTCGGACCGTATCGGCGGGCTTGCAACACTTGTCGTGTGCTCGGCGGCGCAGGCGGCCGCGATTCTGGCATTCCTCGTCACGCAGGACGAAGCCGGCCTGTTCTTCGTCTCCGCTGCGTTCGGGCTCGGCTTCAGTGGCCTGATCCCGGCCTACATCGTCACGGCGCGGCAGTTCTTTCCGGCGCACGACGCGAGCTGGCGCATGCCGATCCTGCTGCTGACAGGGACGACGGGCATGGCCGCAGGCGGCTGGAGCGCCGGCATCATCTACGATCAGTTCGGCTCCTATGCCCCTGCCTTCGGAACCGGGCTCGTCGCCAATCTCGTCAATTTCATCATTCTCGCGGGCCTGCTGACGCGCGGTCGCAGCAGCCGGCGCGGCATCCCCGCGACGGCATGATCGGAGAGGAACCCATGTCTCGAGCAGACGGCAACGCGGCGCGCATCGGCGCCTACATCGCAGGCGCCCGCAATCGCCAGATGCCCGAGGCGGTGATCGACGCGGCGCGGCTGTGCCTTGCCGACTGGCTGGCGGTGGCCGTCGGCGCGCGCACGGAAGATGCCGGGCGCACGGTGCGCGAGGTCGTGGCGGGCTGGCAGGCGGACGGGCACGCGCGCGTCATCTTCGGTGGCCAAACGGCGGCGCCTTTCGCGGCTCTGGCCAACGGCACGCTCGCCCACTGCCTCGACTTCGACGACACCTACATTCCCGCCGTCACGCACACGAGTGCGCCCGTGTGGGCTGCCGTGCTGGCTCTCGGCCAGCAGAGTGGCGCCAGCGAGATGGAGATGCTGCGCGCCTTCGTGACGGGCTTCGAGGTGGCCGGCCGCGTGGGCGAGGGGCTGGGCGAAGGCTTGACCGCGCGCGGCCTGCATTCGACGGGGGCGTTCGGCCGGATCGGGGCGGCGGCGGCATGCGCGGCGCTGCTCGGCCTCGATGCCGAGCGCGCGCAGCATGCGGTGGCGGCGGCGGCCACGCAGATCAGCGGATTGACGCTGTCGTTCGGGACGATGGCGAAGCCGTTCCATGCCGGCAAGGCGGCCATGGACGGCGTGCTCTCGGCGCAACTGGCAGAACGCGGCTTCACGGGCGCGGCAGCCCTGCTCGAGCCGGGTGGCATCGACCGGGCCTACATCCAGGACGGCTCCATCACCATGAAGTCCGTCGATTTCGGCGACTGGCGCATTCTGGCCAACAGCTTCAAGCCCTACGCGGCGTGCCATCTCGTGCATCCCGCCGTCGACGCCGCGCGCCAGATGGGCGTGTCGCCCGCGCAGATCGCGGATGCGCGGGTCAGGGTGTCGCCGCTGTGCATGAAGGTCACGGGGGCGGCGGATGGCGCGCCCAGCACGCCGCTGGCAGCGAAATTCGACCTGCGCTACTGCATCGCGCTCGGTTTCCATGGCCACACCGTGTCGGCCGGCGATTTCCGCGATCCTTGGACTGCGGATACGGGCGCCGTCGATACCGCACGTCATATCTCGGCGGAAGCGGGAGCAGATGTCGGCATCGCGGCCGCCCGTCTCGAGGTGCGCACGCGCGATGGGCGCTCCCTCGTGACGGATATTCCGGTGGCGAAGGGGCATCCGGGCAATCCCATGCGGTGGGACGACATGGGGAGCAAGATGAGTGGCCTCGTCGCAGCGGAATTGGGCGAGCGAACCGGGGACTTGCTGGCGGCGGCGCAGTCGTTCGGCGACGACACCGCATTGCCGCGCATCATGACGCTGATCGATGCGCTCGATGCTGTGCCCGGTGGCGCGGCGCAACCG
The DNA here is from genome assembly GCA_041397775.1 of Hyphomicrobiaceae bacterium. GTDB lineage: Bacteria > Pseudomonadota > Alphaproteobacteria > Rhizobiales > Hyphomicrobiaceae. Next base: position 297,098 of record JAWKWB010000007.1, on the reverse strand, counting down.
GGTGGCGCGGCGCAACCGGGTGGCGCGCGCATGGTGCACGCCACGCGCCATTGAGCGGCCCCAAGCTGCCAGGGCCGCGAGACCGCGGGGCGGCGACGGGGCTCTTATCGCAGGTTGGGCACGGCCGTGGGCAGCGCCGGCAGGGACGGCTGAAGTCCCGGCCCCGGCGCGTTCGGCGCCAGATCGGTGCGGTTGCGCGGAGGCAGGGGCGCCGCCCGCTGCGGCTCGACAGTGCCGGGCTGTAGCGCATTGGCGCGCTCGCGCTCGAGGCGTAGCCGCTCCTCGTTCTGTTGGCGCTGCCGCTCCAACTCGAGGCGTCTTTGCCGTTCGATCTCCTGGCGTGCCCGCTCCTCGTCGAGCTTGCGCAGGCGCTCGAGTTCAGCCAAGTCGCGCTCCATCTTGCGCACGACCAACTCGCGCTCGAAGTCCTCCGATTGCAGGCGCGGTTCGGCGCGCGCAACAGCCGACAGCGGTCCCGTATAGACGACGACGATCGCCGGCAGCGGCCGGCCCGCCTTGGCCCGGCCCGTCTCGCCCGATCCGGAGGCCGGCGCGATGCGCCATTCAGCGTCGTAGCGCATCGATTCCAGATCGATCGTCCACGTTCCCGTCGTGCGGCCGTGGCCGGACACCAGGCTCAAGGGCGCCAGACGGATGACGCCGTCGGCGACCTCGACGCCGATGCGACCACGCGGGATCGGCATGGTGCCATGTGCAAGCGCCGCGAGCAGCCGCTGACGGACGTCCTCGGGCGAGAGTTCGCCAGCCTTGCCCAAGATGGTCTCGGTGGCCCGGGCGATCGCCTCTGGCGACAGTCGGTGCATTTCGCCCGCCCCCAGGTCCAGGCCACCGGTGCCGCGCAATGCCGCGATCAGTCCGCGCGGGCCCAGGGCCTGTCCCGCGAGATGGAGGTTTGTGGAGAGCACGCCCTTGGCGGCCGCTTCGCTCTCTTTTGGAAACAGGGCTTCGATGCGCGCGCCCCGGATGGAAACATCGACCTCGGCAGCGGCGCCGACGGGTGCTTCCGTGAGGCGGATCTCGCCCTTCAACGCGCCATCGAGAAGCTTATTGCTGGTGAGGGAAAGCGTGACGCGGCCGGCCTTGGCGACGAGGTGCGCCTTGGGCTCGTGGATCAAGACCCCGCCGCCGATATCGAGTGCTGCCGCATCGACCTCGACGTCGACGGACAGGTCGGCGAACTGGGCGAGATCGAACGGATCGTCACTCCACAGGCTGCGGTCGGCAGCCGTGTCGCCGCGCCGCGTCCTGGCGCTGGTCAACGCGTCGAGGATGGCGGGCAGGCTCGCCGTCCGCGACGTGACACTCCCCGTCAAGGTGCTGCCCGCGTCGTTCGGGGTGAACTCGAGCGCAAGCCGCGTCGGTGTTTCGGCAATCGCGAGTTCGCCTCCCTCGAGCAGCAGGCGCGAGGGATTGCGCGACAGCTTCAGCGCACCGCGCGCGGGACGGCGTGCCAGAGCTCCCTCGAACGGCAGCCCCAGGGCAGCGAGCATGCGACCGGCATCGCCCAGCGCCATTTCGACTTGACCGTCCGCCACGACCTGCGCGGTCTCCGAAACAGCGATCCGACCGCGGTATTCCAGTGCGTTGCCGGCGGTTTCGGCCGCGAGCAGGGTTTCGAGGCCGGAGCCGGGCTTGCCAATGCCGCGCAGGACGATGCGCGCGGGGTCGGTCGCCTTGCCCGCAGCCTGGCGCGGCCCGGTTCCCAGCAAGTCCGCCAGCGCCGTCCCATCGCGGCCGGTCAGCGTCATGGCGAGATCGGTGGCGCGGTCCCGCCAGGCCGCATCGAGGCCCGACATGCGCGTGCTCGCAGCGATGTGCGTGCGGCCGAGCATGCCGTCGATGGAAACCGTTGCGCGGGACGTTTCGGCGCCTTCCAGTTTGACGCGCGTGGACAGTTGCAGAGGCAGCGCACGACCGACGCGATCCGCCGCCGGCAGCCAGGGCGACGTCAGTCCCGCAGCACGGGCAAGGGCCGCAACACCCGCGGGAGACGCGGCAGAAAGCGCCATGGCCGCGTTGCCCTGAAGCCGCCCGCCTGGGCCACGGTCAAGATCGCACCGGCCGTCGATCGACCAGCCTTCGGGGCCTTCGGCGATCAGGCGGGAGACGGCGAGTTTCCCCTCTGCGATGTCGATGGCGGCCTGCACGTCGCGCAATGCCAGGCCGGCAAGTTGCAGCTTGCCCAGATCGAGGCGCAACGTCACGGCATCGGCCAATCGCTGGCCAGGGGCCGAGGTGATGCTGTCGAAAAGGTGCGCGCGGAGACTGTCGAGCGTAGGGGCTTCTGCAAGCAGCCCATCGAGGTCGAGTTCAGCCCCCGCAAGGCTGATGCTGACGTTGCGGCGGGCTTGAACCTCGCTCCAGGCCAGGCTGCCGCGGACCTCGCTGCCGGCAAGGCGCGCCGTCATGCCCTCGACCGCGTAACGGCCAGCACCGAGAGAAATGCTGCCGTCGAGACTGAAGGCGCCGTCCGCACCTATGACCGGCGTCTTCGTCGCCATCGACCAGACGAGGAAGCGGCGCAGACTGGCGCCGCCCAGCGACAGCTTGCCGGCAAAGCGCGTGCGGTCCTTTTCCGCATCGAGCGTACCGCCCAGGTGGATGCGGCTGCCACCGGGCAGCAGGGCCGACATCGTGACGACCGGCGGCCCTGTCTCGCGCGTCATCGCGAGGTCCACGACACTGATGATTTCGCCGCCGAAGGTCGCCTGATCGAGGTTCACGCGCACGCGCACGGCACCGTCCGCCGGCAGGGCACCACGCAGCGCATCGGCAAAGGCCTGACCGCGCGTGGCAAGCGGCGTTCCCGGTGGCGAGAGCCCGAGGCTGTCGAAATCGATCCAACGCGATTGCAGCCCCACGTCGAGCGACGGCTTCCCACCCCAGACCATGCGGGCTTCGCCGCTGGCGAGCTGCGGGCGTCCCGCGCGCTCGAACGAGACGGTGAGCGCGCGCAACAGTGCCCCGGACGTATCGGCGGTGAGCTGGCCGCCGATCTCGAATGCGGTATCTGCGGCGTTCGCTGCCTCGGGCTTGGCGCCCTGGTCGATGCGGGCCTTCACCAGGCCTTGCATATGCGGGCGGGATAGTACGTCACGGGCCACGCCATCGAAGGACAGCGTCTGCCTGGCGCCTGGGATCGTCACAGCCGCCTTCAGACGCACCGCCCCGTCCGCGTCCGCCCGTGCCGTGCCAAGTTTCATTTCGCCGACGGTGCCGCGGTAGTCGAAGCTGGCCGCAACGCGGTATGGCCCCTCTAAATCGGCCGCCGAAAGATGCCCGGCGATCCGCTCGATGCGCGTGCGCTCGCGGCCATCTCTTTCGAGGATGGCGACGACGCCTTCGGTGAAGCGAACGTCGTCGAGGATGATGCTGCTGGGCGCCAGCACGGCCTGCAACTTGCGATCGGCGAACGTGCTCCAGTTGCCGCCGCCTTTTCCATCGAGCACCAGGGTCAGCTCGGGCTTGCGCATCTCGACATGCGTGACCTGGACATCGCCGCGGAACAGCGGGCCGATAGCCAACCCCATGGTCACGGACTGGGCGCGGAACAGCGGCGTTCCAACGAGGGCCTGGGTATCGGCCAGACGGATCTGTTGGACCGAAAGGCTCGGCGTCGGGAGGAACTGGATGCCGATGCGGCCGCCGACGCGCACCTCGCGACCGAGGAGCCGGGTGGCCTCTTCCTCGAGGACACCACGATAACGGTTCCAGTCGATGAATACCGGCGCGATGAACAGCGCGGCCAACAGGCCGACGAGCAGACCACCGATTGCGAGCAGTATGCGATGCATGCCGTCGCCTACGCTCCTGGTCGAACTGTCATCATCGAAGAAAGCAGCCTAGTGTTCCCGTTCCGGCATCTGCATCCCCTTGCGGCGCGTCCGAGAGCAAATGTCGGAACCATGTGGAACACTAGCAACACCATGATTTTAGTGTAGCTTTTGCACCTGATGTTTGGTTGTGGACCTATCCGCTGGCGGGTACCAAACGTCAGATGCGCTACACTAGCGTAGCTTCTGTCCTCGACGTTCGGCAACGCCCCAAGGCGCGATCGGAGGCCGAACGTGAGGTGAGCCACACTAGCCAATACGCCGTTCACTGCCAATGCCCCTAACACGCGGGTTGGGCGGAGAGATGACATTCGCATCGCGCGGCGGCGCCTCACGACGACGCACCGCGCGATGCCTCGCGTCAGACGACCGGGCAGAGACCGCCGTCGACGTTGATGGCCGTGCCATTGATGTAGGAACCAGCATCCGACGCCAGGAACAGCGCGGCGCTGGCGAATTCCTGCTCGGTCCCCAGGCGGCCCATGGGCAGGCTCTTGCCCATGTCGGCATAGTACTCCTCGAGGGTCTGGTTCTTGCCCTCTGCGGCGTGGCGGCGCACCCATTGGTCGGAGCGGATGCGGCCGACGAGCAGGGCGTTGACGAGAACATTGTGCTTGGCGCCTTCGCCGGCCAGCACCTTCGTCAAGGCCATGCCGGCAGCCCGCGTGACAGCCGTCGGTGCCCCCTCGGCCGGCGGGGCCTTGGCGCCGGTGTTCAGGATGTTGATGATGCGGCCGAATTTGCGCGCCTTCATCCCCGGCAGGGCCTGCCGGGCCAGGCGGATCGCGCCGAACAGCTTGAGATCGAGATCGTCCTGCCAGACCTCGTCGGTGATCGTTTCGAAGGCGCCCCGGCGCGAGGTTCCCGCGTTGTTGACGAGCACGTCGATCTGGCCGAGCCCTGCCTCGGCCTCCTTGAAGAGGCGCGTGCAATCCTGCGCCTTCGCGACATCGGCGGACAAGGCCAAGACCCGAACCTTGGCCACCGCCTCGATGGCCTCTTTGGCTGTGGCCAGGGTGTCCTTGCGGCGCGCCACGATGGCGACGTTGGCGCCGGCCGCCGCGAACGACTTGGCGATGGCCAGGCCGATCCCCATGCTGCCGCCCGTAATGAGTGCGTTCTTGCCGCTCATGGTGAATTGCATCGTTTCCTGCCTTCTCTCTCGTGTTGGTCCTGCTCGTCCTGCCCGCCGGATCGGCGCCCCTGCGACTTCAGGCGCGCTCTGGCTTCCAGCCGTAGATGCTCTGCAGCGTGCCGCCCATCAGCCTGGCCTTGTCGGAGGCCGACAGCCGCTCGGTTTGCCGGAACGGCTCGACCCCCTGCGCGTAGGTGAGCAGCTCGGTCGCGCGCGTCCAGTCCGTGCCCCACATGCAGCGGTCGAGGCCGAAGGCATCGAAGATGCGCGCCAGCGGATCCCAGATGTCTGCGTAGGGGTAGGGTTGGCGCGAGAGCGTGCAACCGCCCGTGATCTTGATGGCGACATTGTCCAGCGACGCGAGCTTCAGCACCTTCGGCAGGTCGGCCCAGGGCGCCTCGAACACCGGCGGCTCGAAGGGATGGTGCAGTCCCAGATGGTCGATGACGATGCGCGTATCCGGGTTGCGGCGTGCCATCTCCAGGGCCTGATCGAGACGCCCCCAGCACAGCAGATTGACCGGCAGGCCGGACGCGGCAGCCGCGGCGAACACGCGGTTCAAGCCGGGGTCGGCCGGATCGGTCGAATGGCCACGATTGAGCATGATGCGCACGGCGATGGCGCCGGGCTGCTCCTTCCACGCGGCAATCGTATCGGCCACGGCCACGTCGGTGGGATCGACCGGCTTGACCAGCGCAAAACGCCCGGGATGAGCCTTATGGACGTCGATCGCGTAGCTCGCGTCATAGCGGTACATGGTGAAGGGCGAGACGAGGATGGCGGCGTCGACGCCGACCTCGTCCATCGCCATGACCATGTCGTCGCCCGTCACTTCCGGCGGTCCGTGCAGCACGGCCGCCCAGGGACGCCCGGGCCGGTCGCGCTCATAGGCATGCACCTGCGCGTCGATGATCATCATGTCCGTGGTCTCCCAGGCCTTGCCCGATCAGCGATTGACGATGAACGGCTTGGCCGCCGCATCGTAGTCGGGATAGCCGAGCAGCGTTCGCAACTCGGGCGGCGGCAGCGCGCTGCCGGCTTCGGCCTCGCCGGCCACGAGTGCGGCGAGCCCTGCCTTGATTCCTGCAGCCGCCGGCGACAGCATCGCGGTCGGATAGGTGCCGATCTTGAAGCCCAGCTCCTCGGAGCGCTTGCGGTCGGGGGTGGCACGCGGGGCCCCCGGCGACAATACGGCGAACGACGGCTTGCCGCCGGTGGCGGCGATGGCGCGATGGATCTCGCCCTCGTCGGCGGGCGAATCCAGCAGGAAGATGTCGGCCCCTTCCTTGGCAAACAGCTCGATGCGGGCCACGGCCTCGTCGATGCCCTGCGTGGGGCGGCAGTCCGTCCGCGCCAGCACGAGTATTCCGGATTCCCTGGCGGCCTGAACGGCCGCGCGGATCTTCATCACGGCCTCGTCGCGCGGCAGGCAGGGCTTGCCCGCCGAAGTGAGCGCGCGCGGCGTGATCTTGTCTTCGATCAGCACGGCGGCAGCGCCCGCCCGGCCATAGGCCTTCACCGTGCGCTGCACGTTCATGGCGTTGCCATAGCCGTGGTCGCCATCCGCCAGCACCAGCGTGTCGGGAGCGGCACCGCGCACCATGTTGAAGCTGTCGAACATCTCCGCGAACGAGAGGAGGTCGAGATCGGGGCCACCCAGCCGGCTCGCCGCCACGCAGGAACCCGAAAGGAAGGCTGTCTCGTATCCGGCGGCGGCGGCCATCTTGGCGCTCAGGCCGTCCCACACGGCCGGCATGACGACGAAGCCTGGCTTGGCCAGCAGCGCGCGCAATCGTTCGGGAGCTGTCATAGAGGTTCGACTTTCGCGAAATTGGACCGGGCGCCGTCGGCCGGCCCGGATCGTTCGTTGGACGCCCGCGATGTTGCCGCGCCGTTCAGCCGTCAGCAAGGGCAAAGTCCGGGCATGCGAAGTCCGGGCATGGGCGCGCGAAACGCCCGATGGATGCGACGCCGAAACGTTCGCGTCCTGCGAAAAGGCCGGGATGTCGTGAAATGATGAATTCTGGCTCCGCGGGCAGGACTCGAACCTGCAACCAACCGGTTAACAGCCGGTTGCTCTACCATTGAGCTACCGCGGAATAGAGCCGGAGGGCCAAGGCATGCGCCTTGCGCCGACAGCGAGGGTGCGTTTACGCGAAATCGGGCCACGAGTCCATACCAACTTGGGCTTCGATGGGGACAGATTTGCGATCACCCCGATGGTCGATGCCGCAATCCGTGCGGATCGGCGAAAAATGCCGCGATGTCGGCCGGTAGCCAGTGGGCCGTCACACATCCTTGGGACCGTGGACAGGCCAGGGCCGCGAAAAGGCCGTCGCCGGGCTCGAGATCCTCGATGCGCCAGGCCTCGCCGGGCTGTGCCGCGGTCTGCGCGGCGCCACCGATGATGCCCAATCGCGTCAGCAGGGTTCCGATCCCCTCGCCGGTGGCCTTGGCCAGCGCCTCGAGCCGCACCCAGGCTTGAAGATAGGACGCCTCGGCGTCTTCCGGGGCAACGGGCAAAGCGCGCCCCGATGCAATCGCCTCGCCCGCCGCCACGATCCGGGCCTGGCGATGCGGTGCGGCCTTGATCGGCCGGCGGCGTTCGATGTCGATGCCGACGGGGCCCACGCCGGACAGGCCGATCGCCAGCAGATCGCCGCTCCGCGACAGATTGAACGCGATGTCCGCCCCAGCCAACCGGGGCTTGCCGCCGGGCGTGCGCATGATCGGGAGGGCCGCACATTCTCGGCCGACCTCCTTGGCCAGGAGCAGGCGCAACAGTGCATAGGCCGCCCGGCGCTCGCCGTGCCGTGCCGCCGCTTCGCTGCTCGATTCAGACACGCCAACGGGTTCGGGGCTGCCGTTTCCCATGCGCGCGCCCCAAATCGCCAGGACGGCTGCCGACTGCACGGCATCGAGCGTGGCGAACCACACGACGATGCCCGTGCGCGGGGTGATCATCCCGCAGCACTCAGAGGTTTGCCAGACTTCGCAGTCTTCTTTCCGCCCGAAGCCGCGCGCGCCGCGCGCAAGATTTCCTGGCACTGCTGCAGGGCGGCAATGGCATTGCCCACGACGTCGTCCAGCGCGACGGGACGTGTCGCCCCGTCGACTGGCCCCTTGGGGGCAGCCGCATTCGCGCGCCGCTTGGGCGCAGCCGAGGCCGGAGCCGATGGCGCGGCTGCTGGCGCTTGCCCTGCCGGTACCACGCCGGCAGCGCTCGCGGCTGCCGCGAGGAGGCCGCGTTGCTTCACGGGATCAGCGCCCTGCTCGCGCAGGATCTTCTGCACACCGCGAATGGTGTAACCCTCGCGGTAGAGCAGATGGCGGATACCGCGCAACAGCTCGACGTCCTCGGGACGGTAATAGCGTCGCCCTCCCCCCCGCTTCATCGGGCGGACGTGGGTGAACTTCACTTCCCAGAACCGAAGCACGTGCTTGGGCACATCGAGCTCCTCAGCAACCTCGCTGATGGTTCGAAATGCCTCTGCGGACTTGACCATTTCAGCCGACCCACTTTCCTCGTGCCGGCTCAGTCGGGCGCGCCTTGCGGCCTCAAACCGCTACTCCGCTGCCTTCCTGCGTCCGACGCCTGAATTGACTTTGGACTTCATGATGTTGCTGGCCCGGAACACCAGCACCCGCCTGGGCGTAATCGGCACCTCTTCGCCCGTCTTGGGATTGCGGCCGATACGCTGACCCTTCTGACGCACCCCGAACGACCCGAACGACGACAGCTTGACGCCCTTACCGGTGGCCAGCTCGCTGGAGATGATCTCCAACACCTGCTCCACCAGCTCCTGCGACTCGTTGCGCGGCAGCCCGATCTTTCGGACGACGGCGTCCGCCAGGTCTGCCCGCGTGAGCGTTTTATTGCCCATTTTACTACGCCTCCCCTTGAAAACGGGGCGATGCTATCCACTGCCCAATCGGCGGTCAATGTAGTTTCGCAGGCAACACAATGAATTTCCTCAAAAATTGCCGCAGTGCAGCGACGCGCCCGCGGAACATCGGCTTTACCAGCGAGCCAGCACGGCGCCCCAGGTGAAACCGCCCCCCATCGCTTCCATCAGCACGAGCGAGCCTTCCTTCAGTTTGTGCTGCTCGAACGCCTGATTGAGGGCGAGCGGGATGGAGGCTGCCGACGTATTGCCGTGCTTGGACAGCGTCACCATGATCTTCTCCGGCGCGACGCCGAGTTTCTTGGCGATGCCATCCAGAATGCGCTGGTTGGCCTGGTGCGGCACGTAAAGATCGATTTCATCCGGGGCGTAGCCGGTCATGACGAGGGTTTCTTCGATCACGCCGTGGATCTTCTGGACCGCGTGCCGGAACACCTCGCGGCCGTTCATGCGCAGATGGCCGGTGGTTTTCGTGGAGCCTGGGCCGCCGTCGACATACAGCAGGTCCTCGTAGCGTCCGTCCGAGCGGATCTTGGTGGCGAGGATGCCGCGGTCCTCGCGTCCGCCGTGCTGCGGCTGGGCCTCGAGAACGACGGCGCCGGCGCCGTCACCGAAGAGCACGCAGGTGCCGCGATCCGTCCAGTCGAGGATGCGCGAGAAGGTCTCCGCACCGATGACGAGCGCGCGCTTGAACTGGCCCGTCTTGAGGAAATTGTCGGCGGTCGCCATGGCGTAGACGAAGCCCGAGCAGACGGCCTGGATGTCGAAGGCCGCGCCCTTGGTGATACCCAGCGCCGCCTGGATCTTCACGGCCGTTGCGGGGAAGGTGCGATCGGGCGTCGCGGTGGCACAGATGACGAGATCGATCTCGATCGGGTCGATGCCGGCCCGCACGAGAGCCTGCCGCGCCGCCGCGATCCCCAGATCGCTGGTCTTTTCGTCGTCGGCGGCCACGTGGCGCTGCTTGATGCCGGTGCGCTCCGTGATCCACTCGTCCGTCGTGTCGACGATCTTCGACATCTCGTCGTTGGTCAGGACGCGCTTTGGAAGGTAGGCTCCGACGCCACGGATCACCGAACGAATAACCGCCACTGTTCACCTCGTCTTGTCGTCGTCGCGTGGGCCACCCGGCACCGCCGCGCTGGATTCACGCTCGCCGTCCGCAGTTGCAACATCGGCGTCGAGCTTCGCGCCGAATGCTTCGATATCGGCGGCCAGCCGTTCCCGGAACCCGCTGGCGGCCATGTCGTAGCCGACATTGATCGCATGAGCAAAACCGAATGCGTCCGTGCCCCCGTGGCTCTTGATCGCAATGCCGTTGAGGCCGAGGAAAGGCCCGCCGTTGAGGCGGCGCGGATCGATGCGCGCCTTCAAGGCCTCGAAGCCGCCGCGCGCGATGACCGCTCCCAGCTTGGTGATCCAGCTCCGGGTCATCGCGTCTTTCAGGTAGGTGCCCATCTGCCTGGCGGTGCCTTCGGCGGTCTTCAAGGCAATGTTGCCCGCAAAACCCTCCACCACCACGACATCGACCACGCCCTGGCCGATCTGATCGCCTTCCACGAAGCCGTGATAGGTCAACGGCAGGCCGAGGTCGTCGCGCTTCAGGCGCGCGTGCGCCTCTTTCACCGCTTCGTTGCCCTTGATCTCCTCGGTGCCGACATTGAGCAGGCCGACCGTCGGCCGGTCCACGTGCAGCCGCGCGCGCGCCATGGCGGCGCCCATCAACGCGAATTCCATGAGCTGGCGCGGCGTGGCGCCGATGTTGGAACCTACATCCAGGACGATCGACGGCTTGTGGATCGTAGGCCACTGCGCAGCGATCGCGGGCCGTTCGATGCCGGGCATGGGGCGAAGAATGAGGCGCGCGACCGCCATCAGCGCGCCGGTGTTGCCGGCGGAAATGGCAGCGGCGGCTTCGCCATTCTTCACGGCCTCGAGGGCCAGCCACATGCTGGAGCCCTTGCCGCGGCGCAGCGCCTGGCTGGGCTTGTCGTCCATGCCGATGGAAAGCGCCGTGTGAACGATGCGCGAGCGGGCGGCGAGTGCTGGGTGCGCCGCGATGGCCGCCGCAATACGCGCCTCGTCCCCGAAGATCGCAAAGCGCATGTCGGGATGCTGCGCCAATGCCAGGGCAGCACCGGGCACGACCACTTCCGGGCCGTGATCCCCGCCCATCGCGTCGAGCGCGAGTGTCTTCTCCCCTGCCATGCGGCTTCGTCCGACTGCTTGCGCGGAGCCCGCGCCGATGCCGCGCGGATGCCCCACCTAACCACCCCTGAAAACCGCCCGACCATAGCGATTTCGATTGCCGAAACAACCTGAATTGCGTGCCTCTCCGCAGCGATCGGCAAACCGTAGCCATTCCGCCGCCTGCGGTTTTGTTGGCCTTCGGTTGCCCGCACTCTTCTCGGCCTTCAGTTGCCTACGAGGCAACCGGCCGGCAACCGGCCGGGCATCCGCGCTATTTCTGCGGATCTTCCTTGCGCAGCGCCGCGAGCTTGGCGAAGGGATTCTCCTTCTCCTCGTCGCTTTCGGATGCCGCCTCGTCCTTCCAATCGAAGTCGGCGCCGGGAGCGCGCGGATAGGGATCGAGCCGCGAGGCGATTTCCTCGTAGACGATGCGGCCGACGTCGATCGTGCCGGATTCGATCTCCTCCACCTCGTCCTCGTCGAAGGGGTCGGTGATATCCAGCGCGTCGTCCTGGCGGCGGGCGGCGGGACGCAACAGCACACTCAACTCGGCCTCGATGCGCTCTGCGACGGGCTCGAGCGTGACCACGCATGCCTGCTCCACGTCGGCGACGACCCGGCCGGATAGCCGATAGACGCCCGTACCCCGCGGGGCGATGCGATAGCGCGCACGCAGCGATCGGCAGGCGAGAACGCCCAGCGCCGCGCCAATCGCGGCGCATTCGGCCTCCGTCGCCGCACGATCCTGGGCCAGCCCCTTGTCGGGGATCGAGGCAACGGCGTGTGTCCAGCGCAAGATATCCATGGTCGTTCCCACTCCGCTCATACCGCGAAAGCGGCGGGCTGCGGTTGCGGCAGCTCGATGCGGCCGTCGAGCAGCGCCTCGCTCGGCCATGCGGCCAGAGCCTGCGAGGCCCCCCTGACGTAGGCCGCCAGCGGCACGACGGGATGTGCCGTGCCTGCGACCGGCGCACTCGCATAGATGTGGCGCGCCAGGGCCGCCGCCAACGGATCGCCGCGGGACGCGTCGACGGCGGGGGACGGGCTCAACGCGCCCTGATAGTCCCGGCAGCGCTCGCCCAGCGCGGCGGCAGCCCGCTTGACGCGATGGGGTACGCCCATGTCGCCAATGCCGATCTGGCGCAGTGCGTCGTCCATCTCGGCCACGAAATTCTCCATGACGCGCTGGCCGACCCGCTGCCCCGAATTTCCTTCGGTTTTCAAGCGCTCGAGCAGGATGGCCACGTGCAGCATGATCATCTCGATGCGGCCCTCCATCGTGTCGGGAACCTGACCTTCGCGATAGAACACAGCCTCCCGCGCTTGCGCCACAATCGCGTCGTACAGGCTGTTTGCGATGCGGTCCCGCTCGGCCGTTCGTGTGCGCCAACGCAACATGAGGTTGCCCATTCCGATCTCATTCACCCGTCCGACCGCACGCAACTGTGGGCGAGGCCAGCAAGGTAGGTTGTCACCGCATCCCCCCGGCGGTATGCGACAGATCCACTGTTCGCACAGCCGAGTGTTGAATTCGAGTTGCCGTTATGGCGCGTCCTTGTGCCATGTGCCAGCCGAGGAAATGAAGCCAGCAGTGCCATGATGTCCACTCGCCCGAAAATTCGCAGTCTCGACCTGCGCGCCGCCAGCGCCGCGGCGCTCGTGATGGTCGCCTTGTCCGGCTGCTCGACGACGACGCTGAAGCATGGCCACCAGTTCGGCGATACGGATCTGCAGCAGATCCAGCCCGGCATGACGCAGGATGCCGTGCGCACCACGCTGGGAACGCCCGATACCACCTCCAGCGTCTCGGGAAACCGGGCCTTCTACTACATTTCGAGCACCAACAAGCAGACCGCCTTCTTCAAAGAGCAGGAAGTCGACCGCAAGGTCGTCGCCGTCTACTTCGGCCCAGCGGAGACCGTGGATCGCATCGCGCATTACGGGCTCAAGGACGGACAGATCGTCGACTTCAGCAAGGGTGAGACCCAGGCCTACATGCGCGACAAGGGCTTCCTTGCGAAATTCTTCCGCGGCGTCGGCGCCAAGCAGAAGATCATACCGGATTGATCCGCCACCGGATGGACGTTCACGGATCAAAGCCTACCGACAGGCCCGGTCGCGAGATCGGGCCTTTTTCGTCCGTACAGGGAAAGAGCGCACCGTGTGCTCTGGCCGCAACGCGCGCGAAGAGTTGGCGGGATGCACTTTTCCACCTAACTGCAAGCTGTTAGCGTTCAAGGCGTGGGGGGCGTGGCGACGTCCGGTGAATGCAGGATGAACGCGGGCTTGAGCCTGCATTCAGGTTGATGTCGCCAGATTGCCTTGGGAGGGAGACGCGGCTTTGCCGCGCAATCGCGCCAGGAGGATCCCCAGCGATGACACGCACGACCGTTGCAGCACTTGCAGTTGCGGCGGCACTTGGAACCGGCATGGCCGGCGCCAAAGCAGCCGATCTCGACTACGGCTACATTCCCCATGATCGCTATGCGTCGGCCTACGAGGACCCGCGCTATCGGGATCTCTACGGCCACGATGCCGCGCCGCCGCGCGAGCATTACCGGCGCCCGTTCTATGCGGAACGGGTGCAGCCTCCCATCCCGCGGGTGGATGTGTATCCGCCGGACCGGTTCTACCGTGAGGGCCCACCGCGGCATCGGCACCGGGCGGATGCGTGCGTGCCCCACGAGGTGATCCGCGACCGCCTCGAGTCGGAGGGCTGGCGCGCATTTCGCGATGTCGGGCTGAAGAACGGACTGGCCCGCGTGCATGCGCGTCGCCGCAACGGCGATCTCTATGCGCTGAAGATCGACCGCTGCTCGGGCGAGATCGTGGCCAGCCGACTTTTGCGCCGAGACGATCACGTGCCCTACGCCTGGGACAGCCGGCGCGATCCGCCTCAGCGGCCCTACTACTGAGCGCTGATCGACTGCAGCCGTCGCTCGGTCGCGGGCGTCGAAAACACCGCGCGGGCACGTCGCCATGGCGTGCCCGCCTTCGCTTTTGGCGTTGCCGAAGGACGCGGGTCGCATCCGCACGGTGTTCAATCGGGATTGGCGTCGTGATAAGGTGACCTGGACCGGGTTGCCGTCACGTCCCGCCGCAGGGACCCCACCATCAGGCCATCGCCATGAGCACCGAACTCGTCACGCTCGCGCGCAACCCCGTTCCCAGCGGGGCCACCGTCGGCATGTTTCAAGGACATGACGGCACCGCCCTGCGCTATGCGCATTGGGAGCCCACGCGAACGCCCCGACGCGGGACCGTTTGCGTCTTTCCCGGCCGCGGCGAGTTCATCGAGAAGTACTTCGAGGTCATTTCGGATCTGAGGCGGCGCGGGTTTTCGGTGGCGATCCACGACTGGCGCGGCCAGGGGGGCTCGCAGCGGCCACTCGATAATCCGCGCAAGGGGCATGTGCGCAGCTTCTCCGAGTACGGCCGCGATCTCGCGCGGTTCATGCAGGACGCGGTGCTACCAAACTGCCCGCCGCCGTACGTGGCGCTGGCCCACTCCATGGGCGGCAACATGTTGCTCCATAACGCGATCGCGGCCGACTCGTGGTTCGACCGCATGGTGCTATCGGCGCCGATGGTGACGATCGCCGACGAGAAGCTCGGCGCGCCACGGGCGCTGGTGCGGCTTTACGCCGAACTCCTGGGCTGGGGACCGACCGGCCAGCTCTACGTGCGCGGCGGCTCGGACAAGCCGGAAGAATTGCGCGACTTCCAGAACAATCCCCTGACGTCCGACCAGGAGCGGTTCCGGCGCACGCAGCAACTCATCGAGGTTGCCCCGCACCTCGCCCTGGGCGGGCCGACGGTCGCTTGGCTGAGGGCGGCGCTACGCTCTTGCGCCAGCCTGATGCAGCCGGAATTCGCACTGCGGGTCAGGGTGCCGGTCTTGATGGTGGCGGCGGGCAACGACCGCATCGTCTCCTCCGCCGCGATCGAGGAACTCGCCAACCGCATGAAGATCGGTGCGCGCGTCGTCATCGCCGGATCGCAGCATGAGATCCTGCAAGAGCGCGACGAGGTTCGGCAGCGCTTCTGGGCGGCGTTCGACGCCTACCTCGGCATCACCGCCGCGGCGGCTTGAGTACCCGCACGCCGCCTATTTCAGGGTGCGTGCGATGCGGCGCAGGGCCAGGTCGTGCAGCTTCGCGTTGCCGGCGGCGACGATGCGGCCGCCGGCCTCGGCGGGGCCGCCATCCCAATTCGTCATGCGGCCACCCGCCTGCTCGATGATGGGAATGAGGGCCATGACGTCGTGCGGCTTCAGGCCGGTCTCGACCACGAGATCGACGTGGCCGGCAGCCAGCAGGCAATAGGCGTAGCAGTCACCGCCGTAGCGCGTGAGGCGCGCACGCGCCTTCAAGGCGAGGAAGGCCTCCAGTTCACCCGGCCCCTGCAGGAGATCGGGGCTCGTGGTCGCCAGCATGGCGTCTTCGAGGCGCGCACAATCGCGCGTGCGGTTGCGGCGCTGGCGACCATCGGCCGTGCGCCAGAAGCTGGCGCCGCCCGCCGCCCAGATACGCTCGCCCGTGAAGGGCTGGTTCATGACGCCCAGGACGGCTCGCCCGTGGTGTGCGAGCCCGATCAAGGTGCCCCAGAGCGGGGTGCCCGTAATGAAGGCCTTGGTGCCGTCGATGGGATCGATGACCCATGTATATGGCGAATCGGACGCTTGCGCGCCGTACTCCTCGCCGAGGATGCCATGGTCGGGAAACGCCTGCGCCAGCCGCTTGCGGATGACGCGCTCGGCAGCCTTGTCGGCCGCCGTCACGGGGTCGAAGTCCCCTCCGGAGGCCTTGTTCTCGACATCGAGCGGCTTGCGGAAGAACTTCATGATCGGCGCCGCGGACAGGTCGGCAAGCTCGTGCGCGGTCGCCAATAGGGCTTTGATTTCGCGCGCGCTCAGTTTCGTCACGTCGCCTCGTTCCTTCATCCTGCAGCCTCGATCGCCGGCGCGGCTCCAGGCGCCGCGTAGGCCGCGAGCTTTAGCGCGTTTTCCGGGAGGCGGGTAGCCGCAGCTTGGCGGCGAGGCCGTGCGTCACAGCGAGCAGGCACGAGATTCGCGCCAATCCGGCGCCCGACATCCAACCGGATGCGGCGCGCCCGGCCGCCGATGTGGGGTACACCCAGGGCAATCGCCTGACTGACGCCGCCTTAGCTATGCGCTCTACGCATGACGCCATACTATTGCGGCGATGCGACATTGCGTCGTCCCATTTTTTATCATTTTAATTCAATCGATTAAACGGCGATAGGCGGCGTTTGCCCAAAAACCAGTCACAATTTTTATCGCGCCGCACAAATTCCACCCTTGAGAGACCGGCGGGGCGCGCCTATGTTGGTCTCGTGCGGTGAGCGAGCGCTGCTCGCACACTTCACAGCCCTCCTTTGGGCGTTTCCTCCCTAGACTTGGGCCGCACGGGTGACCGGCGGCCCCTTTTCTTTTTGTGGGGTGGAAATGACGAGGCCACGGCCTGGTGCACGCGTCATCCCGTCTCCCCGCCGGCCCCGCTTCTCCAGCTCCCCACCCTTTCCGGACACCTCCACCGGTTCCGCCTCTGCCTCGGTTTCCTCGCCGAGCGTGCGGGCGAGAGCCTGGGCGTGCAGGACGAGGGTCCTTTTCGGTGCCACAGAGCAAGGCGCTGCCGCCACATGCTGCAACGCCCGTCGCAGGCCGAACCGGGACGCCGGATAGCCGCGCTGCGTGCGGCTTCCGAGATACCGAAGGGGGATGGGGCCGGCTGCCGGCGTCCGCCCAGCTTATTCGGCGGCGGCCTGACGGCCCGCGGCTCCCGGCAACTCGGACAGCAACTGTGCCATGACGCCCGCGAGATCCTCGCGCAGAGCGTCGAACCCGTGCGCGCGCTCGAACGTCGCCTCGTTCATGTAGAGCCCGCGATTGATCTCGATCTGCACGGCATGAAAGCCGCGGGTCGGCTTGCCATAGTGCTCCGTGATGAACCCTCCGGCATAAGGGCGGTTGAGATGAACCGTGTAGCCGGCATCGGTCAGGAGTTCGCGCAGGCGGCGGACGAGCTTCTGATTGCAGGAGACGCCGAACCGGTCGCCCAACACGAAGTCGGGCCGGCTTCCATGGCCAAAATTGACCGTGGTCGACGGCATCGAGTGACAATCGACGAGAATGGCGACCCCGAAAGCCCGCTGCGCGCGCTCCAGCAGCCCCGAGAGGGCGCCATGGAATGGCTTGTAGAGGCGCTCGATCCGCCCCAGCGCCTCGGCGACCGTCAAGCGCTCGCGATAGATCTCCTCCGCATCGGCGACGATGCGCGCGATGGTCCCCAGCCCCCCGACGACGCGCACGGACTGGGTGTTCGCGAAGGGTGGCAGCGGCTCGTTGAAGAGATCGGGATCGAGCTCGTAGGGTTCGCGATTGACGTCGATGTAGGCGCGGGGAAAGCGGGCCGCCAGCAGAGGCGCGCCAAGCGCTGCGACATCGACGAACAGCTCGTCGACGAAGCAATCCTCGGACTTGCGCAGCGCCTGCGGGCTCAAGCGGGATGCGGCAACGAAGGACGCGGGATAAACGCGCCCGGAATGCGGCGAGCAGAACACGAAGGGCGTGCCGAGCACGGCCGGCTCATGGATACGAAACGGCGGCGACAATTCCTCGTCGATGCCTGCGCCACCAGGACTCCTCATCGCCGGTCCGTCGCTCCCAGCCATTTCAATTGATCCAGCCGTTGATGACCGCTGCCGAAAGGTCGGTGCCGGCTGCAGCGATTGTGCCCTCTCGAGGCGCGCGAGTCCACGCGATAACTCTGAATTCGCGCCCCAGTAGCAGGATGCCGCATCGATGTGCAAGGATCGTGGCTTCACTGTCTCTTTACCAAGTCTGCTCAAACTTACTGCGATCAGGATGCATCTTGCACGTTGCGCCTTCCCTAGGCGCGCCCACAGTTCAGTAGAAGCGGGCTAAAATGACAGCGAAGGCTTCGGCACATCCCTTCCGGCGAATCCTCCTGGCGGAGGATGACGATTCGATGCGCGGCTTCCTCGAACGCGCGCTGGAGAAGGCCGGCTATGCCGTGGTCGCCGTGGACAACGGCGCAGATGCGTTCGAGCGGCTCAGGGACGAGCCGTTCACGCTTCTCCTGACGGATATCGTGATGCCGCGCATGGACGGCATCGAACTGGCGCGCAAGGCGAGCGGCCTCGATCCCGATCTCAAGATCATGTTCATCACCGGCTTCGCCGCCGTGACGCTGAACAACGAGAGCAAGCCGCTCAAGGATGCCCGCGTGCTCTCCAAGCCGTTTCACCTGCGCGATCTCGTCCAGGAAATAGACAAGCTGCTGGCGGCCTGAGACGGCGCACTGGGCAACGTCGGCCCGAGAGCCACACCGGGGCGCCAGACGTCCCGGTCCGGCACCGCGGTTTACCCTTTCTTCACCAAATCGGGCGCCAATTGGCACACGACGCGCGGTTGATCCGTACTGCGCGTTGTCGCGTCCGGGCCTGTCGTCGCCCGTAATTATGCTCGGTGGAGAGACGTTGCTCATGGCCGGTCGAACGTGCGATCCAGGACGCGGGAGCGGCATCGCCGCATGCCTTGCCGCACTATTGCTCGCGACCACGACGCCCTCGGCGGGCGAAACGCTGCGCCAGACGCTTGCCAACGCCTATCGCAACAACCCGCGGCTCGACGCCGAGCGGGCGCGACTGCGGGCCACCGACGAGGAGGTGCCGCGCGCTCAGGCCGGCTACCGTCCCCGCATCACCGGCGAGGCCGATACCGGCCATCAGCGCACCTCGCTGCGGCCCGACCAGGGCACGAACGGCACGTCCAACCCCTGGGGCTACGGCGTCAACTTCACCCAGCCCATATTCCGGGGCTTCCGGACCGTCTCGGCGGTGAGCGAGGCCGAAGCCAACGTCCGCGCGGGCCGCGAACAGTTGCGCAACGTCGAACAGCAGGTGCTGCTCGACGCGGCAACCGCATATTGCGACGTCGTGCGCGACCAGGCCATCGTGCGGCTGCGCGAGCATAACGTCAGGGTTCTGTCCCAGGAACTGGCGGCCACCGAGACGCGCCGCAGCGTCAAGGAAGTCACACGGACGGATGTCGCGCAGGCACGGGCGCGTCGCGCGAAGGCGATCTCGCAGCTGGATCTCGCCAAGGCGAACCTCAAGACCAGCCGCGCCAACTACGAGCGCGTCGTGCGCCTGCCGCCGCGCTCGCTGACACCCCCGTCGCCGCCGAAGAAGAACCTGCCGCGCAGCCTCGACGAAGCGTTGGGCATCGGAGAGCGCGAGAGCCCCAACATCGTGTCCGCACTCTACCGGGAGCAGGCGGCACGGTTCACGATCTATCGCATTCGCGGCGAGTTGCTGCCCGAGGTGCGCCTGGAAGGCAGCTACAGCAAGCGCTACGACCCCTCGACCTCGACGAGCGAGCAGGATGTCGGACAGATCACCGGCCGCGTTTCTATCCCGCTCTACGAAGGCGGCGAGACGTATGCCCGGGTGCGCCAGGCCAAGCACACGCACGTGAGCCGGCTGCAGGAGATCGAGCAGGCGCGCTCGGAAGTGCAGGCCTCGGTGGCCCAGGCCTGGTCGCGCTACGGTGCGGCACGAGCCCAATTGCGCTCCGATCTCGTGCAGGTCGAGGCCAATCGCATCGCCTTGATGGGCGTGCGTGAGGAAGAGCGCGTGGGCCAGCGTACGCTGCTCGACGTCCTCAATGCCGAACAGGAATTGCTGGACGCGCAGGTGCAGCTATCGACCACGCGCCGGGACCTCGTCGTCGCGGCCTATGGGGTGCTCGCGCAGGTCGGCCGTTTGAGCGTTACGGATCTGGGGCTTACGGACGAAGCCTACGACCCCGAGGCGCACTACGAGGAAGTCCGCAACAAATGGTTCGGGCTAGACATCACGCGCCCCGGCGGACGGACCGAGCGGGTGGACGTGACGCTCGACAGCGATCCCGAGTGGATCATCGACAAGTAACCTACTCGTCGCCGAATTTTCTTTTTTGTTGAATAGCTTGCCGCCGCCCGCGCAGGGCCGGCGGCAAATTGCTATTGTGTGCCTGATGCAACGCCTGTCGTTATTCGGCAACCGCGGTGCATTTTTCAATCCGTCAAACCTTACCAATGTCTTAACACAGTTGTGGAGAACCGCGCGCCGCGACGGAACGAATGCGCGTGGAATCATGTACTCGAAAAGGGTTGGGGCAATTCGAGTGCCTGTGCAAATCCAGGTTGTGGCGTCTTGGACCGGTTTCTTCGGAATGTGTTGTTTGCTCCTGCGTCAGAAGACGGCCGTGGCCGTCAGTATCGTGCTAGAGCGTTCAAGCGCATCAACGGCGGTAACATGACGAAATTGCCAGGAGTGCCTCCACACAGCCTCCTCGTCAGATTTGCAATCTCGGGCCTCACTGCGATCAGCCTGACAGGCCTCGCGGCAGTGGCGACGCCGTCGGCCGTTCTGGCGGAATCGCTTCGTGGCGCCTTGAATTCGACGTACAAATACAATCCTCGGCTTGACGCCGAGCGCGCGCGCCTGCGGGCCACCGACGAGGAAGTGTCGCGCGCCAACTCGGGCTACCGCCCGACCATCAGCGGCTCCGCCGACATCAACTACCAGCACAACGACACGAGGCCGCCTTCCGTCAACGACGGTGACAACTATCCCAAGGGATACGGCGTCAACATGACCCAGCCGATCTTCCGCGGCTTCCGGACGATGAATGCCGTGCGCGAAGCCGAGGCTCTGGTGCGCGTGGGCCGCGAGACGCTGCGCACGGTCGAGCAGTCGGTGCTGCTGGAAGCCGTTACCGCCTACATGGATGTCGTCCGCGATCAGGCGATCGTGAAGCTGCGCGAAAACAACGTGCAGGTGCTGAGCCGCGAGCTGAAGGCGACGCAAGACCGTTTCTCGGTCGGCGAGGTGACGCGCACCGACGTCGCACAGGCCCAGGCGCGCCGCGCAGCGTCCGTTTCGGCGCTCGATCTCGCACAAGCCAACCTGAAGACCAGCCGCGCCTCCTTCGAGCGCGTCGTCGGCCATCCGCCGAGCCGCCTGCGCGAGCAGCGGCTGCCGGAGAAGCTGCTGCCGCGGTCGCTCCAGTCGGCACTGGGGATTGGCCAGAAGGAGCATCCGGCCGTCGTCGCGGCCCTTTATCGCGAGCAGGCTGCACGCCACACCGTCGACAAGACCTGGGGCGAACTGCTGCCGACGGTCCAGCTCGAGGCGAACTACTCGCATCGCTACGACCCCTCGCGCGTCACCAACGAGCAGGAAGTGACGACGGTGACGGGCCGCGTGAACGTACCTCTCTACCAGGGTGGCGAAGTGCGGGCGCGCGTGCGCCAGGCGAAGCACACGCACGTCAGCCGCCTGCAGGAGATCGAGCAGAACCGCACCGAGGTGCAGGCGTCCATCACGTCCGCCTGGTCGCAGCTCGTCGCCGCGCGGGCCCAGCTCCAGTCGGACCAGGTGCAAGTTCGCGCCACCCAGACGGCACTCGCCGGCGTTCGCGAGGAAGAGCGCGTCGGGCAACGTACGCTTCTCGACGTGCTCAATGCCGAGCAGGAAGCGCTCAACGCCAAGGTCCAGATCGTCACGACGGAGCGGAATCTGGTCGTGGCCGGCTACAATCTGCTGGCCACGGTCGGACGCCTGAACGTGGCGGAGATCGGTGTGTCGGAGAAGGTCTACGACCCCGAGGTGCACTATCAAGAGGTGCGCCGGAAGTGGTGGGGCATCGACATCACGCGCCGCGATGGCCGCCGCGAGCATCACGAACTCTGGGAAAGCCACGGCAAGAACCAGCCGATGAAATGAAGACAGGGGCCGCGGCCCCTTTTTTCATGCTTGGGCCTGTGTCCCGCAACACGCACAGCTTATCCACACGCCATTCACAGGGGGATGCCGTCCGGCCATTCCCGGGCGCGGTGCCGCGCGTGGCAACCCAATGCCTCGCCGATGCCGTGGCATCGCCATCATTTCGAGCATTCTTCGGATTATCGGGTGATCCGGGTTCGTGCCGGCAAAGCGTCGCTCGGCTCAAGGGTGTGGTTACTTGGTCCGTGTCGAATTGATGGCACGCAGCGTTCATAGTACGAGAACCCTGGCGTTGCGCTCATCTTGCGCAGCACGAGAGCAAGTCGCGTGACGGGGGAGGCGGGGATGTCGAAGGCTGAGAAAGTGGGCGAGCCGAGCATGGAGGATATCCTGGCCTCCATCCGCAAGATCATCGCCGAGGAGCCTGCGCAGCCGAGTACCGCAGCCGCGCCGATGCCGCCGCCGGCCCCACCTGCCGCGCCGCTAGCCAAATCCGACGCGGCCGAGCGCCCGGACCGGAAGGCCATTGCGGACACCCCCTCGAAATTCGACAGCATCGACGACGTGCTCGGGCTGGCCGACGACAGCGACGATGCAGCGCAGCCCACAGCGCCACCGCTGCGCCCTGGGCTGACGTCCGGGTCGGCTCCGTCGCGATCGGTTCCATCCTGGCTCTTCCCGCGCAGTGGGAGCGACGGCGTTGCGCGTGCCCCCGAGCCCACGCCGAGCGCTGCCCGCCCCGATGCCCTTGCGCCCGCTCCCGCGGCAGCAGAGGCCGAACCGGTCACCCAGATCGTTCGCGAACCCAGGCCCGCAACCACCGCGACGCGCACCGAGGAGACTGCCTCGCCGGGCGACACCGGCAAGCCGCAGGATCTGGGCGCTTTCGTACCTGGCTCGCATACGGCGCAACGCGAACCCGTCGCTCCCACGTTCGATCCCCCGCCGATGCGGCCGACATTCGAACCGGCAGCGAGGGACAGTGCGCGGCTCGCGGCGCCCCGCCCCAATCCGCTGCCGCATGAACTTCCGCAGGCGTCGCCGCCTTCGGCTGCAGCGCCCGACGTGAGCGACCCGTTCGCGCCGCCGGCCGCTCGGCCGCAGGACGCTGCCGTTGCTCCCGCTTCTGCCGAAAAGCCCGCGCGGTCCCCGACCAGCATTTTCGACCGGCTGGCTGCGCTCGGCGTCAATGGCCCCAGCGCACGTGGCGACACGCAGCCGGACAGGTTGCGCCTGCGCGATCGTGATGCGCCTGCCGCAGCCCCAAAGCCGCGCGACGAGCCCAAGCCCACTTTCAACGACATCCGGCCGGCCGCGGACGTGCGTGACGAGGCGCCGAACGCGCCTGTTGCGACGCCGCCAGCGGATGCGGCCAGCGCCATCATCACGCCGGCCCCTGCCAGTCGGACGGCAGACGAGCCCGCGCCGATCGCGCCGGCGGTCGCTGCTGCGCCTGCGAGCGAACCGAAGGCCCAGCCGGCCGTAACGGACGCTGCGCCGGGCCTGCCGGCGACCTCCGAAGCCAAAACGGTCGTGGCCACGCCGCGTGCCATCGTGCCTGCCGACGTCGCTATCGGCACCGTCCCGGCCGCTCAGCCTGCGGGACGTACGCTCGAAGACACCGTGGCCGAGTTGCTGCGGCCGATGCTGCGCGACTGGCTCGACGCCAACATGCCGCGCATCGTCGAGAAGGCGTTGCGCGTGGAGTTGGCCAACTCCATCGACGCCAAGCCGAACGGCTCCAAGTCCTGATCGGGATCCCCTCGTGGCCCGTCGCGCCATCTCCACGCGCCGCCCTTGTTCCGCATGCCGGAGCGGCGGTTGCGGGGGCGGGTCGTCTGCGCGTACGTTGTAGGCGATGCTCCGGCAACATCCTGCGACGAAGGACGGTGCGACATGCGGATTGGCGTTTTCTATTTTCCGACAGACTACGGCATCGACCCTGGCGAGCTTGCCCGCGCGCTCGAAGACCGTGGTTTCGAGTCGCTGTTCGTTTGCGAGCACACCCACATTCCCGCCTCGCGCATTTCGCCCTTCCCCGGAGGCGGCGAGTTGCCGAAGCGGTATTCGCACACGCACGATCCGTTCGTGGCGCTGTCCTTCGCGGCAGCAGCAACCAAGACGCTGCGGCTCGGCACCGGCATCTGCCTCGTGCCCCAGCGCGACCCGATCGTGACGGCGAAGAGCATCGCCAGCCTCGATCAGCTCTCGGGCGGCCGGTTCGAGTTGGGTGTCGGCGGCGGCTGGAACGTCGAGGAAATGGAGAACCATGGCGCCAAGTATGCCACGCGCTTCAAGCTGATGAGCGAGCGCCTGCGGGCCATGAAGGAGATCTGGACGCAGGAGGAGGCCAGCTACGCGGGTGAGTTCGTCTCCTTCGACCGCATCTGGAGCTGGCCGAAGCCCGTGCAGAGGCCGCATCCGCCGATCCTGCACGGCGGCGAGACCGACTGGACGCTGAAGCGCGTGGTCGAATACTGCGACGGATGGTTCCCCCGCGCGACGCCGGCTTTCGACCCGAAGGAGGCGGTGGGCCGGTTGCGGCAGATGGCGTCGACCACGGGCCGCGATTTCGCATCCCTGTCGATCACCGTGTTCCGATCGCCGTCGGACGCGGCCAAGCTCGCGCAGTATCGCGACGCTGGCATTTATCGTGCGCTTCTGGAGATCCCCGATCTGTCGCGCGACGAGATCCTGCACCATCTCGACAAGATCGCGCCCCTTGCGGCAGCCTGAGCAGCGCCGAAGCGTCACACCACCGGGAGCCCCATTCCATGAGAGTCGCCGTCGGTCTTGGTCTGATGGAGATGCCGTTCTCGGGGGCCGCGGCCTTCTGGCGGTGGGTCGACATGTGCGAGGCGGGCGGCGTCGATTCGCTGTGGCAGACCGACAGGATCGTCTCGCGCGAGCCGATCCTGGAAAGCATCACGACGATGGCCGCGATCGCGGGGCGTACGCGCCGGATCAAGTTCGGCATGAACGTGGTCTCTCTGGCGCTGCGCGACCCGGTCTTGCTCGCCAAGCAGTGCGCGACGATCGACGTGCTGTCGCAAGGACGCCTGTTGCCGGCGTTCGGCATCGGCAGTCCGATGGCGCCGGAGTGGAAGGCTCTCAACGTCGACACGAAGACGCGGGGCGCCAAGACCGACGAGGCGCTGGAGATCATCGGACGCCTGTGGCGTGAAGAAAAAGTCGATCACGAGGGCAAGTATTTCAAGCTGAGCGGGGCGTCGATCGCACCGAGGCCCGTGCAGGCGGAATTGCCGATGTGGATCGGCGGCGGCTCGGAGGCAGCCATACGGCGCACGGCGAAATACGGCACGGGATGGCAGGCCGGCCCCGAAACACCCGAGGAGGCAGGCAAGATCGTGGCGGCGATCAAGGTTGCGGCTGCCGAGGCCGGACGCAGGATCGACGACGACCACTATGGCGCGGCATTCCCGTTCTATTTCGGCAAGCCGACCGATCCGGCCCCTGCCCGCATGCTGGAGGCCTACAAGCGGCGGACGGGGCGGGATGCCGCGCCACTGTTCGCCTTCGGCGGCGCCGACGCGATTCTCGAGCGCATCGCGGCCTACGTGGATGCCGGGGTCTACAAATTCATCCTGCGGCCGGTGGGCATCGGCGACGAGCAGGTGCTGGCGCAGACGACGCAGTTCATCGAAACGACACTGCCGGAGGTGACGCGCCGCTGGCCGAAGCCGAGCAAGCGATAGAACAGGCGCGCGCGACCACGCCATGGCGGCGTGGTGCCGACTGTCGGCGCCGATGATGCCAGCGCCTTCACATTACGACGACCACGGGCGCGCGCCTCTTCAACGCAGGCTTTCGAGGCGTTGGCGCGCGTGCTCCAGTCCCCCGATGAGGGCCTGCGCGTAGAGGCGCCGTGCGCGCTCCACCTCGGCGGGGGCGTGGGACAGGTTGAACGAGGCCAGCACATTGGGATCGAATGTCTCGGCCAGGGCGAACGCGCCCTCCGGCGTCGCATCGAGCCCGGTCTCGGTCAGCAACTCGCGGGCTGCGCCGATCTTTCCACCCTTCATGAGCGTGCGGGCGCGACCGATGCGTTCGCTCGCGGCGGGATCGGACGCATCTCCAACGGTGATCTCCAAGGTGGGGAGAATGCCGTCGCGCCAGACGGCCTTGACCGGCCTGACCGGTTTTGCCGTGGCGGCCGGCTCGCCGGG
The DNA here is from genome assembly GCA_041397775.1 of Hyphomicrobiaceae bacterium. Lineage (GTDB taxonomy): Bacteria > Pseudomonadota > Alphaproteobacteria > Rhizobiales > Hyphomicrobiaceae. The sequence continues at coordinate 271,012 of JAWKWB010000007.1, read as the reverse complement.
GATCGGCGATACCGGCTGTGTCGCGACCACGGTGATGCGCGGCATGGCGGACGATCCTTGCGGATGGGTCATGCGGCCAGACGCGATAATGGCCAACGGCAGCGTCACGAGGCAGCCGACACCAAAGCCGACTGCAACGCCACGGGAGCGGTAGTCGGGCAGGGCCGCGAGCAGTTGCAGGGCCCGCTGGCGAAGATCGAAGGTGACATCGGCCTTGCCGCCGACGATGCCGCCGGCGTCCTTGAGGAACCGGGGCGCCTCCCAGGGCTGCACGGTGGCGGCTTCGGATTTCAATAGGGAGTCGGAACTTTCAGAGCGGGACATCGGACGAACGCCTCACACAAACAACAGCGATGCCCCGCACGCCCGCCTCATCCCGCAGCGTCTGCGAGGTGGACATGCCGGGTCGGGCGACATGGAGGCGCCACACACGCCTCGCACGCCCTCTACGCTTTCCGTCCAGCCCTCCCAGACCGGAAATCGTTAACGCGAACAACCTGATCCGGCATTCTAACCGAACCGGCGTCCGAGCCAACACCATTCATCAACAGACGATTGCGGCGCTTGTGTTGCATTGGTCCTCGTGGCGCGCCACTGTCCGGCAAATTACCTGATCTTCCGACCGCAAAGTCCGTCCCTCTCATTCCTCTGCAGGCTCAGAACGGACTTGGCGATCAAAGGGACACGAGCGCCGCGAAGGAAATGACCGTCATGCTCCTCCTGGTCATCGGACTCTTGGTCTTCGTGGGCATCCATCTGCTGCCGACGCAGACGGACATCAGGCGCGTCGTCATCGAGCGTGCCGGTATTGGGGTCTACAAGGCCTTCTTCTCGATCGTCGCCGTCATCGGCTTCGCGATCATCGTCATGGGCTACCACAAGGCACAGCTTCATCCCGGCAAGAACCCGGTCCTGTGGACGTCGCCCGCATGGGCGCGGCACATCACCATGCTGTTGATGATATTCGCATTTCCGCTGCTCTTTGCCGCATATTTGCCAGGCCGGATCTCGGCCGCCGTGCGCCATCCGATGATCCTCGCCGTGAAGTTGTGGGCACTGGCGCACCTCATCGTGCGTGGCGACGTGGCCTCCCTCCTGCTGTTCGGCGGTTTGCTGGCATGGGCCGTCGCCGACCGAATCTCGTTGAAGCATCGGGAGGCGGCCGGCCTCATCACGATCAAATCGGGCCCGGTCCGCAACGACATCATCGCGATCGTGCTCGGCCTTCTCGCCTACGCCATCTTCGTCAAATGGGGGCACCCCGCGCTGATCGGCGTGGCGATCATCCCATGACCCGGCAGCCCGAAGCAGCGAAAGCCACGAAAACGCCGGATTGGGCACGCAGTTCGGCGGTACCGCAGCACGCAACCGGAACAGTGGAGTGGAACATGAACACGTTTCACTCGCGCGCGCGAACGGCTATAGGTGGCTCTGACGTTCGATTGCCGCACTCGGGGTGCGGCTCAAGGGAGATACTTGGAGCGTATGGTCGATCGTAACGACACTTTCATCCAAGAGGTGGATGAGGAACTGCGGCGGGAACAGGTCAAGCAGATCTGGGACCGCTACGGCATCTTCATCATCGTCCTCGCCGTGCTCGGCCTCGTCGGCGTGGGCGGCTATCAGTACATGCAGAGCAGCAAGCTCGCCGCAAGCCAGGCGGCCAGCGCCACCTTCGAGCAGGCACTGCGCCTCCTCGACGACAAGAAGAACGACGACGCGGTGAAGGCTTTCGAGGCCATCGCCAAGGATGCGCCGGCCAGCTACCAGACGCTGGCGCGCCTGCAGCTCGCCACCGCACACGAAAAAGCCGGCCGCAATGCCGAGGCTCTCTCGGTCCTCGATGGCGTGGTCAAGGACGCCAACGCCGATCCACTCGCGCGTGATCTCGCGGTGCTGAAGGCGGCGATGCTGCGCCTCGACACGATGGCGTGGCAGGAATTCGAGGCCCAGGTAGGACCGCTGGCGACCGACACGTCGCCGTTTCATTCGCTTGCCCGCGAGGCCCTCGGACTGGCCGCATACAAGGCAGGCAAGACAGCGGAAGCCCAGAAGCTTTTCGGACAGATCCTCGGCGATCCAACGGCACCGGCGTCACTGCAGCAGCGTGCGCAGCTGATGCTGTCTTTGTTGACCGACGCCGAAGCCGCCAAGGCCGGCGAGAAGACGACGTCCGGCGGGGACAAGGCGCCCGCGACGGAGCCGAAGAAGTAGGGGGATGGGGAACATGGCAGGCCGATCGAGGCTCTCCTTCGTACTGGCGTTGCTCGCTGCTGGTAGCGTGAGCGGCTGCGCGGGCGGGCCGCAATTGCCGCGTCTGTCGGACATGAATCCCTTCGCCGAGAAGGAGAAGCCGCTGCCGGGCAAGCGCGTTCCCATCGAGATCGCGGAGCGCAAGGCCGGGCTGGAGGTGTCCTCGATCGACAAGCCGATCGCGCTGCCGCCGCCACGACAGAACGACGCCTGGCCACAGCCCGGCGGCCCCGCCAGCAATTCACCTGGCCATCTCCTGCTCGGCGCTTCGCTGCGTCAGGCCTGGAGCGCGGATGCCGGGCAGGGCTCGGGCACGAAAGGCCGCCTCACGGCAAGTCCGATCGTGGCAGGCGGACGTGTCGTCACGCTCGACGCGAATGCACACGTGACGGCCTTCTCGCCCTCCGGGGGCGTGGCTTGGCGCGCATCTCTCATTCCCGACGCCGAAAAGTCGACACAGGGCTTTGGCGGCGGGCTCGCGGCCGACGAAGGCAAGCTCTACGCGACGACGGGTTTCGGCTACGCCTACGCGCTCGATCTGCAGAGCGGCAAGCGCTTGTGGGAAAAGAACCTCGGCGCGCCGGTCCGCACGTCGCCCACCGTTGCGGACGGGCGGCTGTTCGTGATCACGAACGACGGCAACGTGCACGCCCTCTCGACAACGGACGGCCAGGAGCTGTGGCTGCACCAGGGGCTGCCGGAGCGCGCCGCGCTGCTCTCCAACGCGAGCCCTGCCGTGGAAGGCAGCATGGTGGTCGTGCCATTTCCCTCCGGCGACCTGATCGCACTCGACGCCAGCAGCGGCCAGCCGAGGTGGAACGACTCGCTCGCGCGGATGCGGACGACCTCGTCTCTGGGGTCGCTGACGGATGCGGGCCGCCCCGTCATCGATGGCGGCACCGTCTACGCCGTCGGCCATTCCGGCCGCATGGTTGCGACGAGCCTGTCGACGGGCGAGCGGATCTGGTCGCTGAACGTGCCGGGCATTCAGCCGCCGGCGGTCGCGGGCGACATGGTCTACGTCGTCGACACGGGCGGGCAGCTCATGGCCGTGACGCGCCGCGACGGCAAGGTCATCTGGACGACGAAGCTGCCCAACGCCACGACGTGGTCCGGGCCGGTGCTGGCCGGCAACAAACTGTGGCTGACCTCGAACAAGGGTGAACTCGTGGGCGTCGAGGCGAGCACCGGCAAGGCCGGCACCAAGCTGTCCTTGGGTGCCCCGACCTACATCGCGCCGATCGTCGCGGGTGGGCGCATGTTCGTGCTGAACGACAAGGCGCGGCTGATGGCATTCAATTGAGATGGGTGCGCGCTACTCGGTGCGCCATCTCTGGGAAAACGAAAGGGCCTGCCGCGCGGCAGGCCCTTCGCATTTCATCGGCGTGGCGGCGTCCATTCAGAACACCACCACGCTGCGGATCGACTCGCCGGCGTGCATGAGATCGAAGCCCTTGTTGATGTCCTCGAGCTTCAGTGTGTGCGTGATCATCGGGTCGATCTCAATCTTGCCGTCCATGTACCAGTCGACGATCTTCGGCACGTCGGTACGGCCCCTGGCGCCGCCGAAGGCCGTGCCCTTCCACACGCGGCCCGTGACGAGCTGGAACGGCCGCGTCTTGATCTCCTGGCCGGCGCCGGCGACGCCGATGACGATACTCTCACCCCAACCGCGGTGGCAGCTCTCGAGCGCCGTGCGCATGACCTCGACGTTGCCCGTGCAGTCGAACGTGTAGTCGGCGCCGCCGATCTGGTCCGCGCCGCGCTTCGTCATGTTGACGAGATGGGCAACGAGATCACCCCCGACCTCCTTCGGGTTGACGAAGTGGGTCATGCCGAACTTCTCGCCCCACGCCTTCTTGGCGTTGTTGAGGTCGACACCGATGATCATGTCCGCGCCGACGAGGCGGAGGCCCTGGATCACGTTGAGGCCGATGCCGCCGAGGCCAAACACGACGGCCGTGCAGCCGGGGCCGGCCTTCGCCGTATTGACGACAGCGCCGACGCCGGTCGTCACGCCGCAGCCGATGTAGCAGATCTTGTCGAAGGGCGCGTCCTCGCGGACCTTGGCGACGGCGATCTCGGGCAGCACCGTGAAGTTCGAGAAGGTCGAGCAGCCCATGTAGTGGAAGATCGGCTTGCCATCGAGCGAGAAGCGGGAGCTGCCGTCGGGCATCAGGCCCTGGCCCTGTGTGGCGCGGATCGAGGTGCACAGGTTGGTCTTGCGCGACAGGCAGGAGGGGCAGGTCCGGCACTCGGGCGTATAGAGCGGGATGACGTGGTCGCCCTTCTTCAGCGTGGTCACGCCTGGGCCGACGTCGACGACGATGCCGGCGCCTTCATGGCCGAGGATGGCGGGAAACAGGCCCTCGGGATCGGCGCCCGACAGCGTGAACTCGTCGGTGTGGCAAATGCCCGTGGCTTTCACCTCGATCAGCACCTCACCGGCCTTGGGGCCTTCCAGATCGACTTCGACGATCTGAAGCGGCTTGGCCTTCTCGAACGCGACGGCGGCGCGGGTTTTCATCTGGGGCTCCCTTCGGTGAATCGGCTGTTCGGGGCCGGAGTATGTCGCAAGCGCGGCGCGGATTGAACTGGGAGTTGGCCTGATCGCGATCAAGTGCGAACGTGCGCGACTGCGACATGCTGTCTGCCCGACCGCCAACCAACAGGAAACTGCGCACAAATCCATGCGTTCTGCCTCGCCCTTCCGCCGGTTCTTCTCCCGACTGGCCCTGCCGCTGGCGGTCGTCGCGGGCACGCCTGCCTCGATCCCGGCACAGGCGCTGGCACAGGAGTTGCGCGTCGGCTTCCAGCTCGTGACACGCGCGGACGACGCAGGCCTCGCAGAGGGGACAGCGATCCTCTTCTACCGCGGCCCCATCGCCTACCCGATCGCGGAGAATTTGCGCGAGATCACGCACAGCCTGCCGGCGGCGGTGACCACCGTGTTGCTGGATCTCGACAGCGACGGCGGCGAACTCGACGATACGGAGCGGGTCATCGCCGTGCTGAAAGACCTACGCGGCAGGCTGCGGCTCGAGACGCGGGTACGGCACGGCGCGCATTGCCTGTCCGCGTGCGTTCCGATCTTCATGCAGGGGGTCCGGCGCTCGGCGGGCGGGGCCAGCGTCTGGATGCTGCACGGGGCCTGCGTGGCGCATACGAACGTGCCCGGCACGGCTGCAACCTACCGCTACGTGCAGATGCTGCGCGATGCGGGCATCGCCGAAAGCTTCCTGTGCGACCTGGCGCGCAAGGGCGTCTTCCGGGAGCCGGGCCGCTACTGGCTGAGCGGGCACGAACTGTTCGCGCACGCGAACGCCGGCGTCATTACCGACCTGATCCCGGCGTGGCAGCCCGAAAATCCGCAGACGCCGCCGTTCGATCCCAACATCCGCGCGCGGTGAACACGCGGCGGTTTCAGACCTTCTCGCCCCAAAGGTCGTATTCGTCGGCCTCGAAGATGGACGCCTTGACGATATCGCCCGGCTTCACGTCCGTGACGTCGTTGAGGAACACGGAGCCGTCGATCTCGGGTGCGTCCCATGCGGAACGGCCGATGGCGCCGGCTTCGTCCACCTCGTCGATCAGCACGTCGATGGTGCGGCCGACGCGCGCCTTCATGATCTCCTCGGAGACTTCCTTCTGCGCTTCCATGAAGCGATGCCAGCGCTCTTCCTTGACCTCCTCGGGTACGGCGCCCGGCAGGTCGTTGGCGACGGCGCCCTCGACTGACTCGTACTTGAAGCAGCCGACGCGCTGCAGCTTTGCCTCACGCACGAAATCGAGCAGTTGCCGGAAGTCCTCCTCCGTCTCGCCGGGGAAGCCGACGATGAAGGTGGAGCGAATGGCAAGATCTGGTACGGCGCTACGCCAGCCGGCAAGCCGCTTCAGCGTCTTCTCGCCGTGCGCTGGCCGGCGCATCGCCTTCAGCACGGCGGGTGCGGCATGCTGGAAGGGGATGTCGAGGTAGGGGAGGATCTTGCCCTCGGCCATCAAGGGCATGATGTCGTCGACGTGCGGGTAGGGGTAGACGTAGTGCAGGCGGATCCAGGCTCCAAGATCGCCCAGCGCCTTGGCCAGGTCGAGGAAGCGGGCCTTCAGCGGTGCCCCCTTCCAGGGGCTCTCGGCATACTTGATGTCGAGGCCGTAGGCGCTCGTATCCTGGGAGATGACGAGCAGCTCCTTGACGCCCGCCTTCACCAGCCGCTCGGCTTCCGTCATCACATGGGCGGCGGGCCGGCTGACGAGGTCGCCCCGCAGCGAGGGGATGATGCAGAAGGTGCAGCGGTTGTTGCAGCCCTCGGAAATCTTCAGATAGGCGTAGTGGCGCGGGGTCAGATGCAGGCCCTCGGGCGGCACCAGGTCGACGAAGGGATCGTGCAGCGGCGGCACCGCCTTGTGCACGGCCTCCATCACCGCCTCGTACTGGTGCGGGCCGGTGATGGCGAGCACGTCCGGGTGCTCCTCGCGGATGCGCTGATCCTCGACCCCGAAGCAGCCGGTCACGATGACGCGGCCGTTCTCGGCCATCGCCTCGCCGATGGCGTCCAGGCTCTCCTGCTTGGCGGAGTTGAGGAAGCCGCAGGTGTTGACCACGACCACGTCGGCGCCCTTGTAGTCGCCGGTCAGCTCGTAGCCTTCCGCACGCAGGCGCGTGATGATGCGCTCGCTGTCGACGAGCGCCTTCGGACAGCCGAGCGAGACGATGCCGACCTTGGGCGCGGCAGACTTCGCCTTGGCGGCGGCACGGCGCACCTTCGGGCTCGGCGGAGCCTTCTGGCGGGCCTTGGATTTTGCAGATTTCGTGGGCATGTCTGGCTTCTATCCCGACGCCACCGTCGTGCGCAATGGAGATCGTCGCCGCGCAAGCTGCCGTCTGCGCGCGTTCAGCCGCGCGTCAGGCCAAGCTTGCGGTCCTCGGCGACGGCGGAAGGATCGCGCTCCTCCAACGCGCCGAAGCCACCACCGCCGGGCGTCGCAAGCCGCACGACCTGGCCCTTGTGCAGCACGACGTTCTGGCGGTGATCGATCGCGTGGCCGTCGATGGTCAATTCGCCCAGGGCGCCTGCCCCGCCGCCGGCCACGCCGGGGGCCGCAAAACGACAACGCTCGGCCATGAAGATCATGCCGATTGGCGTCTTTGAGGTCACCTCGAAGACGATCTCCTGGCCGAGCCCGCCCCGGTACTTACCGGCACCGCCGCTGTCGGCCCGCATCTCCTTCCTGCGGATCAGCAAGGGCGCGTTACGCTCGATCAGCTCGACGGGAACATTGGAGACGTTGGAGGGCCAGGCATAGGTGCTCTGCCCGTCGCCCGATCCGGTCGCGCCCATGCCGCCGTTGAAGAAGAGGACGTTGGCGTAGGTCTTGCCGTCCGGGCGCACACCGGTCTGGATGACGCTCCACAGCGGGGAGCCGGACGCGGCGAGCACGGCATCGCCCAGCACGGATTGCAGGGCGCCGAAGATCGCGACGGGGATGTAGTGGCCCGTCGCCATGCGTCCGCCGACGGAGGCTGGATAGCGCGGATTGACGAGGCTGCCTTCGGGTGCTGCCACGTCGATGCAACGGAAGATGCCTTCGTTGTTGGGCAGGTTCGGCAGCAGCGCGCATTTCAGCGCGTAGGCCGTCATGGCGTAGGTGTAGGTGATCGGACAGTTGATGGCGCGATCGACCTGCGGCCCCGTGCCCGCCCAGTCGACCGACACGGCATCGCCCGCGATGGTGACGGCCACCTCGTAGTGGAACGGCTCGGCAAGCCCATCGGTCTGGAACACGTAGGGGTAGGTGCCGTCGGGCAGCGCGCGGATCGCTGCACGCATGGCCGTCTCGCAGCGCGACAGGATCTCTTCGGCAAATCCATCGAGGTTTTCGAGGCCGTATTCGCCCATGAGATCGCCGAGTCGGCGCTCCAGAAGGTCGAGGCCGGTGAGCTGGGCCCACAGGTCGCCCTCGGTCTGGTCGGGCGTGCGTACCTGGGCGCGCAGCAGCCGGATGAACGTCTCGTCCATGCGGCCTTCGACGACGAGCTTCATCACGGGGATGTGGAAGCCTTCCTCGAAGATCTCGCGGGCTTCCGCCGAGCGCACCTTGCCGCCGATGTCGGGCGCGTGCGCTGTCGACGCCGCGAAGGCGACGATGCGGCCGTTGCGGAAGATCGGCTTGGCGACGGTGATGTCGTTCAGATGGCCCGTCGCGATCCAGGGCGTATTGGTGACGAGCACGTCACCCGGCCGCATGTCGTCGAGGCCGATCTGGCGGATGAACTCCTTCACCGTGACGGGCAGCGTGCCGATGAAGGAGGGGATGCTCTCGGTGTTCTGGACGAGGCTCTGGCCCTTGCCGTCCGTGACCACCAGCGCGAAATCGTTCGACTCGTTGACGAGCGTGGAGAACGAGGTGCGGCGCAGCGCCTTGGCCGCCTCGTCCACCGCCGAGATCATGCGGCGCCACAGGATTTCCAGCGTTACCGCATCGAAAGACTGGTTGGCCGTGCTCGTCATCGCGCGCTCCCCGGTGCGTCGGCTGGGCTCGACGACAGGTTAGCGGGTTCACCGCCGGGAGCAAGGGACGGGAGCCGGCTCGACGCGGCCGGGCTCTCGCCCGCCGGCTTGGCCGGGGAACCGAGGGGGAAGGCGGGGAGTCGGCTGGACCAGGGAGCGGCAGCGCATCGGCAGCGCCAGCGGTGAAATGGGTCCTCGCGACAAGCGCGAGGAAGACAAAGTGGGGGTAAGGGCCTGGAGCGTGCAAAGCTGGGTGCCGTGCGCGGGCGCGACATACGCTCATCTCGCAGGAAATGAGTGCCCCTCCATTCTCCCCGGTTTCCCGGAAGCCGCGCGGAGCGCGGCTGTCCGGCACCTTTCGCGGTGCGGGTCACGACGGGCGTGGCCGCATGCGGCGGCGACGCTGTGCCTGACAGAACCGGGAAAGACCCCGGCTCGGCACGGCCGGGCTCTCGCCCACCCGCTTGGCCGGGGAACCGGTGGAGGGAAGCGTGGAAGGTCGTTCGCAACGCGGAGCGGACCGTGGGGGACGCGCCTCACCCCTGTACCTTTCTCACGCGGTTCTTGGACAGCGCGACGCCGTTGGTCCCGCGAGGCGCGGTTGCCTGCTTTCGCGGTACGGACCGCCCCGGATCCCTCAACCCGAGATCTTGGAGAAGTCGGCGACGGAGAGGGTTGCGGCGCGGATCTCGGAGAGGAGCTTGAGGCGGTTCTCGCGCAGGGCCTTGTCGGGAGCGTTGACCGTCACCTTGTCGAAGAAGGCATCGACGGGCGCGCGCAGTTCCGCCAGGGCGTTCATGGAGCCCTTGAAGTTCTCCACGTTGATCGCCGCCACTGTGTCCTGCTTGACGCTTTCGATGGCGGCGGCGAGCGCCGTCTCCTCGGTGTCGACCAGCAGCTTGATGTCGTAGCCGCCAGCGTAGCTGCGCTTGTCCTTCTTCTCCTCGATGGCGAGGATGTTGGAGGCACGCTTGACGCCCGCCAGCAGGTTGGCGCCGTCGTCGGTCTCGAGGAACTCCGACAGCGCCTCGACGCGGCGCACGACGAGCGCGACATCATCCTGGCCGCCGAGCGAGAAGACTGCGTCGATCAGGTCATGGCGGGCGCCCTTCTCGCGCAGATGAACCTTCAGGCGATCCGCGAAGAAGCCGATGAGATCGGTGACGACCTCCGCCTCCTCCTCGTTGACGGCGGCCATGCGCAGCTCGGCGTCCTTGATCGCGTCCTGCAGCACGGCGCGGCGCTTGGCGGCGGCGGCATCGCGGCCGAGGTGGCCGAGTTCCTCCTGCGCCTCGGCAACGCGGCGTTTCTCGAGGTGGCGCGTGGCGAAAATCAGATGCTCCGACAGCACCTTGCGCAGCGACACGCGCAGATCGTTCTCCAGTACGATGCGGATGACGCCCAGCGCGGCACGGCGGAGCTGGTAGGGGTCGCCAGATCCCGTCGGCTTCTCGCCGATCGACCAGAAGCCCACGAGTGTGTCGAGCTTGTCGGCCAGCGCGACGGCAATCGAGACGGGCGCCATGGGCACCGTATCGCCGGCCCCGCGCGGCTTGTAATGCTCCTCGATCGCGACGGCGATCTTGGGGTTCATGTGCTCGGCCTCGGCGTAGTAGCGCCCCATCAGGCCCTGCAGCTCGGGGAACTCGCCCACCATGCCCGAGACCAGATCGGCCTTGCAGAGCTGGGCGGCGCGGCCGGCGAGTTCGGGCTCGGCGTCGACGGCGCCCGCGATCTGGCGGGCCAGCTCCGTGATGCGCTCCATGCGGTCCCACTGGGTGCCGAGCTTCTCGTGGAAGGTGATGCCCTTCAGCTCGAAGTGCATGGGCTCGAGCTTGCGCTTCAAGTCCTGCTCCCAGAAGAACTTGGCATCCGACAGGCGGGCGCGGATGACGCGTTCGTTGCCCTTGACGATCTCGGCGCCGTGGTCGGGTGGCGTCAGGTTGGAGACCATGAGGAAACGGTTGGAGAGCTTGCCGGTCGCGGGGTCCTTCAGCGAGAAGCACTTCTGGTGGTTCTTCATCGACGTGGTGAGGCATTCGCCGGGGACGGCGAGGAAGCTCTCGTCGAAGGTGCCCATGAACACCAGCGGCCACTCGGTGAGGCCTGCATCCTCGGCCAGCAGCGCCTCGTCCTCCACCAGCTCCAGATCGGCCTTGCGGGCGATCGTGAGTGCCTGCTCGCGGATCATTTCGACGCGCTCGGAGGCGGGAAGCAGGACCTTGGCCTTCTTCAGCTTCTCGCCATAGTCGCGGAAGCTCGTCACCGTGATCGGCTCGTTGCCGTGGAAGCGGTGGCCGCGCGTGACGTTGCCGCTCTCGACGCCGCCGGCCTCGAACGGGACGACCTTGCCGGCGAGCAGGCAGACGATGCCGTGCAGCGGGCGCACCCAGGTGAACGTGCCCGCGCCCCAGCGCTGAGACTTCGGCCAGGGGAACTTGGCCAGCACGTCCTTCACGACGTCGGCGACGATCACGGATGCGGGCTGGCCGGGGCGCTCGATGCGGGCGACGTAGAAATCGCCCTTCTTGGCGTCCTTCACGACCTCGGCCTCGTCGATGGAGGCAAGGCCGGCACCCTTGAGGAAGCCCTGGATGGCAGCGTCCGGTGCGCCGACGCGGGGACCCTTGCGCTCGTCGCTGACGGCTGGCGACATCTCCGGAACCCCCTCGACCACGAGGGTGAGGCGACGTGGCGTGGCGAAAGCCATCGCGGGGCCGAACTTCAGGCCGCGGGCCTGAAGCCCCTCGACCACCATCCTCTTGAGATCATCGGCGGCGCGGCCCTGCATGCGGGCAGGGATTTCCTCGGAGAACAGCTCGAGAAGAAGTTCGGACATGACGGACCGGCCACCACAAATAGAGGTTGCGCGCTGCCGCCACGGCGACACCGCATTGGGTTACTCCCTACAAGGCACCATGCGGTGGGGCAAGGCCCGAGCGCGCCGAAAGGCCTGCCTCGTATCCCCACGGCAAAGTCCGTCTCGTGCTTCTGCGGGCCTTGAACGGACTTTGCAGTCGAATGGAGACGAGCAAAACCATCGACATGAGCAAGCAACAGAGCTGTTCGCCGTAGCCGACGCAATGCGCTCTGGTCTCACCTCCTTCCGGTTCCCCGGCCAAGCGGGTGGGCGAGAGCCCGGCCGCTGTCCGAGCCGGGGTCTTTCCCGGTGCCGTCGGAGCACGGCGCCGCCACGCCCGTCGTGGCCCGCACCGCGAAAGTTGCCGGATCGCCGCGCGTCGCGCGCCGTCCGGGAAACCGGGGAGGGTGGCGTGAAGGCAGGATGGCCGCTCGACGCGCCGGCGGTAAGCAGGGAGCGGCAGACATGGAGCGGACGTCCGATCCGCCACGCTGGATCAGCGCATGCGCAAGACGAGGCCGCCCGATTCCTGGCTCAGGATCATGCCGTGCTGCGACAATGCCACCCCGAGCGCGGCCGATCCGCCGGGATAACGCAGCGAGACGCGGGCGCCGCGCGCCGACAGCCCCACAACGTCGAGATCGCTCACCTGGGCGGTCTGAGAGAGCTGGCGGCTGATCGTCTGCCACTCGGCCATGCTGTCGAACTTGACGGAGAAGCGCACGGGATCGCTACTGGCCGACGCCTGCCCGGGCAGTGGGGAAGCACCAGCACCACCGTTACCGGCTCCATATGGCGAGGACTGCGCGCCGGGGGCCGCGTCCTGGCGTGCAAAAGACGTCTGGCGCACATTGATCGCCTTCCAGCGCCCTTCGAGGACGCCGAGGGCACGAACCGCGGCCAGTTCGGCCGTATAGGCGAGATCGGGGCCGTCGAGACGATAGGTCCGGTGCAGGATGAACGGCGCGACGGCATCGCGGCCGGCCACCGTGACCTTTATTCGCTTCTGCGGCAGGTCCGGCTCGAGGATGGCGAGGACGACGGCTTCCTTCTGATATTCGCGCGCGATGGTCGAGATCACCGACAGGTCGCCCTCCGCCAGCGCCTTCACGGCCTGGGGCTGGACGCTCGATTTCAGCGTCTGGAGATCGACGGGGGCCAGCGCATTGACGAGATCGAGGCCGCGCCAGGCATAGAGCCAGCTATCGGATCCGCGCACCGCGGTGAAGACATCGGGAGCGCCGGCAGGCGGCGCCCGATAGATCGGTACCACGACGATGCCCGGCGCCTGTCGATCCAGGAAGGGAATGCCGGCGCGGTCGAGCACGCGACGCACGGCCTCGGCCTGAAAGTTGAAATCGTAGGAGGCGATGTACTCGGTCTGCGAGTTGCGCTCGGAGCGGACCGTGAAACCGTCGATGAGCTCGTTGGCCTTGACGCTGCGCAGGCTCGACAACCGGTTATAGGCAGTCACCGGGACAATGCGCCGCAGAAGCGACCTGAAAGCCGCCTGCTGGGCGTCGGCGATGGCGCGCTGCTTGGCGGTCACCGCGTCGCTGGCGCGAGCCTCGACGGGATAGCTGCCGATGGTGAAGGCGCTGTCCTGCTTTCCAGCAGCGCGCGCCGGCCCACCCAGCCCCGGCCAGGGGAATGCCGCGAGGCAAGCGCCCGCAAACAAGCTGGCCAGCAGCGCCGACCATCGCTTTGCCTTTGCCCCCATCATGCCCTCGCGCTCCCCGTGCAACGACGCCGCATCCGTCGCCCCGTCTCGCTTCGTCTCACTTCGTCGCCGGGCGGGTGCCTCGACGCTCGCAACCTCCCATAAACAGTGTCGCTTTGGGGCGAAAGTAGGGTTTTTCCCCAGCCACGATCGAACAACGGATTTCCGCATGCGCCGGCGTCTGCTCTATCCTGGCTCCTCACCTTGGATCTTGACGCCCGCGCGGCAACACGACACACGGGACAGCATGAGCGACCCAACGAGCCCGACCGGCAAACCCGTCACCTACCGCGATTCCGGCGTCGACATCGATGCCGGTAATGCCCTCGTGCAGGCGATCAAACCGCTGGCCCGGTCCACGCGGCGCGCGGGCGCGGATGCGGACCTGGGCGGCTTCGGCGGGCTGTTCGACCTGAAAGCGGCCGGGTTCCGCGATCCGGTTCTGGTCGCCGCCAACGACGGCGTGGGAACCAAGCTCAAGATCGCCATCGACACGGGCCTGCATGACACGATCGGCATCGATCTCGTCGCCATGTGCGTCAACGATCTCGTCGTGCAGGGCGCCGAGCCTCTGTTTTTCCTGGATTATCTCGCCACGGGCCGTCTCGAGGTCGACATCGCCCGCCGGGTCATCGCTGGGATCGCGGCGGGCTGTCGCGATGCCGGCTGCGCGCTGATCGGCGGCGAAACAGCCGAAATGCCCGGCATGTACGCGGGCAAGGATTACGATCTGGCCGGCTTCTCGGTCGGCGCGGTCGAGCGCGACGAAATCCTGCCGCGGAGCGATATCGCAGCGGGCGACGTGCTGATCGGCCTACCGTCCTCGGGCGTTCATTCCAACGGCTACTCGCTGGTGCGCAAGCTGGTCGCCAGCGAAGGCCTCGATTGGCATGCCGCTGCGCCGTTTGCGGCAGGCAAGAGCATGGCCGAGAGCCTGCTGACGCCGACGCGGATCTACGTGAAACCCGTCCTCGCCGCCATTCGCGCGACAGGCGGCAGCGGGGCCGGCGGTGCGGTGAAGGGCCTGTCCCACATCACGGGCGGCGGGCTATCGGAAAATCTTCCGCGCGTCATGCCGGACGGACTGGCGGCGCACATCGCCCTCGACAGCTTCGACGTTCCGCCGGTGTTCGGCTGGCTGCGCCGGGCCGGGCACCTGGATGACGCGGAGATGCTGCGCACCTTCAACTGCGGCATCGGCCTCGTCGTGATCGCGGCTGCCCAGCGCGCCGACGCGGTGGTGCAGGCGCTGACGGCGGCCGGCGAAACGCCCCGCGTCATCGGCAGCGTCGCGCCGGGCAGCGGCGAGATGACCCAGGCCAAGGGCAAGGGCGAGGCCGCAGCCGTGCGCTATTCCGGCAAACTCGCGCATTGAGACGGACTTGCGCCATGAACCAGCGGCCCGCCTTGACGATTTGCGCCGCGGTGAGGCGGATTGCGCTAGACGCGCTCGTGTCGCTCGCCTGCCTTTCCGGTGCCTGGGCAGCCGAACCGGACCTCGTCAAGCGCGGCCAGGACATTGCCGCGGCCCGGTGTGCGCCCTGTCATGCGATCGGGCCCGCCGGCGACAGTCCGCAGCCCATCGTGCCGCCGTTTCGGGTGCTGCACGAGGATTTCCCGTTGGACATGCTCGTCGCGGCGCTGACCTCGGGGGTCGTCTCGGGGCACGACGAGATGCCGATGTTCGACCTGGGCGTTGCAGACACCCAGGCGCTCATCGCCTACATCGACAGCCTGAAGCCGGATGGGCCGCAGTATCTCGCGCCTCCTGCAGCCGGGAAGTAGCGGCCCGGCGCGGTATTATTTCTTCGCCCCCTCGACCGGGAACCCGGCGCGCATGAAGGCGATGATGCGCCAGATGTCGTCGCGCTTCAGCGTGTCCTTGAAGGCCGGCATCTGCGAATCGAACTGCTTGCCGCCATCGGCAATGGTCCAGAGCAGATATTCATCCACCGCAATCGGACGCTGCACCATGTAGGCCAGCAGCGCGGGCGAGGGCGATACGGCCTTGCCGGGATCGCCGCTGCCCAGCCCGTCCTTGCCGTGGCAGGTTGCACAATGCTGCTCGAACAGTTTCGCACCGGCGGCGATCGTCTCGGGCGATTTCTCGACGGTCGACTTGGCGTTTTCGTACTCCTTGGCGACACCGAAGTGCATGAAGGTGGTGTGCCGCAGCAGGCGGACCATCATGCTCTTGGGCATGCGGCCGGGCCCCCACAACTCACGTACCATCCAATCGGGCTGCCAAAAGTCGAAGCGCCGCGTCTCCGGCTCCTGAGCCCCGGCAATGCCGAGGCCCCAGGCCATTGCAACCACTGCCACTCCCGCGATCTTCAGGCCGCGTCCAATCATAGCTGTCCCCCTGGAGACTTCCGGACTTGGCGGCAAGATGCGCCGAAGGCGGTCGCGACGTCAAACGGGGAACGCCGCCGGGTCGACACCGCACGTCGCCAGGAACTTCTTGATCTGCATGACTTCTTCCTTGGGCAGATCGTGATGGGCGTGAACGAACGCGGCCGAATGCCCGTTCAACGTAACGCCGATACGATTGCCCGCCTTGTTCTCTACGCTGGCGCCGAGACTCTCGAGAACGTGCACGACCTCCTTGAAATCGATATTGCCGCTCACGGGATGAGCGAAGATGGCGTGGAGGGTCTTGCGGTGACGATGGTTCATACGTGTATGGCTCCTTAGCATTTTTTCAGCCGGCCACTGATGGCACAGACGGCCCCCGCTCCGTTTGCGCGGGATCAAGCCCGACAGATTTGTCGCGCTGCGACGAAGGCCAGTGTTCCGGTTCCGACATTTGCATCCCTTTGCGGAGCGTCCGAGTGCAAATGTCGGAACCAAAGGAAACACGAGCAACACTATGATTCTAGTGTAGCTTTTACATCTGACGTTTGGTCACGGTCCCAGCCGCTGGCGGGTACCAAACGTCAGATGCGCTACACTAGATGCGCCGCCCGGGCCGACCGTGCTAATGAGTCGCCATGACGCACGCCAAGAAACGCACCGCAATTCTCATCTCCGGCCGTGGCTCGAACATGCAATCGCTGATCAAGGCGATGCGCGAGCCCGATTTCCCGGCCGAGCCCGCCGTCGTGATCTCGAACCGGCCCGAAGCGCTCGGACTGTCGTGGGCGGCCGAGCAGGGCATCCCGGCCGTCGCCATCGACCACCGCGAGTTCGCGACCCGCATGGCCTTCGAAGCCAAAATGCATCAGGCGCTGCTCGATCACGGGACCGAGCTGATCTGCAATGCCGGGTTCATGCGACTGCTGACGGGGGGATTCGTCGACCGCTGGCGCGACCGGCAGCTCAACATTCATCCGTCCCTGCTGCCGGCGTTTCCCGGACTCGACACGCATCAGCGGGTGCTCGATTCCGGTGCGCTGATCACGGGGTGCACGGTGCATTTCGTGCGACTCGAAATGGATTCCGGGCCGATCATCGCGCAGGCCGCCGTCGCCGTCGTTCCCGGCGACACGGCCGAGACGCTGGCCGCTCGCGTTCTGGAGGCGGAGCATCGCGTCTACCCGCTGGCGTTGCGGCTCGTGGCGTCCGGCCAGGTGCGCGTCGTCAACGAGACGGCCATTTTCGACACCCCTGTCATGCACCCCGCTCCGCTGATCGTCCCATCGGTCTGAATCTGCTTCATTAACCAGAAGTGCGCCGTACAATCGCCCGATCGGGGCCATCGGCCTATTGCTTGCGGCATATCGGACCACGCGGCCCGACGCCGCTGCGGCGGTGCGTTCATGGACCTTGCGTGCCACCGGTGCTAGCAATTCGCATCTGCACTTTTCGCCCATGTGGCTTGAGCAATGTCATTGCCGCGCCGCAAGAAGGGCATGAAGAGCGTTGAGCGCAAGAGCGACCTGGAGCTGAGACATGAGCGCAACGCAACAAGACTACACGTCCGCATTGGGCGAGCAGGAAAGCATCTGGTTCAAGCTCTCGGCTCTACATCGCGGCGACACCCACAATCCCATGACTGTGCTCATGCAGATGGCGGAGCGCTATGGCGGCGTGATTCCCGTCAACATGGGCAACCAGCGCGTGGTCTTCCTGTCGGAGCCCGAGCATTTCAAGCGCGTGCTGGTGACGAAGGCCGACGACTACATCAAGTATTTCGACGGCCTCAAGCCGATCTTCGGCAAGGCCATGATCACGCACGACGGCGCGTTGTGGCAGAAGATCCGCATGCCGCAGCAGCCGGCGTTCCACCCCGACATGTTCGCGGAGTACATCCCCTATTTCCTGACGGCCATCCGCAGCAAGCTCGACATCTGGTCGAAGCTGGCGCAGTCGGGTGAGACGGTCGAGATGGTCGAGCAGACCTGGACGCTCGCCGCCGACATGATCTGCAAGGCACTGTTCGACCGCGAGATGCCGTTCAATCCGCACTTCGTGTTCAAGTGCGTGAAGACCTACACGGACGTGATGAACCACAAGTCGGTGCGCCTCAAAAAGGTGTCCGGCGAGGAGTTCGAGATCGCCGAGGAATCGACGGCGAAGGCCGTCGAGGCCTGGGCCGCGGTGCCCGAGGCCGTCATCAAGGCCGACCCGATCGAGGAGCGCGAGCGCACGCTGCTCAAGATGATCCAGGCGGCGGTCGCCGATCCCAACATCCCCGAGTTCGACCAGCAGCAAGCCGTCGACGAGATGAAGCAGTACCTGTGGGCTGGCACCGAGACGACGGCGCTGACACTCGCGTGGGCGCTCTACGAATGCTCGCGCCGGCCGGAGGTGGCAGAGCGCATCCGTCGCGAAGGCGACGAGGTCTACGGCAACGCCGGGCGCGACCCCACGGCCGCCGACTATTCGGCGCTCGCCTACACGCGCGCGGTCATCCAGGAAACCATGCGGATGTATCCGCCGGTCTGGGGGCTGATCCGGGTTGCCGCCAAGCCGGACGTGATCGACGGCAAGGAAATCAAGGTCGGCGACCGCGTCGTGCTGTTCTGCTATGGCGCGCACCACTCCGCCAAGTACTGGGAGGCGCCGGAGGAGTACCGTCCGGAGCGCTTCATGGGCGATGCCGCCCGGAAGCGGAAGCCCTACACCTACATCCCCTTCGGGGGCGGCAAGCGGTCCTGCATCGGCGGCGCCATGAGCCAGGTGGAGAACACGCTGGCGCTGTCGATCCTACTGCGCCGGTTCCGGCCGGAGTACGTCGGCCCCAATCCGGCCGGCATCAACGCCACGGTGACGCTGACGCCGAAGGGCGGCCTCTACTTCAAGATCAAAGAGCTGAGCTGAAGTCGGGCAACTGACGCTTCAGAAAGGCATCGAACAGCGGCACGGTGAACGCCGTGTCGCCGTGCTGCGGGCTGTAGATCATGCCCTTCTTGATGAGGTTATTCCGCGTCGGCGCGACGCTGCGGGCTCTCGAGATGTGCCCAGACGGGGTCCATCTATAGCGACCTTAGGGTAAGTTATAAAAGTTAGCGTCTGAGACACTAAACTCCCCTAAATTCCCTATACTTGCAACCGCGCCATCGTGGATGGCCATCATGGGGCCGGTCGTATGGCCAGGCGCGCGCGGAACCAGAGTGCGGCGAACGGCAGGATCGCGGCCGCAGCGAGGAAGATGGGTGCCGCGCCCCAGCGGTCCATGACCGGTGCGGCGAGCGCGACGCCGAGCGACTGGCCGCTGAACAACGCCAAGGCGAACATCGACACGCCGAGGCCGCGCGCTTCGGGCGCCATCTGCGTCGCGTTCGTCTGCAGCGTGTTGTGCATCATGTAGAAGGCGAGGCCTTGCAGCACCATCACGGGCGGCACGGCAACGATGCTGGGGGCGAGCGCGAGGGCCACGAAGCCCAGCGCCATGAAGGCTCCGCCGGCCAGCACCAGGCCGCGCTCGCCCAGCGTGGCGAGAAGGCGTTTGGCGGAGAGCGAATAGACGATGGCGCCGCCCCCATAGACGGACATGACGAGACCGACGCTGGTGAAGCTGAGGCCGAAGCGGTGGTGCAGGTCCGCGCCGATGTAGGCGAAGGCACCGTAGAAGGCGAACGCCTCGACGAAGACGGCGACCAGCATGACGCGCACCCACGGACGGCGCAGGATATCGAGGATGCCGGCCGCGAGCGACGAGAAGCCCGGCCGCGAGGCTGCCCCCGGCGGCTGGGCCGACGGGTTCAGCTTCAGCTCCACGAGCATGGCGGCGCCCGCGACCACGTGCAGCGCGCCGATGATCCAGAACACCGAGCGCCAGCCGAACAGGTCGCCCAGCGTCCCGCCGGCGGCCTGCCCCAGGATGATGCCCGTCATCTGCGCCGACAGGAAACGCGCAAGCACACCCTGCCGGCGCTCGAAGGGCACGGCATCGCCGATCCAGGCGAAGGCGAGCGGGATGGCGGCCGCGGCAAATCCACCGGCGACGAAACGGGCTGTCACCAGCGCCTTCAACGACGGCATCAGGGCACTCGCCGAGGTGGCGATCCCTGCGGCGATCGCGGTCAGCGCCACGACGAGATACTTGCCATAGCGGTCGCCGACGGGACCGAACAGCAGCTGCGTCATGCCATAGCCGACGGCGAACGCCGTGATGATCGCGGCGGCCGAGCCCACCGAGGCGTCGAAGCCCTGGGCGATCTGCGGCAGCAGGGGATCGCACGCGCGGATGTTGATCGAGCTCGCGAAGGCGGCGAAGGCGAGCAGCATGACCGTGCGGACAGGGACCGCATGCTGCGTTTGGGTGGCGGTACTCGACGTCACGGCGTCGTCTCCCGCCGCGTGCGCCAGAACGGGAGCTGCTCGTTGATGGCTGCGACCCCCATCATGACCGCCGCGAAGCCGATCATGATCGTCGCCGTCACCGGCTCGCCCAGGACGAAGCAGCCGACGAGGACACCGAAAGCCGCTTTGAGATAGCCGAGGCTCGAGGCGCCGATGGAGCCCAGCGTGGCGATCAGCCGATAATAGAGAATGACGGCGATGCCGTTGCACAGCAGCGCGCTCACGATCAGCGCGGCGAGCGACCGCGTGGAGGGGATCGTGTGAAGCGGATCCTCGAGGGCGAAGGCGATCACGGTCAGCACCACAGCGGAGCAGGAGTTGGCACCGGCGGCGGCAACGACGGGCGAGATGGTGCGGAAGCGGCGGCCGAATACGGCGGCACTGCCATAGCCCAATGCCGACGCCATGACGACGATCTGGCCGATGAGCCCCTTGTCGACGCCGCGCAAGGCATCGATACCGACGATGAGGACGACGCCGCCCAGGCCGATGAAAAGCCCCAGGATCTTCTGGCGGCCGATGCGCTCGTGGCGCGTGACGAGCAGCGTGACGAGCGTGGCGAAGATCGGCGTCGTGGAATTCAGGATGGCGGCCAGCGCACTGGCGATGAACTGCTGGCCCCACATGACCATGACGCCGGGACCGCCACTCGTGAGCAGGCCCTGCACCGTGAAATCGCGCCAGGCGGCGATCGTCCGGGGAAAGGGATCGCCGCGCAGTCCGGCCAACAGCCAGAGCAGGGCCGAAGCGATGATCAGCCGCCACGAGACGCCGGTGAAGGGTGGTATCGTTTCGAGCTGGATCTTGTTGAAGCCGAATTGGGCACCCCACAGGAATCCCACGAACAGCAGGGCTGCGATCTCGAGCGCCATGACGGGGCGGGCGTGGGATGGAGCGCGGGCGTTTGTCACGTCAGCCAGGGTCTCTCGGATTGTTCGAGAACCTGAGCTAGCGCGCACCGGGGCCCCTTGTCGAGCCACCATTGCGCGGGGGCGCCATGCACGGACATAACGCGGGCGCTGCCGCTATTTGCAGATGCGCATACTGCCATTGCGGCCGTGTCGCGCCAGATCCATGTGGAAATGGTCGCGATGGTTGGCGTCGTAGTTGGGGCCGAGAACCGTACTGAACGTATCGCACGCCCCCTGATGCACGTGGCGAAGGAAGCCGCGCTCGCGCGGGCCGCCCCACCAATCCCCCTTCACGGAGATCCAGCGACCATCGGCGAGCTGGAACGCGGAAACGTCGAGCGCATTGGCGTAGCCATGCTCCGACAGGCGCGCACCACGCACGTGGTTCATCGGCCGGCAGCCATAGGACGCGGCGACCTTCAGCTCGACGACCGGCTGGCCGAAATGGCGCCGGGCAGCGGGCGTGACCACTTCCTGGACCCAGCGATCGACAGCGGGGAGCATCGGGCAACGCAGCAGCGCGACGGGATGCAACCGCACCCGGCCACCGGCGGCCGCCGACATCTCGAAGGGATGGCGGGCGCCACACAGGCTCGGGCCACCGAGGGCTGCGCGCTCGCGCACGAAGGGCGAGCGGGTCGCCAGGTTCGAATGGATGCACTGATTGTCGGCATCGTCGCGCCAGGGCTCCGGCTTGGCGACGAAATCGGGGGACCGGCTGCAGCCCCACAGGGCGAGCACGGCGCCAATGACCCAGACAAAATGTACGCTACGACTAGGAC
Organism: Hyphomicrobiaceae bacterium; assembly: GCA_041397775.1. Taxonomy (GTDB): domain Bacteria; phylum Pseudomonadota; class Alphaproteobacteria; order Rhizobiales; family Hyphomicrobiaceae. The sequence goes on along the minus strand of JAWKWB010000007.1, from coordinate 249,230 downwards.
GCATTCGCACAAACTAACCCGAGGGCGCTTACCAACCCGTTAACCTTGACGGCACCGAAGGTATGCGAGCGGTCGGGCCGCAATGCGCCGCTGCCGTGTCGAATTCGGGCGAAAGCGCGCCTTCTACGTGTTCAGGCTCACCAAGACGACGCGCGTTGCACGCGCACCCGATACTGCCGCGCGTCGGCGAGGCTGGCGACGCCTTGAAAACCGCGTAAAGGATGACGAGTTTCGGCAGCGCGCGGGCTTTAGCCCAAACGCCCCACCAACCCAGACCGCTCACCCAGGTTCCGCAATGCCAACGACATTCCGACGTTCCCGTGCCCGGCTCCAGCGGCTTGCGCTGGTCGCGATCGCCGGTGTCTGCCTGATGCTCGGTGCGGCCACCGTTCGCGCGGCGACGCTCGACGGGGTCGCGGTGAAAGTGGAGGGGGCCAGCGAGCCGGTGCTGTGCGCCGAAAAGGACAACGTGACGCTCAATTTCCGCTCGCCCGAGGTTCGCAACTTCCGCATCGAGGCGGCGCATCCCGCCTACATCGCCAGCCTGCAGCGCGACAGCTTCGAGGCGGACTGGACGGCCTGCGACCTGTCCGGCGATCCCGTGCACGCCTCCGCGGTGAAAGCGCCGGTTCGCCAGACGCTCTACGAGGAACCCGAGATCTGGCTCGTCGGTTGGACGATGCCGACGTACTGGCGGCCGTCGACGGCGACGGTGCGCATCGGCGACAAGGTGACGACCGGGTTGCACCTCTTGCAGCTCTGGCGCATCCGCCCGATGGGCGGCGAGGAGATCCTGGTGCTCTATCCGCAGGACGGCTACTGGCGCCTGCGTCCGCTGGCACCGCAGGGCGCGGCGCCGACCGCGTTCGGCTCGTCCTTCCTGATCGGCCCGGTGGAGACCGAGGGGCGGCCGATCGTGAAGATCAAGGAAGTGGCCTTCGATCCGAAGGCTCGCGCATTCACGCTCAGCTTTGCGCGGGGCGGCACCGCGACGATCAAGATCGCCAGGATCGACCAGCAGCAGCACGCGCTCGATGTGACATTGGACAAACCCATCGCGGACGTTCCGTTCGCGGCGCTGCGGTCGATGTACGTGACCGAGCACAACAACGACGTGGCGCGGGTGGCGGTGCGCGAGACGGGCGCCAAGGGCTGGCGCGAGGAAGCGATCATGGCCTTCACGGGCGCCACTGCGACGGACGTCTGGGCTGGCCGCACCGCGATCTCCCGGCACAACTCGTCGTCGCCCGACATGGTGTTCAGGATGTTCCGTTCCGCCGTCCCGGCGCCGGCCGCGCCGCGGAACTGAGGCACCGTCTCCCATCCCGTGAGATGGCCGGGCACCGCCCAATTGCGCATTGGAGCCGAGATCGCGGCCCGTTATGCTGTCGGGCAGTACCCTGTAACCAGCGCAAGCCACAGTCGGATCGTTCTCGATGATCAACAATCAGCCGTATTGGTGGGAAGCTGCTCCCCCCTCCATCCTGCCGCAGAGTGAAGTCCTGCCCCGATGCGACGTGGTCATCGTGGGCGCGGGGTATACCGGGCTGTCGGCCGGCCTGACGCTGGCGCGCGCGGGTCGCAGCGTCCAGATCTTCGATCGGATGCGGCCGGGCGAAGGGGCCTCGACGCGCAACGGCGGCATCGCCAGCGGCAACCTGCGCCCGTCGCACGCCGAGCTTACGAAATCCTTCGGCAAGGAGCGCGCGGACGGCATCGGCGTCGAAGGCAAGCTGGCCCGCGAGGACCTGGCGCAATTCATTGCCGCAGAGAAGATCGACTGCGACTTCAAACTGGTCGGCCGCTTCACGGGCGCGTCCAACGCCAAGGATTACGAAGACCTGGCACGGGAGGCCGACCATCTGCAGCGGACACTGGGGATCGATGCGGCCGCCGTGCCGCGCGGCGAGCAACGCTCGCACCTGGGGACCGATTTCTACTATGGCGGCATGGTCCGCCACGACATCGGCGGACTGCATCCAGCCAAGCTGCACGCCGGCATGCTGGCGCGCACGCTCGAGGCGGGCGCGCTGATCCACGGCATGACGGGTGTGACGGGCGTGCGGCGCGACGGCGCGGAATACGAGGTCGCCACGGCGCGTGGCGTCGTCAGGGCCACGCACGTGATCATGGGCACCAACGGCTATATCGACAAGGCCGATACGTGGCTGCGCCGCCGCATGGTGCCCGTGCGCAGCCGCATCATCGCTACCGCGCCGCTCTCCGACAATCTCATGAACGAGCTGATGCCCAAGCGGTACATGCTCTCGGAGACGCGCAAGCTGCACTACTACTACCGGCCATCGCCGGATGGGCGCCGCGTCCTGTTCGGCGGACGCGACGGCACCATCGCGGGCGATCCGCAATGGCCTACGGAGAGCCTGCGCCGGGCGCTCGTCGACATCTTCCCCGTGCTCGACGATGTGGAGATCACGCACAGCTGGTTCGGCCACGTCGCCATGAACCGCGACATGATCCCGCGCATCTTCACGCGCGACGGCGTTCGCTATGCGTCGGGCTTTTGCGGCTCTGGCGTGGTCTGGGCCCGGTGGGCGGGACAGAAGGCGGCCCTGCAGGTGCTCGGCGCCGACGAAGGCCGCACCGCGCTCGACTTCCGCCCGCCGCGCGCCGTACCGCTCTACAACGGCACTCCCTACTTCATGCCGGCCGTCTTCGCATGGCTGACGCTGCAGGACCGGCTGAACAAACGCAAGCGCGCGGGCTGACACACTTGGACCGTCTTGCGGAGGCGTGTGCGCTGCCCAGGCGTGGCGCGCCCTGCCCCGCGAGATGGCCTGGAACGGCCGTGACGTCTCCTTCTTCGGGAACCTACTCCGCATGACCCCGTGGCAAACCTATCGCCGTGCCTTGATGATGCTGAGATCCGAAGGCTACCTCGCCGCGGGCCTCGTCACCGCCGGCATGGTCATTGCCATCATCCAGGTGATGGAGCAGAAGCTGCTCGGCTGGGTGGTCGATGCGCTGGCGCGGGGACAAGGCGCCTTCCCCTACATCGGGCTGTGGGCCGTGCTCGGCATCATCGGCATCGTCGCCAGCGTAGTGGTCTCGGTCGCCGCCGATCGCATGGCACATCGCCAGCGCCTCGTCGCCATCGGCGAGACCTTCGAGCGTGCGATCACGCTGCCGATCAGCTACCACGCGGAGAAGGGCTCCGGCGCGGTGGTGCGCGCGATCCTGTCGGGTACCGACTCGCTGTTCTGGAACTGGCTGTCGTTCCTGCGCGAGCAACTCACGGCCATCGTGGGCATCGCCTTCCTGGTGCCGACCGCGATCGCCATGGACTGGCGGATGGCCTCGATCCTGGGCGTTCTGGCCATCGTCTACCTGTTCCTCAACATGCTGGTGGTGCGCCGGACGAGCGAGGGGCAGGATGCCGTCGAGCAGCATCACAGCAACGTCTACGGCCGCGTCGGCGACGTGCTGGGCAACGTCACGGTGGTGCAGAGCTTCACCAGGCTCTCAGCCGAGCTGCAGGCGATGAAGGACATCATGAACCAGCTCCTGGCGGCACAGTATCCGGTGCTGACGTGGTGGGGGCTGCTCACCGTTCTGACGCGCTCGGCGGCCACCATCACGATGGTGCTGGTGTTCGCGGTCGGCGCGATCCTGGCGCAGCGGGGCGAGATCACGGTCGGCTCCATCGTCGCCTTCGTGGGCTTCGCCAACCTGCTCATCGGCAAGCTGGACCAGCTTTCCGGGTTCTTCGTGCGCATCAACCAGCAGGCGCCGACGCTGCGCACGTTCTTCGATCTGCTCGACGCCAAGGGCATCGTCGAGGAGAAGCCGAACGCCAAGCCCATCGAGAACGTCCGGGGAGAGGTGATCTACGACCAGGTGACGTTCCGCTACGGTCCCGGTGCCCAGGGGGTTTTCGATGTCGAACTGATGGCGCGCCCCGGACAGACCATCGCCCTCGTCGGGCCCACGGGATCGGGCAAGACGACGACGTTGGCGCTGCTGCAGCGCATGCGGCAGCCGGACGGGGGACGCATCCTCGTCGACGGCGCGGACATCGCGGACGTGACGCTCCACTCGCTCAGGCATTCCATCGCGGTCGTGTTCCAGGATGCGGGCCTCTTCAACCGCACGATCGCCGAGAACATCCGGATCGGCCGGCCGGACGCGTCGGACGCCGACGTGGAGCGGGCCGCACGACTGGCGGAGGCGCACGACTTCATCATGCGCAAACCCGGTGGCTACGGCTTCATGATCGGCGAGCGCGGCCTCGCATTGTCGGGTGGCGAGCGGCAACGCATCGCCATCGCACGTGCCATTCTCAAGGATGCTCCCATCCTGATCCTGGACGAGGCGACGAGTGCGCTCGACAGCGAGACGGAGGCCAAGATCAAACGCGCGCTCGATGCCTTGCGCCAGGGACGCACGACCTTCATCATCGCCCATCGGCTGTCCACGGTGTCGAATGCGGACCAGATCCTCGTCCTCGACCAGGGGCGGATCATCGAGCGCGGGCGCTTCCGGGAACTCGTGGCGCAGAAGGGGCTGTTCGCACGCCTCGTCGCGGAAGGCGGCTTCACCGAGCCGACACGGCCGGAGGACGAGGAGACGAACACGCAGGGCGCCGCCGACTGACCGCGGCTGGGGCGGCGACGGCAAGAAAGGAAACGGCATGCGGTTCGTGACGTTCACAGACGCCACTGGACAGTCCGGCGTCGGCCGGTTGATCGGCGACGAGGTGCATGTCCTGCGCGATGTCGCCTCGCTTGTCGCCCTGCTCGGCGACGATGGCGAACGGCTGGCGCGGGCCGGGGAGGAGGCCCAGCGCGCTCCCGATCGCGTGGTCTGCGTCGGCTCCCTCGCCCTGCGGCCGCCGATCCCGCAGCCCCCGACGATCCGCGACTTCTACGCCTTCGAGCAACACGTGAAGGCAGGCCGACGCAGCCGCGGCCTGGAGATGATCCCGGAGTGGTACGAGATCCCCGTCTTCTACTTCACGAACCCTTCGTCCCTGTCGGGCCACGGCGATGCCGTCGCCATTCCGCCGGGCTGCGTGAAGATGGATTTCGAGGTCGAGATCGCGGCGGTGGTCGGCCGGCGTTGCTCGAACGTCAAGGTCGACGAGGCTGGCGCCTATATCGCCGGCTACATGATCATGAACGACTGGAGCGCGCGCGACCTGCAGCGCAAGGAAATGCTCGTCGGGCTGGGGCCGGCCAAGGGCAAGGACTTCGCGACGAGCATGGGGCCGTGCCTCGTCACGGCCGACGAACTGGCACCGCGCCGGAAGGACCGGGCGTTCGACCTCGGCATCACGGCGAGCGTCAACGACCGCGAATACACCCGCGCCAATTTCTCGGACATCTACTGGTCGTTCGAGGAGATGCTGTCGTTCGCATCGCGCGGCACGAACGTGCTCGCCGGCGACATCCTGGGCTCGGGGACCTGCGGGACGGGGTGCATTTCCGAGCTCTCCCTGACACACGGGGAGGATGCGTTCCCGTGGCTCGTGCCCGGCGACGAGGTGTCGATCACGGTCGACGTCCTGGGCACGCTGGCGAACGAGATCGTCGCTGGACCACCGCTGCACCCGCTGCGATGAAACAGCCGCCTCGCGAAATCCGCATCTTCGTCGATGCCGATGCCTGTCCCGTGAAGGACGAGGTCGTTCGCGTGGCCGAGCGTCATGGTTTGCCCGTGACGTTCGTGGCAAACGCCTGGATGCGGCTGCCGGAGGGGCCGCTCGTGGCGCGCGTGCTGGTGCAGGACGGCCCGGACGCCGCCGACGACTGGATCGCCGAGCGGATCGGTGCCGACGACATCGCGATCACGGCCGACATTCCGCTGGCGTCGCGGTGTCTCAAGGCGGGCGCGCAGGCGATCGGGCCGACGGGCCGGCCGTTCACGGATGCCAGCATCGGCATGGCGCTCGCCATGCGCGACCTGATGCGCGAATTGCGCGAGACGGGCGCTGTCAGTGGCAACAATCCGTCCTTCACCCGCAACGACCGCTCGAAGTTCCTGCAAGCGCTGGAGACGGCCGTTCAGACGATCAAGCGGCGCGGACCGCCCGGCTGAGCCGTTGCCCTACTTCCCGGACTTCGGCTGATCGGGCAGCGTGCCGGTTTCGATCCTGGAGCTTGCCGGCGTGCTGTCGGCCGGAGGTGTCGCGACCGACGTTCCCTTGGTGAAGCGGTCGCCGACGATGCGGCTCAGCGGCATGTCGATGCCGAACCACGCCTGCTGGGGCAGGAGGCGTTGCTGCAGCGTCGTCCAGAGCGGCCGCGAGGACATCCCCTCGACGAACATGCGCGTGGGAGGCGTCACCATGAAAGCTGCCGCGACGGCGATGGCCATGGCAATGGAATGACCGGGATGCCTGCCGTCGAACAGCTTCAGGGCCGTGCCGAACGACGCCTTGAGGCGCGTGTCCATCACGTCGACGCTGTAGATCTCGTCCAGCGTCAGGTGCACGAGATAGCCGATGAACATGAAGGTCGCCGCGAGCCATGCGACGCCGTCGGGCCGCTTCAGCAGGTACTTGTAGATGGCTGCCGTGACGAAGGCGAAGAATACGGCGGCGAGGATCGAGTGGTAGATGCCGCGGTGGTAGGACATGCGATGGAAGATCGCGAACACCAGGTATCGCACGATCAGGAAGACGCCGAGCGCGATCAGCCATAGCTCCGCAATCGAAAACTGGTCGACCAGGAGGAACAGCGACACGAACGCGAAGAAGAAGGCGAGGCCGGAGAACATGGCGCGGCTCGGCCGGGAGTCCTTCAGGTCGATGTCGGGCAAGACGCTGCCCAGGACACCGGCCAGCGTCACGGCGATGACGTTCTCGGGCGAGACGATATCGGCAGCGAGCGTCAGCGTGCCCAGCAGACCGCTGGCCAAGGCACCAACTCCGATGTGCGTCGAGAAATTGGCCATCTGCGCGCTCCTTATCCGACAGTCGATCGCGACCAGAACCCACACGGGCTCAAAGCAATTCGTCTTTCCGGAGGATCAGATTCTCGTGTCGCCGGGAAGGCTCGGGCGGCGGAAAGCTGTGGATCGCCGGGCGCTTGCCAGCCATGGCGGGGATGTGACATCTGCAGGCGACCACACGCTTTGCGAGAGGATCGACGCCTCATGAAGAACCGCCAGGACGACCGATGCGATGACCTGCTGACCGTGCGCGACTGGCTGCGCCATGCCGTGAGCCGCTTCAACGCGGCCAGGCTCGTCTATGGCCATGGCACCTCGACGGCGCTCGACGAGGCGGCCTTCCTGATCCTCGCCACGTTGCATCTGCCCATCGACGATCTCGCACCGTGGCTCGACGCACGGCTGACGCGCGAGGAGCGCGCGCGGCTGGCCGCGATCGTGGATGCGCGCGTGGAGACACGCAAGCCCGCGCCGTATCTCACCAACTGCGCCTACATCGGCGGCAATCGCTTCTACGTGGACGAGCGGACGATCGTGCCGCGCTCGTTCATCGGCGAACTGCTGTGCGCCGAGATCGCGGCCGAGGACATGGTGTCGCCGCTGGCCCTGGAGAATGCCGCCCCGGAAACCGTGCTCGACTTGTGTACGGGTGGCGGGTCGCTGGCGATCCTGGCGGCCCTGGCATTTCCCGATGCACACGTGGATGCGGTCGATCTCAGCGCCGATGCGCTCGCCGTCGCGGCACGCAACGTGGCCGACTATGGCCTGGACGATCGCATCACCCTGATGCGCTCGGACCTGTTCTCGGCGCTCGGCTCGAAGCGCTATGACCTGATCGTGTCCAACCCGCCCTATGTGCGGGATGCGGCGGTCGACGCTTTTCCACCGGAGTACAAGGCGGAGCCGCGCATGGCGCATGCCGGGGGTGGCGACGGCCTCGATCTGGTGCGGCGCATTCTCGACGCCACGGGCCGCCATCTGACGCGGGACGGCACGCTGGTGGTGGAAATAGGACAAGAGCGCGAGGCGCTCGAGGAGAGCCGGCCCGACCTGCCGTTCCTGTGGCTCGATACGGCCGAGAGCAGCGGCGAGGTGTTCCAGCTCCCGGCCGCCGCGCTTGCCGCAACGCCCAAGCGCGGCAAGCCGCGCAAGGGGACGTAGCGGCGCGCCCGCCTGCTCGGAAGGCGCTCTCCTGGTTAGATAGCGCTCTCCTGCTTAGAAAGCGTTGGCCGCCGCCGCGACGGCTGCGCCACGCTCCATCCCGTGACCGAGTTCCGCCAGCACGTCCTCGATGTGCATGAGGTCGGTCAGGATGTCGGCTTCGGTGATCGCGCCCATCGTGCCGAGACGGATCATCTTGCCCTGCAGGCGATTGCGCGCTCCGGCGATGATCGTGCGATGCTTCTCGTACAAACGGCGGATCAGCTGCACGCCGTCGATGCCGGCGGGCACGTGGAAGCAGGCGACGGTGTTGGACTGCATTTCGGCCTTGGCGAAGTTCTCCAGGCCCATTGCGGCGGCGCCGGCCTTCAGTCCGCGCGACAGGCGCGCATGACGCGCAAGCACGTTGGCGAGCCCCTCCTCGTGGATCATGTCGGTGGCCGCATCGAGGCCCTGCACCAGTGATACGGCCGGCGTGAAGGTCGACTCGCCCTTGTCGTGGCTGTCGCGCGTGCGGCGCAGGTCGAAATAGAAGCGCGGCAGTCCGTTGTCGCGGCGGATGACCTCCCAGGCCTTCTCGCTGGCGGAGATCACGCCCAGGCCCGGCGGGCACATGAGCGCCTTCTGCGAGCCCGAGACGACGACATCGACGCCCCAGGCGTCCATCTGGAAGTCCATCCCGGCGAGGCCCGAGACGCTATCCGTGACCAGCAGCGTCTTCGTATCGCGCACGAGTTTGCCCGCGGTCGCCATATCGCCCAGCACGCCGGTGGAACTTTCGTTGTGGACGAGAACGAGGGCACGATAGTCGTGCTGCTTCAGCCGCGCCTCGATCACGGCCGGATCGACCGTCTCGCCCCAGGGCACGTCGATCGGGTCGACGATGGCGCCCATGGTCCCGGCGATGGTCGAGAAGCGCTCGCCCCACTGGCCATTGCATACGATGAGCAGGCGGTCGCCGGGGGTCACGATGTTGAGGAGCGCCGCCTCCATCATGCCCGTGCCGGAGCACGCGAAGATGTGGACCGGCTGCTTCGTGCCGACGATGGGCTGAAGCTTCGTGATGGTGCGTCCCCAGATCGCGCGGAACTCGGGGCCGCGATGGCTCAGCACGGGCCGGCCGATGGCGAGCCGCACGCGCTCGGGCGCGGGGATCGGCCCCGGCAGTCGCAGGCGATACGTATCGGCGGGAATGGCAGTCACTTGCATTTGGGGGTTGTCGGCAGGCATGTCATGATCCAAATTTACCGGAGCGCCGCCACTGATAGCGGTCGCCGCCGATCCGCGCCATCCGGTTTTGATTGCCGGACGCATCGGTGACGTGTTCAAGGGCCCTGGGGCGCCGGCTTAGCTTGGTCGGGACCGCCGCCCCCGAAAATCGCCACCGATGCGTGTCCTCGCGTGCCGCCTGACGGCAGTGCAGCGGCACAGTTCGGCCGGCGGTTGGCAAGAGCCTGCTCTCAGCGTTCGCCAGCTTCGGATCCGGTCCATGGACCGGCTGCGGGCGCTCGATCTGTCAACCGACAACGACAAGGAAACGTCATCAAATGACGAGCCTGAAGAAAGCTGCCCTCGGCCTCCTGATGCTGGCGGGCGCGCATGGTTCCGCGTTTGCCCAGAACACGATCAAGATCGGAGAGCTCAACAGCTACAAGGCGATCCCGGCCTTCCTCGAGCCCTACAAGAAGGGCTGGACGCTGGCCGTCGAGGAGATCAACAAGGCCGGCGGCATCAACGGCCGTCCGCTGGAAGTGATCTCGCGCGACGACAACGCCAACCCCGGCGATGCCGTGCGTGTGGCCGAGGAACTGGTGAGCCGCGAGGGTGTGACGCTGCTGACCGGCGGCTTTCTCTCGCACATCGGGCTGGCGGTCGCCGACTTCGCCAAGCAGCGCAAGGTGCTGTTCCTGGCGGCCGAGCCGCTGACCGACAAGATCGTCTGGCAGTCGGGCAACCGCTACACCTACCGCCTGCGTGCCTCGACCTACATGCAGACGGCGATGCTCGTCGCCGATGCGGTGAAGCTCAAGAAGAAGCGGTGGGCGCTGGTCTATCCGAACTACGAGTACGGCCAGTCCGCCGTCGCCTCGTTCAAGGAGATGATGAAGGCGCAGCAGCCGGACGTTGAGTTCGTCGCCGAGCAGGCGCCGCCGCTCAACAAGATCGATGCGGGCGCGGTCGCCCAGGCCCTGGCCGACGCCAAGCCCGACGCCATCTTCAACGTGACGTTCGGCACGGACCTGCAGAAGCTGGTGCGCGAGGGCACGACACGCGGCGTCTTCAAGAACGTGGCGGTGTTCTCGCTGCTTGGCGGCGAGCCGGAGTACCTCGACCCGCTGAAGGACGAGGCACCCGCCGGCTGGTACGTGACGGGCTATCCGTGGGACCAGATCGACACCCCCGAGCACAAGGCGTTCCGCGAGGCATACAAGGCGCGCTGGAACGACTATCCGCGGCTGGGATCGGTGGTCGGCTACTCGGCGATGCAGTCGGTCGCGGCAGCGCTGAAGAAGGCAGGCAAGAACGCGACGACCGAGCAACTGGTCGGCGCCATGTCGGGCCTCGACGTGAAGACCCCGTTCGGGCCGATCGTCTATCGCACGATCGACAACCAGTCGACGATGGGCGCCTACGTCGGGCGCATCGCGGTCAAGGACGGCCGCGGCCAGATGGTCGACTGGCGCTATGAGCCCGGCGAGCGGCACCTGCCGGCCGACAGCGTGGTGAAGAAACTGCGCCCGGCGAACTGAGCGCACGCGCGTTGCAGGTCATGAGATCAAGCGAAGGGCGGCGCATGCGTGCCGCCCTTCGCGGTTGGCCATGTCGGGCCGGTCAGTTCTTTATGCCGAAGGCGGGCATGACTTCCTTGGCAAAGCGCTCGTGCTGCTCGAGCCACATGTTCAGCGGCACGCCGACGGGCATGCTCATGTTGACGCGATCGAGGCCCGGATAGCGTTTCTCCAGCGCCTTCAGCTTCTCGATGATCATGTCGGCGGGTCCGCACATCATGCCGCCCAGCGCGACCGCGTCCTCGATGCCCGGCAGCTTCGTCCTGGCCGCCAACTTGGGATCGCGCATGGCGGCGATCTGCTCGTCGGAGAGGGCGCGCACGAGACGCAGCTCGCCGAACATCTTCATGTTCTCCTCGTAGTACTTGCCCACGAGCTGCATCGCCTTTTCGGGCGTCTCGGCAATCATGAAGTGGTAGCCGATGGTCAGGCGCTCACCCAGCTCCAGCTCCATGCCGTGCTTGGCATGGGCGACGCGCCAGTCCTCCAGCATCTTGTGCATGGCACCGCCCTCCGACGAGCCACCGCCCAGCATGCCTTGGATGGCGTACCTGGCCATGAACTCGAAGGCGCGCATGGTGCCGCCCTGGATCGGCTGCCAGCACTGCACGGGCAAATGCTTCGGGCGCGGGACGAGCGTCAGGTCCTTCAACGTGTAGCCGCGATAGGGCACCTCGGCGGGCAGCGTGTAGTTCTTGCCCTTGTGCGAGAAGCGCTCGTTGTTGAAGGCCTTGAAGATGATCTCCACCTGCTCCTCGAACAGCTCGCGGTTGGCGGCCTGGTCCGTCAGCGGCGAGCCGAAGGTCTCCACCTCGCGCGTGTGATAGCCGCGTGCCAGGCCGAACCGGACCCGGCCGTTGGTCAGGTGATCGACCATGGCGTAGTCCTCGGCCAGCCGCAGGGGATGCCACATCGGCGCGACATTGAAGCCGCAGCCCAGGTGCAGGCGCATGGTGCGGTGCGCCAGATGCAGGCACATCAGCAGCACGTTGGGCAGGCACTCCGTACCTTCGCGCTGGAAATGGTGCTCGGCCATCCAGAGCGTGTCATAGCCGCAGCGGTCCATCATCTGGGCCGTCGCCTCGGCCTTGAACATCGACGAGGCGAGATGGCCGCTGTCGTAGCTGCGCTCGTTGATGGGCGTGCCCTGATAACCGCAATTGTCGAGATCCGTATGGCCTGCGAACAGGCTGTCGAACTTGGTGATCATGTCGGGTGGTTTCCTCCTGCGCGGGTGCCGGGTCCATTGCCCGGCGACCTTGCCGTGCCGCCTCGGACATCGCTCGCGCGAAGGGGAGGCGCACGGAAGCCGGGCCGGCCGCCACTCGGGTGCCCGGCCCATACGCCCATCGTGGCGCAGACTTTCGCCCACGGCCAGCAGGAAACGGTGATTGGAAGCATCTGCCCGCGGGCACCTACCGGACGGACGCTCGTGGTGCTCGATGACGGCCGCACACACGCGACAGGGTGGGGCGGCCCCGCGGTGTTCGAAATGAAAGAGGGAGTGCCAGACGGCACTCCCTCCGCGTCGCACGACACGATGGTGCGGATCAGCTCGCGGGGGCCGCGTTCGGGAAAAAGAGCTGCTGGCCCTGGATCTTGTAGGCGCGGATCGCGTTCTGCCCTTCGGCGGAAATGATCCAATCGATGAACTTCTGGCCGGGCTCCTTCTTCACCTTGGGGTGCCTGGCCGGGCTCACCAGCATGATGCCGTACTGATTGAACAGGCGCTTGTCGCCCTCGACCACGATTTTCAGCGCGTTCTTGTTCTTGAAGGAAATCCACGTGCCGCGGTCGGCCATCAGGTACGCGCCCATGCCGCTCGCCGTGTTCAACGCTGCCCCCATCCCCTGGCCGATGGCGCGATACCAGGCCGGCTTGGCACCGTTGGGATCGAGGCTTGCCGCCTTCCACAGGCGCAGCTCCGCCGAATGCGTGCCCGACTTGTCGCCGCGCGACACGAACACGGCGCCCTTCTCATGGATCTTCTTCAGCGCGGCCACGATGTCCTTGCCGCCGGCAAGGCCGGCCGGATCATTCTTGGGCCCGATGAGCACGAAATCGTTGTACATCACGTCGAAGCGCTTCACGCCGAAGCCATCCGCGACGAACTTCTCCTCCTGCGCCTTGGCGTGCACGAAGAGCACGTCGGCATCGCCGCGCCGCCCGGTCTCGAGCGCCTGGCCGGTTCCCTGGGCGACGACCTTCACCTCGATGCCGGTCTTGGCCTTGAACATCGGCAGGATGTGCTTGAACAGGCCCGAATCCTGCGTCGACGTGGTCGAGGCGACGACGATGGACTGGTCCGCGGCCACCGCGGGCAGAGACAGGCAGGCGGCAATGGCCAGCCCCAGAAGGCCCGTTCGAATTCGCATGAGTTCTCCCTTTCCTATTTCAATTCCAGCTACAAAATGAGGTCGCCTGCGAGGAAGCGCCGGCCCGCCTCGCTTTCGGGGGCGGCAAAGAAGTGGTCGGCGCGCGCATGCTCGACGATGCGGCCGCCGACCATCAGCACGACGTCGCCGGCCAGCCGGCGGGCCTGGCCGATGTCATGCGTCGCCATCACGATCTTCACGCCCGTCCCCGCGACATGGCGGATGATGTCCTCCACGACCTTGGTCTGGGCGGGATCGAGGCTCGCTGTCGGCTCGTCGAGCAGCAACAGCTCGGGATCGCGCGCGAGGGCGCGGGCCAGTGCGAGACGCTGCTGCTCGCCGCCCGACAGGCGCCGTGCGGGCCGTTCGACGAGATGGGCGAGCCCGACGATGCCAAGGAGCCGCGCGATCTCTGCGGAACTGGAAGGGCGCCCGGCGGCATCGAGCGCGAAGGCGATATTGGCGGCTACCGTGCGTCGCAACATGACGGGCCGCTGGAACACGATCGCCCGGCGCTTGCCGCGCCCGTCGGCCTGCGGAAGCAAACCGCCGCGCGTCGGCTCGACGAGCCCCATGGCCACCTTCAGCAGCGTCGTCTTGCCTGCGCCGTTCGGGCCCAGCAGGAGCGTGGGGGCGCCATCGGCCAGCGCCAGTGTGACGTCCGCGAGGATCTGCGTGCTGCCGGCGACGACGTCGACGCTCAACAAGTGCAACGCATGGCCGGGCATGCCGATACCGGGGGTTCTATCCAGCATGGCGCAGGCCCCACGTCCGGACACCCCAAGCGGCGGCGTTGATCAGGACGATGATCGTGATCAGCACGATACCCAGGCCGATGGCCAGCGCCAGGTTGCCCTTCGATGTCTCGAGCGCGATCGTGGTGGTCATGACGCGCGTGAACCCGTCGATATTGCCGCCCACGATCATCACGGCGCCCACCTCGGCCGCGGCGCGCCCGAAACCGGCCAGCATGATCGTCGCCAGCGAAAAGCGCGCATCCCACAGCAAGGCGCGCACGCGCTGCGTGGGGCCCACGCCCATGGCAACCAACTCGTCCTGGTATTCGGCCCACAGATCCTCGACGGACTGGCGGGTCAAGGCGGCAACGATGGGCGTGATGAGAATGGTCTGCGCGATGATCATGGCGACAGGCGTGAACAGGACACCGAGGTTGCCCAGCGGGCCCGAGCGCGAAAGCCCCAGATAAACGACGAGGCCGACGACCACCGGCGGCAGGCCCATCATGGCGTTCAGCGCCACGATCAGAGGTGTGCGGCCTGGAAACTTCGTCAACGCGATGAAAGCGCCAAGCGGCATTCCGATCACGGCAGCGAGCACCGTCGCCGAGATCGTGACGACAAGCGACAATTTCACGATCGCATACAGGGCCGGGTCGCCCGATACGATGAGTTCGAATGCGCTCAGGCCATCCAATTGCCTAAACCTCATGCAGGTCGGAGACGGCGATTGACGTGTCGCTTTTGTTGGTGTTTTCTTCGGATTGGTCAATGGAAAAAATAAAAACATAAACATGCACACAAACGCAGGCCTGAGACTTCTAACGACTGCGGAGGCCGCGGAGTATCTGCGGATCAAGGAGCGCAAGCTGTACGAGCTGGTCTCGGAGGGTGCGATCCCCTGTACGAAGGTGACGGGGAAGTGGCTGTTCCCCCGGGCCGATCTGGACAGATGGCTGCTGGCCGGCATGGCACGGCCCGCTGGCGTCGTTCCGGCCGAGCCGCCGGCCATCGTCGGTGGCAGCCACGACCCGCTGCTGCAGTGGGCGCTGGCGGAAAGCAGGGCCGGCCTGGCCATCCTGCCGGAGGGTAGCGAAGCGGGGTACCAGCGATTCCTGGGTGGCGACGTGGTCGCGGCCGCGATCCATTTTCACGACCTCGACGATCCGGCCGCCGACGCCAACGTGCGCATCGTATCCGAGGAGCCCACGCTGCACGACGCCGTGTTGATCGGCTTTGCCAAGCGCGAGCAAGGCATGATCGTCGCGCGCGGCAACCCGCTCGGCATCTCCAGCCTGGACGTGGCAGCCAAGCGCGGCGTGCGGCTGGCGGCCCGCCCCAAGGGGGCCGGTGCCCAGCAGCTTCTGGAAGCCCTGATGCGCAAAGCGGGTGTCGCCAGCACGGCAATGGCGCCCGCGCTGATCGCTCCCACGGGTCCCGACATCGCGCAGGCCATCCGGGCCGGGCATGCCGATTACGGCGTCGCAACGCGTGCGGTCGCGACCGCCGCCGGCCTCGATTTCGCGCCGCTGATGACAGAGCACTTCGACCTGATCATGCGCCAGCGCGACAGCTACCGCCCGCCACTGCAACGGCTGCTCGCCCTGCTGCGTTCCCCAGCCTTCGAGGCCCGCGCGCGCGAACTCGGCGGGCTCGAGGTCGCCAGCGCGGGCACGGTGCGTTGGGCACCGTGACCAGACCGGGCTCGCTCCGGGGCTTTCTCAGGCGGGGCGGCGCGTGTCGGCAGATTCCAGGATCGCGGCAACGCCCATGCCGCCTGCGGTACAGATCGAAATGAGCCCGCGCCCGCCGCTCTGCCCCAGCAGCTTGGCGAGATTGCCGACGATGCGCGCGCCCGTCGCCGCGAAGGGATGGCCCACGGCGAGGCTCGAGCCCCGCACGTTCATCTTCGCCCGGTCGATGCTGCCCAGCGGCTTGTCCCGGCCCAGGCGCGACCGGCAGTAGTCCGGGTCCTCCCAGGCCTTCAGCGTTGCCAGCACCTGGGCTGCGAAGGCTTCGTGGATCTCGTAGAAATCGAAGTCCTCCAGCGTGAGCCCCGCGCGGTCCAGCAAACGCGAGACGGCGATGGTGGGCGCCATAAGCAGGCCTTCGCCCGCCACGAAATCGTTGGCCGAGGTCTGGGCGGCACTGAGATAGGCGAGGATGGGCAGGCCGCGCTGGCGCGCCCACGCCTCCGACGCCAGCAGCACCGCAGCCGCGCCGTCCGTGAGCGGCGTGGAGTTGCCGGCGGTGAGCGTGCCGCGTTCCGATTTGTCGAACGCCGTCTTGAGGCCGGCCAGCCGCTCCATCGAGATGTCGGGGCGGATGTTGTTGTCGCGAAACACGCCCGCGCACGGCACGACCAGATCGTCCATATCGCCGGCGGCGTAGGCGGCGGCCGCCTTGTGATGGCTTTCGAGCGCGAGGCGATCCTGGTCCTCGCGCGTGATCTTCCAGTGCTGTGCCATCAACTCGCAGTGCTGACCCATCGACAGGCCCGTACGCGGCTCCGACACCGACGGCGGCTGCGGCGCCAGCTCGCGCAGCGACATCCCCTTGAAGGCCGCCAGCCGCTGGCCCATCGACCGCGCCTGCTGGGCCTTGACGAGACGGCCCGAGAAGCGCTTCGAGAAGACGATCGGCGGATCGGAGGTCGTGTCGGAACCGCAGGCGATGCCGCAGTCGATCTGGCCGATGGCGATCTTGGCGGCGATGCCCATGGCAGCCTGCAGGCTGGTACCGCACGCCTGGATCATCGTGACGCCCGGCGTGGAGCGCGCGAGCCTGGTGCCGAGCACGGCTTCGCGCGCCAGGTTCCAGTCCTTGGCGTGCGTGACGACGGCGCCGCCAGCGACTTCATCGACATGGACGCCGTCGAGGCCATAGCGCTCGACGAGGCCGTTCAAGGTCGCGGTCATCATGTCGAGGTTGGACAGGTCGGCATAAAGCGAGTTGGAGCGGCAGAAAGGGATTCGCACTCCACCCACCACGACTACGCGACGCATCTGGTCCGTCATGGCCGATCCTCCTCAAGCCTTGGGCGCGTCGGCTGCGTGCAGCGCCGCACGGCCGAGGTTCTGGAGATAATGCAGCGGGCCGCCGCGGAAGGGTGCGAAGCCCGTGCCGAAGATGACGCCGGCATCGACGAGATCGGCGCTTTCCACGATCGTCTCGTCGCGACAGCGCTCGCATTCCTCGACCAGCGGTGCGACCAGATCGCGTCCGAGCGCCTCGAGTGCCGCCTTGTCGGCCGTGACCGGTGCCTTGACGGGCTTGCCGTCCTTCCAGGCATAGAAGCCCTGGCCGGATTTCTTGCCGAGCTTGCCGTCGGCCACCATCTGCTCGAGCTTGGAGCCCTCGGCGGGAAGTTTCAGGATGCTGCCGACGTGCGCGCAGACATCCAGGCCGACCGTATCGGCCAGCTCGATCGGGCCCATCGGCATGCCGAAGACGCGGGCCGCCTCGTCGATGCGCTCCGCCTTCTCGCCCTTTTCCAGCCGCTGCATGGCGCTCATCATGTAGGGCGCCAGCACGCGGTTGACGAGGAAGCCCGGGCAGCTCTTGACGATGAGCGGCAGCTTGTCGATGGCGGTGACGAAGGCGCAGGCCTTGCGCACCTCCTCCTCGCGGCTGGATGCACCGCGGATCACCTCCACCAGCGGCATCTGCGCGACCGGGTTGAAGAAGTGGATGCCGACGAGGCGGCCGGGATCGGCCAGCGGGGCGGCGATGTCCTCGATCATCAAGGACGACGTATTCGTCGCCATGACCGCGCCGGGCTTGAGCTTCTGCTCCAGGCCCTTGAACAGGTTCTGCTTGACCTCGAGCTTCTCGACGATGGCCTCGATCACCACGTCGGCGCGGGTAACGTTGTCGCCGGCCGCGTCGGCGATGAAACGGGCCTTGGCCGCATCGCGCTGCGCCTTGGTGCGGAACTTGCGCTTGAACACCTTTTCCTGCGCGGCGATGCCCTTGGCGATCTGCTCGGCGGAGAGGTCCTGCAGGGAGACTTCCATGCCGGAGGCGACGCACCAGCCGGCGATGTCGGCGCCCATGACGCCTGCGCCGATCACGTGTACGCGCATGGGCCTGAAGGCGATGTCCTTGGGCGCCTGGGCCTTCAACATCTCCATCAGGTGGAAGACGCGGCGCAGGCTGCGCGAGGTATCGGAGACCATCAGCGGCGCGAAGGCCTTGGTTTCCTCGATCTTCATGCGCCGCAGGTCGCCGCCGTGCTGCTCGAACAGGTCGATCAGGCGGAAGGGCGCGGGATAATGGTCCTCGCGCGCCTTCTTTGCAGTTTCGCCACGCATGCGATTGGCGACGGGCGCGCGCAGGGGCCACAGCCGCAGGAGCGCCTTCCAGCCGCCGGCGGGTTTCGACCGGCGCTTGCGCTCGATCGCCTTGCGGGCAGCCCACGGCAGTTGCAGCGGAGAATCCACCAGTTCGTCGACCAGCCCCATGCCGCGCGCGGCGGACGCACGAACCATGGAGCCCGACAGCATGACCGGCATGGCGGCCAACGCGCCCGCCTGGCGGATGGCGCGCGCAGTGCCGTTGAAGCCGGGGAAGATGCCGAGCCGCACTTCGGGGAAGCCGAGCCGCGTGGCGTCGTCACGGGTGGCGATACGCCAGTGGCAGGCGAGCGCCAGCTCGAGGCCGCCGCCGAGACAGAACCCGTGAATGCCGCAGACGACGGGGATCGGCAGCACCTCGATCGCATCCAGCATGCCCAGGACGGGCTTGATCGCAGCCTCGACCTCGGCAGCCGTCTTGAATTGCTCGAATTCGCGCACGTCGGCGCCGACGATGAAGCCCTTCTCCTTGCCGGAAAGGATGGCGAAGCCGCGGATCGACTTTTCCTGCGCGCCTGCCGCCACGGCCGTGACGATGGCGCCCAGCTCTTCGAGCGGCCGGCGGCCGAGCGCGTTCTGCGACTCGCCTGCGCGATCGAAGATCGCCCATGCGATGCCCTGCTCGTCGACGGAGAATCGCCAGTCCTTCAATTCGGGCACGCTCGCCATTCTCGTTACTCCCTTCATCGACGCGGGGGCTGATCGACAGTCGAACGCGGACGCTCAATGCACGTGTTCCGGTTCCGACATTTGCATCCCCTTGCCGTTCGTCCGCGTGCAAATCTCGGAACCCACGGGAACACTAAGAACCATTTATTTCCAGTGTAGCTTTTGCACCGGCCGCGCGGATGTTGTGGCCCGGCGTCATATAGTGGGGCTTGACCTCGGCAGGATCGAAGTGGTCGACGGCGATGACGCGGGCCGTCAGTTCCTCGACCTCCTTCAATTGCGAGCCCTCGGCCGCGCTCAGCACGCCTTTCGCCACGGCGTCACCGATCCAGTCGGTGCCATGGAAGCGGCGGACCGTGCCCTCGCGAATGGCGCGCTCCAGCTTGCGCTCGGCGGCCTCGGCGGCAACGACCTTCTCCAGCGTCACCTCCAGCAGGCCGGTCGGGTCGGCGGGGTCGCGCGAAACGAAGATCTCGCGCGTCAGGCGATCGCGCACCTCGCCGGGCTCTATCGCCATGCGCACGCACGTCGACCCCAGCCGGTCGGGCGCGGGGCGATAGCGGCGGCCCAGCGGGAAAACGATGGCACGGAGCTTCATGCGCACGAAGGCATTGGGAAAATTGTCGATGGCGCCGCCCAGCGCTTCCTGGAAGCGCCACAGCCCATTGCGCGCGCACAGCTCGACGATGTGGCGATCGTTGGCGGGGCGGCCGTCGTCCTCGTAGCGCTTCAGGACACAGGCCAGCAGGTATAGCTCGGACAGGGCGTCGGCCATGCGGCCGGTCAGTTTCTGCTTCGTCTTCAGGCCACCGCCCAACAGCGCCACCATGAGATCGGCAACGAGGGCGAAATTGCGCGAGCAGCGCCAGAGCTGGCGATACCATTCCTCGGTGGCGTAGGCGTTGGGCGGGACCTTGCCGAAGCGGCCGCCCGTGATGTTGTGGAAGAAGGCACCGAAGGCATTCGACAGGGCGTAGGAGACATGGCCGGCAAACGCCGTCTCGAAGGCGGCGAGGCCCTGTGCGCGGTCGGGATCCTGGCAGGCCTGGATCTCGCGATAGAGGAAGGGATGGGACCGCAGCGCGCCCTGCGCGAAGGTGATCAGCGAGCGCGTGAGGATGTTGGCGCCTTCCACCGTGATGCCGACCGGCACCATCTGGTAGGCGGACTGCAGGTAGTTCGTCGGGCCATCGCAGATGCCGCGGCCGCCGTGCAGATCCATGGCGTCGTTGACGGCGCGGCGCATGCGTTCGGTCGACTGGTACTTCATGATCGCGGAAATGACGGACGGCTTCTCGCCGCTGGCGACCATGGCGGCGGTGACCGCGCGGCCGGCCTCGTTGACGTAGGCCGTCTCCACGAGGCGCGCCATCGGCTCCTCGAGGCCTTCCATGCGTGCGATCGGCAGGCCGAACTGGCGACGGATGCGGCCATAGGCGGAGGCGAAGCGCAGCATCACCTTGGCACCCGCGGCGCCGGACGAGGGCAGCGAGATGGCGCGGCCGGCAGCCAGGCACTCCATCAGCATGCGCCAGCCGTTGCCGGCCATCGCCTCGCCGCCAATGACCCAATCCATGGGGATGAAGACGTCCTTGCCCCAATTGGGACCATTCGGGAATGCCGCGCCGGACGGCAGATGGCGGCGGCCGATATTGACGCCGGGGTGACTTGCAGGGATCAGCGCGACGGTGATGCCGATCTCCTCGCCACGCCCCAGGATCTTGTCGGGATCGAACAGATGGAACGCGAGGCCGACGAGCGTCGCCTTGGGTCCGAGCGTGATGTAGCGCTTGTCCCAGGAGACGCGAATGCCGAGCGTCTCCCGGCCGTCGAGCGTGCCCTTGGTGACATAGCCGACGTCGCGCATCGTGGCCGCATCCGAGCCCGACGTCGGGCCTGTCAGCGAGAAGCAGGGCACCTCCAGGCCTTTGGCGAGGCGCGGCAGGTAATGGTGCTTCTGGGCGTCAGTGCCATATTTCTCGATCAACTCGCCCGGGCCCAGTGAATTGGGCACCATGACGATGGTCACGACATCGGGTGAGCGCGAGGCGATCTTGCCGAGGATCAGCGACTGGGCCTGGGCCGAGAAGCCGAGGCCGCCGTGCTCCTTGGAAATGAGCATGCCGAGAAAGCCGTGCGACTTGACGAAGTCCCAGATGGCCTCGGGCACCTCCTTCTCGGTGTGGCGCACCTGCCAGTCATCGATCATGCGGCAAAGCTCGTCCGTCGGGCCGTCGAGGAAGGCGCGTTCCTCGGGCGTCAGCTCGATGCCCGGCACCGCACGCAACCGGTCCCAGTTCGGACGGCCAGAGAACAGCTCGGCGTCGAAACCGATGGTGCCCGCCTCCAGGGCTTGTGATTCCGTGGCGGAAACCTTCGGCAGGATACGGCGGATGGCATCGTAGACCGGTGCGATCAGTAGCTTGCGCCGCAGGGAGGGAACCGAGAGCAGCACCAGCACCGCCGTCGGCAGCCAGATCAGTTCGCCCAGGATGCCCCAGGAGGGGTACCCGAAGGCGCCGCAGGCCAAGCCGGTTCTGAGGGCGAACGTGGCGATGCCCGCGAAGGCGGCCCAGGCCCAGAGCGGTGCCTGGCGCATGGCCATGGCAAACACGATCACGACGACGGCGACGAGGAACGCCAATTGCAGCATGAACGTCGATCTCCCGCTTGCGGCCGATGCCCGCGAAGACTGACCGCGCGTATGGCGGCGAGGCTCGCCTCGTGTTCCGGTTCCGACATTTGCATCCCCTTGCCGGGCGTCCGAGGGCAAATGCGGGAACCAAAGGGAACACGAGCGAAGATGCCGATAATATCGTGCAAAAGACGTTTACGACAGATTCATATCGAACACTGATCGATGATCCTGCTTTTCATGGGCACTCCCTGTTTTCCGTTTGTTCCCAAATTCCCGTCTCGAAAGAGGAGCGCCAGGCGTCGGCCGTGCCAATTGAACTGCCACTGATCGCACGGTATTTCTCGTCCGGGAGACAAAACTGGAGCCGCAACCGGCCCCGCGAGGAAACGCACACGATGAGTAGAGCCGTCCGTCGTCCAAAGACCGCGAAATGGCACGCCACGCAGGCCGCCGGCGTGATGCTGGCCATGAGCGCCGCCTCCGCCGCCCGCGCGGACGAAGCAAAGCTGTTGGCCTACGGCCGGCACCTGGCGAGCGAGTGCACGACGTGCCACCGGATCGACGGGACCGACAACGGCATTCCCGCCATCACGGGGTGGGCCGTTTCGGAATTCATCCAGACCCTCGGCTTCTATAAAACGGGCGTACGCAACAATCAGGTGATGGAGTCGGTCGCCCAAACGCTCGACGACGATCAGGTCAAGGCGCTGGCGACCTATTATGCCTCGTTGCCCCGGCCGGAGCGAAAGAAGCGCTGATCCGGTGCCGGGATTCCCATGGCATATTCCCATGGCACCGCTTGCATGGCGCCGCCGGGTGCCGCATGGTGCTCTTCCGCCGCAATTCGACCCCGTGAGCAGCCTTGAGCCTCAACAGCCTCAATCTACCCAATATTGTGACACTGGCACGGATCATTCTCGTGCCGGTGATCTTCTGGCTGCTGATCAGCGGCAACAAGCAGGCGGCCTTCATCGCGTTCCTGGCGGCGGGTGTCAGCGACGCCGTCGACGGCTTTCTCGCCAAGCGCTTCAACTGGCAGACGCAGCTGGGCGCCTATCTCGATCCGATCGCCGACAAACTCCTCATCGTCAGCATCTACGTGGCGCTCGGGGTGGCCGAGCACCTGCCATCCTGGCTCGCCATCGCCGTGGTATCGCGGGACATCCTGATCGTGCTCGCCGTGATGCTCGCCTGGTTCATCGGCAATCCGGTCGCCATCGAACCCAGCATGCTGAGCAAGACCAATACGGCGTTCCAGATCGCGCTCGCTGCGGCGGTGCTCGCCGCGGAAGGCTTCTCCATCGACGTGCCGACGCTCCGCACCACCCTCGTGTGGATCACGGGGATGCTGACGGTCGCCTCACTGGCCGACTACCTGAGAACCTGGCTATCACATATGTCGGGGCCGACGGCACAATCCGGGGGCTGACGAGAGCCGCGCCCGAGGCTACCCTCGCAGTCGATGGCCTCGATGTAGCACCAGGATGGGCGCGCGAATGCTGACACCGATGCAACGACAGCTTGTCTTCTGGTTGATCGTGGGGCTGTGCTTCCTCGGCTTCGTGGCCCTGCTCAGGCCCGTCCTGCTGCCGTTCGTGGCGGGGGTGATCATCGCCTATTTCCTGAATCCGATCGCGGACCGCCTCGAGGCCGCCGGCTTCAACCGGGCGGCGGCGGCGGCCATGATCGTCATCCTGGCGGCGGTGGTGCTGATCGTCGCCGTCGTGCTCTTGTACCCGCTGCTGTCCAGCCAGATCCGGCAACTCGCCGAAACCACGCCGGGCGAGATCGAGCGCTTCCGGCAGACGCTGGAGACCTGGCTCGCCGACCGGCTCGGCCATCGTTTCCCGGCTTTCAAGGCCAGCCTGGAGCGGGCGCTCGACCAGCTCTCGCAGGGCTGGTCGTCCTGGCTCGGGGCCATCGTGGGATCGCTGTGGAGCCAGGGACTGGCGATCGTCAATTTCCTGTCGCTGCTGTTCGTGACGCCCGTCGTCGTCTTCTACGTGCTCGTGGACTGGCACGCCATGATCGACCGGCTCGACTCGTGGGCGCCGCGCGACCACGTCGCGAGCATCCGCAGGCTGGCTGCGGACGTGAACGAGGCGGTCGCCGCCTTCGTGCGCGGGCAAGGCATCGTCTGCCTGATCCTCGGCGTCTTCTATGCCGTCGCCCTGTCGCTGGCGGGCATCCGCTACGGCATGCTGATCGGCTTCGCGACGGGGCTGCTCGCCTTCATTCCCTATGCGGGCTGGGCACTCGGTTTCCTGGGGGCCGCCGTCATCGCACTCGTCCACAACCCGAACGACTGGATGCCGGTCGCGAAAGTCGTCGGCATCTTTTCGGCGGGCATGGCCATCGACTCCGCCGTTCTTTCGCCCAAGATTGTCGGTCAGAAGATCGGCCTGCACCCGGTGTGGCTCATCTTCGCGCTGTTCTCGTTCAGCTACCTGTTCGGGTTCGTCGGGCTGCTGGTGGCCGTGCCGGTCGCTGCTGCCGTTGGCGTTCTCGTGCGTCACGCGCTCGGCATGTACGTGGCGAGCCCCTTGTACCGTGGGAGTGCGGGTACGGCTGCCATTGCGCGGCATACCGCCGGGGATACCTGATGTCGTCGATCGAAAGCATACCGCGCCAACTCGTCCTGGAGCTTCCGCACCGGGCCGCATTCGGCGACGAGGATTTTCTCGTCAGCAGCTCCAATGCGGCAGCGACGGACCTGGTCGACCGGTGGCCGGACTGGCCGGTTGCCAGCGCGCTCGTCCTGGGGCCGGCGCGCTCGGGCAAGAGCCATCTCGCCCACGTCTGGTGCCGCCGCAGCGGTGCGGAGATCGTTGCGGCCGCGACGCTCGACGATGCGGCGATCGGCTGCCTGTCCCGGAACGGCAGCCTCGTCGTGGAGGATCTCGACGCCGGCATCGGGGACGAGAAAATCCTGTTCCATATTCTGAACCTGGCGCGCGAGCATCGCCAGTTCGTACTGTTGACGTCGAGCCAGGCCCCGGGCGACCTCAACGTCGCGTTGCCGGACCTGCGCTCGCGCCTGCGCGCATTGCCGGTCGTCCAGATCGAGACGCCGGACGAGGAGCTGCTGCGCGCGCTGCTGGTCAAGCTGTTCGCGGATCGCCAGCTCGTGGTCGAGCCGCACGTCCTCGCCTATCTCGCGTTGCATATCGAGCGTTCGACGGAGACCGCCGCGCGCATCGTGGAGGAGATCGACCATCGCGCGCTCGCCACCCGCCGCAAGGTGACCCGGGCGCTCGCGGCGGAAGTCCTGGGAGAAGTGTCCAGCGCCGACGCCGAGGACGGGCCGGACCTGCCGGGTTAGTGTTCCGCCGTCCCCCAAAAAACTGCCGGACAGTCACGCAACTGTCGCGATAAAATGCCCACAAGGCCTGCGGCAACCATCGAGCGTTGCCGTGCCGGTCCCAGGGAGCCATTCGCGTGAGCCATACGACCCAATTACCACCGCAGACGCCGACACTGGCCGCAGACAAGAGCAGCGACCAACACGCATTCACGGGCGTGCGGCGGTTCTACAATCGCGAGCTTTCCTGGCTGCAATTCAATCACCGGGTTCTGGAGGAAGCACAGAACGAGCGCCATCCGTTGCTGGAGCGGCTGCGCTTCCTGTCGATCTCGGCTTCCAACCTCGACGAATTCTACATGGTGCGCGTGGCCGGCATCCATGGCCAGGTGTTGAACAAGATCGCCACGGTGAGCCAGGACGGCTTGACGCCGGCCCAGCAACTCGATGCGATCAACAAGTTCGTGGCGAGCCTTACGGCCGAGCAGCAAGCGTGCTGGTCGCACCTGCGGTCGCTGCTCTCGACGGCCGGCATCTCGATCGTCGCCCCGTCCGACCTGACCGAGGACGAGCGCCTGTGGCTCGAGGGCTATTTCCTCGCGCACATCTTTCCCGTGCTCACTCCCATCGCCGTCGATCCGGCTCATCCTTTTCCGTTCATTCCCAACGGCGGCTTCACGATCGGCCTCGAACTCGAGCGGGACGGCGCCAAGGCGATGATGCACGCGCTGATGCCAATCCCCGCGCAGCTCAACCGCTTCATCCGGCTGCCGTCACCCACCGAGGGCGACGGCGCGCGTGCGCCGATCCGCTTCATCCGCATCGAAACGCTGATCGGGCACTTCGCCGCCCGGCTCTTCACCGGCTACCGCGTGACCCGGCAAGGGGCCTTCCGGCTGCTGCGCGACAGCGATATCGAGGTCGAGGAAGAGGCCGAGGACCTGGTGCGCTTCTTCGAGAGCGCGCTGAAGCGGCGGCGGCGCGGATCGGTGATCCTGCTCGAAATCGATGCGACGATGCCGCAGGAGTTGCGCACCTTCGTGGTCGACCAACTGAAGGTGCGCGAGGAGGGCATCCACGTCCAGGAGGGCCTGCTCGGCCTCGCCGATACCAGCCAGTTGATCGCCAGCGACCGGCCGGACCTCTTGTTCAAGCCTTTCCAGATCCGCTTTCCCGAGCGCATTCGCGAGTTCAGCGGCGACTGCTTCGCCGCCATCCGCGCCAAGGACATCGTCGTCCATCACCCCTACGAATCGTTCGACGTCGTGTTGCAATTCCTGCGGCAGGCGGCGCACGACCCCGACGTCATGGCGATCAAGTGGACGCTCTACCGCACGTCGACCGACAGCCCCATCGTGCGGGCACTGAAGGAGGCGGCAGAGCTCGGCAAGTCCGTGACGGCGGTCGTGGAGCTCAAGGCGCGCTTCGACGAGGCCGCCAACATCCGCTGGGCGCGCGACCTGGAAAGCGCCGGCGTTCACGTCGTCTATGGCTTCATCGAACTCAAGACCCACGCGAAGCTCGGGCTGATCGTGCGCAAGGAAGGGGCGGAACTCGCCACCTACTGCCACATCGGCACGGGCAACTACCACCCGCAGACGGCACGCATCTACACCGACCTGTCGTACTTCACGGCGACGTCCGACATCGGCCGGGACGTTTCGCGCATCTTCAATTTCGTGACAGGCTACGCCGAGCCCGCCGAGCTGGAGGTCATCGCAGCCAGCCCGAATGGCATCCGGAAGCGCATGCTCACCCACATCGAGGAAGAGATCGCGCACGCCAAGGCGGGTCGGCCCGCAGCGATCTGGGGAAAGATGAACTCGCTGGTCGACGGGCAGATCATCGACGCGCTCTATGCGGCCAGCCAGGCGGGCGTGAAGGTGGATCTTGTGGTGCGCGGCATCTGCTGCCTGCGTCCGGGCATTGCCGGCATGTCCGACAACATTCGCGTGAAGAGCATCGTCGGACGCTTCCTGGAGCACGGCCGGATCTACTGTTTCGGGGCGGGCCACGGCTTGCCGCACCCCAAGGCGCTCGTCTACATCAGCTCCGCCGACATGATGCCGCGCAACCTCGATCGCCGCGTGGAGGCCATGGTGCCGATCCGCAACGCGACCGTTCACCAGCAAATCCTCGACCAGATCATGGTCGCGAACCTGAAGGACAACGAGCAAAGCTGGTTGATAAATCCGGACGGGACCTCTAGTCGATTGCCCGTGAAGGCCGGACAGGCCTCATTCAATGCGCATCGGTATTTCATGACGAACCCCAGCCTGTCCGGGCGTGGCGGATCGCTGAAGGAGAACCCGCCGCCCAAGGTGAGCGTGGGGGACCGCAAACGAGGTAAGAAGGCTTGAGCACGAGCGCGCAAAACGACGTGAGCCTGACCGCAGGCACTGCCGGCGAACCGATCGGCGTGATCGACATCGGCTCGAACTCGGTGCGGCTGGTGGTCTACGAGGGCGCATTGCGCAGCCCGACGCCGCTGTTCAACGAAAAGGTTCTGTGCGGCCTGGGCCGGAACGTGGCCAGCACCCACCATCTGGGCAACGAAAGCGTGGACCGCGCGCTTGCCGCCCTGAGGCGGTTTCGTGCCATCTGCACGTTGCTCGAGGTTCGCAATGTCCGCGCCATCGCTACCGCCGCCGTGCGCGAGGCCGTGGACGGGCCGGAATTCATCGCCCGGGCAGAGGCTGCCGCCGGCGTGCGCATCGACATCCTGTCCGGCGAGCGTGAAGCGGAGCTGGCGGCGTTCGGCATCCTCATGGGGTTCGTCAAGCCCGACGGCATCGCGGGCGACCTGGGTGGCGGCAGTCTGGAACTGATCGACATCGCAGGCCAGCAGCGCCGGCAGTCGACGACGCTGCCGCTCGGCGGATTGCGGCTGCTCGACACGTCCGGCGGCAAGCTGGACCGGGCGCAGGACGCCGCCGACCAGAACCTGGCCAGCGTGCCGTGGCTGGCAAAGGGCGAGGGACGCACGTTCTATCCCGTCGGCGGCACATGGCGCGCGCTCGCCAAGCTGCACATGGAGATGCACGACTATCCCTTGCGAGTGACGCACGGCTATCGCATCCCCACGCGCGAGGCGATCGAGTTCTGCGAGACCGTCCGCCGGGCCCGCAAGCTGACCGAGCTGAAGGGCGCCTCGGGCATTTCCAAGGCTCGGCGGGAAGTGCTGCCGCTGGGCGCGCTGGTGCTGGAGCGGCTGTTGCGCCGCATGAAGCCGAAAGAGGTGGTGTTTTCGGTATTCGGCATTCGAGAGGGCCTCGTCTACGACCAGCTCCCCGCCAGCGAACGCGAGAAGGACCCGCTCCTCTCCTTCGCGGCCGATTATTCGCGGCTACGCTCGCGCTCGGCACAGCATGCGCAGGAGTTGTGCCGCTGGACGGATGCCCTTTTCACCGGCCCCGGACCACGCGAGACGGACGAGGAGAAGCGACAACGCTATGCCGCCTGCCTGCTGTCGGACATCGGCTGGCGCGCGCATCCCGATTATCGCGGCGAGCAGAGCCTGAACGTCATCGCACATGCCGCACTGGGTGGCATCGATCACGAGGGGCGCATCTTCCTGGCTCTCACGGTCTATTATCGCCACGTCGGCTCGGACGACGACAACGGGTCGATGGTGCAGCTATCGGAGCGCCTGCGCTCCGTCATTTCCAAGCGCGTGCTGAAGCGCGCCCGCATCCTCGGCGCGGCCGTGCGGGCGGCGCACATGCTGTCC
The DNA here is from genome assembly GCA_041397775.1 of Hyphomicrobiaceae bacterium. Lineage (GTDB taxonomy): Bacteria > Pseudomonadota > Alphaproteobacteria > Rhizobiales > Hyphomicrobiaceae. The sequence continues at coordinate 220,566 of JAWKWB010000007.1, read as the reverse complement.
ATCGGACACGAGGGGATCATCACGCAGACGCCGCTCTCCTATGAGAACGGGCGCCTCGTCCTCGCCATTCCGCAGGCGCTCTGGCCTCTCGACGGCGAGCGCCTGTCGCGTCGGTTCGGCGCGCTGGCCAATCTGGTGGATTGCGTTCCCGAAATTCGCCGTGTGCCCTGAGGCGCGACATACCGTGCCTCGTGTTGACGCGGGGGGTGGCTTGTCGGCATGCTCGTGCAATCTCCCGTGCCTTCCTCCCTGGAGCGCTGCATGACCCTTGCCGCAAGCCCGGTGCGCGACCCGAATGCCACCGCTGTCGATCCCATCACGGTCTCGGTCGTGCGGCACCGGCTGCACTCCATCGTGGAGGAAATGGGCGAGGCGATGCTGCGCACGTCCTACTCGCAGATCCTCAATTCCAGCCGGGATTTCTCGACGGGCATCTGCGACGGAACCGGGCGGCTCGTCGCCCAGGCGGAGCACGTCCCCGTTCATGTCGGCGCTCTTCCCTTCGCCGCGCGCTCGGTGGCCGAGGCCTTCCACGGCGACACCCATAGAGGCGACGTCTTCCTCCTCAACGACCCCTACCACGGCGGCAACCACCTGCCGGACGTGACGGTGTTCGTGCCGGTGTTTGCCGGTGAGCGGCTGCTGTTCTGGTCGATCAACCGCGCGCACATGAGCGATATCGGCGGCTCGACACACGGCGCCTACAATCCCGGCGCGACGGAGATCTTCCAGGAAGGCATCCGCATCACGCCGCTGCGCATCCACGACAAGGGATGCCCGCGCGAGGATCTCCTGCGCATGATCGCCACCAACGTGCGGCATTCGCGCGATTTCCGCGGCGACCTTGCGGCGATGATCGGCTCGGCGAAGCTGTGCGAGCGGCGGCTGGACGAACTCGTCGCGGAACTGGGGCCGGACCGGCTCGCAGCCGCCATCGAGGCGATGCTCGACGGCGCCGAACAGCAGACGCGCGCCATCGTCTCGGCCTGGACGGACGGCGTCTATCACGGCGAGGCGTTTCTCGACGACGACGGCCGCGGGCGCACGGACGTCGCCATTCGCGCCAAGGTGACGGTGCGCGGCAGCGATGTCGAAGTGGATCTCACCGCCTCGGACGCAGAGGCGACGAGCTTCGTCAACTCATCGCACGCCAACATGCAGTCGGCCTGCGCGATGGCGTTCTTCTACCTGATCGACCCGGACGTGCCCAAGAACGACGGCTCGCTGCGCCCGTTGAGCGTCAAGGCGCGCCCCGGCACCATCGTATGGGCCAACGACGGCGCACCGGTGACGCTGTGCACCAGCCACTGCTCGAACGAGATCGTGGAGGCCATCGTCGTGGCGCTGTCGCAAGCCTGCCCGGAGCGCGCCATGGGCGGCTGGGGCCGCAGGTTCCGCATCGCCATCAAGGGCGAGGATCCGCGCACCGGCAAGGGATTCATCTGGCACCTGTTCCAGGCACGGCCGGGCGGTGGCGGCTCGATCGCAGGGGACGGCTACAACGCCGTCGGCGAGTGGCACTCGGCGGGCGGCATCAAGTTCGGCTCCATCGAGGTGGCCGAAGTGCGCTTTCCGTTCCTGTTCCTGCATCACGAGTACCGGCCGGATTCCGGGGGGGCGGGCCAATATCGCGGCGGCACCGGCGCCGACCTGGAAATGGTCATCGAAACCGGCAAGACCGCGGTCGGCAACACGGCCGGCGACGGCGTCAGGCATGGCGCGCGCGGTATGCTGGGCGGCAACGACGGCGCACCGCATCACTATCTGCTGCGCCATGCCGACGGTCGCGAGCGGGAACTCAAGACGAAGGAGGTCGGCATCGAGATCCTTCCGGGCGACACGCTCGTGGTCCACTCGGGCGGTGGGGGCGGCTGGGGCGATCCCGCCAAGCGGGATGCCGCAGCAACGACGCGCGACATTGAAAACGGCATCGTCACGAAGCGGTCCTGACGACCGGCCAAGCGGCTCACGGGGAATGGCTTGATGTTTCGCATCGGTATCGACGTCGGCGGGACGTTCACGGATCTGGTGGCCATCGACGACGGCGGACGCTGCGTCGTAGCGAAATCGCCGTCCACGCCACAGGACCAATCCATCGGTGTCATGGAAGGCTTGTCGCGACTCGCCGAGGCGGTGGGGTGCGATCGGCTCAGCCTGCTGCAGCAGACCGAGCGCATCGTGCACGGCACGACGGTGGCCACGAATGCGCTGCTGGAGCGCAAGGGAGCCAGGGTCGGCCTGATCACGACGGCGGGGCACCGCGACGTGCTGGAGATGCGCGAGGGCCTGAAACCCGAGGAGCGCTACAACCTGCGCATGACCCCGCCCGAGCCCCTCGTACCGCGCGCCTTGCGGCTCGGCGTCAGGGAGCGCATGCGCGCCAGCGGCGAAGTCCTGCAGCCGCTCGATCCGGCGTCGCTCAAGGCAGCCATCGCCGCCTTGCGCGCCGCGAAAGTCGACGCTGTCGCCATCTGCTTCCTGCATGCCTGGAAGAACCCGGCGCACGAGCGGGCGGCGGAAGCCGCAGTGCGCGCGGCGCTGCCGGAGTGCTTCGTCACCACCTCGTCGGACGTCTATCCGCAGATCAAGGAATACGAGCGCGTCTCCACGACGATCATCAACGCCTACGTCGGGCCCGTCGTCGATCGCTACATGCAGCGCCTGCGCGTGCGGTTGGCGGAAGCTCAGTACAGCGGCCCCCTGCTCATCATGCTGTCGCATGGCGGCGTGGCGCCGGTCGAGGAAGCGATCCGGCTGGCGGCGGCGACAGTGCTGTCGGGGCCGGCCGGCGGCGTTGCGGGCAGCCGCTATGCGTCGCGGTTGACGGGCGCCGCCAACCTCGTGCCGTTCGACATGGGCGGCACGTCCACGGACATCTCACTCATTCGCGCCAGCACGCCGGGCGTCTCGGTCGATCGCGGCATCGCGGGACAGCGGATCGCACTGCCGAGCCTCGACATCGTGACGCTGGGGGCGGGCGGCGGCTCCATCGCGAAAGTGGATGCCGCCGGCGTCCTGCACGTCGGGCCGGAGAGCGCGGGTGCGGAGCCGGGTCCAGCCTGCTACGGGCGGGGCGGCACGCTCACCACCGTCACCGACGCGAACCTGACGCTCGGCCTGCTCGATGCCACGGGCATGCTCGGCGGGCGCATGCCGCTCGACCGGCCCGCCGCCGAACGTGCGTTGGCGGTGCTCGGCCAGCAGATCGGCCTCGACGCGGTTGCGGCGGCCTCGGGCGTCGTGCGCATCGTCAACGGCCGCATGGCGGAGGGCATCCGTCTCGTGTCCGTGCGGCGCGGCATCGACCCGACCGGTTTCGCCCTGCTCTCGTTCGGCGGCGCGGCGGGCCTGCACGCGGTGGACGTGGCGCGGCTGTTGTCGATGCGGCGCGTGATCGTGCCGCGCGTGGCCTCCGTGCTGTCCGCCTGGGGCATGCTGGCGAGCGACATCCGCTACGAGGTCTCCCGCACGCACATCGGTGACGAAGCGGCCCTGCAGGCGGATGGCTTGCGAGGCCTCTACACCGAGATGGAGAGCGAGGGCCGCAAGCGCCTGGGCGCGAGCTTCGCCGGACCCGTGCGCGTGTCGCGCAGCGCGGACATGCGCTATGGCGAGCAGATCTTCGAGATCAACGTGCCTCTCGACACCGTCGACTGGTCGAGCCCGACACTGGTCGAGGACATCGCCAACCGTTTCCACGAACGACACGAGGAACTCTACACCTACTCCCAGCGCGGCAACGAGGTGGTGCTCGTCAATGCGCGCGCCGCCGTGATCGGGGAACTGCCCGACCTGCCGAAGGAGCCGACGCTTTCACGTGGTGCGGCGGCTGCGCCCATACGGCACCAGCGCGTGCATCTGGGCCGGTGGCTGGAGGTGCCCGTGTTCGCGTTCGAGGCGCTGGCGTGTGCCCAGGAGATCCCCGGGCCGGCGCTGGTCGAGGGAGCCACGACGACGGTTCTCATCGCCGAAGGCGACGTCGCGCGCGTGACCGAGCACGGCTGGCTCGACATCGCCGTGGCCCCCGCCACTGCTACGGCATGAGCCTGCCATGGTGACCGACGACGCCCCGAACGAGGATTTCCGCGCCCCGCGCCTGTTTCTCGAGGCGGACTTGAGCGCGGGGGCCGTCGTCGCCCTGACGCGCGAGCAGACGAACTATCTCGTCAACGTCATGCGGCTCGGCGAGGGCGAGCAGATGCTCGTCTTCAACGGACGCGACGGGGAGTGGCGCGCTGGCCTGATGCGCACGGGGCGGCGTGATGCGAGCCTGGAAATCCGCAGCCAAAGCAGGCCGCAGGCGGACGGTCCCGACATCCTCTATCTATTCGCGCCGCTGAAGCGGGCCCGGCTCGACTACATGGTGCAGAAGGCGACCGAGCTGGGGGTAGCGGCCCTGCAGCCGGTCCTGACAGCGCGCACGGTGGCCGAGCGCGTCAACCTGGAGCGGATGCGGGCCAACGTGATCGAGGCGGCCGAGCAGTGCGGCGTGCTGCGCGTGCCGGATGTGAAGCCGCCCGTCACGCTCAAGGCCGCACTGAGTGCCTGGGACGCCGGCCGGACGCTGATCTTCTGCGACGAGGGTGCGCCCATCGCCAATCCGATCACGGCCTTGTCCAGCGCGCCAGCGGGGCCGATGGCCGTACTGATCGGGCCGGAAGGCGGGTTCGACCAGGCGGAGCGACAGTTGCTGCTGGCGTGCCCCGGGGTGCTGCGCATTTCGCTGGGCCCGCGCATCATGCGTGCGGATACGGCGGCTGTCGCCGCGCTCGCGCTCGTCAACGCGGTGTCGGGCGACTGGCGCTGAGCCGGTCGCGGCCCGCGGGGGCCTTGAGTCCCGCTCAACCGATACGCGAGAAAATCTCATGTGTGCGCGGCGCGCGAACCGGCCATTGGAGTGGCGGGCGGCGTTCGCGTGACCGGGACTTGTGCACCGGCCTGCCGCCCGCCATAAGTGTGCCACTCACGACGCCGGCCCGCCCCCACGGCGTTGGCCGCGCGCAGCAGCTAGGAGCATGCATGTCGACCAGGCAGGATGGCGAGCCATCACCCCCGATCAGCTCACATGACGAACTGGTCGCGTGGTTCTCGGTTGGCTGCAAGCCAGCCGGCGAGTGGCGCATCGGGACCGAGCACGAGAAGATCGGTTTCCGGACGGACGACCTGCGCCCCGTGCCCTACGACGGCGCGCGCGGCATCCGCGCCCTCATGGAACAGTTGATGGACCGCTACGGCTGGCTACCCATCAACGAAGGCGACAACATCATCGCGCTCCGGCGGCCCGACGGCGAGCCCATGGCGACCGTGTCGCTGGAGCCCGGCGGCCAGTTCGAGCTTTCGGGCGCCCCGCTCGAGACGATGCACGATGTGGCGGCAGAGACGCGGACGCATCTCGATCAGGTCCGCGCGATCGGCGAGGATCTGAAAGTCAATTTCCTGGGACTCGGGTTCTCGCCCTCGTGGACGCTGGCCGAAACGCCGAAGATGCCCAAGCGGCGCTATGGCGTGATGACGCGCTACATGCCCCAGGTCGGCTCGCGCGGCCTCGACATGATGTACCGGACGGCCACCATCCAGGTGAACCTCGATTTCGCCAGCGAAGCGGACATGGTGCGCAAGCTGCGCGTCTCGCTGGCGCTGCAACCGCTGGCGACCGCGATCTTCGCCGCCTCGCCGTTCACCGAGGGCAAGCCCAACGGCTATCTGTCGATGCGCAGCGAGGTCTGGCGCGACACCGACCGCAATCGCACGGGGCTGCTGCCGTTCGTGTTCGAGGGTGGCATGAGCTTCGATCGCTATGTCGAGTATGCCCTCGACGTGCCGATGTACTTCATCTATCGCGACGGCCAGTACATCGACGTCGCCGGGGCCTCGTTCCGCGACTATCTGGGCGGTCGCCTCGCCGAGAAGCTGGACCGGCCGGAGCTGAAGTCGCTGGTGGCGACCATCGACGACTGGTCGGACCACCTCACCACCATCTTCCCGGAGGTGCGCATGAAGCGCTTCCTGGAGATGCGCGGCGCCGATGCCGGCCTCGCCGGCGCCATCAACGCCCTGCCCGCATTCTGGGTGGGGCTGCTGTACGACCAGTCGTCCCTCGATGCGGCCTGGGATCTCGTCAAGGGCTGGTCGGCGGAGGAACGCGACACGCTGCGCGGGGACGTGCCCAAGGCCGCGCTCCATGCGCGTTTTCGCAAGCACACGCTGCACGACATCGCACGCGAGGTGATGGCCATGAGCGCGGAAGGGTTGAAGGCGCGCAAGCGGCTCGATGCGAAGGGCGCCGACGAGCGAATCCACCTCGACTACGCGCAGCAGATCGTGGAATCCGGCCGCACGGCGGCGGAAGCGATGCTGGAGGCCTACGAGACGTCGTGGGGCCGCAACATCAACAACGTCTACAAGGACGTCGCCTTCTGAGGCGCCTACGCCGGTCCGCCACATGATTGGGGATCGCGATGCGGGCGGGCGCCGATCAGCTTCCGCCCGCCGCCGTTTTCAGTTCGTCCAGCGCTTCCGGATTGACCAGCGTGGACAGGTCGCCCGGCGGCTCTCCCAGCAGCGTCGCGCGGATGGCGCGGCGCATGACCTTCATGTTCCGCGTGCGCGGGAGATCGCCGACGAACAGAACGGTCTTCGGCCGGAACGAGGTGCCGAGCCCTGCGACCACGGCTGCCGACAATTCTGCCGCAAGGTCGTCGGAGATCGCCGTGTCGGGCGCCGCAATGACGGCGCAGACGACCGCTGCGCCCTTGACGGGATCGGGGACTGCGATCGCGGCCGCATCCGTGACCTTGTGGGTCGCCAGCAGCAGCGCCTCGATCTCGGCAGGGCCGGTGCGTTTACCGGAAATCTTGATGGTGTCGTCCGACCGGCCGTGGATGTACCAGGAGCCGTCGGCGTCACGCGAGGCCCAGTCGCCGTGCACCCAGAGGCCGGGAATGCGCGACCAGTAGCTGTCGATGTAGCGGTCGGGGTCCTGCCAGAGTCCGCGCGTGGTGCCGATGCAGGCCTGCCGCATGACGAGTTCGCCCACCTCGCCGGGGCCGACGCTGTTGCCATCCGCATCGACGATGTCGCCGCCCGTGCCGATGGCGGCGCCTGAGAAACTGCCCGGCTTGATCGGGCACAGGATGTTGGTGATGACGATACCGCCCATCTCCGTGCCGCCGGAAAAATTCATCAGTGGTGCACGCTTGCCCAGCGCATGCTCGAACAACCAGAGCCAGCTGTCGTTGTCCCACGGCTCGCCGGTGGAGGCCGCCACCCGGAGCGAGGTCAGGTCGAAGCGCGTCATGTCCTTGGTGCCATGTCGCATCATCATGCGGGCGAGGGTCGGCCCGCAGCCCAGGAACGATACCTCGTGATCCCGGATGATGCGCCACAGGCGATAGGGTTCGGGATAGTCGGGCGTGCCCTCGGCCAGCACACACGTGGCGCCGGCAAGAAACGTCGAGGCGACGAGCAGCGGGCCGACGAGCCAGCCGAAGTCGCTCATCCAGAGCATGCGGTCGGTGGATTTGAGATCGAAGGAGAGCAGGAAGTCCTGGCCGGTCTTGGCGGCAAAGCCGATGTGAGTGTGGACGGTGCCCTTCGGCCTGCCCGTCGTCCCGGAGGTGTAGACGATCATCAGCGGGTGCTCGGCCGAGACTTCGGCGGCGGGGAAGCCCGCGACGTCGCGCGCGCGGATGCGGTCCCAGGTCACGTCGCGCCCGGGCGTCATCGGCACGTCGAGGCCGAGCCGCGGCACCACCACGACATGCCGCACCGTCGGCACCTCCGCGACGGCCGCATCGACGACCGTTTTCATCTCGACGGTCTTGCCGCGCCGGAGGCAGCCGTCCGCCGTGACGACTGCGACGGCGGCGCCATCGTTGAGACGTGTCGCGATGGCCGCCTGGCCGAAGCCGGAGAACAGCGGCAGGATGATGCAGCCCAGCCGCGCCAGCGCGAGATAGACGCAGACTACCTCGGGCACCATCGGCATATAGAGGCCCACCGCGTCGCCCGGCTTCAGGCCCAGGTCGTGGAGACCGGCCGCTACGCGGGCCACTTCGCGCGCGACCTCGGCGTAGGTGAGCTGGCGCCGCTCACCGCGCTCGCCTTCCCAGCTTATCGCGAGGCTGTCGCCGCGACCGGCCGCCAGATGCCGGTCGAGCAGGCTTTCGGTGATATTCATGGTGCCGCCGATGCACCACTTCGGCCAGGCGATGCCCCCGGACAGGTCGAGCACGCGCTCGTAGGGCTTCATGAAGCGGATGTCGAGAAAGCGGATCAGTGCATTCCAGAACCACTCCGGGTCCTGTGCGGCCTTACGCTCGAGCATCGCGTAGTCGGCGAGGTTCTCGGAGGCGATGAAGGCCTGCCAATTGCTCGCGCGCTTGACCTCCTCGCTCGGATGCCAGGCGTAGCCTCGAGCGTCGAGCAGTGACGATGCCGGTGTGGACATGGCGAAGCCTCCCGTGCGCTCGCCCGCGTACGAGGCACGGGCGACTCTTATTGCAGCGGAAAGCCCCGGCGATTGCCGCGAACGTCAGTTCTTGTCGCGCGCGGCGAGCAGTTTGAAGGCGTCCCGCAGGATATCCTTGTGGTCGAAAGCCAAATCGAGCCGGCGCCAATTCTCGACCCATTCCGCCGCGGCCGCATCATCGCCGGCTTGCGGCTTGGCGCCGCGGATGCGGGCCAGGAACGCAGTCGCCACCGAGTGGCCGCGGGGATCGCGCCTGGGATCGGAATAGACGCCGATGAGGGTCAGCTTGCGCGCGGCAACGCCGGTCTCCTCCATCAACTCGCGGCGGCAGGCGTCCTCCACCGTCTCGCCGACGTCGACGAAGCCGCCGGGCAGCGCGTAACGGCCCTGAAACGGCGGGTGTCCCCGCCTGATGAGCAACACGCGCCCCTTGGGGTCGACCGCGACGCAATCGACCGTGAGCAATGGCGTGACCGGTTTGCCGCGCATAGGGAAATGCTCTCGCTGCGACGGCCTCAGGTCTCGGCGCCGCCGTTGACCTGGATCATCTGGCCATTGATGTAGGCGCCGGCATCCGACGCGAGCAACGCCACGACACAGGCTACCTCGTCCGGCGTGCCGAGGCGGCCGACGGGTACGCGCGCGGCCATCGGCTTGATGTGGGCGGCCTGCGCGGCATCCTGCGCCTCGCCCATGATCGGGCCAGGCGATACGATGTTGGTCGTGATGCCCTTCGCGCCGAACTCCTTGGCCAGCGCCTTGGTCAGGCCCCAGGCGGCGTGCTTGGAGGCGGAGACGTGCGCACGGCCGTTGTAGCCGTGGATCGCGTTCATGCCGGCGAAGTTGATGATGCGCCCCCAGCCCTTGGCGAGCATGCCCGGCAGAAACGCACGGGCGAGAACGTAGGCGGCGTCGAAATTGACCGCCATGGCGTAGCGCCAGTCCTCCTCGGCCATCTCGAGGAACTTGCCGTCCAGCCGGATCGCGGCGTTGTTGACGAGAATGTCGATGCCGCCGAAGGCCTTCTTCGCGGCAGCCACCATGCCGTCGAGATCCGTGCGGTCGCCGACATCGCCCATGGCGACGATGGCCTCCACGCCGAGCTTGCGCGCTTCGGCGGCAACGGCCTCGGCGGCGTCCTTGTCGCGCGCGCCGTTGACGACGACGTTGCAGCCGGCCTGCGCCAGTTGCATGACGCAGGCGCGTCCGATGTTCTTGTTCGAGCCGGTGACGAGTGCCGCGCGGCGTGAGCCCGCCATGGTCGCTACTCCCTGATCTGCTGATTTGCGGCCAGTCGATCAGCAGATCATGCGAGCGTCAAGGCGGACGACGCCCAGCCCTTACTCGGCCGGCGCGCCATGTCCGTGCCCCTCGTCCGTGTCGCCGACGAAGCGGCTGAAGATGCGCCAGAAGAAGCGGCCCAGGTCGTCGACGACGATGAACACCGCGGGTACGAAGACCAGCGAGAGCAGCGTCGACGACAGCAGGCCGCCGATCACGGCGATGGCCATCGGCGCGCGGAACTCACCGCCCGAGCCCATGCCCATCGCCGAGGGCAACATGCCGCCGACCATGGCGATGGTGGTCATGACGATGGGCCGCGCGCGCTTCTTGCCGGCCTCCACGATGGCTTCGTAGCGCGTGCTGCCGCGATGGATCGCTTCCACCGCGAAATCGACGAGCATGATCGCGTTCTTCGTCACGATGCCCATCAGCATGAGAATGCCGATGACGACCGGCAGACTGATGGGATTGCCGGTGACGGCGAGCGCAACGATGGCACCGCCGATCGACATGGGCAGCGAGAACAGGATCGTCACGGGCTGCAGGAACGAGCCGAACAGCAGGACCAGCAGCGCGAACACCATCATCAGGCCGGCGCCCATGGCCTTGGCGAAGCTCTCGAACACCTCCTTCATGATCTCGGCGTCGCCGAACTGGCGGATTTCCACGCCGGCCGGCAGATCGTGTGCTGCCGGCTGCTTCAGCACCGCCGCAATCGCGTCACCCAGCGGCGTGGTGCCGATGAGATCGGCACCGATGAGCACGCGGCGCAGGCGGTCGTAGCGATCGATCGAGGTCGGCCCCTGGTTCATCTCGAACGTCGCGACGGTGCTCAGGGGCACCGAACCGCCCTTTGCCGTCGCGACCTTGAGTTGCTCGAGCAGTTGCCGCTTGCCGCGCGCAGCTTCGTCGAGCTGTACGCGAATGGGGATCTGGCGGTCACCGATATCGAGCTTGGCGAGATTGGCGCCGACGTCACCGATGGTGGCGATGCGGATGGCCTCGGAGATGGCGTCCGTGGAGACGCCCAGGTCGGCCGCGATGTCGGTGCGCGGCTTGATGAGCAACTCCGGCCGGTCGAGTTCCGCCGTCGAGACGACGTTGTTGAGGAGCGGCACGCCCTTCCTGGACGTGACGCGCTTGGCCTGGCTGGTCAGGTCGGCGGCCACCTTGTTGACGGCGGCGCCGTCACGCCCGGAAACGACGAGCTGGAACTGGCGCTGGCCGTTGTCCTGCAGGAACCAGAAGCGCATGTCGGGCACGTCGGCCAACTCGCGGCTCAGCATCTCCTTCAACTGCGCCTGCGTGAGCTTGCGCTGATCCTTCGGCACCATGTTGATCGTCAGCGTGGCCTTGCGCGCCTCGGCTCCCGATCCCAGCACGGTTCCGCCGTTGACGAAGACGGTGAGCACTTCCGGGCGCTTGCGCACGATGGCCGTGACCTTGTCGGAGACGGCGCGCGTATCCTCGACGCGCGAACCGGGCGGCAGCTCGATGGCGAGCAGCATGCGGCCGGAGTCCTCGGGCGGCAGGAAGCCCGACGGCAGCAGGAAGAACGAGCCGATCGACAGCGCGAAGATCATGATGCCCAGCAAGACCGACAACTTGGCGTGCCGCACCGTCCACGAGACGAGGCGACCGTAGGCGCGAATCGAGGGGCCTTCGCTTTCGTCGTGATGCGTGGCGCGCATGAAGTAGGCGGCCAGCAGCGGTGTGATGAGCCGGGCCACCAGCAGCGAGAAGATCACGGCTGCCGCCACCACCAATCCGAACTGCTTGAAGTACTGGCCCGCGATGCCGCCCATGAAGCTGACGGGGGCGAACACCGCGACGATGGTGAACGTGATGGCGATCACCGCGAGGCCGATCTCGTCGGCGGCCTCGAGCGCGGCGCGATAGGCCGACTTGCCCATGTGCATGTGCCGCACGATGTTCTCGATCTCCACGATGGCGTCATCGACGAGGATGCCGGTCACGATCGTGATGGCGAGCAGGCTCACGAGGTTGAGCGAGAAACCCATCGCGTCCATCGCCCAGAAGGTGGGGATGATCGAAAGCGGCAGGGCGATGGCGGCAATGACGGTCGCGCGCAGATCGCGCAGGAAGACGACGATGACGAGGATCGCGAGGATCGCGCCTTCGATCAGCGTCTTCATGGTCGCATCGTAGGAGCCCTTGGCATAGCTCGTGGTCGTGTCGATCAGCGACAGCTCGATGTTGGGATGCGTCTGCCTGACCTTGGCGAGGGCCTCGTCGACCTCCTCGTGCACGACCGTGTCGCTGGCCCCCTTGCCGCGCGAGATGGCGAAAGCCACGATGGGCTCGCCGTTGTTGGTTGCGAACGTGCGGCGCTCGGCATGCGTGTCGGTGACGGTGCCGAGCTCGTCGAGGCGCACCTTCTGTCCTTTGGGCAGGGCAATCGACGTGGACGCCAACTCCGCGGCCGATCCCTTGCCCGCCAGCGTCCGGATGGCCTGCTCGCGACCAGCGATCTCGCTGCGGCCGCCGGCCAGATCGACGTTGGTCGCGCGCAGCTGGCGGTTCACGTCACCCGCCGTGATGCCGTGCGCGAGCAGCCGGTCGGGGTCGAGCGCGACGCGAATCTCGCGCTCGACGCCGCCGATGCGCTGGATCTGGCTGACACCTTTCACGCCCTGCACGGCGCGCACGATCACGTCATCCACGAACCACGACAACTCCTCCAGCGTCATGGCGGGTGCCTTGGCGGCGTAGGTGAGGATGGGCAGGCCTTCGATCTCGAGGCGCTGGACGATCGGCTCCTCGATGGTGCGCGGCAGGTCCGTGCGGACGCGGGCGATGGCATCCTTCACGTCGTTGAGCGCGCGGTCCTGGTTGGTTTCGAGCCGGAACTCGATGACCGTCGTGGAGATGCCCTCCGTCACCGTCGAGGTGATGTGCTTGACGCCGCTGACGCCGGCGACCGCATCCTCGATCTTCTTGCTGACCTGGGTTTCCAGCTCCGAGGGCGCGGCACCCGACTGGTAGATGCGCACCTGCACGATGGGTACGTCGATGTTGGGGAACCGTGTGATGGGCAATTGCCGGAAGCTGAAGAGGCCCAGCACCATCAACACCATGAACAGCACCAGCGACGGCACGGGGCGCCGTATCGACCAGGCGGAAATGTTCAAGTTCATCGGTCCATTCTCCTGGCCAATGGCTGCGACGGCGCGCGCACCGGCCGTTCCCTTGGCGCCCCACTGCGGGCGCTCGTCATGCACAATCGGTTGGCGAGGGCCGCGACATCAGCCCGCGCTGGTCATGCGCGGGTTGTCGGCGATGACGGCGCGAACAGCATCGCCATCGCGCAGGAAGGTTCCCGAGCGCGCCACGACGACTTCACCCGGCTTCAAGCCTTCACGCACCTCGATCAACTCGCCCTGCGCCAGGCCGAGCTTGATATGGCGCGTTCGCACGACACCGTCAGCCACCACCTGAACGGTCGGACCATCGCCGCCGTACAGAACCGCCGATGCGGGAATGGCAAGGCCGTCACTGCGCGCCGTTTCGATGCGGCCGCGCGCGAAGGCCCCGATATGCAGCCCCGCGACGTCGCCGAGGAAGATGCGCAGGCGGCCGAGCCGCGTGTTGCGATCGACTTCCGGCGAGACCAGCCTGACGCGGCCCTTCACGGCGTCGGCTCCCGCGGTCGAAACGACGGCCGATTGGCCTTCGCGGATGCGGGGCAGTTGCAGCTCGGAGGCCTCGCCCTCCAGTTCGATCTCGCCACGGGCGATGATCCGGAACATCGGCTCGCCCGCACCCGAGGCGAAGCCGCCGATGCGCACGTTGCGGCGGCTGACGATGCCGTCCGCCGGCGCCGCGATGTCCGTGCGGCCCCGTCGCCAGACGATCTCGCGGCGTTGCGCTTCGATCTGGCTCTTCTCGGCCTCGGCGAGCGTGAGGCCCTGGCGCGCCGACACGAGCGCGGCTTCAGCCGTCTTGGCCGAGGCCTCGCGCTGGTCCATGCCGCTTTCGGAGAGTACGCCCGTCTTGGCCAGCGGCTTGCCGCGCGTGTAGGCGTTGCGCGCTTCGGTCAGCCGTGCCTCGGCGGATGTGATGTTGGCCTTCGCCTGCGCGATGGCCGCCGTTGCGCGGGCCAGGGCCGCGTCGTTCTGCGCGAGCTGAGCCTCGAGCGTGTCGCTGACGAGGCGCGCCAGGACCTGGCCCTTGCGCACCCGGTCGCCTTCGTCGGCCAGCACCTCCACCACGCGCAAGCCCTCGACCTCGGGGCCGACGATGATCTCCTCGCGCGGCACGAGCGTGCCGGTCACCAGTGCCGTCGCGACGAACTGCGCGTGACGAACATGCACGGCGGTGACCGCGATGGGCAGCGCAACTTCGGGCTTGTGCGCCTGCTTCGCGGGCGCATCGGCTTTCGGCGACGACGCTTTGCCCTGCAACGAGGCCGGCAAATGGCCGGTCGCGGCCAATCCAGCCGTCACGATACCGGCCAACGCCAGCACGCCCAGGGCTGCTTTTCCAACTCTCATGATCAAGCCTCGATCGTTGTCTTGTTCGGCGTTGTCTTATCGGGTTCCACGGGTCGCAGAAGGGAACCGAATGCGGCGACGACCGCCGGCAGAACCGCGCGGGCATCGAAATCGGGGTCGATGGCGCGCCGCCAGAACAGGCCGTCACCGATCGTCGCGAACGTCTCGGCCAGCGCCGGGATGTCGAGAACGGGGTCGATGCGCCCTTCCGCGCGCATGCGTTCGAACAGCTCCTTGAAGCTATCGCGCACGAATTTGTCGACGGAGCGATGGATCTCGCCGACGCGCGCGTTACGTGTCGATTCGATGCCGATTTCCACGCACATGCGGCGCTTGTGGGCGGGCTCGTCGATGAAATACTGCTCGCCGATCTGCGACAGCGCGGCCATGAAATCCGGTGCGGCGGCCAGGGCCGCGAACCGTGTCGCGAATTCGGCCCGGTCGCGCTCCGCGATGCCGGCGATCAGGTCTTCCTTGCTGCCGAAATACAGGTAGAGCGCGCCGGGGCTGATGCCGGCGCCCTTGCAGATGTCCTGCATGGTCGTGCGGTGGAAGCCCGATCGGGCAAAGCACAGCTCCGCGGCATCGAGAATGTGCTCGCGCCGGGCCCGCTGGGTGTCCGGTTTCAGTTTCGGCATGGCGTGTTCGTACGATCTCATCGGGCGAGGGCATGTGCTCGCCCATAAAACGAATGTTCGTTCTTTTGCAGAAAGCATGATCCAGGTCAAGCCGTTCCTTAACGCCGCGTTGACCGAATTGGTTGCGGGGGCTGAAGAGGGGCGCGCGCCACTTCGAATGCGCTCCATCCACAGCATTGATTGCATTTGGGGAAATGGCCGGGTTGACCCGGCTGCCGATGCGGACGACCGTCGAATCATCACATCTGTTTGAGTCGTGGACATTTGTTTGAGTCGTGGAATTTGCCATCTGGACTGGACGAACGACTTGGAAACGAACGCGACAGAACACGAACGGGCGCAGCGGCCATTTTTCGCGATGTACGTTGGGCTATGGGGCCTGATGGCCATGGCGGCGCTCGGCTACCTGATGGCGCTGTCGTTCCGGCCGGATGCCATCGCCTCGCTGTTCCGGGGCGATCCCGAGCATCTCGCCCAGCAGCGCAACGACGGCAGACACTCCATCACGAGCCTCGTCACCGAACTGACGCGGACGCGGTCGGCCGTCGCACGGATCGAGCAGGATCTGGCGGATACGCGCGCGACACTCGTCGACCGCGACCGTCGCGTGGCCGCGCTCGAAGCCAAGCTGTCGGCAGCCGAGGCCCGCATCGATGCCGGCCACGACCAGGCCCAGCCGCCGCAGAGCGCGGCAGCGCCAGGGCACACCGGCGGGAATTCCAGGGATCAGAACACCTCAAAAGGTAGCGACAAGCGGGATACCGTCGCAGAGGCTACGAAGTCCACCTGGGAGACGTCTTCGATCAAGCCGACGCAGCCGAAGGCCAAAGAGCAGGCCCCCGTGTCGGGTCGATCGTTTGGCCTGGGACTGGGGACGGGACCATCGCTCGACGCCTTGCGGTTGAGTTGGCAACTCCTGCAAGATCGCCACCCCGGCGAGCTTTCCGGCCTGCAGCCTCGCTACATTCGATCCGAGCGCCGTCCGTTCACGTACCGGCTCGTCGTCGGCCCCGTGCACTCGTCGGAACAGGCGCGAAAGGTCTGCGACAGCATCAAGCTGCCGAAGGCTGGCTGTTCGATCCTGACCTACAGCGGCAAACCGCTCTAGTGTAGCGCATCCGACGTTTGGTCCCCGCTTTCGGCTGGGACCGTAACCAAACGTCAGATGCAAAAGCTACACTAGAATCATGGTGTTGCTAGTGTTCCTTCCGGCTCCGACACTTGGTCCAGAGGCCGATGCACGGGGAACCACGTGTCGGAGCCGGAACACGAGTGGCGCGACCGCAAAGTCCGTCTCATTCTTCTGCGGGCTTCGAACGGACGTTGCGGTCAAAGGGACACTCGAAAAACCAATAGCTTGGTGTGGCTCCTCCGTTCCCTGCCCGCGACGACCGATGGACGGTCTTCGCCTTTCGGCTAAAGTGTGTCCGATACGCGGGGAGGACATCGTGCAGACGCGGGATACACAAAGCTACGACTTCATCGTCGTCGGCGCCGGCTCGGCTGGCGCGGCGGTTGCCAGCCGGCTTTCGGAGAGCGGCCGGTTCAGCGTGCTGCTGCTGGAGGCGGGCCCGGCCAGCCATCCGTGGATGCATATCCCCATCGGCTACGCGAAGCTCATCAACAATCCCACGGCCAACTGGCTCTACAGCTCGGAGCCCGAACCCAGCACGAACGGGCGCCGCATCCCGGTGCCGCGCGGCAAGCTCCTCGGCGGCTCGAGTTCCATCAACGGCCTCGCCTTCGTGCGCGGCCAGGCGCAGGACTTCGATACCTGGGCGCAGATGGGCAACAAGGGATGGAGCTACCGCGAGGTGCTGCCTTTCTTCAAGCGCATGGAGAGCTACGAGGGCGGCGGCGACGACCAGTACCGCGGCCGCAACGGCCCGATCCGCGTGACCAACCCACAGCCCAATTCGCCGCTGCTGCAGGCCTTGATCAAGGCCGCCGCCGAAGTCGGCATCTCGCAGAACCCCGACTACAACGGTGCCACGCAGGATGGCATTGTCATGAGCCAGGCGACCATCGCCAGCGGCCGGCGGATGAGCACGGCCCATTGCTATCTCACCCCCGCGCGCAAGCGTCCGAACCTGCGGATCGTCGCCGAAGCGCTGACAGAGGCCGTCGTTCTCGACGGCCGGCGCTGCGTCGGTGTGCGCTACAGCGTGCATGGCCAGCCTCGCGAGGCGCGCGCCAGCCGGGAGGTGGTCATCAGCGCGGGGGCGATCAACTCGCCGCAGCTTCTGGAACTGTCGGGGATCGGCCAGCCCGAGCGATTGCGCGACCTCGGCCTGGAGGTCCACCACGCCCTGCCGGGGGTCGGCGAGAACCTGCGCGACCACTACGCGCCGCGCACGCGGTGGGCGATCGGCACGCACGGCATGACGTACAACGACCGCGGCCGCGGCCTGGGCCTCGTCAACCAAGCCATGCGCTACGCCCTGGGCCAAGACAGCATGCTGGCGATGGTGGCAGCGCCCATGCGCGCATTCGTGCGCTCGCGCGACGGGCTCGAAGCGCCCGACCTGCTGCTCGGCTGGGTGCCGATGCTGACGGAGCCCGGACGCACGGGGCCCAAGATCTCCAAGCAGTCGGGCCTGACGTGCTATGCGCATCCCATGCGGCCGGAAAGCAAGGGGCACATCCACATCACGTCCGCCGACCCGCAAGCGCCACCGGCGATCAATTTCAATTTCCTGTCTGCGCAGGTCGACGCGGAGTTGACCGCGAAGGCGATCCGCATCGCGCGGGCGATCATGACCGCGCCCGCCATGGCTGCCTTGCAGACCTCGGAAATCGCCCCAGGCGCGGACCGGCAGACGGACGACGAGATTCTCGACTGGGTCCGCAAGGCCGGCGAGACGACCTATCACCCCGTCGGGACGTGCAAGATGGGATCGGACGACATGGCCGTGGTCGACGACCAACTGCGCGTGCGCGGCATCGCGGGACTTCGTGTCGCGGATGCCTCCATCATGCCGACGCTGACGTCGGGCAACACCAATGCCCCCTCCATCATGATCGGTGAGAAAGCCGCCGACATGGTGCTGAAGAGCGCGGCAGCATAAGGTCGCACGGCGCCTCGCATCCTGGAATTTACGGCACGAATTCGGACGCCGCGCGATCCCCCGATCGCGCGGCGTCGGTCCTTGATATGCATATTTCTGCTCCCGAGGGGTTGTCGCCGCGTTCAAATCGCGCAACGATGCCCCAAAGGCTCGCATAAGAAATAAAAATCCGAGCCCAACCGTCGCAAAGGTTGCATAAACTAGGGAGGACTGAATGAAGGCCTGGAAGACTGGAGCAGCGCTGTTCGGCGCTGTGAGCATGGCGCTTGCAGCAACGGCGCCCGGCGTACGCGCCGAAGACGCGAAACTTCCCAAATCGATGGTGTGGAGCGCCTACGATCTCGGCTCGAGCGGATACGCGGAAGCGTCCGGCATCGCCAATGCCCTGCAGAAGAAATATCCCACCCGCATCCGCATCGTTCCGGCAGGCACGTCGATCGGGCGCATGTTGCCCATGCTGACGGGCAAGGTGCAGTACGGCTTCCTCGCGAACGAAGCTTACTTCGCCGCCGAAGGGACGTACGACTTCGGCGTGCAGTCGTGGGGCCCGCAGGATGTCCGCATCGTGTTGGGACGTCCTTCGTCGGTCGGCATGGCCGTGGCCAAGGATACCGGCGTCACCAAGATGTCCGACCTCAAGGGCAAGCGCGTGGGCTATGTGAAGGGCAATCCTTCGGTCAACGTGAAGAACGACGCCTATCTCGCCTTCGGCGGCCTGAAGCGCAGCGACGTGCAGGTGGTCTGGTTCGGCAGCTATAACGCGATGAAGGATGCCATCATCGCCAACCAGCTCGACGCCATGGGCTCGGTGACGACATCGGCGAACATGCGCCAGATCGAATCCTCGCCGCGCGGCCTCGTCTGGCCCAGCTACGAACCCGACAACAAGGCCGGCTGGGATGCCCTGACGAAAGTCGTCAGCTTCGCCGAACCGTTCAAGGAGACGGTGGGCGCGGCGATCTCCAAGGACAAGCCGGTCTGGCTCGTCGGCTACCGCTATCCGATGATCGTCACCTATGCGAAGACGTCGGTCGACGAAGTCTACAATCTCGTCAAAGCCATCGACGCCAGCTTCGACCTCTTCAAGAACACCACGGGCAGCTCCGTGAACTGGGAGGTGAAGCGCTCGATCGTGCCGCCGGCCGACGCGCCCTGGCACGAAGGTGCGATCAAGTACGCCAAGGAGAAGGGCTACTGGACGAAGGAAGCCCAGGCTTGGCACGAGAAGCGGCTCGCCCGGCTCGAGAAGGTGCGCGCCGGCTGGGACAAGGCCCAGGAAGAGTTCGAAAAACTGACGGCTGAAAAGGCGGCGAAGAAAGAGAAGTTCAGCGCCGAGAAGGAATGGCCGGCGTTCTGGGACGCTTATTTCGCGAAGAACCTCCAGAACTGACGATCTGCGTGTGAGGAACATGGTGCGGCAGCGGCATTCACGGATGCCGCTGCCGCACGCACCGTAAGGGTGCATCGCTGCCTCGATCGAGCGCTTGCCGGAGGGCGGCGCTTGCGACGGGCACCCATTGCGTAGCGCCCCGCGGGGATGTTCCTCCCGATCGCCGCCACATTGCGCTGCGGCTCGTCCGCGCGCCGAGGTTTTCCTTCATTCGAGCCCGAGGCCCCATGAACGAGCCCGACAAGGTAGTGCCCACCATATCCGAAGGACCCGCCGATCGCCGGCTTTCCGGGCCTGCGCTCTGGATCGTCATGACGCTCGGTCTGATCGGCATCTTCCTGAACATCAACCGCCTGTTCAACTTCCAGTTCTTCATCGGCGTCCTGCTGATCGACACGAGCTACTACTACCTGCTCACGGGCATCTTCCTGGCGCTCGTCTTTCTCGTCTATCCGATGCGGCAAGGCACCCAGGGTGTGCCCTGGTACGACTGGCTCTTCTTCGCCGTCACGCTGGCGTGCATGGGTTATCTCGCACTCAACGGCGAGCGGATCGTGCAGGAGGGCTGGGATCTCGTCGCGCCGACCGACGCCACGATCATCGCCGGCATCGTCTGCCTGGCCGTCCTGGAGGCGATGCGACGTGTCGGCGGGCCGCTGCTGTTCGGCATCTGCCTGTTCTTCTTTCTCTACCCGCTGTTTGCGGAGTCGATGCCGGGCTTCCTGTGGGGGCCGTCCAGCGACATCCCCACGCTGGTTCGCCAGCACGCACTGGGCACAGAGAGCATCATCGGCGTTCCGATGCGGGTGGTTGCGGGCCTGCTGATCGGCTTCCTGCTGTTCGGGTCCGCGCTTGTCGCCACGGGCGGCGGCGAATTCTTCATGACGTTCGCCACGGCGCTGCTGGGGCGCGCACGCGGCGGACCGGCGAAGGTCGCCATCCTCTCCAGCGGACTGTTCGGCTCGCTGTCGGGCAGCGTCATCTCCAACGTCGTGACGACGGGCCAGCTGACGATTCCGACCATGAAGCGTGTCGGCTATCCGCCCAAATACGCAGCAGCGGTCGAAGCGTGTGCATCGACGGGCGGCGCACTGATGCCGCCGGTGATGGGCGCCGTGGCGTTCATCATGGCGGAGTACCTGAACATCTCCTATGCCACCGTGATGATCGCGGCCACGGTGCCCGCGCTCATGTTCTACATCGCGCTGCTGATCCAGGCCGACTGCTACGCGGCACGCAACGGTCTCAAAGGCCAGGAAGCCTCGGAGATCCCGCCGCTGTGGCCGGCGATCAAGACCGGCTGGCACTACCTCTTCTCGCTGGTGCTGCTGATCTATCTGCTGGTGTGGGTCGGGCTCGAGGCGCACGCGCCGTTCTATGCGACGCTGGTGCTGATCGTGACCAGCGCGATCAACGGCTGGATCACGGGCGTCAACCCGTTCCATCCGCGGCAGTTGCTCGTCATGCTCGACGACGGCGTGAAGAACGTGACCAACATCGTCGGCATCCTGGCCGGCATCGGCCTCATCGTCGGCGCGCTGTCGTATACCGGCGTCGGCGGTGCGTTCTCGCGGGAGCTGGTGCAGTTCGCCGGCAACAACGTCTATCTGCTGCTGCTGTTCGGTGCCATCACGTCGTTCATCCTGGGCATGGGAATGACGGTCAGCGCCTGCTACATCTTCCTCGCGGTGGTGATGGGGCCGGCCATGATCGACAGCGGGCTCGACCCGATCGCGAGCCACCTGTTCATCCTCTACTGGGGCGTGCTCAGTTTCATCACGCCGCCCGTGGCGCTCGGTGCCATCGCGGCGTCGACGATCGCCGGCTCGAACCCGATGCAGACCGGGTTCCTGTCGATGCGGCTGGGGCTCATCAACTTCATCCTGCCGTTCCTGTTCGTGCTCAATCCGACGCTGATCCTGCGTGGCGATACGATGGCGATCATCCACAACGTGGGGACGGCCCTCGTGGCGGTGTGGCTGATGGCTTGTGCCTTCGAGGCCTACATGCACGGTGTCGGGCGGATCAATCTCGTCACGCGGGCGCTGCTGCTGGCGGGTGCGGCGTTCCTGCTCGTCCCCGGGCTCTACACGGATATCGCGGGGGCAAGCTGCGTGGTGCTGGCATTCATCGTCGGCCGGATGATGGGGAGCAGCGCGCCGGCGCCGGCAAGCACGACGTGACGCCACGTCAAGCCTCTCGACGCGGATAGAGAAAACGGCGGGTGGAGGAAACTCCATCCGCCGTTTTCATGTCCGACGAGCGTGTGCGGCTTGCCACTCAGCTCAGGCTGATTTCCTTGTAGCCGCCCTTGGCAACGCGATCGCACCAGGCGCGGAAATCGGGGGCGCTGCCGCTATAGCGGGCCAGCACGCGCTGGTTCTTGCCATCGACGTTGCGGTTGACGCCGGTCATCCAGGAGTCGATCTCGTTCGACAGCAGGCCCTCGGCCTTCTCGCGCACGTAGTCGGTCCACTCGTTGACGCCCTCGGGCCGTGCATCCGTGACCGTGAGGTTGCGCTCCTTCATGTAGCGCAGCAGATCCGTCACCCAGTCGACGTTGTACTCGATGCTGCGGGGGATGTTGCCCAGCGCGGTGTGCGGACCGACCAGCATCAGCATGTTGGGGAACCCCGCGACCTGGATGCCGAGCAGCGTCTCTATGCCCTTGCGCCAGGTCTCCTTCAGGCTGACGCCGCCCTCGCCGCGAATGTCGATACGGTCGAAGCTGCCCGTCACCGCGTCGAAGCCGGTCGCGTAGATGATCATGTCGAACTCGAAATCGCGGTTCGAGGTCTTCAGGCCCTTCTCCGTGATGCGCTCGATCGGCGTCTCGGAGATGTCGACGAGTTCCACGTTCGGCTGGTTGTAGACCTCGTAGTAATGGGTCTCCATGGGGACGCGGCGCGTGCCGAAGCCGTGGTTCTTCGGGATCAGCTTGTCGGCGACCTTCTGGTCCTTCACGCGTTGGCGGATCTTGTTCGCGACGAACTCCGAGATCAGCCGGTTGGCCTCGCGGTTCGTGAGCATGTCGCGGAAGTTGCCCTGCCACATGCCGAAACCGGGCGTCTCGTAGAGCTTCTCGAGGAACGCCTCGCGCTCCTCGTCCGTCACCTCGAGCGCGCTGCGCGGATCGGGGGTGTGCAGGAAGCAGGAGTAGGTCTCGTCGCAGCGCTTGAAGATGGCGTCGTAGTCGGCCTTCAGCGCGCGCTGCTCGTCATCGGTGATCGGGCGGTTCTTGAGGGGCTTGCACCAGTTGGGCGTGCGCTGGAACACGGTGAGGTGACCCACCGTCTTGGCGACCTCCTGGATGGTCTGCACGCCGGTGGCGCCGGTGCCGATCACGGCGACGCGCTTGCCGGCGAACGACACGGGATGATGGGGCCAGGTGCCGGTGTGGTAGGACTCGCCCGTGTAGCTGTCGACGCCGGCAAGCCGCGGCATCGTCGGCGCGGAGAGCGGACCGACGGCGGTGACGAGGAAGCGCGCAGTGAAGCTGTCGCCGTTTTCGAGCGTCACCTTCCAGCTCTTGGTGGCGGCCTGCCAATGCGAGGACGACACGCGGCTCTTGAACTGGATGTCGCGACGCAGATCGAACTTGTCCGCGACATAGTTGAGGTAGCTCAGCGTCTCGGGCTGGGGTGCGAAATGCTCCTTCCAGCTCCACTCCTGCAGCAGCTCCTTGGAGAACGAGTACTGGTAGGAATAGCTCTCGCTGTCGAAGCGGGCGCCGGGATAGCGGTTCCAATACCAGGTGCCGCCGACGTTCGTGCCCGCCTCGAAGACGCGCGCCTTCATGCCGAGCTCGCGCAGGCGCAAGAGCTGGTACATGCCGGAGATGCCGGCGCCGATGATGATGGCGTCATAGTCCAGCCCTGGCGTGCCATTGGCCCTGGGCGCTTCCGTCGTGGCGGTCGTCATTCGATTGTCGCTCCTGCCCTTGATTTTTCCTCGAACGCCGCGTGGTCTTCCGCCTCGCGACGCAGGTGTCTGGAACCTGTCCGGACATTATCGTATCCGGACTGGCCCGCGACACGCAACGCGATCTACGGCTCGATATTTCCAGCAACTTGCCGCCAACCGGCTTGCGTTAGATCAAGAACGGCTCATCAACGTGCCAGAACGCCCTTCAGACGCTCCTGCATGGCCCTGTCGGTCAGGTTCATGTTCAGCGGCGTTACGGAGATGTAGTCGTTGTAGACGGCCCAGAGGTCCGTGCCACGGGCAGGATTGGAGCGCCGCTTGGCATAACCCAGCCAATAATATGGGTTGCCCCACGTATCGTGGCGGGCCTCCACGCCCAGCAGCTGCTGGTCGCGCTTGCCCTGCGCGGTGACCTCGATGCCCTTGATCTCGTCGGGGCGACAATCCGGGAAGTTGACGTTCATCAGGCAGCCCGGCGGCCAGTCCTCGGCAATGAGGCGGCGGATCAGGGCCGGCCCATGCGCGAGCGCGGTCTCCCAGTGCGGGTAGTCGCCGGCCAGGTAGCTGTAGGCCTGCGACATGGCGATCGAACGCACGCCGAGCTGGGTGCCCTCGAGAGCGCCGGCAATGGTGCCGGAATAGGTGACGTCCTCGGCCAGGTTCGCGCCGCGATTGATGCCGGACAGCACCAGATCGGGCTTTCGGTTCTCGAGGACGTGCCGCATGCCCATGATGACGCTGTCGGTAGGCGTGCCGCGTATGGCGAAGGCGCGCTCGCTCAACTGCCGCATGCGCAGCGGCTCGTTGAGGGACAGCGAGTGGCCCGCCCCCGATTGGTTCGTCTCGGGAGCGGCAACCCAGACCTCGCCGTCCGGTCCCGCCAGTTCTTCGGCGATCTGCCGCAGGGCATGCAGGCCGGGCGCGTCGATGCCGTCGTCGTTGGTCAGCAGAATACGCATCGGGCTCGTCTCTCCTCGGGCAGGCGGGTGACACAGGGGGTGGCGAGTCGTCACCTAACCATATGTCCACGAACGCCGTGTGAAATTATAGATGCCGGGATCGGGACTGTCGCGTCCGGCGCCGTGAACGCTTGTCAGAGCCCTGCCCGATGCTGATGCCCTGGTACAGGGCCAGCCCAGTCGTCCACATGGTTACCGCATCTGCTCTTGGACGAACTGCAAGGGGATGCAACTGTCGAGCCCAGCGCACGAGATCGAAACGAAGCGGTAGAGCCGAAAGGCGTAATTGACGAAAACGAATCGAGAACATATATGTCTTGCGAAGCGCGAGACGTACACGGTTGGCACTTTATTTGGGCACGTCGGCCCGAAATGCTGAGAGCAACGCGCGGTGCAACGTTGCGCGCATGTGACAGAGGGAGGCGACAATGGCGCCTTGGTTCAATGTCAGAAAGGCAGCTCAGGCTGCGGCTTTCTTCGCCCTGAAGGAGGGCGGCCAGATCAATGTGCTGAAACTGACCAAGCTGATCTATCTTGCTGATCGCAGGTTCATGTCGCAGTACGACGCGCCGATACTTGGTGACCGCCTAGTCTCGATGGATCACGGCCCGGTCAATAGCCGCACGTTGAATTATATCAATGGAACGGCCGAGAGTGACGATTGGAACGCTCACATCGCCGATAGGGCTGGCCATTTCGTAGGCCTGTCCAATCCAGCCATCCAGATCGACGATTTGGACGAATTGAGTGACGCCGAATTACAAGCCCTAGAGGATGTCTGGGGGCAGTTCGGGCACATGGACCGTTTCGAATTGCGTGATTGGACGCACAAGAATTGCCCGGAGTGGGAAGATCCACATGGATCGATGATCCCTATCCGTTATGCGCAAGTGTTCAAGTTCCTCGGTAAGGTCAACGCAAAGGAACTCGAGGAGCGCGTCGCAGAGGAGCGGCACATCCTGGCCCACTTTGGATAGTTGGCATGGCGTATGCTCCCGTTCGAGGCGATGCACTGCTAATCCCGAGCGGCCCACCTCATGACCCGGATCGGCGACACCTTTTCGTGGTCGCGACCGACGCTTGCGCGGACGCAGACCATCTTCTGATCGGCATTTCTACAATTCGGCCTGGCATCTACCACGATCCTGCATGCGTTCTGGCGGCGGGATCACATCCCTTCATTACGGCACCGAGCTATGTAGAGTATCGGTACGCACGGCGGGATTCGGCACGGCACATCGGGAATTGTGTCGATCGCGGCCTTTTTGTGCTCCGGGAGCCGCTTGAGGCTGGAGCACTTCGGCTGATCTGTGACGGCGTCGAAGTGACGGCCCATATCAGTCGGGGATTGCGCTCGTACTATCGTCGGGTCTGCTCTTGATTTCCAGCGACACGCTACCCCGCCGCCTTTGCTCTTGTGGGGCGGGCCGGCTTCCGTTATAGGAACGCCGATCCAAGCATCTATTGCCCCAATCGCTGGCGTCCCGGCAGGGTCCGGCTGGGCAAGCCCCTATTCGAGTGAGCAGACGCCATGAAGAAGACCGAGGATTTC
This sequence comes from Hyphomicrobiaceae bacterium, assembly GCA_041397775.1. GTDB lineage: Bacteria > Pseudomonadota > Alphaproteobacteria > Rhizobiales > Hyphomicrobiaceae. Next base: position 194,767 of record JAWKWB010000007.1, on the reverse strand, counting down.
CATCCGAACTACCACATGGTCACGGTCGTGATGACGGACGGCACGGAGTTCCAGACCTATTCGACCTATGGTTCGGAGGGCGACAGGCTCACCCTGGACATCGATCCGACCTCGCACCCGGCCTGGACCGGCGGCAACCAGAACATGCTGGACCGCGCCGGCCGCGTCTCGCGCTTCAAGAAGAAGTTCGAAGGCCTCTTCTGAGGTCGGCCAGCCAAGCGGCTGGTATCGCGCCGAAATTCACGACGGCCCGTGGCACCTGCCGCGGGCCGTTCGTCGTTTCCAGGGCCCACAAATCGAGCCTTCGACCAAAGGGCGGTTGCCCTCACGCGCGTCCTGCCGATAATTGTCACCAAAGCCAACAAAGCTGAACCCGGAGGAACGTCGCGATGTCGGACAAGGTCTATAGTGTGCCCGCCGAGTGGGCCGCCCGCGCCTGGGTGGACGACGCCAAGTACCAGGCCATGTACCGGCGCTCGGTCGAAGATCCCGACGGGTTCTGGGGCGAAATGGGCCGCCGCATCGACTGGATCAAGCCGTACACGAAGGTCAAGAACACCTCCTACGACCATCACAACGTCTCGATAAAGTGGTACGAAGACGGCACGCTCAACGTGTGCGCGAATTGCGTCGACCGGCATCTGGCTACGCGCGGCGACCAGGTCGCCATCATCTGGGAGGGCGACGACCCGACCCAGGACGACAAGATCACCTACAGGCAACTCTACGAGCGCGTCTGCAAGTTCGCCAACGTGATGAAGGCGAACGGCGTCAAGAAGGGCGACCGCGTCACCATCTACATGCCGATGATCCCGGAAGCCGCCTACGCCATGCTGGCGTGCGCCCGGATCGGCGCCGTCCACTCGGTGGTCTTCGGCGGATTTTCGCCGGACAGCCTCGCCAACCGTATCGAGGACGCGGATTCCAATTTCATCGTCACCACCGACGAGGGCGTGCGCGGCGGGCGCCCGATCCCCCTCAAGAAGAACACCGACGAAGCGCTCAAGAAGGCCGGCAAGGGCCACGAGAAGGTGCTCGTCGTCAAACACACCGGCGGCAAGATCGAGTGGACGCCCGGCCGCGACCTGTGGCTGCACGAGGAGCTGGACAAGGTCGACGCCGACTGCCCACCAGAGGAAATGAACGCCGAGGATCCGCTGTTCATCCTCTACACGTCGGGCTCGACGGGCAAGCCGAAGGGCGTCCTGCACACGTCGGGCGGGTACGTCACCTATGCGTCGATGACCCACCAGTACGTCTTCGACTACCATGACGGCGACATCTACTGGTGCACGGCCGACGTCGGCTGGGTCACCGGCCACAGCTACATTCTCTATGGCCCGCTCGCCAATGGCGCCACCACCCTGATGTTCGAGGGCGTGCCGAACTATCCCACCGCCTCGCGCTTCTGGCATGTCGTCGACAAGTGGAAGGTCAATACGTTCTACACCGCGCCGACCGCGATCCGCGCCCTGATGGGCGCCGGCGACGACTTCGTGAAGCGCACGAGCCGCGCTTCGCTGCGCCTCATGGGATCGGTCGGCGAGCCGATCAATCCGGAGGCCTGGGAGTGGTACCATCGTGTCGTCGGCGACGGCCGCTGCCCGATCGTCGACACATGGTGGCAGACGGAGACGGGCGGCATCCTGATCACGCCGCTGCCAGGCGCCACCGCGACGAAACCCGGATCCGCGACGAAGCCGTTCTTCGGCTGTGCGCCCGCCCTCGTGGACGAGCACGGCAACATCCTGGAAGGACCTGCGACCGGCAACCTCGTCATCCTCGACAGCTGGCCAGGGCAGATGCGTACCGTGTTCGGCGATCACGAGCGCTTCGTGCAGACGTACTTCTCGACCTACAAGGGGATGTACTTCACCGGCGACGGCTGCCGCCGCGACGAGGACGGCTACTACTGGATCACGGGCCGCGTGGACGACGTCATCAACGTCTCCGGCCACCGTCTGGGGACTGCCGAGGTCGAAAGCGCGCTCGTCGCCCATCCCATGGTCGCCGAGGCCGCCGTCGTGGGGGCTCCGCACGATCTCAAGGGGCAGGGCATCTACTGCTATGTCACGCTGATGGCGGGCACCGACGGCAGCGACGAGATCAAGAAGGAACTCGTCGCCACGGTCCGCAAGATCATCGGCCCGACCGCGACGCCGGACTGGATCCAGTTCGCGCCGGGCTTGCCCAAGACGCGCTCGGGCAAGATCATGCGCCGCATCCTGCGCAAGATCGCCGAGGACGACTTCTCCAACCTCGGCGACACCTCGACACTGGCCGAGCCCGCCGTGGTGAAGGATCTGATCGACCATCGTCAGAACCGTTCGCACGGCTGATTACGGGCAACAGGTTGGCTCGACGGGGCGCGGTTCTCATGCGGGAGCCGCGCCCTTTTCGTTTCCCAAGCGAATTTCCGCTTGCTTCTGCCTCCCGAACTTGTGACTGGCCTCGAAGCCTTGCTCTCTGCTAATTGAACGACGAGCAATAACTGATCCCGCCCGAACCCGCTGCAGGTGACACCGTGACGACCTTCACTTTGACACGACGCTCTCTTCTCGGCGCCGCGGCGGCGACCGTCCTGTTCCCTTATGCGGATGCGACGGCCCAGGCGCGGCGGCGAACGGCACGTGTCGCAGGACCTCGCGCGGTTTCTCTTTCCGCGGCATTCGACCAGGCGGCGAACGCGGTGCTGTCCGGCACGCCCAGGCGCGGCACCCAGCCTGCGGAACTGGTCATCGACCCGCTCGTCGACGGCGCCTCGGGTGCGCAGACGATGGCGACCCGCGCGGTGGGCCGGCAGTTCGAGAAACTGATCGCGGCGCGCTACGCCGACCGCTTCGTGGTGCGGCCCTTCACGCGTGAAACACTGGCACGCAAGCCGCTCGTGTTCATCGGAACATTCACGCCCGTCGCCAGCAGCCCCGGCACCAACGCCGCCAAGGACAGCTATCGCGTCTGGTTCTCGATGCTGGACCTCGAGAGCCGCAAGATCGTGTCCAAGGCGCAGGCGCGTGCGCTGCCGGAAGGCGTCGACGCCCGCCCGGTTCCGGCATTCGCGGAGGCCCCGGCCTGGGTGCCCGACACGGCCATCTCCGGCTATGTCGACACCTGCCAGACGACCAAGGTCGGCGATGCCATCAAGCCCGCCTACGTCGAGCGGATGGATGCGGCGGCGCTGGTCGCGGAAGCCATCGCTGCCTTCGATGGCAACCGCTACGAGGCGGCGCTGGAGCACTACACGCAGGCGCGCGCGATCGCCGGCGGCGACCAATTGCGTGTGCTCAACGGGCTCTACCTGACCAACCGCAAGCTGGCACGTACCCAGGCCGCCGAAGCCGCGTTCCGCGATCTCGTCGATTTCGGGCTCGCCAGCGGCAAGCTATCGCTGATGATGCTGTTCCAGCCGGGTACGACGGAGTTCGTGACCGGCAACACGTCGGCGGAGTACCAGCTCTGGCTGGCCACCGTCGCCGCGCGGGCCAAGACCAAGGCGAAGTGCCTGTCGCTGGTCGGGCATGCGAGCCACACCGGCAGCGAGCGCTTCAACGACCGGCTGTCGCTGTCGCGCGCCGATACCATCAAGGGCCTGCTGGCGACGCAGGCCCCCGACATCGGCACGCGCATCGCCACGCGCGGGGCAGGCTGGCACGAAAACATCATCGGCACAGGTCGCGACGACGACACCGACGCCCTCGACCGCCGCGTCGAGTTCAAGGTCGGCGCCTGCTGATCGAGGCGCCGCCGGGCGCTACCTCACGCGCCTGCCGCAATGGCATCCGCGATGGCTACCGTGCGGCGCGCCATCTCCGCGTGCAGCAACTCGACCATGCGGCCTTCGAGATCGATGACGCCCCGGCCCTGGTTCTCGGGCAACTCGAAAGCCGCCAGGATCCTGCGCGCCCACGCCACCTCGTCGGCGGGTGGGGCGTAGATCTCGTTGGCCGTCGCCACCTGGTCGGGATGAATGAGCGTCTTGCCGTCGAAGCCCAGCTTGCGGCCCTGACGGCACTCGCGCGCCAGTCCTTCCGCATCGCGGAAATTGTTGTAGGCGGAATCGAGCACCGCAAGGCCATAGGCGCGTGCAGCGGTCACGATCTGCGAGAGCCAGTATTGCGCCGCCGTGCGATCCGCGTCCGGCTCGGCGCGCGTGTCCTTGAAGAGATCGTTGAGGCCGACGATGAAACAGGCCAGCGGCGAGCCCGCGTGCTCGGCCTGGCTCGCGATCTCGGCCGCCTTGACGACACCGCGCGGCGTCTCGATCATGGCCCAGAGCTGCATCGTCGGCGCGGCGCCGGCACGCCGCATGGCGGTTGCCACGCGTTCCACATCGTGCGCGCTCTCGATCTTGGGAACGACGATCCCCGCCGGACCGGCTTCGGCCACCGCCGCGATGTCGTCGGCATGCCAGCGTGCTCCCAGGCCGTTGACCCGGACCAGCAGTTCGCGCCGCCCGTAGCCGCCGCCACGCACGGCCGCGCACGCCTGCGCGCGCGCCGTCTCCTTTGCCTCGGGCGCCACTGCGTCCTCGAGATCGAAAATCAGGGCGTCGGCGGCAATCCCCTTGGCCTTCTCGAGCGCGCGGGCATTGGATGCAGGCATGTAGAGCACGCTGCGGCGGGGGCGAAGTGCGGGCATGGTAGATCCTCTCGTCGTCGTCCGATCGGCGGCGAACCTATCGCATCGCACGATCCCGGGCAGCAGTGTTCTGCGCGCTGTCGTGCCACGGTGCGTCGTTGATGGCCGTCAATGCCCGCGATCCCCCCAGACGAGAGCCTCAACCGCGAGCTGCTTCGAGACCACGAGAGACCTTGTCCCATGAGACGCCGCGCTGCACTTGCCGCCTTCCTGCTGGCTCTCACCGCGGGCGCCCCGATGGCGCTGGCCGAGGGCTGCACGACGCCCCAGGGCGCCTTGCGCCGATCGGTGCTCGACGCGGTGCGCGTCCCGGTCGCGGAAAACTTGCGGCAGTCCGTCGAATTCGTCGTCAGGAAGATCCGCGTCTGTGGGCGCGGTGCGGAGCAATGGGCCTTCGTCTTCGCCAAGCCGCAGCGCCCCGGCGGCGCCCCCATCGACTGGCGGGCGGCCGGCCACTTCGACTGCAGCGAAACGAGCATGGGCCTCCTCTACAGGGCCGGCCCGGCAGATCCATGGACCGTCGTCGACTACGCCGTCTGCCCGACGGACGTGACGTGGGCTGGCTGGAGCGAGCAGTACGGCGCGCCGCCCCAGCTCTTCGATTGAGCCATCGGACCTTGCGGATCGCCGCTGAAGCGCTCAGCGCTCGTCGGCGAGGCGATCGAGGGCACGCGGCGCAAAGTTGGGGATGAAGTCCAGCGCCTCGATGCTCCTGCGCGCGTCGGCGATCTTCTTGGGCTCCGAAAGATACTCGACCACGAGGACCGGCAGACCGTCCTTGCGCGCCTTCTGGAGGTATTTCACGCTGGAGGTGACCTCGGCTTCGGCATTGGGCACACCCGCACCCGCGACGCCGAACAGCAGGTCCTCCTTCGCGACGGCGTCGATGGCTTGCCGCATGCGATGCTGGCCGAGCAATTCCTCGGCATTCTGCAAGACGACGAGGAAACCCGGCGACAGTGCCCGTGCGCGCTGCGACAGGCGCTCGATCATGCGCACCATGTCGTCACGCGCCGTCGGCCGCTCCTTCAGCCAATGCGCATAGACGTCGGCACGATCGAGGTAGACACCATCGAAGCCCGCCGCCGCGATGCGCTCCAGCGCCGCTTCGGGACTGCCGAAGATCAGGGCCTGCCATGCCGGATCCCAGAAGCGTACGCGATAGTTGCCGCGCCATTCCTGGTTCTGGTCGCCCAGCCAGGCGGGCGTCGAGCCTGGCGACGATGGTGCCCCGGCACTCGCGGCGCCGGTCGTCATGGGCGCCATCGGCGCGGCGTTCGCGGGGTTGCCGACGATGTTGAAAATGGGCTCTGGCGTGGAGGCTGCCGCCGGCGCCGAAGTGCGCGGTGCGGTGCCCGTCCAGGTCTTGTCCCAATAGGGCCTGTAATCTTCCGCTTCGCCGATCGACAGATAGGCGAGCACCAACCGCCGGCTGCCGTCGGGCTTCGCCTGGAGCTTGCGCACATGGGCCCGGCGCACCGCTCCCGGTGTCGTCGCATCGACCACTTCGTCGACGACCAGCAGATCCGCGCGCGACCGCGACGCGGCTGCGACATCGAGGCCCTGCAGCTGGTAGGCCCAGCTCTTCACCGTCCCCAGCAGTTCGCGCGGGGCCGCGCTGCGTTGCGCAGCGATCTCCTCGCGGCTGTCGATGCTGTTGTGCATCAGCCAGGCGCCGCCCAGCGCGGTCACGGCAATGATCAGCACGCCGGCCACGATTCGTGGCCAGATCGCATGGCGGCGCGCGGTCGGGATTTCTGCCCCACCGCCACTCGGCGTTCGACTTGTCATGGCGGCGGACGGTTCGTCCCTGGACACTGGCAATCCCGGCGGAAGCTGCAGGCAAATCAGTCGGCTGTCGCCCGTTGACTCTCGCATCACTGCGGCATGTTCAAGGCGGGCGTGTGGATTACGGCCCGCATCGGCGAGTGGCGTTGCTCCAGTGCAACAATGCGTGTTAGGCACCGGCACGTCACAGATGCCCAGGGAGAGCCACGATGGCGCCGAGCAACGCATTCCAGATTGCAGTCCTGCCCGGCGACGGCATCGGGCCGGAAGTCATGGAGCCCTGCCTCGAGGTGATTGCGGCCGCCGAACGCAAGGTCGGCGGCTTTTCCTGCACGGGCACGTCCCACCCGTGTGGCGCTGCCCACTACCGTGACCACGGCGAAGCCCTGCCGACGTCCACTCTCGACGCCTGCCGCAAGGCCGACGCGATCCTGCTTGCGGCCATGGGATTGCCCTCGGTTCGCTATCCGGACGGCACGGAGATCACGCCGCAGATCGACCTGCGCATCGAACTCGGCCTCTATGCCGGCGTTCGCCCCGTACGCACGATGCCGGGGCTGCCGCGTGTCCTGGCCGATCCGCGCGCGGAGAACCTCGACTTCGTCGTGATCCGGGAATCGACGGAAGGCCTTTTCGCCACCAAGGGCCGGGGCGCCATCGTCAACGACCTTGCCGCCACCGAGACACTGGTGATCACGCGCGGCATGTCGGAGCGGCTCTTCGATTTTGCGTTCAAGCTCGCCCGCCAGCGCAAAGCCAAGGGCCGTCCGGGCCGCGTCACCTGCGTGGACAAGGCGAATGTCTTCACCTCGTTCGCCTTCTTCCGACGCATCTTCGACGAGCGCGCCGCCCTGTTCCCGGATGTCGCCAAGGACTACGCCTATATCGACGCCACCGCGCTCGACATGGTTCGCCGGCCATGGGCGATGGATGTCCTCGTCACCGAGAACATGTTCGGCGATATCCTGTCCGATCTGGGCGCCGGCCTGATGGGTGGCATGGGCATGGCCCCATCGGCAGACATCGGCGATGTGCATGCCGTTTTCCAGCCTTGCCACGGCACCGCGCCCGACATCGTCGGCCAGGGCAAGGCCAATCCCACCGCCATGTTCCTGTCTGGCGCCATGATGCTGGAGTGGCTGGGCGACCACCATCGATCCGCAGGCGCGCAGCGTGCGGGCGCCCTCATCGAGGCGGCCGTCAGCAAGGCCTATGTGGAACGCAATCTGAAGCCGTTCGAGCTCGGCGGACCGGACGGCACGGCCGCGATCACGCGCGCCGTGCTGGAGGCGATGGATGCCATCGATCCCGGTTCGCTCTAGTGTTCCGGCTCCGACACTTGGTTCCCCGTGCATCGTACTCTGGACCAAGTGTCGGAGCCAGAAGGAACACTAGCAACCATATGATTCTAGTGTAGCTTTTGCATCAGACGTTTGGTCACGAGCCAAGCCGCGAGTGGGTACCAAACGTCTGATGCGCTACACTAGCGCCGGCTCCGACCAATCCGGAGCCTTTCGCGCTACTGTGTCAGGCGCAGGTTGATCGCCTTCTTCGCGATCAGCCGAAAGGCGTCGTCGAGCTTGGAGGCGTCCTCGGCATAGAGGAAATTCTCGGGCTTGCTGGCGCACTTCGAGAGCACCGAGAAGGCGCGCGTCGTGGGGCCTGCCCCTCGGCTCGCGGCAATGGTGTAGATTTCGATGCCGCCGGCACTCGCCGTCTTCGCCTCGCTGCAGGCCTCCACCGACAAACGGTCGAGTTCGCGATCGGCGGCGCTGCGCGACGTCACGCCCTGATCGAAGGGGTCGCTGTCCACGAGATAGCCGTAGGGCGTGAAGCTGTCGTCCACCGGCGCCGACGTCAACGTCCTGCCCTGCAGGCCGATCGCGGCCGGATCGAACTTGTAGGGGGCGGCGGTATTCGTCGTGCCTGAGCAAGAGGACCCGTCCGTCACCATCTCGCCGTCCGTCACCACGATCATGATTTTCCGGGTGCTCTTCGAGAAGCCGGCCGCGTCCTGGAAGGGCCCATCCGGAGACAGCATGCGCAATGCCCAACCGACGGCCGGGCCCACCGTCGTGCCCATGTTACCGTACGCAACGAGATCTCCGATCGCACTGCGGGTGCTGCTTTCGGACGTCGTCAGGCGCGTGATCGGATAGCGCGGGCAATTGAAGTTCGGGCCCATTTTCCAGGGATTGCGGCCGAGCGGGGCTGGTTCCACGGAGGCGTAACGGGCGTTCGTTCCATTGCTGGGATTGAGGCAGGACCGGGTGCTGTTGGGTTCGGGCGGCCAGATGTAGGCAGGCCACTTGCCGGACCCGTCCGTCGCTCCGGCGTTGTAGACACCTTTTGCGTGATAGCCGCCGCGGCGCTCCAGAACACAGCCCGCCCATTCCGTACCGCTGAAGAGCGCGTGACGGGTATTCTCCACGATCGCTTCGTTGTCCGTACCGACGTTCACGGCCATGTTGAACGGCACGATGCCGAAGCGGATCTTCTGCGACGACGCCTTGTTCGCAAGGACCGTGTCGATCAAAAGATTGACCGACGACTTGAGCGCGGCGAGACGCGAGCCGCCGCCCATGTCCGTCGCATTCATGGAGCCGCTGATGTCGAGCACGAAGACGATCTCGAGATCGACGCCGTCTTCCACGTTCGCCTTGGACACGAGATCGAACGTCTTGGAACTCTGTCCCAGCGCGCGCATGATCGTGGGCACATATTGCAGGCTCAACGCGCCGCTGCCGCCGCTCGAACCGGAATGCTGGAACTCGATCTTCAAAATGGAAGACGTGTCGTCGCCGAAATTTTTGGCAAAGCTGGCGTCGAAGACGGATTGCCGCTTTTCGTCCGGCACCAGGGCATTCGATGCGGCCAGGACAGCGGCGTCGAGCGAGGCTTGGCCGCGACGCTGCAGCTCCAGCATCTTGCCGACATCGACTCCGAGGCCGACGAAGCCAAGGACGACCGTCAGGCAGAGGGCAGCGAGAATGGCGATAGAACCGCCCTCCGACCGCGCGAGCGTGCGCCAGCCATTCCGTCTCCGGTACTTGCGTGACATGCGAACCGTCCGATTTTTCCGTCAATCCGGACCATTCGATATCACTCAACTCTGAATTCAGCGTTGCGGAGACGGTTCGACGTTTACGGAATTTCCGTGAGATTCGTTACGCGCTCAGCCCCGGCCGTCAGCTGTGCGCCCCGCATCCGTCACGTACCCGTCGGCGATGTCCCCCGCGATCGCGTCGGCGCCTCTTTCCACCGGATCGCCGTAGCCGCCGCCGCCCGCTGTCACCAGGCTGAAGACATCGCCTTGGCCGATCCGCTTGCCGGCCAGCTTCGAGGGAAGCTGCTCGATGCTGCCGTCGGCACGCCGCAAGGTTGCATAGCTCGCCGCCCCGGGCTTGCCGCCCTGCAGGCCGTAGGGCTGCGTCTTGAAGCGATCGAGGTTGAGCGACAGCGTGCCGTCCGGACAGTCGATCCGGAACGAGCGCTCCAGGCCACAGCCGCCGCGATGACGGCCTGCGCCGCCACTGTCGGGCGCCAGCGAGTAGCGCTGGAACGTGACGGGATAGGTGCTCTCGAGCATCTCGACGGGTGCGTTGGCGATGTTGTGCAGGCCACACGAGAAGCCGTTGGCGCCGTCCTCGTCGGGGTGGCCGCCCCATCCGCCGCACGTCAGGTCGAAGTAGACCTGCCGTCGTCCGTCGGCGTGGAACAGGTTGGTCGCGAAGGCGTAGCTGACGCCATAGTAGGCTGCGGGTACACGCCCCGGTATGGCGCGGGCGAATGCCCCCATCACAGCATTGACCACGCGATGCCCCACCGCCATGCGGTTGGCGACGGGGGCGGGCGAGCGCGCGTTGATGCAGCGCCCCTCGGGGGCCTCGATCGTCACGGGCACATAGCAGCCCGCATTGGCCGGGATCTCGCTGCCGATCGCCATCAGTATTCCGCAGAAGACGCCGGACGCTGCCATGTTGCGCGTGCAGTTCACCGGCCCTTGCGCCTGCGGCGACGATCCCGACAGGTCGATGTGGAGCGTGTCGCCCGAGACCGTCATGCGGACGTCGATCTTGAGCGGGGTCTCGCGGTCGATGCCGTCGTCGTCCACCCAGTCGGTAAACGTGTAGACGCCATCGGGCACCGCCCGAATGGCGGCCCGCATCGCCATCTCCGACTGCCTGCGGATGCCGACGCAGGCGTCCTGCAGCCTCTCGGGGCCGTAGCGCCGCGCAATCCGCTGCAATCCCTTCACGCCGATATCGAGCGCGGCGAGCTGGGAGGCGAAATCGCCACCGACGTTCGCTGGTTCCCGCGAATTGCGCAGCAGGAGTTGGATCACCTCCTTGTTGCGCCGCCCGCCGTCGTCCAGCTTCATCGGGGGAATGCGGAAGCCTTCCTGGTAGATCTCCGTCGCGCCCGCGTAATAGCTGCCCGGCGCGCCGCCGCCGACATCGAGGTGATGCACGAGCACGCCCGCGATGCCGACGAGACGGCCATCCACGAACGCCGGTTTGAACGTGAGGATGTCGTTGAGATGCTGGCCACCCGCGTAGGGGTCGTTGGTGATGACGATATCGCCCTCGCGCCAATCGCCGAGCGGCATGTGGTTGGCGATGACATCGTCGAGACAGCTCGACATCGAATTCAGATGCACGGGAATGCACGTCGCCTGCGCGACGCTCTTGCCCTCCGCATCGAACATGCAGGTCGAATAGTCGAGCAGGTCGCGCACGACGCTGGAGCGGCTGGTGCGCCAGATGGTGATGCCCATCTCCTCGGCGGCGGCGACCAGCGCATTGCGGATGACTTCGAGTTGCACGGCGTCGAGCGGTCTCATGCCACGGCTCCCTTGTCCTTCGTTGCCACCAGATCGCCCGTCGGCGCGATGGTCAGCGTCCATGCGGCCGGGATGTAGTGGGTGGCATGCGCCTCCTCGATCACCAGCGGCCCGACAAGGCTTGCATCCGTCCCGATCGCGGCGCGGTCGATGATGCGGGTGTCGTGCCATCCGCCTTCCGCCAGGACCGCACGCGTGCCCTTGAGCTTTGTGGCGGTCGGCAGCGTCGCCTGCCGCTCCACCGGTTTCGACAGCCGTCCCGTCGCCGCGATGCGCACGGTGACGATCTGCGGCGTGACGTGCGGCTCGGCGTGAGCGTACTGGCTCATGTGCCGTGCGTGGAATTCCGCGACGGCATCGGCCAGCCGTTGCGGTGCGGCAAGCGGCACCTGGATCTCGTAGGCCTGTCCCGGATAGCGCATGTCCAGTGTCACCGGCAGGTTCTGCGCCTCGGCCGGTACGCCGTCGCGCGCGAGCATTTGGCGCCCCTCCTCGGACAATGCGGCGCAGATGTCCTCGAGGACCGGGATCGCGCTGGCATCGGCGGTCATCAGGCGCGCGCGCGCCAGGGCATGCACGATGTCGGAATAGAGCATGCCCCACGCGCTCAGCGTGCCGGGATCACGCGGAAAGACGACGCGCTCGATGCCGATGGCGTCGGCGGTTTCGCAGGCGTGCAGGCCGCTCGCGCCACCGAACGACAAGAGCGTGAAGTCCTCGGGATCGAGCCCCTTCTCGAACAGCGAGAGGCGGATGGCACCTGCCATCTTCGATACCGCCACCTCCGCGATGCCGACCGCGGCGGCGTCCATCGACAGCCCCAGCGGCTTTGCCACCTTGTCGGCAATGGCCTGCCGTGCGCCCGCGATATCCAGCGACATGCTGCCGCCGAGGAAGAAGTCCGGATCGATCCGGCCCATCGCGACGTTCGCATCCGTCACGGTGGGCATGGTGCCGCCACGGCGGTAGCAGACGGGGCCGGGCTTGGCGCCGGCGCTGTCGGGGCCCACGAGCATTCGCCCGCTCGCATCCACGCTGGCGATCGAGCCGCCACCGGAGCCGATGGTGCGGATCTCGATCATCGGCAGCCGCACGGGCAGGCCATCCACAGTGCCTTCCGCGACGAGGCGCGTGGCCCCTTCGTTGACGATGGAGACATCATAGCTCGTGCCGCCCATGTCGACGGCCACCATGTTCGGCATGGCAAGACGCCGTGCGATCGTCTCCGCCGCCAACGCGCCACCGCTCGGCCCCGACAACAGCAGGCGCGCGGGCTGCCGGGCCGCGGTCTCCGGCGTCGTCACGCCGCCATTCGACTGCACGAGATAGACGGGCGCGGAGAACCCGGCGCCCTCGAGGCGCATGCGCAGCTTTTCGAGATAGCCACGCACGACCGGCATCAGCAGCGCATTGAGCACGGTCGTCGACGTCCGCTCGAATTCGCGGATCTCCGGCGATACCTCGTGCGACAGCGATACGTCGATGCCCGGCGCGTGCACTGCGAGCAGCTCACCGATGCGCCTTTCATGCGCGGGGTTGGCGTAGGCATGGAGCAGGCACACCGCCACGCATTCGACCCCGCCCGCCACAAGCTTCGCGGCCAGCCGCGTCACCGCCACCTCGTCCAGCGCCGCCTCGACGTCCCCGGCCGCGCGCATGCGCTCGGGCACCGTCAGTCGCCAGGCGCGCGGGATAAGGATGGTGCGCGGCTCTGCCTTTGCCGCATAGACGTGCTTGCGGAAATGACGTCCGATCTCCAACACGTCCTCGAACCCGGCCGTGGTGATCAGAGCGCCCTTCGGCAGGCGCCGCTGCAGCACGGCGTTCGTTGCGATGGTCGTCCCGTGCATCAGGGCCGTCACGTCGCCGAGCGCGAACCCGAATTTCTGTGCCGCCTCCGTGATCCCCGTGATCAGGCCCTCGGAGGGATCGGCAGGCGTCGTCGGTGTCTTGGCCGCATAGGTCTGACCGGTTGCCTCGTCGAGCACCTGCAAATCGGTGAACGTGCCGCCTATGTCGACAGCGATACGCATGGCGCGTGCGGAAGCACTTTTTTGCATTGCTCGGTCCGGTCCGTCGTTGTCAGGTCACTGCTCGTCTCGCCGCCGCTGCGGCGCGGCCGACATTGCCGCGTAACGGTCCGCCCGCGCAAGCGTCTCGATACAGCGCGCGGGCGCTCGCGACCCGGAAGGCGCGAACTTGTCCCCACGACGCAGGCCCCGCCTACCATGCGTGGTTTTATCATCGTCAATGCCCATTCATTTCATCCGGCCTATGCACCGGCTGCCGGCGGGCAACCGAGCGTGTACCATCAGTTCGCACCCCTGACGCTCGTCCCCGATCTCGACACACTCCCCGCGCTTGCCCCCGAGCGCGAGGCCCTGTGGTCCGCGCTGGAGAAGACCTCCTTCCTCACAACCGAGGAGAAACGCGCGCTCGCCGGCTTCTCTCCCGCGCGCCGCGCGGATGCGCAGTGGGCATCCGAAGCGCCACCGAAGAGCGCGGATGCGCAGTGGGCATCTGAAGCGCCACCGAAGAGCGCGGATGCGCAGTGGGCATCCGAAGCGCGAATTGAGAGCCTCAAATTCAGTCCCGGCCAGCCTCGCGTCCCCTCCGGCCAACCCGGCGGCGGACAGTGGACTGATGGGAGTGGAGGGACCGGTCGTGACGTCCTGCCGATTGCTCGGCGGCCCGGAGGTGGCAAGCGTCCAAGCCAGACACAGCCGCCGTCATCCTCTGAGCAGCCACGACACAAGAAGCCGAAGGCTGGACAGTCCGGCAAGGAAGGTGCCACGGATGTACCCGATTGGGTCCGACAAAGCGGTGACCGACCACTCCTCGGCGAGGATGGAAGGGACTTTGCAAAACGCGTTCTCGACAGGAAGTATCCTAAGAACAAGGGTCGACACGATGTCGGTCCAAAGTCTGAGTTCAACCAGATCAAGAAGTGGGCGGACCGCCATTTTGAATAGAAGACCTCGTCTGAAGGACGGAGACCGACATGAGCGTTACCGTTTACTATCTTCAGCATCGCATCGAGCGCGGCAGCGAGGCAGACGAAAAGGCAATCGGGTTCTACGCGACCCCTGATGCTGCGGCAGCGGCAGTCGAGCGACTGCGTGGTCTGCCGGGCTTCAGCGATCCGCGCGGTTCGTTCGAGATCTTCAACTGCGACGTGGACAGGACCAGTTGGCCGGAACGGATGGACGATCCGGCTCGCAAGCTCTCGCCAGACGGCAGCATTGGGGCGAACGAAACGTTCTTGAAACATTTGAAGCAGGTCTATCTTCTTTGGAACATGAATGACGAGGACCCCGATGATTTCGAAGCGCTGCTCGGCATATTTAGCAGTGGGGACACTGCCGCACTGGCGCTGGAGGCGTTAAAGCGCGACACCCGCCTGGCCGCTCCTGGACGGCAATTCGGCATCGACATGTATGTGCTTGGCGACGATCACTGGCGATCAGGTTTTGTCGCTTGATCGAGACGCGAAGTTCCCAAGTGAGTTCAGGCAATCGATAAGCATAGCAGGATGGCGGTATGCTGAACGTCGATGAAATAACTCGGAGGATCCTAGCAGAGCTCGAAGAGGCGGAAATCGAGAATGTCTTCTCAACGCTCAACACCGTCGTTGCCCCGACCGGCGCGACTGATGAGTTGACCGCCTTCATACAGGCGATCCAGACACTGCTCGATGCTGGGCTCATAACTCTCGGACTGACAGGCTCGTGGCCGCGCGTGGTCGACGACGCGCCAGCCGAAGACGATCGCGTTCTGCCCCCGGATCTAGCAACATGCTTCCGATTTGACGCTGAGAGGTCACTTTGGACATTACGGAACGGCGAATTGCGGACCTCAAGATTGCCGGAGATCCGGCTTACGAAGACAGGCCGCGAGCAATCCAAAACAATATTGGATCAGAGCGGTTATCGTTGGTGGCGGCAATAGCGCAATTCTGAACGGATCACGATCCAGGAAGCAGAATATCTACTATGCAGAAATACGGGCTGCAACGAATGCGCGACTTCCCCGATGAACTTGATGGCTCAAACCATGAGCACGCTGACAGAATTGGAGCAGAGGATCCTTGCTGAACTGGAGGAGGCCGGCGAGGAGAGTGTGCAAACACTCGCTGTGACGTTGCTCGATGGCACAGGGTCTCGGGATGAATTGATGGAATTCACGTCCGCATTGATATCCCTTGTTCAGAACGGCTTTGTGCTGCTCTCCATCAGCCGCGATGAGGCACGACGGCTCGAAGACCTGCCAATGGAAGCATCGCTGAAGGAAATCAGTCGGATCGATTCGTATCTCGACTTCGATCAATCGCTTGGCAGGTGGATGGATCGGCGACACACGACGCCGCCATATGGGCCGGCTTATCCCTACGTCGTTTACACAGAGCGTGGTGAGGAAACGGCACGTGGAATTCTCAAGAGACGCGGCTATCGATGGTGGCGGAAATAGCGTGGGCGCTCTTACGCGCCACCGTCCTGCCGCTGGTGGAGCGCGTCGCGAGCCAGCTCGCACACTGGCTGGCGCCTGCCTATGCACCGGCCGCCGGCGGGCAACCGAGAACCCACGAGCACGACGCAACGCTGAAGCTCGTCCCCGACCTCGATACGCTCCCCGCGCTCGCCCCCGAGCGCGAGGCGCTGTGGGCCGCGCTGGAGAAGACCTCCTTCCTCACCACCGAGGAGGAACGCGCGCTCGCCGGCTTCTCGCCCGCGCCCCGCGCGGATGCACAGTGGGCATCTGAAGCGCCACCGAAGAGCGCGGATGCGCAGTGGGCATCCGAAGCGCGCCTCGAGAGCCTCAAGTTCAACCCCGGCCAGCCCGGCGGCGACCGCCATAGACCAGTCGGGGCCATTCTCGCGACCTGACTGACGCCGCAACGACTGCCGCACCGCACGTTCCGCTCCGCCGAACCCTACGCCTGCCCGACGCCCAGCCCTGCTGCTGGCGCGCCCTTTTCCGCATGCCTGGAGCCCAAACCCATGACGCTTCCCGCCGAGGCCAGCTTCCTGGCTCTCGATCTCAAATCCGTGACCGCCGAAGGCGCCTTCGAGGGGTATGCTTCCCTCTTCAACCGCGAGGATCTCGGGCGCGACGTGATCCTGCCCGGCGCCTTCACCGAAACGTTGCAGAAGCGTCCGGCTGGCGGCGTGCGCCTGCTGTTCCAGCACGATCCGGCCGAACCCATCGGCGTGTGGGAGCATCTGCAGGAGGATGCGCGCGGTCTCTTCGCCCGAGGCCGCCTCGCGCTCGACGTCGGCCGCGCGCGCGAGGTCCACAGCCTGATGCGAGCCGGCGCCATCGACGGCCTTTCCATCGGCTTCAAGGCGCTGAAGACGCATCGCGACCGCGCACGCGGCCGCCGCCTCATCGAGAAGATCGACCTCTGGGAAATCTCCATCGTGACGTTCCCGATGTTGCCGGAGGCTCGCATCGTTCCCCGCTCCGTGCGCGGCCGCGTCGGCGCGGTCTTCACGGAGCGGGAACTGGAGCGCGCGCTCACGCAGGACGCTGGGCTCAGCCGCTCCCAGGCCCGGGCGCTGATGCGCCACGGCTTCAAAGGGGTTGCCGCCACGCAGGCCGCTGCCGCCGACCCTCATCCCGAACGCGATATCGCCGGGCGCCTCGCAGCGCTCGTCGCCAGCGTTCGCTCCGCCACGCCCCTGTCATGAGAAAGGACCAGTAATGGACAATTGCGACACCATCGAAACCAAGAGCGGCGACGTCGGCGCCGTGATCGACGACCTCAAGTTCGCCTTCGAGAGCTTCAAGGCCGCCAACGAGCGCGAGCTCGGCGAGATCAAGGCGCGCGGCAGCGCCGACGTCGTGACGCGCGAGGAAGTCGCCCGCATCGGCCGGACCATCGACGGCCACCAGCGCCGCCTGGACGAGATGGCGCTGAAATCGGCGCGCCCGCAACTGGCCTCCGGGCACGCGGTGTCGCGCGCGGATCTCGCGCACAAGGCGGCATTCGAAGGCTACATCCGCAAGGGCGAGACCGCGCGCCTGGTGGGGCTCGAGGAGAAGGCGCTGTCGGCGGGCACCGACCCGTCCGGCGGCTATCTCGTGCCACCCGAGACGGAGGCCTCGGTCAACCGCGCCTTGCGCGCCATCTCGCCGATCCGCGCCATTGCCAGCGTGCGCCAGGTTTCGAGCGCGACCTACAAGAAGCCGTACTCCACGACGGGCCTGGGGACCGGCTGGGTGGCCGAGACGGCCGCGCGTCCGGAGACGACGACGCCGACGCTCGACGCCCTCACCTTCCCGACCATGGAACTCTACGCCATGCCGGCTGCCACGTCGGCGCTGCTCGACGATGCGGCCGTCGATATCGACGAGTGGATCGCGGAAGAGGTGCGCGATGCCTTTGCCGAGCAGGAAGGCAACGCCTTCGTCGTCGGCAACGGCGTTGCCAAGCCGAAGGGCTTCCTCGACTACGCCAAGGTCGACAACGCCGCGTGGAGCTGGGGCAACCTGGGCTTCCTCGCCACGGGGGTTTCCGGCGGCTTCCCGGCGACCGGTCCCAGCGACAAACTGATCGACCTCGTCTACGCGGTGCGCGCGGGTTATCGCGCCAACGGCGTGTTCGTCATGAACCGCGCGACGCAGGCGCAGATCCGCAAGTTCAAGGATGCGGAGGGCAACTACATCTGGCAGCCCTCGCAACGCCCCGGCGAGACACCCACGCTGTTCGGCCACGCGGTGATCGAGGCCGAGGACATGCCCGACGTGGGCGCCGACAGCCACTCCGTCGCCTTCGGCGATTTCCGGCGCGGCTATCTCGTCGTCGATCGCGTCGGCATCCGCGTCCTGCGCGATCCCTACTCGTCGAAGCCCTACGTGCTCTTCTACACGACCAAGCGCGTGGGCGGCGGTGTGCAGGATTTCAACGCCATCAAACTCCTGAAGTTCGGCGTCTGACGTTCAGTCTACACCGGCCACCGGCACGCCTCACCCCGCGCCGCCGCCCTCCCCGGCGGCGCCTGGGCGGAAGCAGCCCGCCGTCTCCCCGGGCCCGCTTCCGCCCGCCACCTTTTCGCCCGCCCCTCGAAACCTCACGCCTGGAGCCCTCATGTCTCTCGTGCTGACGAGCAGCCCTGCCCTCGAGCCTGTAAGCCTCGCCGAGGCCAAGACGCATCTGCGGATCGATCACACGCATGAAGACCCGCTCATCCAGAGCCTCATCATCACGTCGCGCCTGCACATCGAGGCGGCCCTCGGGCTTGCCCTCGTCACGCAGAGCTGGAGCTACACGATCGACCGCTGGCCGCGGCAGCCACGCATCAACCTGCCGATGCGGCCGGTCCAGGCGATCGCTCACGTGCGGATCTGGAGCGCCGACGGCAGCAGCGAGATGCTGCCGCCGGACGCCTTCTTCCTCGATGGACAGGGGTTGCCCGCCCGCCTCGTCTGGCAGGGCAATACCACGCCGCCGGAACCGCAGCGCACCGCGAACGGCATCGAGATCGCCTTCACGGCCGGTTTCGGTGCCGCGCCTGGCGATGTGCCCGAGACGATCCGGCATGCCTTGCTGTTGTTGGCGGCGCACTGGTACGAGCACCGCGAGCCGATCGAGATCGGCTCCAGTTCGAGCGCCATTCCGACCATGGTCAGCGAGCTCCTCGCGCCCTATCGCCGGAGGCGCGTATGAGCACCTCCCGCATCAGCCAGCTGCGCCATCGGATCGTCATCGAGGCGGTTTCGCGAACGC
The DNA here is from genome assembly GCA_041397775.1 of Hyphomicrobiaceae bacterium. GTDB lineage: Bacteria > Pseudomonadota > Alphaproteobacteria > Rhizobiales > Hyphomicrobiaceae. The sequence continues at coordinate 175,772 of JAWKWB010000007.1, read as the reverse complement.
CCGATGGCGGCGGTGGCGCCAGCGAGGCTTGGGCTCCGGTCGCCACGGTCTGGGCGGCGGTGAGATCGGCCACCGGAACCGAATCCGTTCAAGCCGACGCGGTATCATCCCGCGTCTCGCACACCGTCCTCATGCGCCATCGCGATGGTGTCGTGCCGGCCATGCGGTTGCGCCACGGGACACGGATCCTCGACATCCTGGCGGTCCACGACACGGACGACCGCAAGCGCTTCCTCACCTGCCTGTGCCGCGAGCGCGATCTTTGATGCGCGCGCGCACCGGCGCCGAAACCTTGGAGCCCTTTCCATGGCCACCGCGAGCTGGGCGCTCCAGCAAGCCATCTTCGATGCGTTGACGGGCGATGCACCGCTCATCGCCCTGCTCGGGGCCGCGCGCATCTACGACGACGTTCCCCAGCGCACACCCCACCCCTACGTCACCATCGGCCAGTCGACGATCCGCGACTGGTCGACCGGCACGGACGACGGCGCGGAGCATCTCCTCACCCTGCACGTCTGGTCGCGAGCCGGCGGGCGACGCGAGGCCCACGAGATCATGGGCGCGTTGCGCGATGCAGTTCACGATCGACCGCTTCCCCTGGCGGGCCATCGGCTCGTCAATCTGCGCCACGAACTCTCCGAGGCACGGCGCGAGGCGGACGGCGATACCTATCACGGCATCGTCCGCTTTCGCGCCGTCACCGAACCCATTTCCTGATGTCACAGGCAGGCGTCCCGCCCCCTGTGGCAATCCCCCTGAAAGAGAGCGACACGACATGGCTGCACAAAGAGGCAAGGACCTGTTGCTTAAGGTCGACGCAACCGGCGGCGGCGTCTTCCAGACGGTTGCCGGTCTGCGCGCGCGCGCCATCGCCATCAATGCCGAAAGCGTCGATATCACACACGCCGAATCGGCCGGACAATGGCGCGAATTGTTGGAGGGGGCCGGCGCGAAGACCGCGCGTGTCACGGGCGCCGGCATCTTCAAGGACGATGCCTGCGACGCTACGATCCAGGCCTATGCCTTCGCCGGCACGATCCGCACCTGGCAGATCGTGGTGCCCGATTTCGGCAGCATCAGCGGCCTGTTCCAGATCACATCGCTGGAGTTGAGCGGCCGTCACGACGGCGAACTCACATTCGACATCACGCTCGCATCGGCCGGCGCGCTCACGTTCGCCGCCGCATGACCAGGCTCCCCTCTCAAACTTCGCAAAAGGGCGCGCGCCAGCGCGATATTGCCATGCCCAACTCCCATCGTGGCGAGATCCAGGCCTTTCTCGACGGCGACCTGCATACGCTCTGCCTCACCCTGGGTGCACTCGCAGAACTCGAAGCGACATTCGGCGACGACGACATGCTTGCCCTTGCCGAGCGCTTCGGCCGCGGCCGGCTGTCGGCGCGCGATGCCATTCGCGTCATCGGCGCAGGCCTCAGGGGGGCCGGCTCCGACATTACCGACGATGCCGTCGCCCGCATGCGCAGCGATACCGGCGCTGCGGGCTTCGTGGATATCGTGGCGCGGCTCTTGTCGGCCACGTTCGGCATCGAGGCTGCTCCTCGAACCGACGATGCCGCTCCCACCGCCTCCGCCGGGGAGCGCCACGTCCGCGACCCTTTCCCTGGGACGAGGTGATGGCGTTCGGGTTCGGCGTGCTGCGCCTGGCGCCGGCACACTTCTGGTCGCTGACGCCGCGCGAGCTGGCCCATGCCGTGCGCGGCTACCTGGGCCTCTCGGCGTCGGGCGGCTCCATGACGCGCCGCGATCTCGACGCCCTCAGCCGGCGTTTCCCCGATCGCTAGGAGAGGCACGATGGCAGATTTCACGGACACGAGCGCCTTTGGCGGCGCATTTTCTCTCAGCATGGACACCAGCGGCTTCCAGCGCGATGTCGAGCGCGTCTCGGCGCTCAACCGCAATCTGACACTGGAACTCAAACAGGCGACGCAGATCGGCCGCCAGTTCGGCAATGCGCTCGGCTCCGCGTTCGAGGGTCTCGTCGTCAGGGGGCGCAGCCTTTCCGATACGGTGCGCTCCCTGGGCCTCAGCCTGTCCCGCATCGCCTTTCAGGCCGCCTTCCGGCCATTGGGGCAGGGCCTCGGCCAGGCACTCACCGGCCTCATCGGCGGCGGCGGCACCGGCGGCCCCGTGCTCGCCCAGGGCACACCCACTCCGTTTGCGAAGGGCGGCGTCATCGCCTCGCCAATCGCATTCCCACTCGGCGGTGGCACGGGCATCGCTGGCGAGCGCGGCGCGGAGGCCATCATGCCGCTGGCCCGCGGGCCGGACGGACGGCTTGGCGTCGTCGCCGGCGGCAACGGCGCATCGGGCCTGGCCATCACCTTCAACGTCACCGCGGTCGACGCGGAAAGCTTCCGCCGCTCGGAAACGCAGATCGCGGCCATGCTGGCGCGCACGGTTGGCCGCGGCGAGCGGAACCTGTGACACGGAGCCCCCCTGACCGGCCGTCCCTCCAGACGTGAGTTTGTTCCCCATGTCCTTTCATGATGTTCGCTTCCCCACGGAAATCTCCCGGGGCGCCACCGGCGGGCCGGAGCGCCGCACCGACATCGTCGTGCTCGGCTCGGGGTTCGAGGAACGCAACGCGCGATGGGCGCATGCCCGCCGCCGCTACAATGCCGGGTACGGCATCAAGGCGCTCGACCAGCTGCACACGGTGATCGCCTTCTTCGAGGAACGGCGCGGTCGCCTCTACGGCTTCCGCTGGAAGGACCACACGGACTGGCGATCCGGCCCTCCCGAGATCGCACCCACCGCCCTCGATCAGACCATCGGACTGGGGGACGGCATCACCGCAGCCTTCCAGCTCCTCAAGCGCTACGGCTCGACCTTCGCACCCTACGACCGGCCGATCAGAAAGCCCGTCGCGGGCAGCGTGCTTCTCGCCGTGGACGGCGCGTCGCAAACCGACGGCGCGCAATTCGATCTCGATGCGACGACGGGGCTCGTCACTTTCCGGGCCGGACATGTGCCGGCATCGGGGGCGACGATCACGGCAGGGTTCGACTTCGACGTTCCCGTCCGCTTCGACACCGACAAGCTCGAGATCAACGTCAACGGCTTCCGGCATGGTGCGATCCCTTCGATCCCGCTGGTGGAAATCCGCATCTGATCGCCCGCCGTCCCGCATTCCCACGCATCCACAGGAGGCTCCCATGCGCACCCTCCCGCCCGGCCTGCAGGCCCATCTCGACAGCGGCGCCACGACGTTGTGCTGGTGCTGGCGCATCACGCAGCGCGACGGCACGCAGCTCGGCTTCACCGATCACGACCGCGACCTGACGTTCGCGGGGACGCTGTACGAGGCCGCCACCGGCTTCAACGCCAGCGAGATCCGCTCCAGCACCGGCCTCAACGTCGACGATCTCGAGGTCGAAAGCGCCCTCGTCTCCGAGCGCCTTTCGGAGCGCGCGCTCGCCTCGGGCGACCTCGACGAGGCCAGCGTCGAAATCTTCCGCGTCAACTGGCAGGATACGAACCAGCGCCTTCTCATGCGCAAGGGCTCGCTCGGCGAGGTGCGCCGGACAGGGACTTCCTTCGCCGCTGAAATTCGGGGCCTGGCGCACTACCTGCAACAGCCGAAGGGCCGTATCTTCCAGTTCGCCTGCGATGCCGATGTCGGCGACACCCGCTGCGGCATCGACCTCTCTGCACCCCAGTACGAAGGCAACGGCATCGTCGTCGCCTGCGAATCGGAGCGCATCGTCACGGCTTCCGGCCTCGCTGGGTTTGCGGATGGCTGGTTTACGCGCGGTGTCCTCTCTATCACGTCGGGCGCAGCGAGGGGACGTGCGAGCGAGGTCAAGCATCATGCGTCGCGTGGCGGTGTCGCACGCTTCGAACTCTGGCTGCCTGTTCTCGGCCCTCCGCTCCCCGGCGACACGTTCACCGTCACTGTCGGCTGCGATCGCCAGCACGCGACGTGCCGCGACAAGTTCGCCAACGCCACCCGTTATCGCGGATTCCCGCACATGCCCGGCAACGACTTCCTCGCAGCCACGCCCGTTCCCGGAGACGCCACGACGACGGAGGCATCATGACGGAACCGTCCAGCGCCCTTGTGACACGCGCCGCCATCCTCGCCGAAGCCCGAACGTGGATCGGGACGCCCTATCATCATCAGGCGAGCCTGCGTGGCGCCGGCGTCGACTGCATCGGGCTCGTTCGCGGCGTCTATCGCGCGATCGTGGGCCGGGAGGCGGAGGCCATTCCCGGCTATGGTCCAGACTGGTCGGAGACGACCGGCGAGGAGACGCTGATTGCGGCCGCGCGCCGGCATCTCGCCGAAACGCCCATTGAAGCCGCGCGCACCGGAGACGTCCTGATCTTCCGCTATCGCGACCGCTACCTTGCCAAGCATGCCGCGATCCTGGTCGGCAGCAATAGCTCGCCGCTCGGCACCGGCAGCATCATCCATGCGATCGAGGGCGCACGTGTTTGCGAGGTGCCGCTGACGCCGTGGTGGCGCCGCCGCATCGCTGCAGCCTTCACCTTTCCCGGAGTGATCGACTGATGGCCACGCTCGCTCTGACCGTTGCCGGCGCCGCCGTCGGCAACGCCCTGCTGCCGGCCGGCATCAGCGTGCTCGGCACCTCGATTTCCGGCGCCGTCATCGGTTCGCAGATCGGTGCGCTGGCAGGCACCTTCGTCGACCAGGCCCTTTTCGGCGCGTCGGGACCCACCCGCGCCGCGTCGGGGCCCCGCTTGTCCGACTTGAGGGTGACGGCTTCGACCGAAGGCGCCGCGGTTCCTCGCCTCTACGGCCGGGCACGGCTGGGAGGCCAGGTGATCTGGGCACGGCCGCTCGAGGAGCGTGCGACCACGACAGGCGGCGGCGGCGGCGGCAAGGGCATCGGCGGCTCCCAGCCCTCCGCAGCCAGCAGCACCACCTACAGCTATTTCGCGAGTTTCGCCGTCGGCCTCTGCGAAGGAGAAATCACCAGCCTCGGGCGCGTCTGGGCCGACGGCAAGGAACTCGATCTGACGCGATACACATGGCGTCTTTATCGCGGCACCGAAACGCAATCGCCCGACGCGCTCGTCGTGGCGCACGAAGGCATCGCGCATGCCCCTGCCTATCTCGGCCTCGCCTATGTCGTTTTCGAGAGCATGCCGCTCGAAGTGTTCGGTAACCGCATTCCACAGCTCTCGTTCGAGGTGCATCGGGCCGTCGACGATTTCGAGAAGAGCGTTCGCGGCACCGTTCTCATTCCCGGATCGGGGGAATTCGTCTATTCTCCCGTGCCCGTCAGCCGACGCGTCGGCGCTGCCCAATCCGAGCCCGAGAACACGCACTCGAAGCAGGGCGCGACCGACTGGGGCGTGGCGCTCGATCAACTCACGGCGACGTTGCCCAACGCCCGTTCGACCTCGCTCGTCGTGAGCTGGTTCGGCAGCGACCTGCGGGCCGGCGCGTGCCTCGTGCGTCCCGCCGTCGACAGCGCGATCAAGGAGACGAGCCCCCTGCAATGGAGCGTGGCCGGCCTGACCCGCGCCGGCGCACCACTCGTCAGCCTGCACGACGGCCGCCCCGCCTACGGCGGCACGCCCTCCGATCAGACGGTGATCGCGGCCATTCGCGATCTCAAGTCACGCGGCCACGCCGTTACGCTGACGCCCTTCATCCTGATGGACATCCCATCCGGCAACGGCCTCGTCGATCCCTATTCCGGTGCGAGTGGACAGCCCTCGTATCCCTGGCGCGGACGGATCACCGTCGCGCCCGCGCCTGGGCAACCCGGATCGCCCGACAAGACGGCCGCCGCCACGACGCAGATCGCGGCGTTCGTGGGAACTGCGGCCCCGGGCCACTTCGCGATCGCCGGCGACACCGTGACCTATACCGGGCCGCCCGAATGGACCTTGCGGCGCATGATCCTGCATTACGCCAAGCTCGCCGTGGCAGCGGGTGGTGTCGATGCCTTTCTCATCGGCTCGGAACTGCGCGGCTTGACCCAAGTCCAGTCGGGTCCCGGCAGCTATCCCTTCGTCGCCGCCCTCGTGGCGCTCGCCGCTGACGTGAAGGCCATTCTGGGACCGGGAACGAAGGTCAGCTATGCCGCCGACTGGTCGGAGTATTTCGGCCATCATCCCACGGACGGCAGTGGCGACGTCCACTTCCATCTCGATCCGCTGTGGTCATCGCCATCCGTCGATGCCGTCGCCATCGATTGCTACTGGCCGCTGTCGGACTGGCGTGACGGCTTCGATCACCTGGATCGCGTGGCCGGCGCCCGTTCCATCTACGACCTCGACTACCTGAAGTCCGGCCTCACGGGCGGCGAGGGATACGACTGGTACTACGCCAGCGAAGGCGATCGCGATGCCCAGGTCCGCACCCCCATCACCGACGGCACCGGCAAGCCGTGGGTGTTCCGCTACAAGGACCTGAAGTCGTGGTGGCTCAATCCGCACTTCGACCGGCCCGGCGGCGTCGAAAGCGGCGCGCCCACGGCGTGGGTGCCGCAATCCAAACCCTTCTGGCTCACGGAACTGGGCTGCCCCTCGGCCGACAAGGGCGCGAACCAGCCCAACGTCTTCGTCGACCCCAAGAGTGCGGAGTCGTTCCTGCCCTATTATTCGCGCGGCACGCGGGACGATCTCGTCCAGCGCCGCTACCTTCAAGCCTTCACCGAGTTCTTCGACCCCGACCACCCCGACTATCTGGCCGGCAGCAATCCGGTTTCCACGAACTATGGCGGCCGCATGCTGGACCTCGGCCACGTGCATCTCTATGCGTGGGACGCCCGCCCCTATCCCGCTTTCCCAGCCAACGCCACGGCCTGGGGCGACGGCGAGAACTGGCGCCTGGGGCATTGGCTCACCGGACGCATCGCCAGCCAGCCGCTGGCAAGCGTGGTAGACGCCCTGCTCACCGACTTCGCCTTCGATGCGTTCGACGTGCGTGCCCTCGACGGAGTCGTGCCCGGCCTCCAGGTCGAACGGGTCATGTCCGCGCGCGAGGCCATGGCGCCACTCGAACTGGCCTACTTCATCGATGCCGTCGAAAGTGGCGACCTGATCCACTTCAGGCACCGCGGCACGCGGCCGACGGCGGCCACGGTGGGCCGCGACGATCTCGTGGAAACCAAGCCTGAAGCAGCGCTCGTCTCGCTGACGCGCGGACAGGAAACGGAACTGCCCGCCGCCGCGCGTATCGCCTATGCCGCGCTCGAAAGCGACTATCGACAGGCCGTTGCCGCGTCCCACCGGCTCGTCGGTGCCAGCGGGCGTTCCTCGGTTGCCGAACTCGCGCTGACGCTCGACAGCGAGAGCGCAACGCGCATCGCGGAGACGTGGCTGTTCGATACCTGGGCTGGTCGCGAGCGTGCCAGCTTCACCTTGCCCCCGAGCCGCATGGCACTCGAGCCCTCCGACACGGTGGCGCTGTTGCATGATGGCCGGGCCCTGCCGCTGCGCATCGTCTCCATCGGCGACCAGTCGTCGCGCGAGATCGAGGCGCGCAGCCTCGACCCGTCGATCTACGTACCCGGCCATGCCATCGTGCGGGCTCAGCCTGCGCCCGCGGTGCCCGCGTCGGGCCAGCCGCTGGGGATATTTCTCGATCTGCCCGTCCTTTCGGGCAACGAGGATCCCGATGCCGGTCATGTCGCAGCGGCGCGCATCCCTTGGCCGGGCAGCGTGGCCTTCTATCGCTCGCCGGAAGCCTCGGGATTTACACTTGCCGCCCAGGCCCAGCGTCTGGCGACGACCGGCCTGACACTCGATCCTCTTCCGCCCGGGCCGGAGGGACGCATCGACCACGCGACCCGCTTCCGCGTCAGGCTCGACGCCGGTACGCTCACGTCGGCAACCGCGCTCGCCGTGTTGTCGGGTGCGAACGCTGCCGCCGTGCGGAGCGCGCCGGGCCTCTGGGAAGTGCTCCAATTCGAGCAAGCCGTTCTTGTCGCAGACCGGACCTACGAGTTGTCGCGCCTGCTGCGCGGCCAGGCCGGGACCGAGGTGGCCATGGCGTCGGTGGTGTCGGCGGGCGCCCGCTTCGTCCTGCTCGATGCCGCCCTGACGCCCGTTCCGCTGACGAGCGATCAAATCGGCCTGATGCTGAACTGGCGCTATGGGCCAGGTGCCCTCGATATCGCCCATGCCGATTTCGCGAGCGCCACGCATGCTTTTTCCGGCATCGGCCGCCGGCCCTACAGTCCCGTCCATATCCGGGCGCAGCGGAGCGGCGGCGATCTCACCGTGACGTGGACCCGCCGCACGCGGCAAGGCGGCGACAACTGGTCCATGACGGACCTTCCGCTCGGTGAAGACGCGGAACTTTACGAGGTCGACATCCTCGACGGCCCTGACGTCGTTCGCACGATCACGACGCCGACCACCGCCATCACCTACACGACCGTCGAGCAGACCACCGACTTCGGTGGGCCACAACCTGCCGTCCACATCCGGGTCCATCAGGTCTCCGCGACGTGGGGGCGGGGCTCGGCCCGCGACGCGATCGTCTGATCCACCAGACCTCTCACGCGAGGGCAACCTCATGAACCAGCCGCCATGGATGCCGGCTGCCTGGGCGGAGCTCGGGCAGCGCGAGACTGCCGGCAGGGGCAACAATCCCCGCATTTCCGGTTATTTCGAACGCTCGGGTCATCCTTCCATCGTCGACGATGCCGTTCCCTGGTGCGCCGCATTCGTCGGTGCATGCCTGGAGGCTTCCAACATCACGGGAAGCCGCTCCCTTGCGGCCCGCTCCTACCTGAGCTGGGGCATTGCTGCCGAAACGCCCACACTCGGCGCCGTCACGGTGCTCTCGCGCGGCAGCGATCCATCCGCCGGCCACGTCGGCTTCCTTGTCGGCCGCACCGAACGGTCGGTCGTCCTGCTGGGCGGCAATCAATCCGATGCCGTCACCGTCGCGGCCTTCGACGTTGCCCGTGTCCTTGGCTATCGCCTCCCTGCGCCAGCGCAAATCAGGCCTGCCGCCCGCCCCGACAGCCCGCTTTTCTCATCGGCCTTGGAGCATGTCCTGCTGTTCGAGGGTGGCTGGTCGGACGATCCCTTCGATCCCGGCGGCGCCACGAACAAGGGCATCACGATCGGCGTACTCGCCAATGTCCGCGGTATTCCTCTCACGTCGACGACCGCCGAGCATCTCAAGAGCGAGTTACGCAACCTCTCCGACAGCGAGGTGCGCCAAATCTATCTCGGGCGCTATTGGCAGAAAGCCCGCTGTCCCGACTTGCCCGCTGCAATCGCATTCATGCACTTCGACGCCGCCGTCAACCAGGGCGTCGGCCGAGCGTCTCGGATGCTGCAGCAGGCGCTCGGTGTCGATGTCGACGGCGAGATCGGCCCGATCACACTGTCAGCCGCGCAGGCTCGAGACACCGCCGCCACCCTCGCGCGCTACGCCGACATCCGGCGTCGGCACTACCAGTCCCTCTCCCACTTCTGGAGGTTCGGGCGGGGTTGGCTGCGCCGGCTCGATGCAACGACGCGCGCGGCCCTTGTGCTCGTCCGCGCGTCCCAGACGTTCACGCCGCCCCTCAACGAAAAACAGGAGAACGACATCATGCCCGATGCTGTGACACCAGTTACCCAAGCGCCAGCCCCCACGCCCACGAAGTGGTGGGGCGAGAGCCTCACTGTGTGGGGCGCCATCGTCACGGCCCTCTCGACGGTTGCACCTACGCTGCTTGCCGCGTTCGGCATCGACATTTCGGGCGACCTCATCGAGCGCCTCGGGAGCGACCTCGTTCTCGTCGCGCAGGCCATCGGCGGGCTCGCCGGCACACTCATGACCATCATCGGCCGCGCCCGCGCCGTCACCACACTCGTGGCCCGTCGCGCCAAAATCGCTTCATAGCCGCGACGCTGTCCGATTTTGGCGCGACATGAGGGCCACGAGATACATCATGAGCTTCGTGTGGCGTTCATCGCGCCTTGATTGACGAATAGCTTGCCGCACGCATCGATCAATCAAGGCGCGACGCCACACTAGAACGTCGCTCGCTTTCCTGGCGGCTCTGATCGGTTCAGATGCCGTTCAGACGGGGGCAGGCATTGTGTCGGTCAGAGAGCAAAATGACATGACACGACTTGCTGCCATTGCCGTCTACCTTGTCCTGGCCCTGTCCGGCGCCGGCCGTCCCGCCGTTGCCGAACCGAGTAACCCTCCGCACTGCATCCTGGACTGGTCCGATGCCGCGACGATCGTCCTCAAGGAGAAGCTGATTCCCGCCAACGGCATCCACGCACTCGTGCGCCAGCGTCAAGACGGCGATCTCGTGCGCATCGTGCTCTGCCGGGAGGGGGCTCGTTTCACCTATCACATCCACCTGCGGCGGCCCGCCGGCCAGATCGTAAATCAGGTCATCGATGCCCGCACTGCATTGCAGGTCAGCGACCGCCGATGATGCAACGGGCTGTCGGTCGGGACACTGGAAGTGACATCTTCCCATTGTAGCTTTTGCATCTGACGTTTGGTCATGGTTCCAGCCGCGAGTGGGTACCAAACGTCAGATGCGCTACACTAGGCTCGCCTAGCGAAAGCCATTATATTCCGCCACGCAACTGAGTTCTCCCGAAACGGGGACGAGGAGGGAAGCGTGCGCGCCTTGATTGTCGAGGATGATCCGGACCTCAACCGGCAATTGGCTGCGGCGCTGGCCGACGCGGGCTTTGCAGTGGATCGGGCCGGCGATGGCGAAGAAGGCTATTTCCTCGGAGAAACGGAGCCTTACGACGTCGTCATTCTCGATATCGGGCTTCCGAAGATGGACGGAATCAGCGTCCTAGAGCAATGGCGCAGGGCGGATCGGAACTTCCCGGTCATCCTTCTGACCGCCCGCGACCGGTGGAGCGACAAGGTTTCCGGCATCGACGCGGGCGCCGACGACTACCTCGCCAAACCCTTCCATATCGAGGAACTCCTGGCACGGGTCCGCGCGCAGGTTCGCCGTGCGTCGGGGCATGCGAAATCCGAGATCGAATGCGGCCCATTGCGGCTCGACACCAAGTCCGCGCGCGTAACGGTCGACGGGCAGCCGATCAAGCTCACCTCGCATGAATACCGGCTGCTGGCCTATCTCGTGCACCACAAGGGTCGCGTGGTATCGCGTACGGAACTGGTCGAGCACCTTTACGAGCAGGACTTCGATCGCGACAGCAACACCATCGAGGTCTTCATCGGTCGGCTGCGCAAGAAGATCGCGCCCGACCTCATCAAGACCGTGCGCGGTCTGGGATATCGCCTCACGGCCGACGGTGATGAAGCTTAATTCCCTCGCCGCGCGCCTGTTCGCCACGGCCGCCGTCTGGTCGTTGCTGGTCCTTCCGATCGCCGGCATCATCATCGACGTCGTGCATACGCGTGACGTGCGCGCGAGCTTCGATGCGCGGCTCAGCCAGCTTCTCACCATCCTCGTCGCCTTCAGCACCGACCAGGGCCAACCCGAGCCGCGCTTTCCCCGCAACGTCGGCGAGCCCTTGTTCGAGCTGTCCCATTCCGGCTGGTACTGGCAGATCACGCCCCTCGACGACAGCCCCGGCAAGCGCATGGTTTCCGCCTCGCTCGCCAGCGAAGCATTGCCGCTACCTTCCTCCCTCGGCATGAAGGCCGATCGCTACGACATCCGCTGGCACGAGGAGAAAGGGCCGGTCGGCGAACCCCTGCGCATTGCCGAGCAGGTCTACAGCGCCGGCGAGCAGGATACCCCGCACTTCTACTCCTACGTGGTCGCGGGCAATCTCCAGTTCGCCGAGACGCGCATCGCCGATTTCCGACTGCCGCTCGCCATCTCGCTGGCGATCGCGGGCCTTGGGCTCCTCCTCTCGGTCTACATGCAGGTCCGGTTCGGTCTACTACCGTTGCGCCAGATCCGCGAACGCCTATCGGCCGTCCGGACCGGCGAGGCAGAACGGCTCGTCGGCAATCCGCCCTCCGAGATCGAGCCGCTGCAAGCCGAGATCAACGCGCTCATCCAGTCGAACCAGGACATCATCGAGCGGGCGCGGACCCAGGTCGGTAATCTCGCCCATGCCCTGAAGACGCCACTCGCCGTCATCACGAACGAGGCGACCGCAGACACCAGCCCGTCCTCCCAGAAGATCGCCGAGCAGGCAAAGCTCATGCGCGATCAGGTCAATCACTATCTCGACCGTGCGCGCGTCGCGGCCAGGGTGGGTGTGGTCGGCCGTGTCACGGATGTCGCCCCGGTCCTCGACGGCCTGCGCCGCGCGCTCGAACGCATCTATCAGGAGCGCGGCCTCGTCATCGAAATCACCTGCCCGGCCGGCGCGCGCTTCCAGGGCGAACGCCAGGATCTCGAGGAAATGCTCGGCAACCTCATGGACAACGCCTGCAAGTGGACCGAGGACGAGGTGGATGTCGTCGTGCGGCTCGCCGGCAAGCCGGAGGCCGAGGGCGGGCGCCGTCTCCTCATCACAGTGGATGACAATGGCCCCGGTCTCACCGAGGAGCAGCGCAATCAAGGCATCAAGCGCGGACGCCGTCTCGACGAATCCAAGCCTGGCTCTGGCCTTGGTCATTCGATCGTTGCCGATCTGGCGCAATCCTACCGGGGTACATTCGCGCTCGAGGCGTCGGAGGCAGGCGGACTACGCGCCTGCCTCGACCTACCGGCCGTCTGACGCCCCATCGGCCTCAGGTCACGCTGCCGTCCTTGGCCCACCGCTTGTACATGTCGAGCAAGGCCACGATGTCCTGCCCGCGATAGCCCGACGACAAGGCCGTCGCCATCAACTCGCGCACCGCGGACGCTCCGGGCGTCGGCATGTGGATGGTTCGTCCGAAGTCGATGGCGAGTGCCAAGTCCTTCTCACCAAGCTCCATCTTGAACCCGGGGCGATAGTCGTCCTTGATGGCGTTCGGGAACCGCTTGAGAAAGTGATGCGAGCGACCTCCGCTGACGGAGAGCACGTCGAACAAGCGTTCGGGCTCGACGCCAGCCGACACGCCGAGGGCGAATGCTTCGCAGGCGATCAGCACGTTGCCCATCGACATCATGTTGTTGACGAGCTTCACGACCTTCGCCGTCCCGACCGCGCCCGTATGCTTCCAGGTCTCTCCCAACAACTTGAGGACCGGCTCCGCCCGCGCGAGCGCCGCATCCTCGCCCCCAACGATCAAGACAAGCTTGCCTTGGGCCGCCTCGGCGGGGCTGCCGCTCACCGGACAATCGATGACGTCGACGCCACGTGCGGCCGCAACCGCACCGACCTCCTTCATCGTCCCGGGATCGATCGTGCTCAACTCGAGAATGAGGTCGCCCTTCTCGGCGATGCTGGCAAGCCCCGCCTCGCCAAGCCAGGCGGCACGCACCGCTTTGGGATCGGGCAAGCTCGTCAGGATGATCCTGCGGCCGGCGATCGCCTCCTTCATCGTTTCTGCGACGGCAAGCCCCTCCTTGCGCAGGGTCTGCCGGGCCTGCGTGTTGATGTCATACCCCATGACATCATGCCCGCTGGCCACCAGCCTTCGGGCCATGCCCGAGCCCATCTGCCCCGTGCCGATCACAGCAATCTTTTCCGACATCTTCGTTTCCCTCGACGTATGCGCCTCAGCGTCAAATCGCGACGATGACCTTGCCGGTTACCGTCCGCGTCTCCAGCGAAGCGATGGCCTCGCCCGTCTGCTCCAGCGGGTAGACCTTGTGAATGTGCGGCCTGAGCTTTCCTTCGGAGATCCATTGCAGGATCTGCTCGAGGTTGGCGCGCTGCACGTGCGGTGCGCGCATGACCATCTCCCCCCAGAAGACGCCCAGCACGCCACAACTCTTGAGCAGCATCAAGTTCAGCGGAATCCGCGGGATCTGTCCCGCTGCGAAGCCAACGACAAGGAAGCGTCCGCCCCAGGCGATCGACCGCAATGCGGCTTCGGCATAGTCTCCGCCGACGCAGTCGTAGATGACGTCGACGCCGCGGCCGTCGGTCAGACCTCGCAATCCCTGTTTCAGATCCGTGGTAGCGTAGTTCAGTCCGGCATCGGCCCCATGCGCCACGCACAGGTCGAGCTTCTCCTGCGTCGAGGCGACGGCGATGACCCGGGCGCCCATGAGCTTGCCGAGTTCGACCGCTGCCAGCCCGGCACCACCCGATGCGCCGAGCACGGCCAGCGTCTCGCCACCTTTCAGAACGCCACGATCCTTCAGGCCGTGGATTGCCGTGCCGTAGGTCACGCTCGTTCCCGCCGCAACCTCGTCGCTGACGCCGTCGGGAATTTCGACGAGAAGATCGGCCTTTGCAGCAACCAGCTCGCGCGCTCCGCCCCAGCCGATGTAGCCACAGACGCGCTGACCGACGCGCAAGCGTTCCTCGCCTTCGCCGACACTTTCGACAACGCCCGCTATTTCGGCGGCGGGTGAAAACGGCAGATCCGGCTTGTACTGGTATTTGCCGCGCGTGATCAGCGTATCGAGGAAGTTCAGCGCGACCGCCTTGACGCGCACGAGCACCTCGCCCTTGCCCGGCACAGGGGCAGGCAAATCCGCCACCACGACCTTCCCTGGCCCTTCCAACGTCTGACATACCGCAGCGCGCATCCCGGCTCCTTTGCCTTCACTCCGAGGGGCCCCTTCGGCGGTTGCCCGGACCTCCGGTTCCGACCGTTACCCGATGATTGCGACCGCCCGCGTCCAGCCTGCCGAGCCTGCCTCCACCTTGACCGGGAAGCAGGCGACGTCAAAGCCCGTCGCGGGGAGTTGCTCGAGATTGGCGAGCTTCTCGATCTGGCAGTAGCCGATCTCGCGGCCGGACTTGTGCCCCTCCCAGATGAGGCTCGCATCCTTCGTCTCGGCGTAGCGCCTGGCCGTGTAGACGAACGGCGCGTCCCACGACCACGCATCCGTGCCGACGACGCGCACACCACGCGAGGTCAGGTAGAGCGTTGCCTCCCGCCCCATGCCGCAGCCCGTCGGCACGTAGTCCGGTTCGCCATAGCGCGCGCCGGCGGCCGTGTTCACGACGACGATCTCCAACGGCTTCAACTCGTGCCCGATGCGCTTCAGTTCGGCCTCGATATCGCCCGCCGTCACCACATAGCCGTTCGGGAAATGCCGGAAATCGAGCTTCACACCCGGTTGAAAGAACCACTCCAGCGGCACCTCGTCGATCGTGATCGCGCGCTTCCCACCGTCCATGGTGGTCGCGTAATGGTAGGGTGCATCGACGTGCGTACCGTTGTGCGTGGAGATCTGGCACTGCTCGGTCGCCCATCCTTCGCCGCCGGGCAGCTGATCCTTTGTCATGCCCGGGAAATGCTTGAGCATGCGCGGGATCGATTCCTCGTGCGTCTCGTAGTGGATCTTCGGCTCGCCGCCCGGCGGATCGGAGGCGATGCCCGCTTTCAGCGCGACAGAAATGTCGATGATGCGCCGTGCCATGCACTCCACCTTCTTCGTTTATCGTTCCACGTGATAGCCCCCAACATCAGTGGGCGGCTTTGACGCGCCCCTCGAGCCAGCGCGCCGTCGCCAGGAGCCGCGCCTCGTCGCGCCGCTTGCCGATCAATTGTACGCCGCACGGCATGCCATCCACGGTCATCAATGGCAGCGACACGCACGGCACGCCGAGCAGCGTCCACATGCCATTGAAGATCGCATTGCCGGTCGTGGCAAAGCCCTTCGGCGCAGGTCCGCAAGAGGACAGTGTCAAGATCGCGCTTTCGCTGTCGAGCACGCGCGCGACACCGGCGTACGCCGTTTCACGCGCATTCAGCGAGCGGACGTAGTCGCCGCCCGTGATCGTCAGGCTCGCTTTCAGGCGCGCGGTGATGTTCGCGCTCAACCCTTCGGGATGCTTGGTGAGCAAAGGCCCATAATAGCCGGCGTTCTCCGCCCCCATGACATTGCCATGGTGCTCTACGATACCGTCCATTTCCGGGATCTCGACTTCGCGTGCCACGCTGCCGAGGCTTGCGACGAAGGCCTCGATCGCGGCGCGCGCCGCCGGTTCGGCCGCTTCCCATGCAGGCGAACGGAAAAACGCGAAAGTCGGCTGCACCTGCGCTTTGGATGCAAGCGCCGCGGATAGATTTGGGCGCGCCCGTGCGTAGCTGACAGGATCGCTCGGATCGTGCCCCGACAGCGCGTCGGTAAGCAGTGCCAGATCGGCCAGCGACCGCCCATAGACACCCACCGTATCGAGCGTATGCGATTGCAGCAGCACGCCGGTCCGCGAAATGAGCCCGAGCGTCGGCTTCAAGCCATACACACCGTTGAACGATGCCGGACGAATGACCGAGCCCCCCGTCTGCGTTCCAAGTGCGAGCGGAATCATGCCCGCTGCGACACCAGCGCCCGAGCCTGCCGACGAGCCGCCGGGCGTATGTTCCTTGTTATGCGGATTTTTCGTCTTGCTGGGATTGGTGTTGGCCAGTTCGGTGGTCACCGTCTTGCCCATGATGATGCCGCCTGCCGCACGGATCGCCGACACACACGCCGCATCCTTGTCGGGCTGGCGGCCCTTGAAAATTGCGCAGTTGTGCTCGGTCGGCATGTCTGCCGTGTCGATGATGTCCTTTATGCCGACGGGCAGGCCATGAAGAGTTCCGAGCGCGCGGCCGGAGGCGCGATACCGGTCGGCGGCTCTCGCCTGTTCGAGCGCATGGTCGGGATCGAGATGAGCCCACGCCTCGATGTCGGCGTCACGCGCCGAAATCTGGTCGAGACACGCTTTGACATAGGCCTCGGCCGTCATCTCGCCCCTGGCCATCCGGTCGCGCGCCTCGACGGCGGTCAACTCGAAGATCTTCCCCATCCCTCATCTCCGCAAGAACAATCCAACTGAGCACCGTTGCCGCGAGCACAGCGCGGCAACACTTCACGACGATCTTCGCATCGCCTCGGCGAGCACGCTAGCCACATGCCGTCCGGACCGTTGCGCCCCGTCTGCTATCTGATGGCGACACGAGAAGCCGTCGGCGACGATGCTGGTTTCGGCTTCCGCCTTGCGCACTGCCGGCAGCAGCGACAGTTCCCCCATCTTCATCGACGCCTCGTAGGTGTCGGCGCCGTAGCCGAATGCGCCGGCCATGCCGCAGCAGCTCGTTTCGACCGTCTCGACCTGCAGGCCTTCGATGAGGGACAGCGCCTTGCCCACCGAACCCATCACGTTGAACGATTTCTGATGACAGTGGCCATGCAGCAGCGCCTTGCCGGCACCGCTGGCGATCGGCCCGGAAATGTGGCCCGCGGCCAGATCCCGCGCCAGGAGTTCCTCGAACAGCACGGCAGCCTCACCCAGTCGCACCGCATCCGGTCCAAGCTTCATCGCCTGGTGCTCGTCCCGCGCCGTCAGCACGCAGGAGGGCTCCAGTCCGACGATCGGCACTCCGCTGTCGAGGTAGGGCTTTGCCGCCTCGATGAGCCGTCCCGCCTCCTTGCGCGCCTCATCGACGAGACCTGCGGAGAGGAAGGTCCTCCCGCAACAGACCGGTCGCGTGCCACGACCGAGCGACAGCGGCTCCACGCGATAGCCGAGGCGCACCAGAACATCGACGGCATCCCACAGCACATCGGGTTCGAAGTAGGTGTTGAACGTGTCTGCCCACAGCGCGACGCGACGGCCATCCGCAGGGCCCACCGGCTCGTCGAGACGGAAAAGCTTGCCGCGCCAGGTCGGCAACTTTCTCTTGGCTGAAAATCCTGTCAGTCGCTCCGCCAGCTTGGCGAGGCCGGGGATTGCATTGCGCGCGTTCAGCGCGGGTGCGATGCGCGCGGCATAGGGTGCATAGCGCGGCAGATACGCGATCAGGCGGTCGTGCAGGGAGATACCATTCTTCTTGGCACGTGCTGCCAGTGCCTCGATCTTGAGGCGCGCCATGTCGACGCCGGTCGGACATTCGCGCCGGCACGCCTTGCATGACACACACAGTTCCAGGGCCTCCGCCACGGCATCGCTTGCAAGGCCTGCCGGCTCGTCGAGTTGCCCGGAAATTGCGAGGCGCAGCGTATTGGCCCGGCCACGGGTGACATCCCGTTCGTCCAGCGTCGCGCGATAGCTCGGGCACATCACACCGGCTTGCAGCTTTCGGCATTCGCCGTTGTTGTTGCACATCTCGATGGCGCCCTGCAGGCCGCCGGCCGCGCCGCCATAGCTCGACCAATCGAGCGCGGGCTGGACGTCGGCAACCGCGTAGTCCGGCTTGTAGCGGAACAGCGTGCGGTCGTTCATCCGTGGCGCGCGCACGATCTTGCCCGGATTGAGCACGCCTTTCGGATCGAAGCGATCCTTCACGGCTTCGAACACCTCGACCGTCTTGCGGCCATACATCGCCTCGTGGAACTCCGAGCGCACGAGACCGTCGCCGTGTTCGCCCGAGTGCGCACCCTTGTATTCCCGCACCATCGCGAACGCCTCCTCGGCGATGGCGCGCATGGTCTTGGCGTCTTTCTCCAGCTTGAGATTGAGCACCGGGCGCACATGCAGGCATCCCACCGAGGCATGCGCATACCAGGTGCCGGTCGTGCCATATTTCTCGAAGACAGCCGTCAAGCGCTCCGTGTAATCGGCCAGATGCTCGAGCGGGACGGCGCAATCCTCGATGAAGGAGACGGGCTTGCCCTCGGTCTTCATGCTCATCATGATGTTGAGGCCGGCCGCCCGCACTTCCCAGACGGCCTTCTGACCTGCCGCGTCGGCCACCTTCACCACGGCATCGGGATGACCCAGATCGCCCATCAATTCAGCCAGACGCTCGACGCGGCGCAGGTTTTCCGACTGGTCCTCCTCGGCGAACTCCACGAGCAGAAGGGCTTCCGGCCTGCCACGCACATACGTATCCATCACCGGCCGGAACATGGCGATATCGCGCGCCAACCCGATCAGCGTGCGATCGACGACTTCAACCGCCACCGGGCCGAGCTTCACGATATGCTGGGCCGCCTCCATCGCCTTGCGGAAGGTCGCGAAAT
The DNA here is from genome assembly GCA_041397775.1 of Hyphomicrobiaceae bacterium. Lineage (GTDB taxonomy): Bacteria > Pseudomonadota > Alphaproteobacteria > Rhizobiales > Hyphomicrobiaceae. The sequence goes on along the minus strand of JAWKWB010000007.1, from coordinate 156,858 downwards.
GGCAGATCCCCAGCGCCTTGTTCCTGGGCTGCGGGGAGAGCTTCAATTCGATCTGCCGCGAGATGGCGAGCGTCCCCTCCGATCCGCACAGAAGCGTCGCGAGGTTGATCGGCCCGGCATCGGCACGAGGCGGCAGCAGCGCGTCGATGAGATAGCCTCCCACCCGCCGCGATACGCCCGGAAACGCTTGGCCGATATGGGCCGCCTCGCGCTCGCCCAGCGCCATCAGATCGCGAAACAGGTCACGCGCGGCATCCGGTACGTTGAGCTTGCGAAAGTCGGCCGGCACCTCTCCGAAATGGGCCTTTGTTCCATCGGCGAGGATCGCGTCGATGGAGAGCACGTTGTCGCGCATGATGCCGTAGCGGATCGAGCGGGTCCCACACGAATTGTTGCCGGTCATGCCGCCGATGGTGGCCCGGCTCGCAGTCGAGACGTCGACAGGAAACCACAGCCCCGTCCCTTTGATCTGCCGGTTCAATTCATCGAGCACGATGCCAGGCTCGACGCGGCATGTCGCGGCCTCCTTGTCGACCTCCAACACGCGATTGACGTGCTTCGTGAAGTCGATGACCAGCGAGCGTCCGACGGTCTGTCCCGACTGCGAGGTGCCGCCGCCGCGCGGCAGAATGCTTGCGCCCTCCTCCCGTGCAACCTGCGCCGCGATCTCTACGTCGGCCTGGGAGCGCGGCACCACGACGCCCACCGGCTCGATCTGGTAGATCGAGGCATCCGTCGAATAGCGTCCACGGCTCGCCCGGTCGAACAGCACCTCGCCTTCGATTTCCCGGGCGATGCGCTTTGCTAGGGCATGGTTCGGCGGCACATGGACGTTCATTTGGAGGCTCGCATCAGGAGACGATCGTTGAACCGGCCATGGTTCTGGCCCGGCCGTCAAGCCGCCCGGTCTCCGGATCGGATGCGTGTCGGCTTGACGAGGCCCAGTTTTGCATTATGAATGCAAAATGCAAGTGTTGATCGACCGCCGGAGCGTCGAACCCTCAGGGGGAGCATCGCCATGACCGCAACCGCTGCTATCGCGCGGCGAAGCCTGCACGGCGAACTGGTCGCACTGATTCGCGATCTCATCGTGGATGGCGAATTGTCTCCCGGCACCAAGATCCCCGAACAGGCCCTGTGCGAGCGCTTCGAGGTGTCGCGGACGCCATTGCGCGAAGCCTTGAAGGTTCTGGCGGCGGAAGGGATCGTGACACTGCATCCCAATCGCGGAGCGTCGGTTTCCACGATCACTGCCGAGCAGGTGGCCGAACTCTTCCCGATCATGGGAGCGCTCGAAGCGCTCGCAGGGGAGTTGGCATGCGCCCGCATCACCGATCGGGACATCGCCCGGATCCGCCGCATGCACGACGATATGCTGGCGCATTATCGCAAGGGAGCGCGGGGCCCCTATACCCGGCTCAATCAGGCCATTCACAATGCCCTGTTCGAGATCGCCGGCAACGGCGCGCTTCAACAGATGTACAATTCCCTGATGTTGCGCATCCACGCCATCCGATTTCTGGCGCGGAAGTCGCCGGAGCGTTGGCGCGAGGCGATCGACGACCACGAGGAAATCATGACGGCGCTTGCCGCGCGCGACGGCAGTCGCCTCGCCCGCATCCTGAAGCAGCATCTCGAGCACAAGGCCGCCATGGTGCGCGAGGCACTAGTGGCCCGTCGCACCCAAATCGCCCCATAGCCACAACCGCCTACCGATTTGGGCACGACATGAGGGCCACTAGATAAATCATGAGCTTAGTGTGGCGTTCATCGCGCCTTGATTGACGACCCGCTTGCCGCATGGACTGTCAATCAAGGCGCGGCGCCACACGAGCAGCACAATGATCCATCAGCCGCAAAAGCACGCGGCGATGAAATTCCGGAATTGAGAAAGGTACACCATGTCCAACGAGCCACGCCGCGCCGGCCGCCACTTCCTGCAGATCCCGGGGCCATCTCCCGTTCCCGACCGCATCCTGCGCGCCATGGACATGCCCGTCCTGGATCACCGGGGACCTGAGTTCCAGAAGCTCGGCCATCGCGTGCTGATCGGCATCAAGACCATCTTCAAGACCAAGAACCCCGTCGTCATCTTTCCCGCATCGGGCACCGGCGCCTGGGAAGCGGCGCTCGTTAACGCGCTATCGCCCGGCGACACGGTGTTGATGTACGAGACGGGCCATTTCGCGACGCTGTGGAAGAACCTCGCCACGAAACTCGGCCTCAAGCCGGAATTCATCGCTTCCGACTGGCGCGCCGGTGCGGATGCGGCGCGCATCGAGGAGCGCCTGCGGCAGGACACCGGACACACGATCAAGGCCGTCTGCGTTGTCCACAACGAGACGTCGACTGGTGCCGTTTCCCGCATCGATGCCGTGCGCAAGGCCATCGACGCTGCCGGCCATCCAGCGCTGCTGATGGTCGACACGATCTCCTCGCTGGGTTCGGTCGACTATTGCCATGACGCCTGGGGTGCGGACGTCACGGTCGGTGGCTCGCAAAAAGGCCTCATGCTGCCTCCCGGCCTGTCCTTCAACGCCGTGTCCGACAAGGCCCTCGATGCCTCCAAGCGCTCCACGATGCCCAAGAGTTTCTGGGCGTGGGACGAGATGATCGCCAACAACAAGAACGGCTATTTCCCCTACACGCCGGCCACCAACATGCTCTATGCGCTGGCCGAAGCCATCGACATGCTGCACGAGGAAGGCCTCGACAACGTGTTCGCACGGCACAAGCGGCACGCCGAGGCAACCCGACGCGCTGTTGCGAGCTGGGGTCTGGAGAACCTCGTAACGAACGAGCAGGATTATTCGCCCGTTCTGACTGCCGTCCTCGTGCCCGACGGTCACAACGCCGACGCCCTCCGCAAGACCATTCTCGACCACTTCGATCTGTCGCTGGGGACGGGACTGTCGAAGGTTGCGGGCAAGGTGTTCCGCATCGGCCATCTCGGTGACACCAACGACCTGACGATCATCGGCACCCTTGCCGGCGTCGAGATGGGCCTTGGACTGGCCAAGGTTCCGCACAACACAGGTGGCGTTGCCGCGGCGATGACGTACCTCGCCGCAACGGCGAAGCCGTTTCCCGGCTGATCCGCGACGTGAACGTGTAGAAGTCGGGGGCTGCCGATGTTCTTCGTCGTCTCGAAGTCGCTTTGGTACTTCGCACAGCCTTCCAGTCTGATAACCCTGTTGCTGCTCGCCGGCCTCGTGCTGGCGGGCAGCCGTCGCTTCTCGCGGCTCGGGATCAGGATCGCTCGTGTCGGGTTGTTCCTTCTGCTCGTGGCCGGGCTGAGCCCGCTGGGTAGCTGGCTGATCCTGCCGCTCGAACAGCGCTTTCCCGGGCACGGGATGCAACTGCCGAGCGGTCGCGTGGACGGCATCATCCTGCTTGGCGGGGCCGAGGATGGGCGGATCTCGGAAGGCCGCCGATCCTTGACGCTCAATGCCGCCGCCGAGCGGGTCACGGAGACGCTACGGCTCGGCCTTGCGATGCCGCAAACACGGATCATCGTTTCCGGGGGCTCGGGCGCGGTCCTTCAGGCGCACCGGCCAGGCGGTCCGTTCGTCGTGCAATACCTGACGTCGGCGGGCATTGCGGCGGCCCGCATCGTTCTGGAAAACGAGTCCCGCACCACGCACGAGAATGCGCTTTTCGCCAGGCGCTTGCTCGCGCCGAAGCCCGGGGAGCGGTTCGTGCTCGTCACATCAGCCGCACATATGCCGCGCTCCGTCGGCGCCTTCAGAAAGCAGGGCTTCGACGTGATCGCCTGGCCGGCCGACTTCAGGACGGCAGGGCCACAGGATGGCCGGCGCTTCTTCGACTCGGTCGCGCGGGGCCTGCGCCGGGTCGACGATGCCGTCCAGGAGTGGGTCGGTCTCGTCGTCTATCGCTTGCTCGGCCGCTCGGACACGCTATTCCCCGCCCCGCGTCGAATGCCGTGATCACTCGCGTCCCGACCCGCAAAGTCCGTCTCAGTCCCCGGCGGGCTCGGAACGGACATTGCGGTCAAAAGGGACACGAGCAAAGACATTGGCGTAGTGTGGCGTGATCATTGGGAGTCCGCTCGCCGAGCCAACGGCAGACATGGAGCCGACTTCCAATCCACCACACTCGTCGCTCAGCCCTTGGGGACGGCGACCGTGGCTGTCGGCGTTTCCGTGTTGCCCGGCTTCAGCTGCGCGTCGATGTCGAACGACTTGCACTTCTTTTCGATCAGCCTCGCATTCAACGCTTCCAGGCGCTTGCGATCGCGCCGGTAGTCCGCATCGAGGTCCACGGCATAGGTCGTGCCGCCCACGGCCGGCCGTACGGCCGTCTGCAACGAGGTCGAAAGGCTCGACGCGGACTTGCGATTCTCGCGATCGCGCATCTGCAGGATCTTGACCGTGATGCCACCGGTCAGCCGCTTGCAGTCGAGTTCGGTCTCCTGCTTCGACAGCGCGTAGTTCCCCGTCGGATCGAAGCCACCGCCGATGGGGGCGGCCGCGCGAGCCTTCTCGTATTTGGGCGACGGCGGCACATAGCCCGGCACGGCTGCGGCGCAACCGCCCAGCATCACTGTCAGCATCAAGCCGATGTTTGATTTCCGAAACATGCGAGGTCCCGCCGACGACAAGAGAATCATCTGCGCGCCAATCGTGGCATGCCGGAGGCGGTTGTCTGCTCACGATTTGCCATATCCTCAGACAATCTCTCCTGCGGGCAGGTCTGTCGCTTGTCCCGTTGGGCCTTCCGTCACCATTCCCGGCGGGCTATGAGTGCAACAGGATCCCGTAGACCAGAGGTGCCTGCCATGTCGCAAAAGATCACGACCAGTGCCAAATCGCTCGTCGAGAAGGCCAAGAGCGAAATCGAGGAGATCGAGACCGCCGACGCGATCAAGCTCGTCGGACGAGACGATGTCGTGCTCGTCGACCTTCGCGATCCGCGCGAGCTGGAGCGTGACGGCAAGATCCCCGGCGCCTTCTCGTGCCCCCGGGGCATGCTCGAATTCTGGGTCGATCCCGAGAGCCCCTACTACAAGCCCATTTTCGGCGAGGACAAGAAGTTCGTCTTCTTCTGCGCCGGCGGCCTGCGCTCCGCACTCGCCACCAAGACCGTGCAGGATATGGGCCTCAAGCCTGTTGCCCACATCATCGGCGGCTTCTCGAACTGGAAGAAGACCGGCGGTCCGGTCGAAGGCGGACGGCCGCCCAAGGAATGACAGGATCGGCCCCAGGGCGAGCTGAAATCAGCTCTCCCCGGGTCCCTTGTCGCGTGCAACGGTTACGCCGGCTGCGCGCAGGATGATCGCCACCTCCTGCGCCCGGCGACGGAACTCGGGGTCGGACGAAGCAAGCCCCGCACATACGCCGCGCGCGAGCATCTCGTTCGTCAGCACGAACGCATCGTTGCCCTCCGACGCCGATCGGGCCGCCGCGGTCACGATCACGCCGCCCGCCAATGTCGCGCCAGTCAGCGCATCGACGAGCACGAAGGCACCCATCTCGCGATTATCGGCAAAGCGGTCGACTGCGACGGCCTGCGCCAGGCTCAAATCGGCAATGACGATATCGTTGGTTGAACAGGACGAAACCGCCGTTTCCTGCAGCGTCTCCAGATCGAGACGCGCCCGGATCGCAATGGAGGACAGCGGAACGAGATCGGTCGCCGTCCGCAGCAGCAGGCCGTGCGAAGCATCGAGTGGGCTATCCGCCAACCAGACGAGCCGCGCCTCGATCGCGCGCGCGACAACGGGAACCGCGTCGGGGCTCGACAGCACCGCGCCGCGTGCGACATCCAGGTCCGTATCGAGTTGCACGACCACGGCTTGGCCTGCCGATGCCTGCTCGAGATCCCCGTCCATCGTGGCGATGCGGCGAACGTTGGCCTGACGCCGGCTCAGACCGTCGAAAACGGGATCGCCGACCCGCACGACACCAGATGCGACCGTCCCCGCGAGCCCGCGGAAATCCGTGCCACCGCGCAACACGGTCTGCACGGGAAAGCGAAACGCGCTGCCGCTTTCAATGATCCGGCTCGGCGCCCTGTCGATGATCTCCAACAGTGTCTCGCCAGCATACCAGGGCGTGTGCGCCGACCGGCCGGCGACGTTGTCGCCGAGCTTGGCGGAAACCGGCAATGCCACCGCTTCTTCGAAAGCGAACCGCTCCGTAATGGTGGCGAAGTCTGCGGCGATCTCCTCGAAGCGGCTTTGCGACCAGTCGATCAGGTCCATCTTGTTGACGGCGACGACGACACGCTTCACGCCGACAAGATCGAGAATTGCCGCGTGCCGTCGCGTCTGGCGCTTCACGCCGTGCCTGGCGTCGACCAGCATGATGGCGATGTCGGCGTGGGAGGCGCCGGAGGCCATGTTGCGCGTATACTGCTCGTGGCCCGGACTATCGATGACAACGAACCGGCGACGGCCGGCATCGAAATACCGCCACGCGATATCGATCGTAATGCCCTGCTCGCGCTCTGCCACGAGCCCATCGAGTAGGAGACTCACGTCGGGAATGCCATCCGGCCCGGCCTGACGGATCAAGCCTTGGCGCGTGTCTTCCGGGAGGTCGGACGCCTCCCAGAGAAGCCGGCCGATGAGGGTCGATTTGCCGTCATCGACCGAGCCGCACGTGAGAATGCGAACGATCCCATCCAGGTCGCGCAATGTGGCTGCAAGCGCCCGCGCTTCGTCGGACGCCATCGTCATTCCCGCTTGTCCGGTGCCGGCGCCTGCCGCCATCAGAAATAGCCTTCCTGCTTCTTGCGCTCCATCGCGCCGGTCTGATCGTGATCGATCAAGCGTCCCTGACGCTCCGACGTGCGCGCCGACAATGTTTCCGCAACGACAGATTCGATATCCGCTGCATCGGACTCGATCGCCGCCGTCAGCGGCCAGCAGCCAAGCGTCCGAAACCGCACGCGCCGCGTGACGACGGTTTCGCCCTCCGCGAGCGGCAAGCGGTCGTCATCGAGCACGAGGATCTGACCGCCCCGCGTTATGGTCGGACGGTCCGCAGCGAAATAGAGCGGTACCACATCCAGCTTCTCGCGCAGCAAGTAACGCCAGACGTCGCGCTCCGTCCAATTCGACAAGGGAAAGACGCGTGCGCTTTCTCCCGTTCCCAATCGGCCGTTCAAGAGCCGCCACATTTCCGGCCGCTGCTTGCGCGGCTCCCAGCGATGCCCTGGCGAGCGGAACGAGAAGACGCGCTCCTTTGCGCGCGAGGCTTCTTCGTCGCGCCGGGCGCCGCCGAATGCCGCATCGAAGCCGTGCAAATCCAGCGCCTGCTTCAGAGCCTGCGTCTTCATCACGTCCGTATAGAGGGACGGCGCGAAACGAACGGGATCGACGCCCTTTTCCGCTCCCGCCGTATTCGTATGGATCAGCAGCTCCAGGCCCAGCTCACGCGCGGTCTTGTCGCGAAACGCGATCATGTCGCGAAACTTCCACGTCGTGTCGACGTGCAGGAGCGGGAACGGCGGCTTCTGAGGATAGAAGGCCTTGCGCGCGAGATGCAACAGGACCGTAGAGTCCTTACCGATGGAGTACAGCAGGACCGGTTTGCGAAACTGCGCTGCAGCTTCTCGGAAGATATGGATGCTCTCGGCCTCGAGCGCATCGAGATGGGAGAAGACCCGGGTCATTCGATCAAGCCTCACTCGGCCATGGCGGCAGGGGACGGGGCGGTGGCACCAGCAGCTCCACCGTTACGCCCAATGCGCGCGCCACGCGGCCTTAGCCTTTCATGCCGAGAAATTTCTCGAGCCAATGGATGTCATACTCGCCATTCACGATGTCGGGTTGCCGCACGAGTTCGGAGAACAGCGGGATCGTCGTTTCGATGCCGTCGATCACGAACTCCGACAGGCAACGCCGCAACCGCATCAAGCACTCGTTTCGGTTCTTGCCCGCGACGACCAGCTTTCCGATCAGCGAGTCGTAGTAGGGGGGAATGCGGTAGCCTTGATAGACGCCGGAGTCGACTCGCACGCCGAGCCCTCCCGGGGGGTGCCAGTACGTGATCTTTCCGGGCGACGGACGGAACGTCTTCGGGTTCTCAGCGCAGATCCGGCATTCGATGGCATGGCCGGAGAGCACGATGTCGCTCTGCTTGACCGAAAGCGCGTTGCCCGATGCCACCCGCAACTGCTCGAGCACGAGGTCGAGGCCGGTAATCATCTCCGTCACCGGGTGCTCGACCTGCAGGCGCGTGTTCATCTCGATGAAATAGAACTCGCCGTCCTCATAGAGGAACTCGACAGTTCCCGCGCCGCGATACTGCAGCTTCTGCATGGCGCGTGCGACGGTCGTGCCGATCTTCTCGCGCACCTCCGAATTGAGGGCTGGAGACGTTGCTTCTTCCCAGACCTTCTGATGGCGTCGCTGCAGCGAGCAATCGCGCTCACCCAGATGGATGGCCTGGCCCTTGCCGTCGCCAAACACCTGGATCTCGATGTGGCGGGGATGCGTGAGAAACTTCTCGATATAGACGCTGTCGTCCCCGAACGCCGCCTTCGCCTCCGCACGCGCGGTCTTGAGCGCCATGTCCAGCTCTTCGGCCGATCGGGCGACCTTCATGCCGCGGCCGCCACCACCCGCCGCCGCCTTGATCAGCACCGGGAACCCCATGGAGCGGGCGATCCGCTGGGCCTGCACCTCGCTCGTCACCGCGCCGTCCGAGCCGGGAACCACGGGGATGCCGAGACGCTTGGCGGTTTCCTTGGCCTGGATCTTGTCGCCCATGAGGCGAATATGTTCTGACGTGGGACCAATGAACGTGATGCCGTGCTCTTCGAGGATTTCTGCGAAGCGCGCGTTTTCGGACAAGAAGCCGTAGCCGGGATGGATCGCGTCGGCACCGGTGATCTCACACGCCGCGAGCAGGCGGGGAATGTTGAGATAGCTCTCGGATGCCGGCGGCGGTCCGATGCAAACGCTTTCATCCGCCAGCTTCACGTGCATCGCATCCGCATCGGCGGTCGAGTGCACGGCGACGGTCGCGATACCCAGCTCTTTGCAGGCGCGTTGAATGCGAAGGGCGATCTCGCCCCGGTTCGCGATCAGGACTTTGTCGAACATCTCACCTGTGCCCCCGTCGCTGTTGCCTACTCTCGTTTTCCGACCGCAAAGTCCGTCTCGCTCCTGTGCGGGCTCAGAACAGACATTGCGGTCAAAGGGGCACCAGCAAGATCATTGGCTTCGTATGGCGTCACGATTGGAAGTCCGCTCTCACGGCCAGCGGCCAGAATGCAGCGGTCTTCCACTCCGCCACGGCAGGAGCGCCTCTAGGGCCTCTGCCTAGGCGACCGGCCCAATCGGCGGCCTTCCATTCACTCGATCACGACCAGCGGCTCGTCGAACTCGACCGGCTGTCCGTTTTCGTAAAGGATTTGCGTCACGGTTCCCGCGCGAGGCGCAGGAATATGATTCATCGTCTTCATCGCCTCGATGATCAGAAGCGTCTGGCCCTGGGTCACGCGCGATCCGATCTCGACGAAAGGCGCCGCACCCGGTTCGGGCGCGCGGTAGGCGGTCCCCACCATCGGCGATTTGACGCAGCCGGGATGCTTCGAGAAATCGGGGATTTCAGGCGCGGGGGCGGATGCGGGCCGCGAGGACGACGCCGCTACGGTGCCCCCCATCGCAACGGGGGGAGCGGAAGCCGGGCCAGCCACGACAGCTTGCGTCGTGATCTGGCGAGCAACCCGAAGCTTCAGTCCTTCGCGTTCGATCTCGATTTCGCTGAGGCCGGTCTCGCCAAGCAGATTTGCCAGCTCTCTGATGAGGTCCCGCTCGGCGAATTCCTTGTCCTTGTGGTCCTTACCCATCTGCTCCCGCCATATGCTCAGACGCGCCTGCCGATCCCGGCAGCTCACGCTGCGGATCCATACAACCAGCTGCCGTGTACCAGCTTTTCCAAGGCTCAGGAAGGGAGTCGGGCAATTGAGCTGTGCGTTGCGGGACGCATATCGCCGCGTCCCGCAACGCACAGGATCAACAGAAGCTGCACTTGTGGACCCGCAAGTCGCTGACGTGCTTTGAAATCTGCTCGAGCAGGTCGCCCGGGGCGCCGGCAATCGACCGATCCCCCACGAGGAAATGAGGTGTTCCTTGCACGTTCATTTTCTGCGCCAAGCCACGAACGAAAGCGATTTCGCCCTTCACTTCCGGCGACTCGATGTCCTTGCGCAGCTTGGCCATGTCCAGGCCCAGCTTTTCCACCGCGCGCAGGGCCGTCTGCTCGTTGGCTTCACCACGGATGGTCAGCAGCGCGCGATGAGCTTCCCAGTACTTGCCCTGCATCTTCGCAGCCAAGGCCACACGGGACGCCTGCTCGGACCCGCGCGAGAGGATCGGCAGTTCCTTCAGCACCAGCCGGACCTTCTTGTCCTGGTCGACGAGCTTCGAGATGTCCCTGAATGCCTTTTTGCAGTAACCGCAGTTGTAATCGAAGAATTCAACGATCGTCACGTCGCCTTGCGGGTTGCCGGCGACAGGAGAATTGGCGCGACGATAGATATCGGTAGCGTTTTCCTTCAAGACGGACTGCAGGCGTTCCGCCTGGATTTTCTCCATCTTCGACTCGAGGGCCTGCTGGACCTCGAGGAATACTTCCGGATTCCTCAGCAGGTACTCTTTCACGATCTTCTCGATCGCCGATTTCTGCTCCTGCGTGAAGGCCGCCGCGCCAGTTGCGGGCGTCGGGCTCTGCGCAACGGCAGGCAGATTGAAGGAAGCGGCAGCCATCGCAACCGCGGCACCCGCGAGCATTGCCCGCGATTTGCACTTCTGGATTGCGTGCGCCAATTTGGACAGACGGAGCATGAGACCTCTTCGGATTCGAGAACGGCACCTTATAGCGGGCTACTGGGGCCCTTGTAATTCACGATATCGCCAGCTCTAAGACCTTCCGGCGAGCCGCCCTTGAGACCGCGTGACGCGCGTTGAGCGAAGATCTTGGCCTGCTTTATGTTGCCCTCGAGGAAATGGGCTTCAGCGATCGCAAGGTCGGCCTGGGGCGTCCGGCCCTTCTTGTAGTAGTTGCTGGCCAGGATCCTGTACGCTTGGGGGTTGGGGTCGCCGATGATGGACTTGCGCGCAAGGGCGATGGATTCGTCGACACCCGAAGCGTCGTCGGTGCCGACAAGCGCCTGCGCCAGCCGCACCGAAATCAGGGGGGCATCGCCCTTCATGAGCTTGAGAGCCTGCCGCAGAGACGGGATCGCTTCCCGTGTACGACCGGAACGCATCAGGAAATCAGCCCGCAGCTCATGAAAGTAGGGATTGCCGGGCTGTTCCTTGATCAGCCGATCCACCTGGGGCAAGGCCTTATCGACACCGCTGAGGAAAAACCGCGCGATCGCGCGAGCGTAGCGCGCGGCAAGGCTCTGGTTCTTTTCCGGATAGCGATTGAACACCGTCTGGGGACGCTCGAGGTAGCCTGCGATCTTCGCGCGGACGAGATCGTGTCGCATCTGCAACGCCGGCGCATCCTGTTGATTGACGTAGGGGCTCTTGCCGACGGCATCGCGCAACTGCGCCAATCGTGTCGCGGCGACCGGATGGCTTCGCGCGAAGGCATCCTGGTTCTGGCCGGAAGCCGAAACGTACTCCTGCTGAGCAAAGCGCTCGAATGTCTCCAGCATTCCGCGGCCGGACTGCTTCGTCGACGTCAGAAAGCGCAATCCGGCCTGGTCGGCAGAAGATTCCTGTGCGCGCCTCTCGCCCAGCAGCGAGCGCATGATGATCTCGTCACCGCCCGCGATCGCGCCGATCCCCGCACCGGTCGTATTGGCACCCGTGGCGCCGCCGGCCACGATCAGGCCGATGCCGAGCAGCTTCACGAGCAGGCTTTTGGTCTGGTCACGCGCGATGCGCTCGCGCAACTGCGCCATGTGGCCGCCTGCGATATGCCCCGTCTCGTGCGCGATGACGCCAATGAGCTGGTTCGGCGTCTCCGATTGCTGGATGGCCCCCGTGTGAACGAACACATTGCGCCCATCGAGAACGAAGGCGTTGAAGCTCTCGTGCTTGACGATCCGCATGGTGATGCGGTTAGAGCCGAGCCCGGCGGCCCTGAAGATTGGCCGCGCGTAATCGGAGAGCAGGCTTTCGATCTCAGTGTCGCGGATGAAGCTGATCACCTGCGCCTGAGCGCCCTGCAGAGGGGCTCCCACCGCGATTGCCGCCGCCATCGTCAGCCCAAGTGCACGGCGACCGATATCTTTTCGCAGTCCGAACGATCCTTGCTGGAGACGCATCTCCCAGCCCCTCCAGATTCTTGTTCGCAATCCCGTCCGCTGACCGTCGCCAGCCCCGAAGCGCCCGACGCTAGTCTCGGCACCCTGCCGGGTCAATGCGGCGCGCCATCAACTTGGACACCAAGAGGCTTTGCACGAGCTACGCCCCCTTCTATACGCATGCGACGACGATGCGGGGGTCGACCCTGCGCAATCGAATAGGGTCGTCCCATGGCAAGATCGAGGCGAGCCCACAGCCGCCCGCGTCCTGCAGCCTGGAGGTCTGAATAATATGACATCGCTCGAACAGCGCGCCGCAGCCACACTGCTCAATCCGCCGGCCGGCCGCAGCGACATCGCCTCGTTCATCGTCATGGACGTCATGCGCGCGGCGGCCGCCGCCGAGGCCCAGGGCCGGCGCGTGATCCACATGGAAGTGGGCCAGCCATCGACCGCGGCCCCCAGAGCCGCGCGGGAGGCCGTCAAGCGCGCACTCGACAGCGACACGCTCGGCTACACCCTCGCACTGGGAATGGAGCCGCTCAGAGAGCGCATCGCCGGCCTCTACAAGAGCTGGTACGGGATCACGCTCGATCCGCAACGCGTGGTCGTCACCAGCGGATCGTCCGCCGCATTCGTCTTGTCCTTTCTCGCGCTTTTCGACATCGGCGCCAAGGTTGCACTGCCAGCGCCGGGCTATCCCTGCTACCGGCACATCCTCACGGCGCTCGGCGCATCACCGGTCTCGATCGAAACCGGCCCCGAAACACGCTGGATGCCGACACCCGAGGCCATCGCGGACGCACACGCGCGCGAGGCGATCTCGGGCCTGCTGATCGCCAGCCCGGCCAATCCGACCGGCACCATGCTCGAGCCGGATCGGCTGAGCGCCCTCGTCGAGACCTGCCGCCAGCGCGGCATCTGGTTCATCTCAGACGAGATCTACCACGGGCTCACCTACGGCATGCCTGAGGCGACGGCGCTTCAGTTCACCGATCAGACCATCGTGATCAATAGCTTCTCGAAGTACTTCTCGATGACGGGTTGGCGCGTCGGCTGGATGGTGGTTCCCGAGGGCCTGGTGAGGACTGTCGAGCGGCTCGCACAGAACCTCTACATCTCGCCGCCAGCCATCTCGCAGGTTGCAGCCCTCGGCGCCTTCGACGGGCTCGACGAGTTGGAGGCCAACAAGCAGGTCTACCGCGACAACCGCGACCTCCTGCTCGCCGAGCTGCCCAAGATCGGCATCACGAAAATCGTGCCGGCGGACGGCGCCTTCTATCTTTATGCCGACGTGGGACACGCCACCGACGACAGCCTGGCTTTCTGCAAGCTGATGCTGGAAGAGACCGGCGTTGCCGCCACCCCCGGCCTCGATTTCGACGAAGCACGCGGCGGCCGCTTCGTTCGTTTCTCCTATGCGCGCGCGACGCAGGACATGGCCGAGGCGATCGAGCGCTTGCGCGGCTGGAACCGGCTCGGGCGCTGACGCGCGCCCAGCCGGCAGGCCGCCTCTCCGCGAGTTCAGGGCAGCTCACCCTTGCGCCAGGCCAGCTTGTCGAAGGCGACGTGATCGCCGAAGTAGTCGATGGTGGTGGCGTCGGGCAGCGCATCGAGGCTTTCGCGCGTGTACATCTGAGCCGCGCTTTCCAGGATGCGATGGGGGTGTCGGCGCACCCATTCGTGGGCCGGTTGCAGCGTGGCCGCGCGCAGCACCAGATCCCAGATGTAGTAGTGGTGCGGCACCACGACCCGCGGCTTCAACCGCGCGATGATCTGCTCCACGGAGCGATAGCTCATGACATGCTGCGAGCCGTCGACCGGTAGCAAGGCAATGTCGATCCGGCCGAGCATGTCCCAAACATAGTCCGGCGGATCCTGCCGGTTGTCTCCCCAATGCAGGATGCGCAACCCGCCGGTCTCCACGACCACGAGCGTATTGTCCCACGAGCGCGGGTTGTCGGGCGGCGTGATGTCCGTATCCATCAACTCGCGATAGACCTTCACGAAGTCGTAGGTTCCCGCCGAATTGTCGATGGAATGCTTGTCCGCAATTCCCGAGACGGCGACATCCAGCAATGTGTAGGTGCCGATCGGCCGATCGAGAAGGACGTGGGCATCCAGGCGGTTGAGGGCGTCATGATCGAAGTGCGCGTGCGTGGACACGCCGATGTCCACCGCGGTCATGGGCATGTCCCGGATGTACCAATCCCAGTGGCGGCGGGGATGATTGCGCCAGGGATCGATCAGGACGGTCAGGCCCTTGGGTGAGGTGATGCGGAAGGCCGAGCTGCCGAAGTGGGCCAACTGCACCGCGCCCGGATCGGTCGACGAGCCCCGCTGACGCTGCAGCTCCATCATCCGGTTGTGGTTCGCCTGGCTCTGCCAGGCGGTCGGCCCGCTGTCGACGTTGGCATCCCGCATCCGATGTCTCACCTATTGCCGATTACTTCTTGTTCTCGTCCATCGTGCCGAGCAGGCGGGCCTTGAAGTCCGCCGGCGGCTCGTGACCCGCATCCGTGTAGGCCTTGCGGACGGCATCCACGCTCGGCGTGAAGATCGCCTGGCGGTTGGAGCGTGCCCAGTCGCGCGAGGCGATGACCGGCTCGATCGAGCCCTGGAACTGCGGCATGACCCAGCGCGCGAACAATTCGAAGCTCTCCATGGTGTGCCGGCGGTTGGCCCACTCGTGAGCGCGGAACATGAAACCTCCGCAGCCGCCGCGCGTCAGGTCGATCAGACGATGCAGGCCCTTGGCGATCGTTTCGGGGCTGCCGACGAGCGTGGTGCCCATCTTGACGCCATCGCGCAACGGATCGTCGGAGCGGCCCGCCGGACGCCCCAGCGTCTCCTCGAAGTACGAGATCGTCTCGATGCGCTCGCCGTGGCGCACCTGGCGCAGCGCCTCTTCGTCGTCCTCGGCGCAGTGCATGTTGACCACCAGGCGCCATTCCTTGCGGTCCATCGTCTTGCCGTGCTTGGCCGCCTCGTCCTCGGCGATCTTCCATTGCTTGGACAGCGCTTCGGGACCACCGGGAATGCCCGCACCCAGCGACAGGACGGCAAGGCCGTGCCGGCCCGCCGCAAGCATGGCGGACGGGGTCTGGGTCGATGCCATCGCGACCTTGAAATGCGGATCCGTATAAGGCGCCAGATGCAGGCGCGCCTCGCGCATCTCGAACCAGTCGGTCTTCGCGGTGACGATCTCGCCGTTCAGCAACCGCATGATCACATCGAGCGATTCATCCATGCGCCGCCGCTGCGTCGCCGGGTCGATCGCGAGCATATAGGCGTCGGAAACGAGGGCACCTGGACCGCATCCCAGCATGACGCGCCCGCGCGAGAGATGGTCGAGCTGGACGAAGCGCTGCGCCACCATGAAGGGGTGGTGATAGGGCAGGCTGGTGACGCCCGAGCCGATGCGGATGTTCTTCGTGCGCTCGATGGCGGCAGCGATGTGGATTTCAGGCGATGCGATCAGCTCCCAGCCTGCGGAATGATGCTCGCCGATCCACGCCTCGTCGAAGCCCAGGTTATCCAGCCATTCGATCAGCTCGATGTCGCGGCGCATGGCCAGCGTCGGGTTGTCGCCCGCGCGATGAAAAGGCGCCAAAAAGATTCCGAAGATCATACCCTTGTGGGCCATTCGTGCGATTCCCCATGGAGTTGTTGTCGGCGACGTCTGCCGCCATTGTCGTAATCGGGCGACACGTTATCGAATGGCACGTGGCGATGCCAGAGGCAGGTTGCCATGAGCGATGCCTGAAACGAGGGATGGGATGACGCGAATTCTGTCACTTCTTCGCCATGCGAAGTCGAGCTGGGACGACCCTCGGCTGCCGGATGCCAAGCGGGGGCTGTCCGAGCGCGGACGCAAGGCTGCGCCGCTCATGGGGCGCTACATCGCGGACGAAGGGCTGATGCCCGATCTCGTGCTCTCGTCATCCTCCGTGAGAACCCGGCAGACGTGCGAACTCGTCTTCCCCGAAGGCCGCCATCGGCCGCCGATACATTTCGAGGACGCGATCTATCTCGCATCGCTGCAAACGCTTCTGGCGCTGATACAGGGCACGGCTGTCGGCGTCCGCCATCTCATGATCGTCGGACACAACCCCGGCCTGCAGCGACTGGCGCTCGCACTCATCGGTTCGGGGCCATCGCGCGCCAAGGCGGCGCTCGCCGAGAAGTTCCCGACCGCCGCGCTCGCCGTCCTGGAACTCGGCGGCGACGACTGGCAGGCAACCGCCCCCGGTAAGGCCCGTCTCCTGCGCTTCGTAACCCCGCGCAGCCTCGCAGATTGAGCGGGCAACTCCGGTCGCGCCTTCAGCTCGTGCGATGCCACGGCGCCAGCGACAACTGCCTGGCGCGCATGCCCCGGAATGCGGTCTCGCGGCACGTGAACACAATGACCTGATGGTGCGTGGACGCCGCCTCGAGCACCGAGAACATGCGGGCGATACGGGCATCGTCGGAATAGACCAGAGCATCGTCGAGCACCACGGGCACCGAGCGGCCGACATCGGAGAAAAGGCGCGCGAACGCTAGACGCACCAACACGGCGAGCTGCTCTTGCGTGCCGTCGCTCAGCCGCGACAACGCTTCCTCGCGCTCGTTGCGCACGATGCGATCGAGCCCGAACCCTCCTGCCAGCACGGGCACCACATCGGGCAGCAACACGTCGAGATAGGGCTGCAGCCGCGCGATTACCGGGCGCAGGTAGCGGTCCCGCGTCGACGTCTCGATCGCCGACAGCTCGCGATCGAGAAGCGTCAGAGCCGCCGCCTCGTCGGCAAAGCGCTTCTCCTCGGCTGCCGCTGCGGCAAGTTCCGCGGACGCCTCCGCGAGGCGGGCCTCGATATCCTCGTTGCGCGCCGTTTCGAGCTGGCCTTCGATATTGGCAATGTCGAGTTGCAGCTCCTGCAACTTGCGATCGGCGTTGGCGATGTCAGCCTCAGCCACCGCCTGCTCTGCCTCCAAAGCCTGCAGACCCTGGGCATCCGGCGCCTTCTCGCTCCAGGCGGTCAACGTGCGGCGCACGGCATTCGCCTCGCTTTCCGCGTCCTCCGCCTGGCGCGCCAGGGCTGTCGCATATGCGTCGAGATCCTCGATGCGGGCGAGCCCGGCCCCGATGTCCTCGCGGCGCTTGCGATCCCCATCCCGGCGCGCCGACAGGCGTGCGATGCTCTCGCGCAATCGCGCGACCACCTGGCGCTCTTCATCCAGCTGCTCGACGCGCTTTGCGTGCGCCTTGCGGATTTGCGCCAACTCGGCGTCGACCTCGGCCAGCGGGCGCGTTAGGGCATCCTCGTCCGGCGTACCTGCCAGCTTCCCCTGCTCGCGCGCCAATTCGGCCTGCAGCCGCTCCAGGCCGTGCGTCGCCAGCACGGCCAGCTTCGATGTCGCGTCGCTCAAGGTCCGTTCGATTTCGCGCCGCTCTGCGAGTGCGGCTTCCAGCGCGGCCAAGTCCCCCACGCCGGCCTGCTGCAGGAGATCCTCCAGGGCGGCCTCCCGCGCCTCCAGGTCGGCACGAATTTCGTCGCAATCACTCGACGTGCCGGGCTCGATCCGGAGCTGCCCGATGCCGGCAATCTCGATCGGGGTGGGCTCTGTTATCAGGCGCCAGCCGCCATCCTCCAGCGCCTTGCCGCCGATGCTCATCGCACCTTCGGCGCCTGGGCGATAGCGAACGCCGATCCTGGGAGCCGATGCCGCCAGCTGTGCGCGCAAAACCGCAATCTCGCGGCTGTGCGCCCCGGCGGTGGCAACGAGCGATTGAGTGACCTTGGTCGCGTTCAGTGCCGTGCGCGCTGTCTCCGCCTGGGCGCGCGCCTCGGAGGCCGCCCGCCAACTGGCCGTCAGATCGGCTATCCGCCGGGCTGCCTGCGTGCGCGTCTCGGCGGCGGCCGCCCCCTTCCTTTCGCTTTCGAGCGCTTCACCGCTTTCCCGCAGGATGCGGATTTGCGCCACAGTCGCCCTGACCGCCTCGTCCGCCTCGACGAGGGGGCCTGCGAGTTCCGAGAGCTGGGCCTCGCTCTCGGCAATGGCACCATCCAAGCGCTGCGCCTCGCGCCGCGAGGCCTCAAATGCCTCATGTGCAGCGCGCCGCTGGGTCAAGCTGCTTTCGGCTGCACGCAGGCTTACGGCTGCAGCATCCCGCCGTGCTGCGGCATCCTTCGCGTCCTGGAGGCGACTCCGCGCCGCCTCGCGCCGCGCCTGTCGCCCGGCCGTCAATTCGGGACTTGCGAGACGTTCGTAATCCGATCGCGTCACGACGAGGCGGTCGAGCAAGCCCGTGACGGCTGCGTGCCGCGTGCGCACGCCGGCCATGGCCTGCCGCTTCACCTCGTGGGCGGCCTGAGCGGCGCGATATTCTCCAATCGGCCGCCTCGTCGCATGCGACGACAGCAACTCACCAAGTTGCCGCCGCACCTCCCGCTGGACGCTCGACACGGCATTGCCCTCGGCGACCGACGTGATCTCCTGCGCCAGCGCGTCCTCGATCGATTGGATACCACCATCAACCTTGTCCGGCAGGAAGGAGGCAATGCTGTCCTTCTGCGATAGCCACAGCATGGCGAAGCGGCCGTCGTCTTCCTTGGTTCCGAGGATGCGGCCGAACTCAATCTCGGCCTCGGGCCCGCGAAACGACGGACCACCCGCGAGCGGCGTCAGCTCGACCATCGGCTGGGAGAGAAAGCGCTTACGCAAGCGCCAGAGGCGGCCGCCGCTTTCGATATCCACCTCCACCAGCGGCGCGCCGCCCCCGTAGGGACGCAGCGCCTCGATCTCCTTTTTTTTCGAGTTGTGCTTGTCGAAGAGTGCTGCCTTCACCCCCGCGAGCAACGTGGACTTGCCCAACTCGTTGGGACCGGCGAGGACGTCGAGCCCGCCCGACAGATCCTCGATGGCGACCGGCTCGCTGAAGCGCCCGACTTCCGACAGGCGGATGGCCTTGATCTTCATGGTTTCTGATCCGCGCTACCGCTGCCCGACAGGGCCATGAGCCGTTTCAGCGCCAGAAGGGCGATGGGCCCTTCGCCGCCGGGCGATTCCGCCATCGTTTGCAGTCGCGTCGCAACGGACCTCAGTGCAGGATCCGCGATGCTCTCGACATCGGACGCACTTGCCTGGAGCGACAGGCCGCGCCGGTCGAGTGTGAGATCGAAAAGCCGCGCGCGAAGCTGGTCGAAGCGCGCCTCCGATGCGTCGGCTTCCGCGAGCGTGAGAAAACCCTCGAGACGCAGCAGCAGAAGATGTGTGAACGAGCGGGCGCCCAGCGCATTCACCTCCGTTTCGATGGCCGACGCCGCATGGTCGCGCGAGATGTCGATGCGCCGCTCCGCCCAGGTGAACTTGGCTATCGCGTGGGAGGTAACGTCGACATTCGTGCCATCAAGCCGGACCACCAAGGCATTGCCCGGATCGCTCTGGCCGAAGCCGTCGGGCTCCGGTGTCCCCGAATACCAGATTCGCTCGGCGATGCGCTTCGTGCCATGCCAGTCGCCGAGTGCGAGATAGGCGAGCCCGGCCCGGCGCGTGATTGCCGGGTCGACGTAGACGGCGGCATCTCCCTCGTCCCCGAAGCCTTGCACCGAGCCATGGGCGAGACCGATGCGCGTTGCATGGGCCGGCGTCGGCGCGGTCGCCATCCAGGCCGTCGGATCGTTGCTGGTGGCCTTGGCGGCCAGCGGTGCAGGCAACACGTATATGCCTGGCGCGATCTCCGCCGGCTCCGGCCGCAGATGCAGGCGCACGTTTGTGGGCACGCCGGCAACAGCCACCGTATCCCATACGCCGCCTGGTCGCGCGGGATCGTGGTTGCCCGGCAGCAGGTGCCACGTGATGCCCGACTGCGCGGCGAGAGCCTGCAGCGCCTGCAGGACGAGGGTGCGCGGCAGCGTCTCGCTGTCGAAAACGTCGCCCGCGACGAGCACATGGCCAGCGCCGTTCGACCTCGCGAGATCGGCAATGCGCGTGGCGGCCTCCAGCCGGGCGTGGCGCAACACGGCCGCCTTCTCCGCCTCGAAACGACCGAACACCTTGCCAATCTGCCAGTCTGCCGTATGCACCAGCGTGAAAGCCATGATCCGCCCCACTCGCCGCTTTCCGTTCCGCTCAATGACGGGGCGTTATATGTTCTCTTTTTGTTCGATGCAAGCTACGATTTTCGAGCTTCGCTGCTGACGGTTGACTTTGTCGGCTGCAGGCTCTTTCGATAGCGCGACATTTTCGGGACAGCATGAAGGACCGCGCCCCATGGCCCTCAAGATCGCCTGCCAGATGGATCCGATCGATCGCATCGACATTCTCGGGGATTCCACGTTCGCCATGCTGCTGGAGGCACAGCGGCGCGGCCACGAGCTGTTCTACTACACGCCGCCGCACCTCACGCTGGACGGCGACCGGCTGATGGCGACCGGCCAGACGCTGACGGTCGAGGACAAGGTGGGCGACCACTACAAGCTCACCGACACGCGCCGCATCGATCTTGGCACGTGGGACGTGGTGCTGCTGCGTCAGGATCCGCCCTTCGACATGGGCTACATCACGACCACGCACCTGCTCGAGCGCATCCATCCCAACACACTGGTCGTCAACGATCCCGCGAGTGTTCGCAACGCGCCGGAGAAAGTGTGGGTCCTCGAGTTCCAGGATCTCATGCCGCCGACGATGGTGACCCGCAATCTCGACGATGTCCGCGCGTTCCGCGACCAGTACAAGGACATCATCATCAAGCCCCTCTACGGAAACGGCGGTGCGTCCGTGTTCCGGCTGCAGGAAGGCGACAGCAATCTCAACTCGCTGGTGGAACTGTTCCAGACCGTGTTCCGCGAGCCTTTCATGGTACAGCAGTACCGGCCGGAGGTGCGCGGCGGCGACAAGCGCATCATCCTCGTGGACGGGGAGCCGGCGGGGGCGATCAATCGCGTGCCGGCAGAGGGCGAGACGCGCTCGAACATGCACGTGGGCGGCACGCCGCGGCCGACGGAACTGACGCCGCGCGACAAGGAAATCTGCGCGCGGCTCGGACCGCACCTGAAGAAGCGCGGCCTCATTTTCACGGGCATCGACGTGATCGGCCCCTATCTCACCGAGATCAACGTCACCTCGCCCACGGGCATTCGGCAGGTGAAAGCGTTCGGCGGCAACGACATCGCCGCGATGATCTGGGATACCATCGAGGCGAAGGTGAAGGCGATGCGCTGAGGCGCGTCGCCTTCGCCGTTCAGCCTTGCAGCACCAGCGTGGCCCAGCCGTTGCGGATGCGCTTTTGCAGTAGCGGCAGGTTCACGGCCCGGTAGGCTGCCTCCACTTCCGCCGTCTGCTCCGCCAGGATGCCCGAGAGCACCGCGACACCGCGCGGTGCCAGGGCACGCCGAAGTTTCGGCGCCAAAGCGATCAACGGTCCGGCCAGAATGTTGGCCAGGATGAGATCGAAGCTCTGCGCGGCACGCAGGCTCGGGTGCTCCAGGCCTTTCGCCACGACCAGACGAACGCGGTGCCCCTGCCGATTGCGCCGGGCATTTTCGCGCGCCACGTCGACGGCAATCGGGTCGATGTCGCTGGCGAGGATGCGCGCTTCCGGCATCGCCTTGGCCGCGGCAATGGCCAGCACGCCCGAGCCGCAACCCAGATCCAGGACGCGCGCGAAGCTGCCTTGCCGCGTCAGCCATTCGAGTGCCGAGAGACAACCGAAGGTCGTGGCGTGATGGGCGGTGCCGAATGCCTCGCCGGCGTCGATCTCGATGGCGTCCATGCGATGCCCGACCAGGGCCCGATCATGACTGCCGTGCACGATGAAACGGCCGGCGTGGACCGGCGGCAACGCCTTCTGCGAGACCACGACCCAATTCTCGTCGGGGACCTGCTCCAGGGTCACGCCGACCGGGCACCCGAGCTGTCCGGCCAGCATTGCGGCGAGCGCGCCGGTATCGGGCGCATCCTCGAAGTAGGCGTCGACCCGCCAGCGCGGCGTCCCTGCGATCTCGAAAAGGGTCGTCGCCGATGCCGGGGGATCGGCCAGATCCTCGAGGCACACAGCAGCCGTCCGCGCCTCGGTTGCCCCGGGCACTTCCACGCTCACCCGTGAAACTGTCATTCGTAAACCTGTTCCTTCGCATTCATGCGTCACGCGTGTCCGCGATATCGTCGTCGGGCTCGAACTCACGCCCCTCGAAACTCTCGATATCCGGCAATTCGTCGAGAAGCTTGTCCCATAGCATGTCGATGTGCTCGGCGGCTTTCCCCGGCGGCAGCGCACGCAGGGTTCCGTCTGCTTCCTCCACGACGACGCCATCGGACAGCAAGCGGGAGAGCGCGTCCTCCACGTCGAAGTTGAGGTTCACGCCGAACGTGTTCTGCAGGTATTGCTCGATCGCGTGATCGACATCCTTCAACTCGCACCGCTTGACCGTCTCCTTGGCGAGAACGGTGTAGAGCAGCATTTCCTCTTTCACGTCCTCCTCGGCGGCGCGTGTGGCCATCAGGGACAAGACGCCTCGGTTGTCGGCGAGGGCATGAAAATAGAGGTTCTGCGCCATCGTGATCATGTATCGGTTCTTCTGATTCATGAACGCGAAGGCTTGACGAACGGCGATGCCGCCGAACCCCGCCACGGCGCCGGCGAGTGCGACGGGATTGGTGGCCACGGCAATCTTGCTCGCCGTCCCGATGACGCCCATGCCGAGGCCGCCACCGGCACTCACGCCAAGCTTGACCTTGTCGAACAGGCGGAAGCGCACCTTGGTGTTGGGGAACACCATCTCGATGTCGGCGCGCGGGATATTCTTGAACAGCTTCATATAGACGAAATCGCTCTTCACCTCCGGCGGCAGCATCGAGCGATTGCGCTTGACGATCTTTTCCGCATCGTCGAGCGAACAGCCCTTTTCGAGCATGATTTCGCGCGCGCGCTTGGCGGCAGGCTTCAGCTTGAAAAGTATGAAGAGCCGCTGAAAGACGGGCACATCGTACTCCTCCTTGCGCAGGTAGAATTTGCGCAGGGACCGCCGCGATGCCTTCCGTTTCGTCGCGCCGCGATAGTAGATCTCGAGTTCGTCGAACGCTTCGAGATCGACATGGAGGTCGAGGCCATAATGGCTTTCCTTCGTCAGGATCATCTCGACGTTGCTCGGATCGATGCGCGTGAAGTTGGCGCCCTCCAGAAGGGATTTGACCTGGGAAACGAGCTGGCGCTCCAGGCCCAGCCGCTCCGCCACAGTGTAGGCGCGCGTGATGAGCAGATCACTGTCGGGACTGAATGGCTCGTAGATGCGATCGAGCTCGAGGAGCCGCGCGGCGTAGCTCTGCTGGCGCCAATAGCTCAGGTAGCGAAAGAAGCGACGCGCGTGCTTTTCCTCTCCATGACGCCAATACTGCTGACGTGTCAGACGATCCGCGATCGCGTTGCGGGTGAGCGGGATGAATCTCTCGCGATCATCGACCGGCAGCACCTCGTCGATGGCGGGGGTGCGCAGGCGGGCCTCGAGGGCTGCGGCCGGCGGCGGCGCGATGGCGGCCGGGCCCTGCATTGCGCGCGATACGGATCCTGTAGCGACCATTTGCGCTGACGACATCCCGCCCTCTCCCCACACTACGAGATTCCCGCTCCCCAGGCCGCGACCACCTGTGAAGACGCCACTCGATTCCGCCCCGCAACCGACTGCCCCGACACAGTGTTTTTAGTTGCAGTCACACCACATTGTCGAGCGTAAGGGCCACATCGAGCAGGAATAGGGCAGCCTATTCGGCAAGGGCGAGGCCATAAACCTCGCGGGCCGTGTCTTCCGAGATACGCTCTTCGATGAGATCCCGGCGCACCTCGTCGCGGTCACGCAACCTGGGGTCGCCGTAGCCGCCCGCACCCGGCGTCGTTATGTAGATGCGCTGGCCGTCGCGGATGACGGCGCGCGCCTTCGCGGGAATCTCGACGCCATCGGAGAAGGCAAAGCAGGCCCGGCCGCCCTCCCTGCCGCCAAAGAGCCCCCATGGCCCTGCGCGAAAGCGGGAGCTGTGCACGTAGGTGCGGCACTCGTGTCCCTCGATGCGCATCTGACGATAGAGCCCCATGCCGCCACGGTACTGCCCGGCGCCGCCGGACTCGGGCACCAGCTCGTAGCGCTCCAGGACCAACGGATACTCGGTTTCGAGTGCCTCCACGGGCAGGTTGGACGTATTTGTCAGGTGGACGTGGACGCCGTCGAGACCGTCCTTGTGGGCACGGGCGCCGAAGCCGCCGCCGATCGTCTCCAGGTAGACGTAGAATTGCCCCGTGGCCGGGTTGACGCCGGAGAACGTCGAGTTGGTGCAGGCGCCATTGCAGGCCGCGACGATACGGTCGGGCATGGCCGGGGCCAGCGCCCCGAGAATGAGATCGACGACGCGCTGGCCGGTATGCAGCCGGGAATTGACGGCGGCGGGCGGGTTGGAATTCAGGATCGTGCCCTTCTCCGCCGTCACCCGGATGGGGCGGAACAAGCCGGCATTGGGTGGAATGTCCGGTCCGATGAGCGCCTTCACCGTGTAGTAGACGGCAGCGAGCAGCCCCGTCTCGACCAGATTGATGCCGGCGCGGACCTGCGGCGGGGAGCGGAAGGTGAACGCGACTTCGCCGTCGGCGATCTCGACCTCGACGGCCAGGTGCAAGATCTCATCCAGTTCGTTGCTCTCGTAAGTGTCCTCGAACCGGTATGTACCATCGGGAATGGTGCGCAGGCCGGCGCGCGTCAGGCGCTCGGCATAGTCCAGAAGCGCTGCGCATGCCCGAAGCAGGGTATCGGTGCCGTAGCGCTCGCACAGCCCGCAGAAGCGCGCGATCCCCAGGCGGTTCGCGGCCATCTGGGCCCGCAAATCGTTCAGGCGTTCGCGCGGCACCTGGCAGTTGAGCAACACCAGATCGAGAATGTCCTGCACGACCGCGCCTTCACGATAGAGCCGGACGGGCGGGACGCGCAGGCCTTCCTGGAAGATGTGCGCGTGGCTGCGATCGACGAAATCTGCGTGGTGGGCCGTGTTGGTCGCCCAGCCGACCAGACGGCCGGCATGGAAGATCGGCTCTGCCAGCACGATGTCGGGGAGATGCGTGCCGCCTCCCGTGTAGGCGTCGTTACCGATGAAGACGTCGCCCGGGCGGATCTC
Source organism: Hyphomicrobiaceae bacterium (assembly GCA_041397775.1). Lineage (GTDB taxonomy): Bacteria > Pseudomonadota > Alphaproteobacteria > Rhizobiales > Hyphomicrobiaceae. The sequence goes on along the minus strand of JAWKWB010000007.1, from coordinate 131,487 downwards.
GGCAATGGGCACACGGCGCACGATTTCCTCGACGACGCCGATCAGCGAGCCCAGATGAATGGGAATGTGCGACGCCTGACAGAGCGTGCGGCCATCGGCATCGAACAGGCACGTGGAAATATCGCGCCGCTCCTTGATGTTCGTGGAGTAGGACGCACGCACCAGCGTCTCGCCCATCTCCTCCACGATCGAGGACAGTGCATTGCCGATGACCTCGACGGTGATCGGATCGACAGCCGCGGCACTCCCTTCGGGCATTTCACCTTCCCCCATCACCATCGCCGTCTCACTCCGTCACGAGAATGTTGAGGTAGGGATCGACCTCGCCCTTCTGGCCCGGGAGAATGAGCGTCGTCGCGTCCATCTGCTCGACGATCGCAGGGCCTTCGATGACGTGCCCCGGCGCCAGATGCTCCCGATCGTAGACCGGGCAATCCACGAACGCTCCCGCCTCCGGCAACCAGACCTCGCGGCGATCGATGATGGCCTCGGCGACAGGCGATGTGGCTTCGGGATGAGCGCGCAACTCGGCCGCGCGCACGAGGCCCGTCGCCTCGATCCGGCAGGTGACGATCTGGATCGGCTCTTCGGGCGCGACATAACCATACATCTGCTGATGCGCCTTCTCGAACCCGCTGCGCAGGCTCTCGCGCAAGGCGTCGGGCGACAGATGTTCGTCGTAGGCGACGGACAGCTCGTAATTCTGGCCCGCATAGCGCATGTCGACGGTGCGCCGCAGGCGCTGGCCGTCCGGGCCGATACCTTCCTCGGCAAACCACGACGCTGCGCGCGCCTCCAGATTCGCAAAGACGTCCCGCGTTGCGGTGGGCGCGGCGGCATCGAGCGGCATCAGGCGCGTCTGCGCGTAGTTGGTCATGAGATCGGTGAGCAGCAGACCCAGCGCGCACAGGATGCCGGGATTGCGCGGCACGAGAATGCGCCGCATGTCGAGCTCGCGTGCCAGCCGACCAGAATGGAGCGGCCCGGCACCGCCGAACGAAACGAGGGTGTAGTCGCGCGGATCGTAGCCGCGCTGCACGGAGATGACGCGGATCGCCTTGGCCATGTTGGCGGTCACGACGCTGATGATGCCCTGCGCCGTGGTCATGGGATCGAGTCCCAGACCAGCCGCCAGGCGATCGATGGCCGCCTTGGCCTTCTTCTGGTCGATCGCCATGCGGCCGCCCAGCAGGTAGTTGGGGTTGAGCACCTGCAGGACGACGTTGGCGTCCGTGACGGTGGCTTCCTCGTTGCCCAGGCCATAGCAGACGGGACCGGGCACGCTGCCCGCACTGCGCGGGCCGACCTTCATATGCCCGCCCGCATCGATGTAGGCGATCGAGCCACCGCCTGCGCCGACGGTGTGGATGTCGAGCATCGGCGTCTTCAAGGGATAGCCGTGCACCTCCATCTCGGCGGCGAGCTTGGGGCGGCCGCCTTCGATCAGGGACACGTCCGTCGACGTGCCGCCCATGTCGAAGGTGATGAGGTTCTCGTGGCCCGAAAGTGCCCCGACGCGCAGGGCGCCGACGATGCCGGTCGCTGGGCCAGAGAGGACCGTTCGCACTGCGTTGTCGCGCGCCGTGGCGAGCGACATGACGCCGCCGTTCGACTGCGTGATGTGCCGCGGCCCCTTCACGCCGGCTTCGTCCAGGCGCGGCCCGAGCTTTTCGACATAGCTCGCGAGCACGGGGCCGAGGTAGGCGTTTACGACAGCCGTGGAGAAGCGCTCGAACTCGCGGAACTCCGGGGCGACCTCGTGCGATGTGGTGATGAAGACGCCGGGAAGCTCCTCCGCCAGGATTTCGCGTGCGCGCGCCTCGTGCCGGGGATCGATGTAGGAATAGAGGAAGCAGACGGCCACGGACTTGACGCCGGCCTCGCGCAGGCGGCGGGCGGCCTGCCGGACGGCCTCTTCGTCGAGGGGCTTTTCGATGCGTCCGTCGTGACGCAGGCGCTCGGGCACTTCGAGGCGCAAATCGCGTGTGACGAGCACTGGGGGCTTGTCGCATTGCAGGTCGTAGAGATGCGGACGGCGCTGGCGTCCGATCTCCAGGAGATCACGGAAACCGTCGGTCGTCACGAGGCCCGTCTTGACGCCGCGATGCTGAATGAGCGCATTCGTGGCCACCGTCGTGCCGTGGCCGAAATAGATCGTGGCGGACGGCTCGGCGTTGGCAGCCTCGGCCAATCCTTCGACGACGCCTGCAGCGATGGCCCGCGAGGGATCGTCGGGTGTCGAAGGCACCTTCCAGACCTTCAGCTCGCCCGTGCTTTCCTCGACCATGCAGATGTCGGTGAACGTCCCCCCCGAATCGACCCCAACCCGCCAACCGCTCATCTGCCCTCGCAAATTCGATGTCTCGTTTCGTTCCCGTCTTCGCGCGCCAGTGTTAAGCAATCGGGGCGAACCGGTCCAGAGCCGCGATTGTTGGCCCGAGGCATGCAGCGCCGCAAGGCATTGACCACAGAAGCGCTGGAACAAAGTGTTCAGCGAACCGGGGAACACCTTTCAAGCACGACGGATCGACAACATGGAGTTTCGAGAGACAGAGCTCGCCGATCTCAGGGTGATCGCGCTATCGGCGGTGCGCGACGACCGCGGCTATTTCGCGCGGACCTATTGCAGCGAGACGATGCGCCGACACGGACTGGACCACGCATTTCCACAACATAGCGTGTCGTTCTCGAAAGAGCGCGGGACCTTGCGCGGCATGCACTTCCAGTTGCCGCCGCATGCCGAGACCAAGCTCGTCAGGTGTCTCAATGGCAGCATCTACGACGTGATCGTGGATCTTCGGCCGGAATCGCCGACCTACCGGAAATGGCAGGGTTTCGAGCTATCGGCTGGCGACCTGACGATGCTGTATGTCCCGAAGGGCTTTGCGCACGGCTTCCAGACGCTGACCGACGACGTCGAGGTCGCCTACATGATCTCGACGCCGTATGCGCCCGACGCCGCGCGCGGCATCCGCTACGACGATCCGGCCATCGGCATCGTGTGGCCTCTGCCCGTCAGCGTCATCTCGGAGCGCGATCGGGCCTGGGCGCATCTCGAGCCAGCGTGAGCCGCGGCTCGGGCCATTCATTTAGTCTTCGCAACGACGCAGCAGATCCGTCCCGGCCAGCGCGTCGGCCGCATCCGCGATCAACGCGAAGGGCAGTGCGGCCCGCTCGGCAATGTCGAGAAGGGCATGGCGGCCATCCGATTGATTGAGGACCCAGAGCAGGGCCATGCGGAAATCCGGGCAATCGCCCGCACCGCCATAAAGGCCGCGACGGCCCAGCTGGGGCTCGCCATAGGGCGCCTGGTTGACGTAGCGCGCATCGCGCTCGAGAACGTCCAGGATCGAGACGACGAGGCGAAACGATTGTGCCAGGTGCTCGGGGCGGATGAAGTCCAGGTTGTCGGCCGACGTGTGATACTGGGGGAATTCTCCCCACTGGCTGCGCTGCAGCGACCCCACGGGCATATCGAAGCCCGGCGAGCAGTACTGGCGTTCATCGTAGCCATAGGGCGAGAATTCGACGACGCGGGCGTTCGGCAATTTGCAGAAGCGCAGGACGTGGGCCGCCGCCCGATCGATCGTCGCATCCCCCCGGCGGCTCCGCTTGTAGGTTGGGCCACCCGCATCGCCGACATTGGATACGACGAGGCCGTGGCTGATGCGGTTCACGTCGTCGCGATGGCCGGCGAGCCACGTGATGGCGCCGATCGTGCCGGGTGCGAACAGAAGGCGATAGGTGTGGCGCGTGGCGCGCGTCGCCAGGTGGCGGCCAAGCATTGCGAGCAGGGCCAGGCCCGAGCAGTTGTCGTTGGCGAGCGAGGGATGGCAGACGTGCGCCGATAGCAGGACCTCTCCCGCATGGGGGTCGGTGCCGGGCTTCACGTGCTCGCCATAGGTGAGGGCGCCAGGCGCCAGCGTCGTATCGACGACGACCTCGTAGGTATCCTCGCGCAGGCTCCGGCGCAGTGTTTCGGGCATGCAGAAGCCCCAGGTCCGCTGGTAGTAGCTGGTGCGGTAGGGGATCAGGTCGGGCTGGTCGGGCAGCGAATGCAGATGCGGCATCAGCTCCGCGAGCGACATGCGCGCCCGGACGGGCACGCTGTAGCTGACGAGATGGAGGTTCGAAGCCGCGAAGTCGACGATGCGCCGGCCCGAGCTGTCGGCGATGTAGGCCTCGCGGACATTCCACTCGTCCGGCACCGTCCAGTCGAGCACGCGGGTACCGCTCGGCACTTCGCTGATCTGGAGCGGCGCGTGGCGCGAGATCGCGTCGAGGGTCGTGCGGACCCCGTTGCCCGTAATGCTGCGGCACACCGGAAACAATTCGGCCGCGAAGTCGTGCATCTCCTGGCCGAGAGCGGCGCGCGCGTCGAGCCCGGCGAGAAGATTGCCCTTACGCATGGATCAGGCAGCTTTCGAGGCGCTGCGCCGCAGGTCGTCCGCCAGCGCGCCGCTCGCCATGAGCTGCCGGATGTGGCCGATGCGCTGATAGCGCGGCCCCTCGAATTCATCGACATTCAAGGCGGCGTCGCGATAGGCAGCGAAGAGTTCCTCGGCGCCGCGCCGGGCATCCCATTGCGGATCGAAGGCAGGCAACACGCGCTTGATCTTCTCGAAGCTCACGCGGTAGGAGCGCTTGTCGGGGCCCGCATCGTCGGCGTACTCGATCCTGCATCCCGGCACGACTTCGGCAACGATCTCGGCGATATCGCGAATGCGATAGTTGTGCCCGGTCTGGCCGACATTAAAGGCCTCGTTGAAGACCGCGTCGCGCGGCGCTTCCAGCGCGGCGATGAATGCCGAGGTAATGTCGCGGATGTGCACGATGGGGCGCCATGGCGTGCCGTCGGACTTCAGGTAGATCAGCCCTTTCGTCGTCGCCCAGGCGACGAGATTGTTCAGAACGATGTCGAAGCGTTGGCGCGGCGACACGCCATAGGCAGTCGCAGGACGCAGGTAGACGGGGCAGAAGTTCTTGTCGGCAAGTCCGGCGATGTCCTGTTCGGCACGAACCTTCGATACGCCGTAGGCCGTAACGGGATTGAGGGCACCGGTTTCGTCCAGCATTTCATCGCCGGCCAGACCGTAGTTGCTGCAGGAAGAAGCCAGCAGGAAGCGTTTGACGCCGGCTGCCTTGGCCGCTGCGGCGACGCGGACGCTGCCCTTGTGGTTGATGGCGTAAGTGTTCTCCGGATCGAGGTTGCCCAGGGGATCGTTGGACAGCGCGGCCAGATGGATGACCGCATCGACGCCCTTGAAGTCGGCGGCGTCCGCGTCGCGCACGTCCTTGGCGATCATGGGTACTTTCGCAATGTCTCCACCCTGCGCGAAGGTGCACCGCGCATACAGATCCGTGTCGTACCCGATGACGTCGTGCCCGGCTGCCTCGAGGAGCGGCACCATCACCGTTCCGATATAACCCAGATGACCGGTGACGACGACGCGCATGACGAACTCCGACGATTTGAGGTAGGGCGCCAGCGTGGATGGCGCGATACTTCAAATTTTACGCGATGTGGCGGCCCGCCGCGCCTCGAACCTCAAAGCATCGTGAATTTTCTGCAAAAGAATGCTTCTGCATAGCGCTCGGGCGCGCGGCACTCCATGCCACGGATGCGTGCCAGCCCCCTGAACGTTTCCGCGTCGAACCAATCCTTGCTGCGCTGCGAGGCGAAGTGCTCCTCGAGCAGAGCGATCTTGCGATCCAGGTTGTGTGCCGTCACGGGGATGTAGAGGTTGGGCTGGCCCAGGTCGCCGTCCCACTTCGGGATCTCGTATTCGAGTATCAGGTGGTCGCGAAACACGCGCGTCGTCAGCAGCGAGATCTTGTTGTGGTCCTGATGAGCGTCGTGCCTGAAGTGCGTGAAGACGACGTCGGGCGTGAAGCGGCCTCGCAGCCCTTCCAACCAGCCTTTTATTTCGGCGCCCTGATACGGAAAGTAGCTGTCGCGGAAGTTGCCACGCTCGAAGCTCCAGCTTTCGGCACCCTGCATGAATTGTGCGGCCGATCCCCGCGCTTCTTCGGCGCGCTCGTCGCTGCCACTCAGCACGGCCCAGCAGGCGTCGAGCTTTACGCCGGCTTCGATCCAGCCCAGGATCGTCGCGCCGATCCCGATTTCGATATCGTCGGAATGCGCCCCGAGAAACAGCACCGAAAGCCGCTTGCCCGGCTCAGTCAATTTCAGCCCTATCATCATGCACTCACAGCTGGACGACGATGCCAGATTTGCCGGACCACGACAGATGGTCCGCATTCACCTCTTGTTCCGGACGCCCAGCGCGCAGCCGCCACAGTGGCGCGCCACGGTTGCCCGGGCCCCGAATTATTCGCGGATCGGGATTAATTTGATGTAATCGGATGACGCTTGCGAAACCCTTACACCCTCAGGAGTTCGGGCATTTCGCGGCGGTACCAATCGACGGTCGCACGCAGGCCCGCCTCGAGAGTGCAGGTCGGCCGCCATCCCACGAGCCGCTCGGCCTCGGCAATGTCGGCGATGCGCTCGGGCTCGTGACGCCGGTCCGGCGTAGTGCCGAAGGCTAGGGCCGCGGCCGGATCGATCAAGTCCCGCAAGCGCTCGGCAATCTCGCCGACCGATGTGAGGCCGCCGGACCCGATGTCCATCGTCTCGATGTCGGGACGCAGCCCTAGCGCCAGGATACCCGCCGCGATATCGGTCACGTAGGTGAAATCGGCGCGGCGTCTTCCGCTGCTCAGGCCCGGCGACCGCCCCTGGAGCAATTCGAGGATGACGTAGGGCACCAGCTTCTTCAGATCGCGCTGGCCCGGGCCATACCCCATGAAGATGCGCGCATGCGAAACACGCAGGCCGAACGTCTTGCGGAACAGGGCGCCATAGGCGCTGGCAGCCACCTTGGAAGCCGCATATGGCGAAGTCGGCGCCGTTTCGGGCGCCCCCGTCGTAAAGCAGCGCGGCTCTTCGCAGGAGCCGGCGATCACGACATTCCGGCTACCGCCTTGCTCGGCAAGGGCGATCAAGAGATTGACGGTGCTGAGCAGGTTGCCACCCAAGGTCGCGCGTACCGTCGGCAAATCCTGCAGTCCGGAGACGTGCGAGGCCATGTGGAAGACGATGTCCGGCCTGGTTCGCGCAATCAGAGCGCTGACGTCGCCGGGATGCTGATAGTCGACGACCTCGAAGGCGGCGCATCCGGAAACGGGGCGCTTGGGCAGCGTACGCCCTGTGCCGATCACGCTGGCGCCCGCCTCGGCCAAGGCCTCGATGACGTGTGACGCGATAAAGCCTGACGCGCCCGTCACCAGGACGCGCGCTGAACGATATGACACTTGCCCCATCCGCAACCAAACGGACCTGCGGTGCTACACGCAGATCGAACCACTCCTGGCAACGACTTCACCACGGACGGAGGGCAAGTTCCATGACCGTGTACGGAATTGGTTATGAGCGCCCGCCTGAACGCGGTTGTGCACCAATGCCCGCTTGCCAGCATCGCTACATTGCTGTGAGGGATGGCGTGCTGTATCTGCCGGAGCCAGCGATACCCTGAAGGATCGGCCGCAGCCGAAACACGCGAGCGAGCATGCCCATGACCGGACCCAAGATCATACTCCACAAGGGCGATCTGCCCGCGAAAGTGACCTTTGGAAAGTCCGTCGCCATCGATACGGAGACCTTGGGCCTGAAGACAGGGCGCGACCGGCTCTGCCTCGTGCAGCTTTCGGCGGGTGACGGGTCGGCCCATCTCGTCCAGTTGGACGGCAAGGACTGGTCGGCGCCCCATCTCAAGGCCCTTCTGGAAGACCCCAAGGTCTTGAAGATCTTCCATTATGGGCGGTTCGACATTGCCGTGCTCGAGACGTACCTGGGCGTGCGGGTGGGGCCGGTCTGGTGTACCAAGATCGCCTCGAAGCTGGTGCGCACGTATACCGATAGACATGGCCTGAAGGATCTGTGCTCGGAGCTGCTCGGCATCGAGCTGTCGAAGCAGCAGCAGAGTTCGGATTGGGCTGCGGCCAAGTTGACACAGCAGCAACTCGCTTATGCCGCATCCGACGTGCTGCACTTGCATCGGATCCGGGAACGCCTGAAGAACATGCTCGAGAGAGACGGTCGTCTCGAACTGGCGCAGGCGTGCTTCGACTTCCTGCCGGTAAGGGCCCGCCTCGATCTTGCCGGGTTCGAGGATATGGATGTGTTTTCACACTAACCTCCGAATCGGCGTCCAGCCGTCCTCGGCGGCATCCGGGGTGTCGATCGGGAGAATCGGGACGCGATGATACGTCCGCGCAAGTCGGGCAGCGATGGGACGGAGGATGCGCAGGGGCTGGCGCTCGCTGCGGATCGCGCGCGCTCGTTTCGCCAGGCCAAGCGCCACACGCACATCGTACGGCTGATGAAGGTGGCCCTCCCTGTCGCAGCGCTTGCGGCCGCAGGCTCCTATGGTGTGACGCTCCTTTCCGTCAGCGCGCTGAAGGAGAAGGGCATTACCGCCGGGCCGGTGAAAATCGATCCGAAGAACCTGACGATGCAGGATCCGCGCTACAACGGGTTCGGCAAGGACGGCTCGCATTTCGTGGTGCACGCCAAGGAGGCCGTTTCCGACTGGCGGCAAACGGGGCCCGTGCGCCTCAACGTCATCGACGGCGACATCACCCAGCCGTCCGGGCAGGTGATCAAGCTGAAGGCCGACTGGGGCACGTTCGATCAGAAGAAGGACCTGCTCGAACTCTACGACCGCATCGACATCGACGGTTCCACGGGCCTGAAGGCGCGCCTGACGCGCGCGACCGTGTATACCAAGGAAAGCCGTGTCGTTTCCGACAAGCCGATCTACGCCGTCAATGAAACCGGTGAGATTCGCGCCCAGCACATGACGTTCAATTCCAAGTCGCACAAGGCCAGTTTCAGCCGGGCCGTGCACGTCACGATGAAGCCGGCGCCCGCCCAGCAAAAGAGCGAAGAGGCGCGCAAGCCGACCCAATCGCTGCTGCCGGGCATGGCGGCCAACTCGGGACAGCCGATCAATGTCCACTCCGAGCAGCTCGACGTCGACGACCAGGCCAAGATCGCGATTTTCCGCACCAATGTCAGGGCGCTGCAGGGAGATGCGTCACTGGTCGCGCCGGAGCTGCATATCCACTACGAGGGGAAGGCTGCGGCGGCCGATCTCAGCGGCAAGCCCGCAACGGACGGCAATGCGCAGACGCGCCTCAAGCTGATCAAGGCACGCGGCGGCGTGACGATGGTCAACAAGGACGACAAAGCCGTCGCCGAAGCGCTCGATTACGATGCCTTGGCCGAGCGCGCGACGCTGAGCGGCAACGTCGTGATGACGTCGACCGGCGAGCGGCAGATCTCCGGCGCGCGCGTGGACCTGGACCAGAAGGCGGACACCGCATTGGTGACCGGCAACGTGGTGGCCACGCAAGGCCGCAACCTACTCAAGGGGGAGCGGCTTTTCATCGCGCGCGGCACGGGCAAGATGCGGCTGGAAAGCCCGTCTGCCCACGGCCGCATCCACACGACGTTCTATCAGAACCAGGCCAAGCCCGGCGTTTCGCAAAAGGTCGACACGACCGCGACGCAAGCAGCACAATCGCCCCTGGGAGGTTTCGGCACGACCTTCAAGACGGATTCCGATGCCCCGATCGAGATCGAGGCGGAAACGCTCGATGTGGCTGATGCGAAGAAGATCGCGATCTATACCGGCAACGTCATCGCCAAACAGGGTGCGTTCGTCGTCCAGACCGCACAATTGACGGCCCACTATGTCGGCAGTGCCAATCTCGACGGCACACAACCTTCGGCACCAAAGGCGAAAGGGGCGGCGACGACCGGCGCGCAACCGGCCCAGCTCAGACGGGTCGAGGCGCGCCAAAAGGTCGTGGTGACGGGCAAGGACGGACAGAAAGCCGTTGGCGACTGGGCCAATTTCGACGTCGCCGCCAATACGATCGTGATGGGCGGCAAGGTCATCGTCACCCAGGGCAAGAATATCATCGATGGCCCGGAAGGAACCCGCTTCCTGATCGACATGTCGACGGGCATCACACGCTTCGAGCAGGACGGGAGGGCAGCCAAGGCGTGGGGGCCGGTGGTGAGTTCCACCACGCCGGCAACGAGCGCCGCCTCGGGTGCAGCAGCGGCTGCCGTCGCAGCGACGCCACGCAAGCGCATGCGTGCGGTATTTCATCCCAAGGATGCGGAGACGGCGGCGAAGGCCGGCGAGAAGAGTGTCGGCCAGGACCTGAAAAAGAAGAAGAAGCGCGCAGGCAAGGACAAGCCGGCGGCTTCATCCTGGCAGGCCTCGACCACGGCGACGGGACAGAAACCGTGACGGCGCGCGCCTCGAACCAATCCTGGCGAACACGCTATCGGCCAGCGCGTACTGGCATGCAGGGGGACGAATGAGCCTTCTCTCCGGGCTACGAGGCGGCAAGCCCGCAGCCGCGCCGCCGGCACCCGCGCAACCAAGCCGCGGGCCGGCAAGTGGCGACAGCACGATGGATGCCGCCACTTTCTGGCAGGGCAGCGAAGGCTGGCTGACCTGCTATGGCGTGCAGAAGACCTACAAGAAGCGCATGGTCGTCAAAGGCGTGAGTGTCGCCGTGCGGCGCGGCGAAGCTGTCGGGCTACTCGGCCCCAACGGCGCGGGCAAGACGACGACCTTCTATATGATCACCGGTCTCGTCCCCGCGGACGCGGGCAAGATCACCATCGACGGTCGCGACGTGACGCAATTGCCCATGTATCGGCGGGCGCGGCTCGGGATCGGCTATCTGCCGCAGGAAGCGTCGATTTTCCGCGGCTTGACCGTCGAACAGAACATCATGGCCATCCTCGAACTCGTGGAGCCGACGCGCCGCAAGCGGCTGGAGCAGCTCGACAGCCTGCTCGAGGAATTCCACATCACGCGGCTGCGAAAAAGCCCCTCGATCGCGCTGTCGGGCGGCGAGCGGCGGCGTTGCGAGATCGCGCGCGCGCTTGCCTCGCGGCCCTCCTACATGCTCCTGGACGAGCCTTTCGCCGGCATCGATCCGATCGCGGTCGGCGACATCCAGCAGCTCGTGCGCCACCTCACCCGGCGCGGCATCGGCGTACTGATCACCGATCATAACGTGCGAGAGACCCTGAGCCTGGTCGACCGGGCGTATGTCATCGCGGACGGCAACGTGCTGACGCAAGGCAGTCCCGACGACATCATCTCCAACGAAGATGTCCGGCGGGTCTATCTCGGTGACATGTTCAGCAAGGGGTGACGGGTGCGGGGAAGCGCCACGTCCATCATTCCGCACTCTGGTATTCATCCATCGTTTACCATTCGATAAGGATGGGAGCGAAGCGACCGGCGGATTGGCATGGGGTTGAGGCCCGGTTAATTCCCTTGGCATAGATCCTTAGAGTATCGATAGGGATAGTTACGAGGGCAGGCGAGGACGGACGATGGCGATAACGGCCAAGCTGGAGCTTCGGCATAGCCAGCAGCTCGTCATGACACCCCAACTGCAGCAGGCGATCAAGCTGCTGCAGCTATCGAATCTCGAACTCAATGCGTTCGTGGAGACCGAGCTGGAGCGCAACCCGCTCCTGGAGCGCGAAGAAGAGGGCGAGCGCACCGCCACGGCGAGCGACGGCGACTCCGACCGCGACGGCGGCGAGGCCGATACGGATGGCTTCGACGAGGCGGCGCCCGACCGGCTCGAACTCGACGGCGACATGGCCGGTGCCACCAAGGACCTCGACGCCGACTACGAAACGGTTTTCCCGGACACGCCGCGAAACGAGCTGGGCGGCGATTTCACTACGAGCGACTGGGCGAGCGCGCGCCAAAGAAACGGCGGCTCCGATGAGGACGCGAACCTGGAAGAGTTCGTTGCCAAGGAAACGTCGCTGAAGGAGCTGCTCTCCTCCCAGCTCCACATGGCACTGAACACGCCTGTCGACCTGCTCATCGGCGGGCATCTGATCGACATGGTCGACGAAGCGGGGTACCTGCGCGCCGATCTCGACGAAGTCGCCGAGAAGCTCGGGACGACGATGCAAGAGATCGAACGTGTCCTTGCCGTTCTCCAGACTTTCGAGCCATCCGGCGTCATGGCGCGGAGCTTGAGCGAATGCCTTGCCATTCAGCTCAAGGAGCGTGGCCGGTACGATCCGATGATCGCGCGGCTGCTCGATGCGCTGCCTCTGCTCGCCGCCCGAAACATCCCAGCGCTGCGCCGCGAGATCGGGGCGGACATGGAAGATCTCGCGGACATGATCGCTGAGATCAAGGCTCTCAATCCAAAGCCGGGGCTCAACTACGGCGGCGCGGCAATCCAGCCGGTGGTGCCCGACGTGCTGGTGCGGGCGGCCTCAGACGGCAGCTGGCTGGTCGAGCTGAACAGCGAAACGCTGCCGCGCGTGCTCGTCAACCGTGTCTATTACACGCGTGTCACAAGCGATGCGCGCACTTCGCAGGACAAGGACTTCCTGGTCGGCTGCCTTCAGAGCGCGAGCTGGCTCGTCAAGAGCCTCGACCAGCGGGCGCGGACCATCTTGCGGGTGGCCGAGGAAATCGTGCGGCAGCAGGACCGCTTTCTCGCCCATGGCGTCCAGTATCTGCGGCCACTGAACCTCAAGACGGTGGCCGATGCCATCAAGATGCACGAATCGACTGTGAGCCGCGTCACCTCCAACAAGTACATGGCGACACCGCGCGGCATCTTCGAGATGAAGTACTTCTTCACGTCGGCAATCGCATCCGCAAGCGACGGCGAGGCCCATTCCTCGGAAGCCGTGCGGCATAGAATCAGGACCCTGATCGACGCCGAAACCGCCAATACGGTGCTTTCCGACGACAAGCTGGTGGAGCTGTTGGGCCAGGAGGGCATCGAGATCGCACGGCGAACGGTGGCGAAATACCGCGAATCGATGCGCATCCCCTCGTCGGTGCAACGGCGCCGCGAAAAGCGCCTCAACATCCAGACGCCCGCGCTTGCCTGAAGCAATTGAATTTTCAGGCGAAACATCGATAGGGACGGGTGCGGTTGCATCCGCCTCCGAATTGACAGAAACGACGGTCTTCTCTAGGTTTGCAGGGTGAGCAGTAACGGTGTTCGTTAGCTGTCTTCCTGCCAGAACGAGAACAAATCGGATTTGGCTGCGTCGCTCCAAGAAAAACCCGGTCGTTGGTCGCGTTTGCGTGTGTCGCGAGGACACGAACCATTAGCGATGTCGCGGAGTTTTCTTGACCGTTGTTCAAACTTGCGGCATCGAAAATGCGTGCCCAGGTCGACAGTCGGCAGGAGCTGATACAGGCATCGTAATGAGGATCAGCTTGCGTTGCGATCCGCCGAATTTCGGGCGATCGTGGTGCGCGCAGAGATTTGGAAGCTGAGGCAGCTTGGATGGAACTTGGAGATTTGATCGCGCTGAAGGGAGTGGTCCCACAGCTGAGAGCGCGCAACAAGAAACAGGCGCTGCTCGAGCTGGCGGCCAAGGCTGCCGATATCACAGGTATCGATGCCAGCTTGATCTTCGAGACAATCCTGCAGCGCGAGCGCCTGGGGACGACCGCGCTCGGCCGCGGCATTGCCATTCCGCATGGCCGGGTGAGCGGACTCGATCACGTGGTGACCATTTTCGCCCGCCTCGACGACCCCATCGATTTCGATGCAACGGACGGCGAGCCTGTGGATCTCCTGTTCCTGCTTTTGACGCCGGAGCATGCGGGCGCGGATCATTTGAAAGCCCTGGCGCGGATCTCGCGCGTCCTGCGTGACCCGCTCACGACGGAAAAGCTGAGGGCTTCACGCGATCGCGCCGTGCTCTACGCCGTATTGACGGAGCCGGCAGCGTCGCACGCCGCCTGACCGCTCGCGACCGGTGCGCCAGGCGCACCGGCAGATCGCTCGAGGCCTGTCGTTCGGACGGGGCTGCGATCAAAGAGCCTGGTTCATGAGAAGCGCGCCCAACCCGATGCCGCCGACAACGATGCGCCACCAGGCGAACGGCGCGAAGCCATGATTGCCGACGAAGGCCAGCAGGTAGCGCACGACCAGCGCGCCGGCGATGCATGATGTCACGAAGCCGATGCCGATGGATGTGGCCTGGGTGAGGTCGAGATCGCCGTAGCTCTTGTAGAGATCGTAGGCGAAAGCACCCGTCATCGTCGGCATGGCCAGGAAGAACGAGAATTCGGCGGCGCGCTGCTTATCGACGCCGAGCAGCATCGCACCGACGATCGACGACCCGGAGCGGGATACGCCGGGAACGAGCGCAAGACACTGGAAGAAGCCGATAATCAGTGCCTTGGCAGGCGGAATGTCCATCACGTCCCGGTACTTCACCTCGAACCGCATGCGGTCCACGACGAGCAGGACGAGACCGCCGACCACCAGCGAAACGCAGACGACCAGGGGGCTTTCCAGCAGCACGCTCTTGATCAGCTTGTGGAATGTCGCACCGATGGCCGCAGCGGGCAGGAAGGCGAGCAGGACCGACAGAACGAACAGTTGCGTCTTACGCGTACTTGGCAGGTCGAGGAGGATGCGCAGCAGCTTGCCGAAATAGACCGTCACGATCGCGAGGATGGCGCCAAGCTGGATCAGCACCTTGAACGTGCCGCTCGACTGCAGCCCCAGGAAATGGTCGGCGAGCACCAGATGCCCCGTCGACGATACCGGCAGGAATTCCGTCAAGCCCTCGAGAATCCCGAGAATGATAGCATGCAGGGTCGGCATGACTGCGGCTCCGTGGAGATTCGGCGCAGCCAGACGATCTGCGCGGGTGGAGCCATACCAGGATTCGGCCGACCTCGAGAGGATGCCTTCTGTTTGCGCCAACACAGCCTTACTCACTGGATCGTGTTCGCAAGGCTGCGACGGGGCCCAACGCCAACGGGGCTGGATGTGGTAGGCCGGATCGGCATTCGGTTCGCGGTGGACCGCAACGTGGAATTCGGGAGAGGCAACGACCGTGGAAGGCATCAGGGCGCTGACATTCGATACGGGCGGCACGATTCTCGACTGGCACAGCGCGGTCAAAGCCGCGATGTCGGCGGTGGGCGCGCGGCGGGGCATCACGGCGGACTGGACGGCACTCACCAACGAGTTCCGCAAGCGCGCGCTCGGCGGCATCGTGAACGCCATCGGACCGCGCTACAACTTCGACGACGTACATCGGGATCAACTCGACCGGATGCTGCGCGAGCATGGACTGACAGCATTTACGGAAAGCGACAAGGACGAGGTCTTCCGGTCGCTCTATGCGCTGGATGCGTGGCCGGACTTCGTCCCAGCCCTGCGGCGGCTGCGCGTGAAGCTGCCGTGCGTCTCGTTCACGCTGCTGACGCCGGCGCTGGTGATGGCGGTATCGCGCAAGAACGGCATCGACTGGGATTGCGTGATCTCGTGCGAGATGCTGGGCGTCTACAAGGTGCGACCGGAGGCCTATCAGGCGACGGCGAAACTCCTGCAGCTCGAACCTGCGGAAATTCTGATGGTGGCCTGCCACAACTTCGATCTCGACGCTGCACGCAAGGAGGGGTTCAAGACCTGCTTCGTGCGCCGCCCCGACGAATGGGGGCCGCCGGGGCCGCCCGATCCCACGCCGAACCCCGCCTGCGATCTGGTCGTGTCGACGTTCGACGAATTGGCAGCCGCATTCGCCTGCTGACGAGGGTCCAAGCCGTGCCCACCACGTGAAGCGGGGGCATGGCACCCCGGATCAGCGCCAGCGTCCGTAGCGCCACGGTGCGAACGTGTGGTTCTTCGCCTTGATGTCGGGGGGCGCGTCGATACCGGACGTCCCCCAAGGATGACAGCGGCAGATGCGCGACAGCGCCTGCCAGGAGCCACGCCACGCGCCGTTCAGCTCGATGGCCTCGAGGGCATATTCCGAGCACGAGGGAAGATGGCGGCACTCGTTGCCGATCAACGGCTTGAGCGTCCAGCGGTAGGTGTGCACGGGGAGTTGTGCGGCGCGCTTGGCCGCCCAGCGCACGAGATCGGCGCCGGCCTCGCGGGCAGGATCAGGCCGGAGCGGCCGTCGACGTGGCATTTCTCTTCTCGAGCGCCATG
Organism: Hyphomicrobiaceae bacterium; assembly: GCA_041397775.1. Classification (GTDB taxonomy): domain Bacteria; phylum Pseudomonadota; class Alphaproteobacteria; order Rhizobiales; family Hyphomicrobiaceae. The sequence goes on along the minus strand of JAWKWB010000007.1, from coordinate 115,434 downwards.
TCGAGCGCCCGCTCCACGGCATCGAATACGAGAAGCGTCGAGGCATGCCGCATGCGCACCTCGCGCACGGGTTCCAGAACGGCCAGCTGCGCCCAGCGTCCGCCGGGCGGGGGGCCATTCTCCTTGAGCATGCGCCGCATCTGCGCTGCGACGTCGCGCAGCTCGTCCATGCTCGAACCGACGATATTCTTGGCCATGATCGACGCCGCCGCCTGCCCCAGCAGGCATGCACGGACCGATTGTCCGTAGTCCGTGACGCGATCACCATCGAGCCGCAGATCGACCGTGATGGTCGATCCACAGAGCTTGGAGTGCGCCATGGCCGTGCCATCCGGCGCATCGAGCCGACGTGCCGGCGGAATATCCGCCGACAACGCGATGATCTGCTCGTTATATAGATCGCTCAGATCCGCCATGGGCTGCCGCCGTCTCCTGGGAAACGATAGTTTACGGCCGATATATCGCCCGCAACGACAGTCAATGCAAGGCGTCCCCCTCGGGAAGCAGGATCTGCGGGGCGTGTCAGCGCCAATTCTTGGGCGTGAAGCGCTCGCGGGCGCGGACACGGGGGATCTCGTCGTAGGCGATGCCTATGTCGCGCAGCAACTTCGTGTCGAGTTCGGAGAGCTCTTCGCGCAGCATGCGATCCGCATGCACCTTGCGAACGCCGGATAGGAAACCGACGACCTTGTGCCAAGCGTGGGAGACGAACGACTCGCCGCCATGGTCCAGCACGGCGCCGTGAGGAGACATCGTGGTGGTTCTCATTTTTCAGTCCTCGCAATAGCCCACCGGCCCTGGACGCTGCACCTGCAGCTTCCGGGCGTGGATTCTCGGGTTCAGCTAGATGCGGAGCGCTTGGGGCGCTCCGCTTCAACGCGCTGGTATCAGCGCCAGAAGGCGGCCGGCACCTGACCGGTCGCGCGGAAGCTCTTGATCTGCTCCGCCGTCATGCCGACGTCAGCCAGCGCGCCATCGGACACACCGACCAGATAGGTCTGGATGTGGGCCTGTGCCTGGCGGGTGCGGTTGGCGACCAGTCGCTCGAAGAAGCTCGGGCGGGTGGACTTGGCCGACGTAAACGCGTGGGCGGAAGAGAAGGTTGCCGTGGTGCTCATGTTATCCCTCAACTCTATTTTTGGTTTCGAGTTCTGTGGGTTTTGCGGCCCATCGTTTCTCGTGGGCCTGCATGCGTAAATTTATGCATTTGTCCCCGTCGTGCCAGACTGTTCTTTGCGCCGCAGCATTGCAAAAAATGCATGGCTTTTCTCTTTGTGAATGAGGATGTTATATTGTCGTCACATTTCTTGCGGTGCACACGCGCCATTCACGAACGGTTCATAAAACGAGTCGTTTGAGCGACGTTCATTCCAACTCCCCGAAGGCTCCTGCCGCGCGATTTCGAGGGCAGCGGAAGGTTTTATTGTAACGGCTGGCGCAACTTGGCTTTCGGAGGCAAAGTCGGGTCCCACATCAATGCACTCAACCGGAGCCGAAAGACGCATGTTCCAAGACTTCGCGAGCGAGGCCGACCCCAGGCATGGCATCGAGCGGACCGCGCGGCTGCGCGCGAAGCTGGGATCACTCGGCGTGGAGGCCGTAGTAGTGCCGCGTTCGGACGAGCACATGGGCGAGTACGTTCCGGCGGCCTCCGAGCGGCTGGCGTGGCTCACGGGCTTCACGGGCTCCGCCGGCCTGGCGATGATCGGCCGAAGGAAGGCTGCCGTGTTCGTCGACGGCCGCTACACGCTGCAGGCCGCCGAGCAGGTCGACAAGGGCACGTTCGAGATCGTGCAGTTTCCCGACACCGATCCGCTGGCCTGGATGGCCGCAAAGCTCGATCGTGGGGCCGTTCTCGGCTTCGATCCGTGGCTGCACACGACGGCCTGGGTGCGGCAGGCCCGCGAGAAGCTGGCAACGCGCGACATCACACTGAAGGCGCTGGCCCGCAATCCGGTCGATCTGGTGTGGGGGAGCGAGCGACCGAAGCCGCCATGCGGCGAGGTGATCGTTCAGCCTCTGAAACATGCCGGCCGAAGGGCGGAAGAAAAGATCGCCGACCTGCAGACGCAGTTGAAGGCCGCCCAGGAAGACGCCTGCATCATCACGCTGCCGGATTCGATCGCCTGGCTCTTCAACATCCGCGGCTCGGACGTGAAGCACAACCCGACCCCGCTCGCCTTCGCGATCGTGCATGCGGGCGCCAAGCCGGAGCTGTTCATCGACGCCGCCAAGCTCGACAAGGCAGCGCGGCAGCATCTGGGCGCACTCGCCCGCCTGCGCCAGCCAGGCGAACTCAAAGAGCGCGTCGCGGGGCTCAAGACGGCCAAGAAGCGCGTGCGGCTCGACGAAAATACTGCGGCCCACTGGTTCCGAAAGATACTCGGCGAGCGCAGCAAGCTGGTGGTCGACGGCAAGGATCCCTGCATCCTGCCCAAGGCGCGCAAGAACGACGCAGAGATCGCGGGAACGCGCACCGCCCACGAGCGCGACGGCGTGGCGATGGCGCATTTCCTCGCCTGGCTCGATCGCGAGGCGCCAACGGGGCGGCTGACCGAGATCGACGTGGTGACGCATCTCGAAACCTGCCGGATGGAAACGCAGGCGCTGCGCGAGATCAGCTTCGATACGATCAGCGGCTCGGGCCCCAACGGGGCCATCGTGCACTACCGCGTCACGACGAAGACCAACCGGAAAATCAGCGCCGGCGAACTGCTACTCGTCGATTCAGGCGCGCAGTACCAGGACGGCACGACGGATGTGACGCGGACCATCGCCGTCGGCCAGCCGACGGCGGAGATGCGCGACCGCTTCACGCTGGTGCTCAAGGGGCACATCGCCATCGCGACAAGCCGCTTCCCGGCCGGTACGACGGGTGCGCATATCGACGCCTTCGCACGGCGTGCGTTGTGGCAACAGGGGCTCGATTTCGATCACGGCACAGGCCATGGCGTGGGCAGCTATCTGTCCGTGCACGAGGGGCCACAGTCGATCTCGAAGCGTGGGCACGTGGCGCTGGAGCCCGGCATGATCGTTTCCAACGAGCCCGGCTACTACAAGACCGGCGCCTATGGCATTCGCATCGAGAACCTGGAACTCGTGACCGAACCAGCCATGATCGCAGGTGGCGAGCGGCCGATGCTGGGCTTCGAGACGCTGACGCTCATCCCCATGGATCGGCGTCTCATTTCGCCGGCCCTGCTGTCGGCGGCGGAAATCGCGTGGCTGGACGCCTATCATGCCCGGGTGGCCCGCGTGATCGGCCCTCACCTGTCGGGCGAGACCCTCGCCTGGCTGACGGACGCGACGAAGCCGCTGGCGGATGGATCCTGACGCAGCCGTTGCCGCGGCGCTTGGAAATCCGATGCGGCGCGGCTAAATGATGGCCATGAGCCTCTCCAAGCCAGAGATCGAACGCTACAAGCGCCACCTCGTCCTCAAGGACGTGGGCGGGCAGGGCCAGCAGAAGCTGAAGGCTGCGCGCGTGCTGCTGATCGGCGCGGGCGGGCTCGGCAGTCCCATGATCATGTACCTGGCGGCGGCAGGCGTCGGCACCATAGGCCTCATCGACGACGACATCGTCTCGCTGTCGAACCTGCAGCGCCAGATCGCGCACGACACGCCTCATATCGGCGCCACGAAGGTGGAGAGCGCCCGGGACATGGTTGCCCGGCTCAATCCGCACGTGACGATCGAGACGTGGCCGACGCGGATCGACGCGGAGAACGCGATCGACATCATCAGCCGCTACGACATCGTGGCGGACGGCTCCGACAACTTCGCGACGCGATACCTCGTCTCGGATGCCTGCTATTTCGCCCGGAAGCCGCTGGTGTTTGCGGCGGTCGGTCCGTTCGATGGCTACATCACGACGTTCAAGCCGCACGAGAGGCGCCCGGACGGGACGCCTTGGCCGACGTATCGATGCCTGTTTCCCGAGGCACCGCCGGCCGGGACGGTGGCGAACTGCGCCGAGGTGGGCGTTCTGGGCGCCGTCGTCGGCGTCGTGGGGACACTTCAAGCCACGGAAATCCTGAAGGAAATCATCGATCTTGGCGACAGTCTGGCGGGGCGACTTCTGATCTACGATGCACTCGGTGCGCGTTTCGAGAGCGTGAAAGTCGGCTGGGACCCCGACAATCCCCTGTCGGGGACCAACCCCACGATCCACGACCTGAGCATCCACGCGAAAGCGCCTGCCACAGGACCGGTTTGCGCCGTTTGAGGGCTCGCATGGGGCAAGGAGTGCGCGGCTTGCAGATCAAGGGTGTTCTCTTCGACAAGGATGGGACACTGCTCGACTATTGGCGCACGTGGATCCCGATCAATCGCGAGATTGCCCTCATGGCAGCCGGTGGCGATGGCGCACTGGCCAACGAACTTCTGGCGCTTGGCGGACACGATCCCACGACCGACGCGATAACTCCGGGATCGGTGCTGGCGGCGGGCAGCCACGACGAGATCGCGGAGGCGTTTGCGGCGCATCTTGGCGCCCGGACACCCCCACGACTGGCGTCGCGGATCGAAATGATCTTCCGGGACGGTGGCGCCAAGCATGCCGTGCTCGTCGAGCGGGCCTGCGAAACCATCGACGACCTCGCGGCCATGGGCCTCGTCATGGGAATTGCAACAAACGACTCGGAGGGGGGCTTGCGTGCCTCACTCGCCCGTCCGCCGGGCTTCCTCGAGCGGTTTGCGTTCCTGGCGGGCTGCGATAGCGGCTTTGGTGCAAAGCCCGATCCAGGTATGGCGCTCGCCTTCTGCAGCGCCACGGGACTGGAGCCGGCGGCCATTGCGATCGTCGGCGATAGCACGCACGACATGGAAATGGGGCGACGCGCCCGCGCCGGCCTCAACATCGGCCTTCTGGGTGGCACCAGCACCGCCGGCGATCTCGCGCATGCGGCGCACGTGGTGCTGGGCTCGCTCGGAGAGCTCCCACCCTACTTGCGAATGATCCGATAACGGTGTTTTCTCCAATGCCAAGGTGGCATGTGGCGTGTTAAGAAAGTTTTCCAACAATTCGTGCTAATCCCTCGCTCTGTTCACAGCGGGATGCTTCGGCAAAACGATGTCCGACGAGATGGATCAAAATCTTCGCATTGCGCGGCGCTCGCGCGTGCTCAAGCGCGGCGTGATCGCGTTCAACCAGCGCCATTCGACGCTGGATTGCACCGTTCGCGACGTTTCGGAAGGGGGCTGCCGGCTGACCTCCGATGCGCACCGCCTGATCCCGGACACCTTCGAATTGCTTATCGAGCTGGATGGCCTCTGGTATCCGTGCGAGGTCGCCTGGCGCCGTCCGCCGCAGGTCGGCGTCCGTTTCACGGGCGAACCGCTGCCGAGCAAGGTACGGCGCGAGCAGCACGTGGAACAGTCCAAGCAGCCTCCCGTGAAGCGCAGCCTGCGCCGCTCCTGACCGTTACGGTCCGGCGTCATGCAGCCGCAATCCTCGGCAAGACATGTCGCATCGCCAACCGTGAGCGGCGATGCCATGTAGCGGTGCTCACGCGCGAGGGAAACGATGAAGCTCCGGGTCAATGGCAGGATCTTCGACGTGGCGGCCGATCCCGCAACGCCACTCCTATGGATTTTGCGCGAACAACTTGGCCTGACCGGCACCAAATATGGCTGCGATTCAGGCCAGTGCGGCGCCTGCAGCATTCACCTGAACGGCAATCTCGTGCGCGCCTGCCAGGTGACGCTGGCGACGATCAAGCCGGGCGATCGCATCGCGACCATCGAAGGGCTGTCGCCCTCGGTTGCGCATCCCGTGCAAAAAGCGTGGGACGCCTTGAACGTACCGCAGTGCGGCTATTGTCAATCGGGGCAGATCATGGCGGCGGTGGCGCTGCTGAAGCAGTCGCCGGAGCCGACCGACGCCGATATCGACGCCTTCATGACGAACGTCTGCCGCTGCGGCACGTACGGCCGCATTCGCGCCGCGATCAAGCAGGCAGCTGCGGAAATCGCCTCGCGAAATACGCGCTCCAAGCGGGGGTGAGGCCTGCACTTCCGGCCGGCGCCCCACACCTCAAGCCGTCTTCGGCCCAGTCCAGGCCGTGAGAACACGTTGCAGCGGTTCTTCGGTCGATGGGGCCGAACCGAGATTGGCGGCCAAACGCCTGTAGCTCTCGCCGGCCGCGACATGGTAGCCGCCATGGGCTCCCATCTCTTCCAGTCCGGCGGCCAAGTCGTCCATCTCGATGGCCCAGCGTGCGGCCTTCTCGTCGAGTTCCGGCGCCGCGCTGCGGACGCACGTCAGAAGGCCGGGCCGCACGCCATCGAGTTCCCCAACGACGCGCTCCAGTAGCCCCGCGCCGCGCGCCGCGGCCAGGACATTGGCCAGGAGCGCCATGGCGCCCTTGTTGGCCGCGGAAAACAACACCTTCATCTCGGTCGCCTGGGTCAGGCCATCGCCCAGCCGGAAGACCGGCATGCGCTCGCTCTGGAAGGACTGGAGCACGCCGGACGACGGCCCCGACACGTAGAGCCGCGTCTTGACCTTGCCGCCCGGCGGCGGGCCGATGATGCCGCCGTCGGAATACGTGGCACCTGCGGCTTCGAGCCGGCGCGCGATGCGCGCTGCCTTCGACGGCGTGATCGAGTTGCAGTCGACATAATGGATGGGGCGGCCACCGAGGCTCCCCGCAACTGCCTCTGCGAGAGGCTCGGCCTGGTCGGCGGGCACGATGGACAGGAAGGTGTCGCACTGGGCGAGCAGCGCCGCTAGATCGGGCATGGGCTCGATGCCGGCGCGCTCGGCACGCTGCCGGCTGCGCTCGGATCGGCCAGACAGGACCGAGAGCACGCGGAAGCCACTTGCACGCAGATCGCCGGCGACGCCGGCCCCCATCGCGCCCATGCCGAGCACGCCTATGATTTTCGGTTCTGCAGCAGCCTGCATGATGGCCTCCGTGTCGCGTTTCGCTGACACGATACTTGGGCTTGCCGTCCGGCGGAACGGGCCTTGACACTCGCCGCCCCGTGGCATCCCACTGCCCTCCAGAAAAGCATCTCCGGGGAGCGAGGCGGCATGGCGGCCAAGAAGAACATCGCAATCGTGGGCGCGGGCGCGCTCGGTGGCCACGTGGGCGGCTACCTGACGCGCAACGGCGAACGCATCACCTTCATCGATCCCTGGCCCGAGCACGTCGAGACGATGCGCCGCGACGGCCTGACGCTACGCGGGCAATCGGCGCCGGAGAACTTCACGGTGCCGGTGAAGGCCCTGCATCTGACCGAGTTGCAAGGGGCGATCAAGAGCGAGCCCTTCGACATCGCGTTCGTAGCCATGAAATCCTACGACACGGTCTGGGCGACAGAGATGATCCGCCCCTATCTGGCACCGGAGGGCTTCGTCGTATCGCTGCAGAACTCCATCAACGAGGAGCGCATCGCATCGGTCGTCGGCTGGGGCAAGACGGTGGGCTGCATCGCCGCGACGATCGCAGTCGAACTGATCAAGCCGGGTCTCGTGCAGCGCAACGTGGCGCTCGGCGGCGCGAAGCGGCTGATCTTCCGCGTCGGCGAACCGCACGGCCACATCACGCCGCGCATCGAGGCAATCGCGCAGATGCTGAGCTGCTGCGACAGCGCCAAGGCAACGGACAACCTGTGGGGCGAGCGGTGGTCGAAGCTCGTGGTCAATGCCATGCGCAATCCCGTCTCGGCGGCGACCGGGCGCGGTGGCAATGCCAACGACAGCGATCCGATGACGCGCATCCTGGCACTGCGCATCGCCTCGGAAGCGATCACGGTCGGTCTCGCACACGGCTACAGCCTCGAGGACGTCTACAAGATGGACCCGATGAAGGTGAAAGCCGCCGGCGAAGGGGACAAGGCGGCCCTCGCCTATTGCGAAGGCGTCCTCCAGGAGAACATGAAGTTCCGCAACGACGACCAGCGCCCGTCGATGGGCCAGGACATCCAGAAGGGTCGCCGGACGGAGATCGACTACATCAACGGCCTCGTGGTCGAAAAGGCGCGCGAACTCGGCCTCGAGACGCCGGCCAATGACGGCATCATCGACGCCGTGCGGCGGATCGAGCGCGGCCAGGCGAGCCCCAGCCCCGAGCTGGTGGCGGGGATATGAGTGGCGACCGCCGGTTCGCGGCCACGATGCTCTGCGACTTCATCGCGGCAGCCTATGCGGCGGCCGGGATACCGGCTGCCGATGCGGCAAAGGCTGCGCAATTGATGACAGAGGCGGATCTCGTCGGTGCGGATGCGCACGGCATCTTCCGACTGCCGCAGTACGTCGAGCGGATCGCGGCCGGCGGGCTCAACACCACGCCCAAGATCGCCGTCACGCGGACGGCCCCTGCCACGGCCGTCATCGACGGTGACAATGGCCTGGGCGCGCTGGTGGTTGCCCGCGCGGCGGAGACGGCCATCGAACTCGCGCGGGAAACCGGGATCGCCTGGGTCGGCGTACGAGGCTCCAACCACGCCGGGGCGGCGTCGGTCTATGCGGCCCTGCCCATGCAGGCCGGCATGATCGGGATCTATTCCGCCGTCGCCAGCGCCAACCACATGGCGCCCTGGGGCGGCACGGACCTGCTTCTGGGGACCAACCCGCTCGCGGTCGCCATTCCCCTTGCCGATGACGGCGATCCCGTCGTGATCGACATGGCGACCACCGTCGTCTCCTACGGCACGGTGAAGAACTACGCGCTCACCGGCCGCGCCATGCCGGAGGGCTGGATGATCGACCGCGCGACCGGCGCGCCGTTGACCGATGCAGCAGACAGTGCCAACGGCGTATTGCTGCCGATCGGCGGCTACAAGGGGGCAGGACTGGCCCTGGTGCTCGGCCTGCTGGCGGGGACACTGAATTCAGCGGCGATGGGCGCAGACGTGATTGATTTCAACGCCGACAAGAGCACCGTGACGAACACTGGCCAATTCCTGCTGGCGCTCGACGTGTCGCGGTTCGTCGACCCGTCGCAGTTCGCGCGCGAAACGCGCCGGCATCTCGAGACGCTGCGCGGTTCTGCGCGTCTGCCGGGTTTCGAGCGGATCAGGCTGCCGGGCGACGACCGCGCCGTGCGCCGCCGCGATCGCGCGATAAACGGCATTCCGTTGTCGCCCCAGGTCCTGGGCCGCCTCGACACCATGGCTGCACGGCTCGGCATCACGTCGCTATAAGATGCCGCTGACTTCTCACGCAGATCGTTCGAGCACGTAACACGCATCGGGAGACCAGAAATGTCCTCACGCTGGAATGGCCGCCGCGCGCGGTTCCGCAACGTCATCAACGGCGCCGCCTGCATTCATCCCGCGTCGGTACATGATCCGATGTCGGGACGCATCGCACAGGACCTCGGCTTCGAGGCCGGCATGTTCGCGGGCTCGACAGCGTCGCTGACGGTCTTGGGAGCGCCCGACAACATCACGCTGACGCTGAGCGAATTCGCCGAACAGGCGCATCGCATCATGCGGGCTGCCGACCTGTCGCTGATGTGCGATGCCGATCACGGCTACGGCAATGCGCTCTCGGTCATGCGGACCGTGGAGGAACTGGAGACTGCAGGTGTTTCAGGGCTATCGATCGAGGATACGGATCTGCCCCAGCCATACGGGCTCGGCGAGAAGCAGCGCATGCTGTCGCTCGAAGAGGGCGTCGGCAAGATGAAGGCGGCGGTTGCCGCCCGGCGCGATCCGGCCCTGGTGATCGCAGGCCGCACCAGCGCACCGCAGATCGCGGGTGTCGAGGAAGCGATCAAGCGCGGCAAGGCCTATGCGGCTACCGGCGTCGACGCGATCTTCTTCGTCGGCATCAAGACGCGGGACGAACTGGACGCCATCGCAGCAGCCAACATCGGCAAGCCGCTGATCCTGGGCCATACGCCCGAAGCCATTGCCGACAAGGCCTACCTCGCGTCACGCGGCGTGCGCATCGCGTTGCAGGGCCACCAACAGTTCGCGGCTGCCGTCCAGGGCATCTACGCGACGCTCAAGGCGCTGCGCGAGGGCACGAAGCCGTCGGAACTGCAGGGCATCGCGTCCGCGGCCCTCATGAAGCAGCTGACGCGCGCCGACGATTACGACCGCTGGTCGAAGGACTTCCTCGGCGGCTGAGCGCACGGGACGCCCCGAAAACGAAGGGCCGGCCCCGCGCGGGACCGGCCCTTTCCTTTGGGTGATGGCGCGAGCGACCTCAGATCACGCCCTTGTCCTTGAGCGCGCCCATCTCTGCGTCCGTGAGGCCCAAAAGGCCCTTGAACAGCTCGTCGGTGTGGGCGCCCATCGGCGGGCCCAGCCACTCGACCTTGCCGGGCGTGTCGGAGAGGCGCGGCACGACGTTGGGCATGGCGATTTCACCGACGCGCGGGTCCTTCATGCGCAGGATGTTCTCGCGCGCGGCGTAGTGCGGATCCTTGAAGATGTCGGAGATCGAGTACACGGGGCCACAGGGCACCTGGAACTTGTCGCACTCCTTGATGCAGTCCTCGAGCGTGAACTGCAGCGTCCACTTGGTCACCCAGGCATCGACGTCGTCGCGCTCACGGTCACGATCGGCGATCTTCTCCCAGCGGCCACCAGGGGCGGCGAGTTCGGGCTGGCCTTGCGCCTCGGCAAGGCGCGAATAGATCTTGTCCGACGTACAGGCGATGGCGATCCACTTGCCGTCCTTGGTCGGATAGTGGCTGTGCGGGCAGACGTTGACCGTGCCCGGACCCATGCGCTCGCGCTGGTAGCCCTTGTAGTTGTAGGACGCCGCCAACTCGTCGAGGATGCGGAAGATCGGCTCGTAGAGGCCGATGTCGATGTACTGGCCGCGGCCGGTCATGTCTCGGGCGCGCAGCGCGAACATCACGCCGAGTGCACCGTAGAGGCCGGCAAGGTAGTCGGGGATCGTCGCGGAGCCCGGCGTGGTGGGCGGACGGTCGGGGAAGCCGGCGAGATAGGACAGGCCGCCAAAGGCATTGCCGATGCGGCCGAAGCCGGGCCGCGGGCTGTACGGGCCGGTCTGGCCGAAGCCCGAGATGCGCACCATGATGAGCTTGCCGTTCTCCTCCTTGAGCGTATCCCAGCCCAGGCCCCACTTCTCGAGCGTGCCGGGCTGGAAGTTCTCGACGAGAACGTCGGCCTTGCGGATCATGCGCTTCAGCAGCTCGGCGCCTTCGGGCGTGCGCAGGTCCAGCGTCGCGACCTTCTTGTTGCGCGTCTCCTGGAGCCAGGGCAGCGAATCGCCCGAGGGCGTGGGTGTACCGAACTTGCGCAGCGCATCGCCGACGACCGGCAATTCCAGCTTGAAGACCTCGGCGCCGAACTCGGCGAGCTGGGTCGAGCAGAACGGTCCGGCGAGGAAGCTCGACACGTCGATGACGCGAATGCCCTGCAGCGGCTTGATGGTGGATGGCGCGTTTGCGTCGCTCATCGGGTGGATCTCCTCGTTTCCGCAAATGTCCGGACTTGCTCTACATGGTCGCGCGGCGCATGCCAACGGCCACGACTGCATGCGCGGTCGCGTTGCCATGCCAATTTTGCCGAGTGGCGTCAGTCGACGATGAACAGCCTGGCCCCTGCCGGGCCCGTGCGCGAACGGTGCGGCTCGGCGCCGTCGGCCACCTGGTAGCTCTGGCCGGGCGTGAGCGTGAAGCGGCGGCCGTCCGCCAGCTCCGTTTCCAGCTCACCCTCCAGCACGAGCAGGATGTGGCCCTTCTCGCACCAGTGGTCGGCGAGATAGCCCGGCGTGTACTCGACCATGCGCACGCGGATGCCACCGAAAGTGCGGGTGCGCCAGTAGGCCATGCCGGTTTCCCCGGCATGTTCTGTGCGCTCCACCGTGGACCAGTCGGTCGTACCGAAGGCAATGTCATGCATCTTCATCGGTCGTCCCTCCCGGCGACTTCGGCAGATTGGGGTTGGCGAACACGTCGTCGCCGTCCTCGTCGGCATCGGCATTGCCGCCGGCGATCACGTATTTGCCCGTCACCCAGTGTGCGAGGTCGATGTCGGCGCAGCGCTTCGAGCAGAACGGGCGGTAATGCGCGTCGCGGGGCTCTCCGCAGATCGGGCACCTGCCCGCGCTCCGCTGGTCGGCTGGACTCTTGCTTGCCATCTCGCCTCTCCAAAGACCCGTCGGCGCCGGGTCGCTATTCCGCATCGGCTTCGCCGGCCTTGAGCCAGTTGAAGAGCACCGGGAAGCCCTCTCCCACCAACATGCTCGTCACCTCCGTCAGCGGCAGGCCGACGACATTGGTGTAGGAGCCGACGATCTTCTGGACGAAGCACCCTGCCAGCCCCTGGATGGCGTAGCCGCCCGCCTTGCCGCGCCACTCACGGGAAGCGAGGTAGCTCTGGATCTCCTCCTTCGACAGTCGCTTGAAGCGCACCTTCGTCGCGACGATCTTCAACCGCACGCGGTCGTCCGGCGTGATCAGGCAGAGCCCGGTATAGACGTGATGCGAGCGCCCCGACAGCTTCAAGAGCATGGCGTGCGCTTCGTCCATAGACCTGGGCTTGCCGAAAATGTGGCGCCCGAACGAGACCACCGTGTCGGCCGCCATGACATAGGCCTCCGCCAGGTCCTTGTCGTCGGCGATGAGATCGCGAGCCGATTCGGCCTTGGCGCGCGCCAGTCGCGTGACGAGGCTTCTGGGCATCTCGCCGCGCCTGGGCGTCTCGTCGACCGAGGACGGGCGCAGGGCGTCGGGCTCCACCCCCACCTGCGAGAGCAGCATCATGCGGCGCGGACTGGCACTCGCCAGCACGAGCCGCGGGCGCAGCTCCTCGCGGCGTCCGCCCGTCTTCGAGCGCGCCCGCAGCTGGCGCAACGTATCGCGCCTGGGGACGTCCGAACGCCCCAGAACACTCAGAATTGCTGCTTTTGTCGACGCCATTCCCGGACCCAGGTGCTCTTCGTTGCCGTTGCAAGCCCGCAGGCCCAAGTGCGCATCGCCCTCGGTCTGCCGGCAGAGATCGTCAACGGTCGGTTAACGCTCAAATCAGGCGCGACAATGCCTCCTGTATCGCCCGGATTTCAAGCCTTTCGCGCACCCTGACCGGCGATCCTGCACATGGGATTGCCTCGGGGTGCCACTCGCGCATTGGTCCCGCCGCCCTCCCCGCGCGGGTGTGGTGCCCTGGTTGGCTCGGGACTTGCTTTTCCATGGCTCAGCAACCTGAGGAACGCAAATGCAGGCAAGCCCAGGAGAAGGAACGATTAGCATCGTGTCGAAATCCCCCCTCGCTGCCGCACCCGTGCAGCTCGGGCTCGCCGAAGGCGTGTCGCTGACCGGCGCGCCCGTCACCATCCCCGAAATCCTTGCCGCCGCCCGTGAACACGCGGGCCGCATCGCGGCAACATCGGCGATGCTGGCGTTGCTTTTCGCTGCGATCGCACTGTTCCTGCCGAAATACTACGAGTCGTCGACCCGGATTTTCATCGATCCGCGTGGCTTGCAGCTTCTCGAAAAGGACGCCGGGGCACGTGCTGCCTCCAGCGAACAAGGTACGCTCCTGGTCGAAAGTGAGATGCGTGTCCTTTATTCGGACAACGTGCTGCGTGTCGTCGTGAAACAGCAGGACCTGGGCAACGACGCCGAGTTCAACGGCGAGTTGCAGACGCTGTCTCGCATCGCGGACGGGTTCAAGAGCCTGACGCGGGCGTTGACCGGCACCCAGGACGAGCCGACGCCGCGGGAACTCAAGGCCCTGCGTTATCTGCAGCAGTCGATCAAGGTGAAGCGCGAGCCGCAGAGCTACGTCGTCGATCTTTCGGTCACGACCCGCGATCCGCACAAGTCGCAGCGCATTGCGAACCTGATCGCCAAGGAATACGTGCAGACGCGCTTTTCGTCCGAATCGAGCGCGACGCAGCGGGCCTCCGATTCCATGGCCGCACGCCTCGACGCGTTGCGCAAGGCCGTGATCGTCGCCGAGCAGGCCGTGGAGCGCTACAAGGCAGACAACAACATCGTCGGCGCTTCGGGCCGGCTGGTGAACGAGCAGCAGCTGGCCGAGCTCAATTCGCAGCTCGTCGCCGCGCGTGCAGAAGCGGCCAAGGCTGCCGAGCACTACGAGCAGATGCAGCGAATCCGGCGAAGTGGCGCAGAGCCCGATGCGTTGCCGGAAGCCTTGCGCTCGGAAACACTGACGCGCCTGCGCACGCAATTCGCATCGATCCGGCGCAGGGAAGCGTCGCTGTCGGTGGAACTCCTGCCGTCCCATCCCGTGCTGCGCCAGGTTTCGAAGGAAGTGGCCGACGCCCGCCGCCAGATCAGCGACGAGTTGGCCCGCATCGTGGAAACGACGCGGCTGGAGGCCGAGCGCGCGCGTGCCAACGCCCAGACGCTGGAGCGTAATCTCGAGGCGCTGAAGACCGTCGCCAATTCGACCAACGCCAAGTCCGTTCGCCTGCGCGAGCTGGAACGAGAGGCAGAGGCGCATCGCGCGATCTACGCCACGTTCCTGACGCGCTCGAAGGAACTTTCCGAGCAGCGCAAGATCGACACGGCGCTTGCCACTGTGCTTTCCCCGGCCGTGCCACCCAAGGGCGCCAAGCCGCCGACGCTGCCGCACTGGTTCGCGATCGGCGCGGTTCTGGGGCTTGCGCTCGGCCTGCACAATGCCATGAAGCGCATGCGCGCCGATCCGCGGCTGCGTGGCGAAGCGCAGTTGCGCACGCTGATCGGCAACCGCCGGTTCGTGGCCGTTCCCCAGCTCTCGATGGCCGTGCGCGACAGCGAGGCCGCCATGGCGCAACGTGGCCAGGCTACTCGTGACGGTATTCCCACGTTCGTGCAGTGGAGCCCTGCGGCTCCCGCATCCGCAGCCATGGCGCGGCTTGCTGCGGAACTGAGTGCGCGGGGCGGCAGCGAGCGGCCACAAGTCCTGCTCGTCACCGCAGCTGGGGACATGGAGGCGAAGTCGACGATTGCGGCCAATCTCGCACTCGCCGCAGCGCATGCCGGCGACAGCGTCCTGCTGATCGACGCGGATCATCGCGGTCGGCAGGTGACTGAACTTGCCCACAACGGCGCCAACCGTCCGGGGCTCCTCGATGTCGCCGCCGGCAAGATCGAAGGCCGTCGCGCGGTCGTGAAGAGCCAAGTGTATCCGCTGGACATCCTGACTGTCGGCACCGCGCGCGACACGCGCATCTCCCAGGTCCGCTCGGCGATCTCGTCGATCGCCAAGCCCTACGACCTCGTCGTCATCGACGGCGGTGTCGCCATTCGCGACAGGCTCGTCAGCGAGCTCGCCTACGTCTCGACGGGCATCGCGCTGGTGGCACGCCAGGACGTGACGAACAAGGCCGACTACCAGACGGCCCTGGAAATGCTGGACCGCGGCGGCAAGGTTCGTCCCGTCCTCGTGCTCGACCAGTGACACGGGCCCGTTCCGCTCACTCGATGACAGCTCATGCCGCACATCCAGCGGCATGACCGGGGCGCACGCGCCCTTGGCCGGAGGTGGTAGACTTCATGACACGATCACATACTGCAGCAGCCGTCGCGCCTTCGGCCGCACTCGCGCGCGGCGAAGTGCCGGCACTGGACGGCTTGCGCGCGATCAGCGTCCTCATCGTCATGGTCTCTCACTCGGGTCTCGGCTGGATCGTTCCCGGCGGCTTCGGCGTGACGCTGTTCTTCTTCATCAGCGGCTTCATCATCACGACGCTTCTGCTGCGCGAACAGACGAAGGCAGGCCGCATCGACGTCGGCAGCTTCTATGTTCGGCGCGCCTTCCGTCTTTATCCCGCCCTTGCCGTCTTCATTGCGAGCTTGTGCCTGGCGCTCGCCATCGCCGGCATCCCGACCGATGCGGTGGGCGTCGCCGGCGGGCTTCTCTATTTCATGAACTATCTCGTCGTCTTCGCCCCAGGGCATGTCCTGCAGCATGCGAACCACCTGTGGTCGCTGGCGGTGGAGGCCCACTTCTACGTGGTCTATCCGCTGCTCTTCGCCTGGGCCGCCCCGCGCGGGAGCCGCTTGATCGCGGCACTGGTCGCTGCCTGCGCCGCGGCGCTGGCCGTGCGGGTCGGCGCCGTCGCGCTGATCGGCGACCCAAGGCTCGTCTACGAATACGCCTATCAGGCCAGCGAAGCGCGGTTCGACTCCATCGCGTTCGGGGCGCTGGCCGCGGCCTTGCTGATGTCGCCGCGCGGCGTCGCCCTTTCGCCACGCCTGACGCATCCAGCCACGGTCGCGCTATCGCTGGCCCTGATCGCCGCGACGCTGATCGTGCGCAACGCCCTCTTCCGCGACACGCTACGCTACACGTTGCAGGGCATTGCGCTGATGAGCATCGTGACGGCACTCGTCGTCGACCAACGCTATGCCCGCATCCGCACGCTGCTCGATGCCCGGCCCGCAGTCTACGTCGGCTGGCTCAGCTACTCGCTCTATCTGTGGCACCTGCCGGCCCTGGCGCTCGGCTGGTGGATCGCCAGCGGCGTTGGCGGCGCCGCCATCGGCTGGCTCGCGGCGTTCGCGCTTGCCGCTGCGTCCTTCCACTTCGTCGAACAGCCCATGCTGCGCTTTCGTGCGCGCTTCGGCTCCGCTCCCCGCCATTTCGGCTCTCGCGACAAGGAACCTGAAGACATGCTCGCACGATCACAGACCCACACTGGGACGCGCGCGGCCGGCCACGACGGCAGCAAGGCCCGGGCGCTCGCCCATGTCGACGGCTGGCCGATCCATCTGGCCGATGCGGCCGACTGCATCGGCACGCTGACCCAGGCCATGGCCCGCGGGGAGGCATTCTCGTTCTGCCCGTTGAACCTCGATCTTCTCGTCAAGGCCCGCAACGACGCTGCCTTCGCGAAAGCCATGCGCCGGGCCGACTACATCATCGCGGACGGCTGGCCGATCGCCATGCTGGCGCGCCGGCACGACCGCCGCGTGGAGCGGACGACAGGCGCCGACCTGATCGTGCCGCTCGCCAAGGCCGCGGCCGAGCACAAGGTCCCCGTCTATCTCTTCGGCACGAGCCCGCAGGTTCTTGCTGCCGTGGAAGCCGATCTTGCCGCGAACTGCCCTGGCCTCGAAATCCTGGGCTCGGAATCGCCGCCGCTGGGATTCGATCCGACGGGCCCCGTTGCCGATGCTGCCATCGCGCGCATTCGCGCATCAGGGGCGGGCCTGTGCTTCCTGGCACTCGGCGCGCCCAAGCAGGAGATCCTGGCCGCGCGGGCGCTCGAGCAAGGCGTTCGGACGGGGTTCGTATGCGTCGGCGCCGGGCTCGACTTCATCGCCGGCGCCCAGGTGCGCGCGCCCGAGATGATGCGCAACAACGGCATGGAATGGCTGTGGCGCCTGGCAACGAACCCGCGCCGGCTCGCCATGCGCTACGCCGCCTGTGCCGTCCATCTGGCCCGCATCACCACGGTCGAACCGGCGTTGCGCTGGCTGAACATCCGCAGCGCGTGACGGTGCTGCACCAGACCTTGAAGAAAGGGCGTCGCGATCGGTCGCGGCGCCCGTTGGCCTATGCATCGTCTGTTACGACCGTGGCTCTCAGGCGAGCCCGAGATCCGCGACGAAGGCGTGCAGATTGCCGCCGGCGAAGCGATGCCCGCGGACGCCGGCGGCTTCGGCGGCGGCGATGTCGGTCGGCTGGTCGCCAATCAGGCAGGAGGCTTCGCGGTTGACGCGCCAATGTGCCATCAGGTCGCGCAGCATGCCGGGCCTGGGCTTGCGCCAGTCGCTGTCCTTGCGATAGGCGGGGACTGCAGCATCGACGTGGAAGGGGCAGTAGCGGATGTCGTCGATGTGGGCACCGGCCTCGCGCAGCTCTGCCTGTACGTGGGCATGCAGGACGCGCACGTCCTCCTCGCCGTAGAGGCCGCGTGCGACGCCCGCCTGGTTGGTGACGAGAAACACCAGATAGCCCCGGTCGTTGAGCGCCCGGATCGCCTCGCGCGCGCCTTCGATCCACACGAAGCGATCGATGCTGCCGACGTGACCGGCGTCCTCGTTGACGACACCGTCGCGATCAAGAAAGACGGCGGGGCGCGTGAGCCTGGCCGGCACGTCGACCTGTGCCGCCGTGAACGTCTCCTCGATGCCGATGTCGATGAAGAAACCGCTGCGCGGCGTTGCTGCGACTTTTCCTGCCGCGGCAAGCGCGGGGAGCACATCGCGCTCGAACGAGCAGTTGGGTGTCAGATGCGCGAAGATCTCGTCGCGGACGCGATAGATGCCGGCATTGACGAGGCCGGGGCCCGGCTGGCGCGGACGCTCCAGGAAGGCACCGACGACGCTGCCGTCGAGCTCCAGGACGCCATACCGCGATGCGTCCTCGATCTCGCGGGCGGCCATCGCAACCACGGCGGAGCGGGAAAAGGCATCGTCGGTCAGGCCGAGAAGATTGGTGTCGAGCCAGCTATCGCCGTTGAGCAGCAGGAACTCGGACGCGGCGATATCGCGCGCGTGGTAGAGCGCACCGCCGGTTCCCGCACGATCGGGCTCCACGGCAACGTGAACGCGCATGCCGAAGCGGCGCGCGACGACACTCGCCTCTGCATATGCGCGCACCTTGTCCGCCTCGAAGGCGGCGAGCAGCACCACCTCCTCGAAGCCGTGACGACCAAGCTCGGCCATCAGCACGTCGAGGAAGGGCGCGCCGCCGACCTCCAACAGAGGCTTGGGCATCGCGGCAGTCCGGGGCCCGAGGCGGGTGCCGAGGCCGCCGCACAAGATCATCGCCTGCTTAAGCAACGACGGTCGCTCCCTGCGGGAACAGACGCTCTTCCACCATGCCGCAGATGATGTGTGCGGCCGTGATATGGAGCTGCTGGATCAGCGGCGTCGAATCTGACGGCACGTGCAGCACGAGGTCGGACAAGGGGGGCATGCCACCGCCTGTCCGGCCCGTCATCGCAACGACGATCATGCCTTGCTCGCGGGCGGCGCTCATCGCCTTCAGGATGCTGGGTGAGCGCCCCGACGTGGATAGCGCCACGAAGACATCACCAGGCCGGCCGAGCGCCAGAACCTGCCGCTCGAAGACCTTGTCGTAGCCGTAGTCGTTGCCGATCGCGGTGATCACCGACGTGTCGGTGGTCAGGGCGATAGCAGCGGCGGGTGCGCGATCGTAGTTGAGCCGCGAGACGAACTCGCCAGCGATGTGCTGGGCATCGCCCGCGCTGCCGCCGTTACCGGCGGTCAGCAGCTTGCCGCCAGCCCGCAGCGAATCCGTTATGGCATCCGTGATGTCGGCGATGGACGAAAGGAACTCGCGGCTGTGGATCGCATCCTCGACGACATCGCGCGAGCGCTCGAGGTAGTCGGTGATCTGCTTCACGCCTTGGTCTGCCATGTCTCGCTTCCTGCTTCGGTGAATTTGACGGGGCTGGCGTTGGCGCCGGCCTTGTTGAGGGTCTCGATCAGGGCGAGCCGGTTCTCCGGCGCGCACATGAACATCATGAATCCGCCGCCGCCGGCGCCGGAAACCTTGCCGCCGATGGCGCCATTGGCGCGGGCGAGTTCGTAGATCTCATCGATCGTGCTGTTGGAGATCCCCGATGCAGTCGCCTTCTTCGATGCCCACGAGCGATCGAGTATCGCGGCCATCTCGCTGATCAGTCCCTGCAGCAGGGCGCGCTTCATTTCGAAAGCGTCGTGCTTGAGCTGCAGCATCGCGTCGATCGCGGACTGCGTGCTCTGGTTCAGGTTGGCGCGCTGCTGGTCGATGATCTTGGCCGAACTGCGCGATTGTCCCGAAAAGGCGATGACGAGTGAGGATTCCAGCTCGTTGCGGATCCAGGTCGGAACGCGCAGCGGGTTCACCAGCACGCGCTTGTCGGTCAGGAACTCGATGAAGTTGATGCCGCCGAAGGCCGCCGCGTACTGGTCCTGCTTGCCCCCGGAGAGCCCCAGATCCTCGCGCTCGATCTCATAGGCGAGTTGCGCCACGTCGTACTGACCGAGTGGCAGATCGAGGAGAACACGGAACGCATCGATCATCGAGACGACGAGGGCCGACGACGAGCCGAGCCCCGAGCCGCTCGGCGCGTCGACAGTGGTCGTAATCGTCATGGGGATCAGGCGACCGCGATTGAACTCGCGCATGATCCGGAAGTAAACGCCACGGTGCAGGTCCAGCCTGGAGCCCACGGCTGCTTCCGGGGTCGAAAACGCCTCCTCGGCGTCGAGGTCGCGTGCCCGGAACGCCAGGCCGCCGTCCTGGCGCGGCGCGAGGAAGGAATAGGCGTATCTGTCTATGGTGCAGTTCAGAACGGCGCCGCCATGCTGTTCGCTGAACGGCGACAGATCTGTTCCCCCGCCCGCCAATCCCAGACGGAGTGGCGAACGTGTCCTGGTAATCACTGAGTGGCGCATGTTTGTTCCCGCTGGCCGCCCCTACCGCTTGCAAGGGAATGCGAGAACCGTGCCGGCCCGATCGGCGGAATTTTCTTCCGATCGCGTCTTGGAACGAAACGATCACGTGCCATTGCAGCCGGCTGCCGTCTTTTGCGTCACGTGTAAAAACGATTTTTCGTTTCGGCCCCGGATTTGCATTGGAAGAGGCCACGCATTCCAGGACGCAAGAAGGGAAGAGGAAGGATGCAAGGCAGAACAGAGCCCCGGCTCTCGATCGGTGTCCCCGTGTACAACGGGGAGCGCTTCCTTCCGATACTCCTGGCCTGCCTGGCGCAGCAAACCTACGAAGACTACGAGATCATCATCTCAGACAATGCTTCCACGGACAGGACCGCGGAAATCTGCAAAGCCTGGATGGAGCGGGACGGCCGCATCCAATATCATCGCAACACCGAGAACATCGGCGCCTGCGCCAACTTCAACAGGGTTTTCGAGTTGAGCACGGCGCCATTATTCAAGTGGGCCGCCTGCGACGACACGTACCATCCCGATTATCTCGCCGAATGCGTCCGCATTCTCGACGAGAATCCCGACGTCATTCTGGCGCAATCCGATGTCGTGTGCGTGGAAGCCAGTGGCCAGCCGTTCCAGCGCGACCAGAAGACCGGTGCCTTCGTTATCCCCGGCACCGATCTCCTCTATTACACGGATCCGGTCGACATCGGCGAATCCTCTTCGGCGACGCGCCGCTTCTACGATGTCCTCTGCCGCTGCCGCAGCAATGCACAGATCTTCGGGGTCATGCGGCGGGAGGCGCTGGCCATGACGGCGCTCCTGCCGACCTACCTCGGCTCGGAAAAGCGCACGGTTCTTGAATTGGCGCTCGTCGGACGCTTCAAGCAGTGTCGCCGTCCGCTCTTCAACCGCTGCTATCATCCCGACATCACGGAAGCCAAGGTCGGCAGCAAGGGTGCAACCTATATCGCGGGGCGCGACATTCGCCGTTCGCGCGCGCTGACGATGCTGAAATCCTTCCTGGGTGCACCGAACGGCAAGCCCATCGGCTGGGCGACGTACCTGGCATGTTATGCGCTGCTCGCGGCACGCGGGATGCAATTCGCCAGCCGCGCCTTCACACGCAGCGATGCGCGGTATTGGCCGTTCCGCACCGCCTGGGGCAACAGCAATACGCCCACGGACTGCCCACTGCAGAACGGGGAGCGCATCGTTCCCTCCGAGTAGGCCCTTCCCGGGCCCCGCGCATCGTGGAGGTGCCAGCGAGCGCTATCGTCGCCGCATAGCCGCCGCCGAACAAAAGGCATCCGTCATTGCGCGATAGGCGGGCTTTGCCTGCAAGCGATCGTCGAACGGCAAGGGCCTGGACCGCCAGCCAGGCGGCAATGTCGGCGTCACCGACCGGTACCACTCACTGCGATACCAGCTCTTGGCGTCGGCCAGCTGCCACGTCGCCACGATCTTGACGGCCGGCACCTTCAGGACGGCGTCGAGGAAGGTCGCGTATTGGCCGGCGACGGCGGCGTCCCGCGTTGCGACGTCGCGGGGCAGCCCCGTGTCCAGCACGTCGAGCTCGGTGATGTAGACGTCCACCTTGCGCTCGGCGAGCCTGGCAAGAAACGCCGTGAACGCGCCGGGCTCGAAGGGGAGTGACGGGTCGAGATGGCCCTGAAGCCCGACCGCGTCGAGCCTGCAGCCGGCGTCCTGCATACGTTCGACCAGCCGCAGGATGCTGGACCTGATGCCGTGACCGAGAGCGTCGTCACGCTCGCTCATGTCGCAATTGAGGACCAGCCGCGCCGCGGGATCGGCAAGCGCCGCCCGCTTGAAGGCGCGCATGACGTAGCTCTCGCCCATGGCGTCGTACCAGGCGCCCTTGCGGAAGCCGCCTGGCTCGCCGAAGCCCGGCCAGAACGGCTCGTTGACGACATCCCATGAGTGAATGCGCCCGCGATAGCGGCCAACGACGGTGTCGACGATGCGGTCCATCTCGTAGGCGCGCTCGCGTGCCGTGAGCCGCGTCACCCACTGCGGGTTTGCGAGGTCCCAGAACAGCGTATGTGCCCGCAAGGGAATCCGGTTGGTGTCCGCGAATGCCACGAGTTGGTCGGCGCGCTGGAAGTCGAAGCGCCCCCGCTGGGGATTGATGAAGGGAAGCTTGAATGCGAGGTCGGAGGTGAGGATGCGCGCGTGGTGCAGGACGAGTGCGGTGTAGGCCGGATCGCTCAGGGCGTCGACGCCGATCGAACATCCGAACGTCACGCCGGCGGCCTGCGCGAGCGCGCCGAGGGAGACATCGGACGCACAGCCGGCGCTGGCGACATCCGACCTCGCCAGCGCAAGCGATGCCCCCACCCCGACCAGCGCCGCGCGGCGGTCGATCCACGCGCCGCGCCTCATGGCGGTGCAAGCCGTGGCGCGGTCGCGCGGTAGACCATAGCTATGCCGATGCCCGCGCCGATGATGCACCAGAACGGGATGCCCATCATCGGTCCGGCCATGCCGATGTCGAACGACGACTCGATGACGACGGCCATGGCGTACCCCCACAGGAACATGAGGACGTCACCCCATCTCGCCAGCCCTTCTCGGCGGGACCGCGCGGCCGTGGACAACAGCAGCCACGTCCACGTTCCCAGGATCGACAGCCACATGACGAGCCCGGGAACGCCGGCGCGCGCGAGGATCGTCAGATGGACACTATGGGGATCGCGCAGGGGCGGGGCTCCGTCCTCGTTGGGCTGCTGGAAGCCGTCCGCATCGGCGAGATTGATGCCGAAGCCCTTGCCGGTCCAGAAATAGGGTCCGTTATTCAGCGTATGCTCCTGGATGATCTCCCACCAGCGCAGCCGCCACTCCTTGGTCTGCACGAGCTGTGCGCCCGACTGATCGAAGATACTGAAGACGCCGGAAATGATCTGGCGCACGCTGATCGGGCGATCCTTGGAGTCGAGGGTGTCGACCTCGCGGAAGTCCGTCAGCAATGTTTCAGCGATCAAGGCGACCGACATGATGACGAGGCCGGCCACGGCGACCCGCACGAGGAGGCGCGTGCGGCCGGAGATGACGCCGACGATCGTGATCGGCACGATAATGGCCAACATGGCTCCTCGGCTCGTCGCCGACGCCATGGCGACCGTGAGGATGAAGCCCACGCCCCACACGTAGTTGACGCGCATCAGCCCCAGGAGCGCGAAAAGACCCGCGCCTGAAAGGTGCACGCCGAACTGTCCGGGCCGGAACGACCACCAGGAGATGGGCTCGCCGCTGGGCGCGGAGAACGTCGGGATCAAGTCAGAGAAGAAGCGGGTGAACACGAAGATGAAGGGGCCCGCCACGACGAACAGGCTGGCGGCGAAGGCATAGACCGACAGGAAGCCGTCGATACGGCTCGCGTTTTGTACGATCAGCGCGATCACGATGAAGGTGTAGGCACCGTAGAGCACGGTGATGCTGTCGCGTGGCGCGTCCATCCCGTAGATCTCGATGTAGGGCACGGTGCGGATCACCACCCAGAGCATCATCGTCGCCAGAATGGCAGCCGGGGCGGTGCTGATCGAGGCAATGGCGGCGCGCGAGAGCAGGAAGATCAGGCCACCGCAGAGAAGCGTGATCTCGCCGATGAAGAGCGGCGGCAGGCCCTGGTAGGCAAAGCCCTTGCCGATGAACACATAGCCGAGCAGGACACAGGTCAGCATCACGCAATACCAATCGCTGAGCGACCGGTTGCTGGCTTTGACGCTCGGGAATGGCACACTGATCAGGCGCATGGCGGTGTCGGTCTCCCTTCGACACACGAACGAGCAAGATGCATGCACCGAAGCGGCCGGTGCATGTCCGTTCGCCGACTATCGTTAATCGAAAATGCATGTGCGTCTTTCGCACCCGACATTTCCTTGCCAGGAGTGCGCCCGAACCTCGGCCGGTGTCGGGGAATGGGCCGCGCCCAACACTCGCAGCGTCACCGACAGTCCGGCCGAACGAGATGGCACGGTCATTGCTGCACGTGTCGTGCTGCCAACTCGAGGGGCGAGCCGGCAGCGCTGCCGCAGCGTGGCCTTGAGGGCTGCGCCCGTACTGTCACGTTCTGCTCGTTTGCCTTTGCATCGAGCCTGCCGCGAGGAAGTCTGTGAGCATAGCAGAGCCCAAACCGCCCCTTCGCCGCCTCGATGGCGCCAAGTCACGTCGCGGGCCAGCGCGCACGAGCACATCCAGCCACGGCACGGAGCCCGGTTTGCGCCTGGCGCTCGCCGTGAGCGTGGATTTTGCGACCGCCTGCCTCGGTATGGTGCTGGCCTCGGGCCTCGTCGCGTCGATGGGCCTTGGTCCGTCCGCATCCATCGGGCTGTCGGAAATTCTGATGCTACCGGTGCTTTCGATTGCCATCCTGGCGGCACTGGGCCTCTACACGTTCCCTGGAGCTGGCCCCTGCGAGCGCCTCCGGCTGAGGCTGCGGGCCTGCGCCCTGCTCGCGCTGGCAAGCCTGATCGGGCTCAGCGCCAAGCACGGCTGGGGGGCTGCCGGCGCATGGGCCGTGCTGGCCAGCGGAGCCACGTTCGTGCTCGGCTACTTCGCACACGCGCTGCTTCCGGTCTTCGACGGCTACACGACGAAAGGCATCCCGACGGCCATCATCGGCACGGGTGACGCCGCCCAGCGGGTCGCCAGGGAACTCCTGGCGCATCCCGAGATCGGGCTGAAACCGGTCGGCTTCGTGGCCATCGGCGATTCCCCGACCGTGGGCGTCGAACTCCCATTGCCTCTGCTGCAACGGCTGGATGGCACGGGCAAGGCGCCGATCGGCGCGGACATCGCCGTGATCACGAGCGATCACCACGAGAAACCCCTGCCAGCGCTCCCATTCGCGCGCGTTCTGACGATCGCCGACGAAGCCGCAATCCATGCACTGCGGCTGGATGTCGGACACACTCCCTATGCCACGGGTCCGGGAAACGCGGCGGCCGGATCGGCGAGCCCGCGCACGATGGCCCGGCTCGCCAAGCGCGGCATGGACGTGTTGCTGACCCTGCCGATCGCGCTGCTGACTCTGCCGGTCACGCTGCTGGCAATTCTGGCTGTGCGAATTCTGGATCCCGGCCGCGCCATTTTCGTACACCAGCGGATCGGCAAGGATGGGCGACCCTTCGGCGTCTACAAGATACGAACGATGTACCAGGACGCGGGCGAGCGGCTCGAGCGATGCCTCGCGGCCGACCCGAAGCTCGCCGAAGAATGGCGCACGCATTTCAAGCTGCGTCGGGATCCGCGCATCCTGCCCGTGATCGGCCAGTTCCTGCGCACCTACAGCATCGACGAGTTGCCGCAATTGTGGAACGTGCTGCTGGGCCACATGAGCCTCGTTGGGCCGCGGCCGTTCCCGTCGTATCACCTCGACGGCTTCGATCCGGAATTCCGCGACTTGCGGCAGAGCGTAACGCCCGGCCTGACCGGACTCTGGCAGATCTCGTCGCGCAGCGACGGCGATCTCGAACAGCAAAAGCAGCAGGACACACTCTACATCGAGCACTGGTCGCTGTGGCTCGACCTGAAGATCCTGCTCGACACCGTTCCCGCGGTCCTGCTCGCCAAGGGCGCGCGCTGACCAGCTGACACTCATGAAAGATCGCATCGTGGGCAGATTCGAGAAATGGACGGCGGGACTGCCAAGGCTGGCCGTGCTCATGGCGCTCGCCAACCAGGCCCTCGTCAGCGGCATGACGTTCCTGATCGGGATCGGCGTCGCCCGCTACATGGGGCTCGCCGAATTCGGCAAGATGGCCATGGTCCTGATCCTGCAGATGTTCGCGCAATCGCTGCAGGGCTGCTTCGTCGTCGCGCCGATGATGGCGCTGTCGGGCCGGCGGGCCAACCGCAGCTCGTCGTATTTCGCCGGCGTGCTCGCGTTCACGATCGGCCTCTGCGTCATCGCGGGCCTGGGCGTGACCGTCATGGTCCTGGGCATTCACTACTTGCGGGACGGCGGCCTCCCCGTGGCCCTGGCGCTGGCCGCCGGCGCGTTCACGGCGACGCAGAACCTGGTCTATGTCGTGCGGCGCATGCTGTTCGCGCGGCAAGCAAGCACCCAGGCGACGCTCATGGATGCCGGGCGCTACGGACTTTTCGTCGCCGCGATGGTCTATCTGTGGTCGACCGGTGCGCGGCTCGATGTCGTCGTGACGTTGCTGGCGCTGGCGGCGACGGGCTTGCTCGCGCTCGTCCCAGCGCTGCTCAACATTCGCGGCGCGCGCCTTCCGCGCCGACTGCTGCGGACAGTGTGGGGCCGGCATTGGCCGTTCGCGCAGTGGCTCGCGCTGATGCTGCTGCTGATCTTCGGCCAGGAACAGGCGATTGCGCTCGGGCTGGGCGCGACGCTGGGTGACGAGGCCATCGGTGGGCTGAGGGCCGGGCAGTACCTGATCGGAACCACGCATTTCATCTGGGTGGCGCTGGAAAACTTCGTGCCGACGAGTGCGGCGCGCGCACACGCGAACGGTGGCATCCCCGCCCTGACGGCACTCCTCCAGCGGACGACGCTGCTCTTCGGCGCCCTCGTGTGGGGCGTGATCCTGCTGGTCTCGCTGCCGGCCGAACTGTCGCTGCGATTGGCCTTTGGACCGGGATACGAGCATTTTGCGCCCATTCTGCGCATCTATGCGCTGATCTATGCGATCGCCTTCTCGCGGGAGGTGTGGGTCTTCTTCTTCTATGCGACGGAGCGCACCGCCGTCATCTTCCGGGCCTTCTCGGCCGGGTTCGTGGTGGCAGCGATCGTCTTCGTCCCGGCGATCCAGAATTTCGGCATCCTGGGCGCGGCACTGACGGTGCTGGCCGCCAATGTCACCTCGACGGCCTACGTCCTGGCCAGTGTGTGGCTGGTGACGCGAAGCGCGCGACGCGAGGCCGACACCAGCCGCGCAGCGCCGGTCGGCGCACGGCTCGGCAGTGCAGTCGACAGCGCGTGAGGCGTAGCGCCAGCCCGGAGGCTCAGAAGACGCGGCCCGGGAAATAGCGAAGCAGCAACTCCTCGAAGCGGCCGTTGTCGCGTACCGCCTTGAGGGCACGGTTGAGGGTCAGCCGCAGCGCCGTGTCCTGCTTGCGCACAACCATCGCGGCCCCGTCACCGAAGAACTTCGCCTCGTAATAAGGGCCGCCTTTCAGCTCGCAGCAGGCGCGGGACAGGGTTCCGCTGATCCAGAAGGCGAGTGACACGCCATCGTCGAAGACGAGGTCGATCTTGCCGGCAGCAAGCGCATCCTTGGCCAATTCGGCGTTCTCGAACGGCACGATGGCGCTGTTGCGGAAGAACGCCCGCAGATACGCTTCATGCGGGCTGCCGCGCGCGGTGCCGATGCGCAGCGCCTCGAGGCCCTCCGGCGTGGCGGCGATGGCAGCGCCACCCTTGCGGCCTGCGAACCAGGCCGGCGCATAGAAATATCGGTCCGTGAAGCCGAATTTTGCGAGCGCGTCCTGCGTGACGGAATGCGTCGCGATGACCGCATCCGCCTCTCCACGCGCGAGCGCCGGCAGAAGTTCCACCCACGGCCGCACTTGAATGTCGCACACGGCCGACAGCTCCAGGCAGATGGCCCGGGCCAGATCGATGTTGAAGCCCGTGAGAACCCGTTCCTCGTCGTAGTAGTGGAACGGCGGATAGTCGCTGTCCGTCAGGAAGCGCAGAACTGCGCGGCGCCCGGCATCGGCATCCGCGCGCGGAAGCGGTTGGGCCGGCGATTGGGCCGATGCAGTGCCCATCACGCATAGTGCGACCGCAAATAGACTTGCACGGAGCAATCCTGGGAATATCCTCCCCGGCAACGATCTCAGGAGATTTCGCATGACGAACCGATGTTCCACGTGCGTGACGATCCTCGCATGCCCAGCGTGAGCCCCGTTTAGCCCGTGGCCGACCGCTCTGTCGAGCCAGGAACGCATCACGCCGCGGCAGCACACGACTTCGGCGGGCAATCTGCGCTCGCATCGAGCCTTCCGTGGGAAGACCATGCGTTTCTGGCAATCCTGCAGCAGCGCTTCCTGGATGCGGCCACGCTCCACAGCGCAGCACGGCTGGCCGAGCGGTGGCATGCTCCCATAGCGCGGGTCCTCGTCGATCTGGGCTGGATCTCGCCTGACGACTACGCGGCGGCACTGGCAGAGTTCCTGGGTGTCGGTCTGTTGCGCGGTCGCCGGGTTACCGTCAGGCCTGCTTTTGAGGCCTCGAGCCCCGATCGCGTCTTGGCCGTAGAGGCCGGCGTGCCCAGGATCGTGATCGATGCGATCGCCTACAGTCCGGCCGACCTGCACGCGGGGCTCGATGCCGGACATCTGCGGCACGAGACGACGCTGCTGGCCACCAGCAGGGAACTCCTCCAGTTGCGCGTCACGCCGCTGCGTCCAGACCTTCTCGACGGCGCCATACACGGCCTGGAACGCCAGGATGCCTCCCTGTCGGCGCGTATCGCGTTGCTTCCATGGCAGCTCTGGCTGCTAGCGGCGGTGATCGCCCTGACGACGGCGAGTGCCGTTCTCTGGCCGCGGGCGACCGTCGCAATTGCCCTGCTCGTGTTGACGCTGCCGTTTCTCGCCGCGTCGCTGTTGCGCTTTGTCGCCCTGCGCGCGGTGGTGGCACGACCAGCGGACCCTGGCGGCCACAACCCTTCGGTCCGCTTGCCCGACAGCGCACTGCCTTCCTACACGGTCATGGTGCCGCTGTACGATGAAGTGACGGTCTTGCCCGACCTCATGCGTGCGCTCCTGGCCCTCGACTATCCGACGTCGCGACTGGAGATTTTCCTCATCCTGGAGGAGCGCGATACCGCGACACGGTCGGCGGTCGAGCAATTGGAGTTGCCGGGGCATTTCCGCGTCATCGTGGTGCCGCCGGGCGGGCCCCGAACCAAGCCCAAAGCGCTGAATTATGTTCTGGGCCTCGCGCGGGGCAAATACGTGGTGGTCTATGATGCGGAGGATCGCCCCGAGCCAGATCAACTCCAGATTGCAGCGGCGAAATTCCGCGCCGCAGGCCCGCGACTGGCCTGCGTGCAGGCACGGCTCAACGTCTTCAACTCGAGGGAGAGCTTTCTATCCCGCCAATTCACGCTGGAATACACCGCCCTCTTCGACGCCTTGCTGCCGTGCCTGGAGCGGCTGGGAATTCCCATTCCGCTGGGTGGCACCTCGAACCACCTGGACGCCGGCGTCTTGCGCGGCCTGGGCGGCTGGGACCCCTTCAACGTGACGGAGGATGCCGACCTGGGCATTCGCCTGGCGCGCTTCGGCATGCACACCGCAACGATCGACTCCACGACCTGGGAGGAGGCTCCCGCGACCTGGAGCAACTGGAAGCCACAACGCACCCGCTGGCTGAAAGGCTGGATGCAAACGTACCTGGTGCATATGCGTCACCCGTTGCGGCTCTACCGAGAGCTGGGTGGCCGGGGCTTTCTGGGTTTCCAGCTCTTGATGACCGCCATGCTGCTGTCGGTTCTGGTCCACCCATGGGTCTATGTCGTGGGGCTATACGATCTGGCGTTGTCGGCGGCCCTGCCGGCTTCGCACAGCATGATCGACGCCGTTCTGTTCTGGGGAGCGGCGGGCAACTTCGTCCTCGGCTTTGGCGCGACGATGTGGCTGGGCGCCGCTGCGGCCCGCAGGCGGGGCTGGCCGGATCTGGCGCGCAACGTCTGGGGCATGCCGATCTACTGGATGCTCATCTCCTATGCGGGGTACCGGGCCCTTGCGCAGCTCGTCACGCAGCCCCATCACTGGGAGAAGACGCAGCATGGCGGTGCGCAGGTCACCGAAGCGCCCGATTCGCAGACGTAAGAACTCCTCACACGCCCACCTGTGGGATGGTTGCACCAGCCGGAGGAATCGTTATCAGGTGAAATGCCGCCATCCGGCAGCCGTTCGACCGACCGACATCAATGCGACGAGTTTTCCGTGGCGAAAGACACCAGCGACCCCCTCAAAGGTACGATCAAGGGCGATGCCGCCCGCAAGGATCGCCTTGCCGCACAGCTTCGCGAGAACCTGAAGCGGCGGAAGACCAAGGCGCGCGCACAAGCCGCCGACGCAGCGGACAAGGACCAGCCTGCCACGCCAACGAACGAATCCGATTTCTGATCTTCCGACACCTCCATAAACCCACCCGCGATATTTTGCGCTGCAGCAGGATTGTCGGCTCGGCCGAATTCTGCCATGCAACCCGGCATATAACCTGCTCTGCGGCCGGGGGACGGCGCCGGGCATGCGGCGCGAACCTTGCGCACGCGGGGTTGCAACGACACGGCAGCGGATGGAGGCACGTGTGGATCGCATCAAAATCATTGGCGGTTCCAGGCTCGAAGGCGTGATCCCGATCTCGGGCGCCAAGAACGCGGCTTTGCCACTCATGATCGCCAGTCTGCTTACCGCGGACCGCCTGACGCTGAAGAACGTGCCGAACCTCGCCGACGTCGCCCTGCTGGCGCGCATCCTGCGCAACCATGGCGTCGATCACTCGATCGAAGGCAAGCGCGCAGGTCCGGCGCTGCATCTGGGCGAGACGTTTCATTTCACGGCGCGCGATATCGTCGATACCACGGCGCCCTACGAGATGGTCTCGCGCATGCGCGCGAGCTTCTGGGTGCTGGGTCCGCTCATCGCCCGCATGGGGCAGGCGCGCGTCTCGCTGCCGGGCGGCTGCGCTATCGGCACGCGCCCCGTCGACCTTCACCTCCAGGGCCTGAAGGCACTCGGCGCGGACATCGATATCGATGCCGGTTACGTCGTGGCCAAGGCGCCAAAGGGCCTGCGCGGCGCGCGCATCACCTTCCCCAAGGTATCGGTCGGCGCGACACACAACGTTCTCCTGGCCGCCGCCATGGCCAAGGGGGAGACGGTCATCGAGAACGCCGCGCGCGAGCCGGAAGTCGGCGATGTGGCTGCCTGCCTGATGAAGATGGGCGCACAGATCGAGGGCATCGGGACCTCGACGTTGTACATTCAGGGCCGCGACCGTCTCGAAGGGGCCACGCATACCGTGTTGCCCGACCGGATCGAGACGGGCACATTCGCGTTCGCCGTCGCGGCGACGGGCGGGGACGTCATTCTCGAAGGTACGCGGCGGGACCTGCTCGAGACGGCGCTCGCAGTTCTGGAAGCGACCGGTGCGCGGGTGACGGACGTTGCCGACGGCATTCGCGTGTCGCGCAGCGGCGATGCGATCGAGCCCGTTTCCGTGGAAACGCAGCCGTTCCCCGGGTTCCCGACAGACCTTCAGGCGCAGCTCATGGCGCTCGTGACGCGCGCCAAGGGGACGAGCGTCATTCGCGAGACGATTTTCGAAAACCGCTTCATGCACGTGCAGGAACTGGCGCGGCTGGGGGCCGACATTCAGCTCAATGGCGACCGGGCGTCGATCCGTGGCGTGGCACGCCTGCGCGGGGCGCCCGTGATGGCGACCGACCTGCGCGCCTCCGTGTCCCTCGTCATCGCGGCATTGATGGCGGAGGGCGAGACGATGGTGAACCGCGTCTATCACCTCGATCGCGGCTTCGAGCGGCTCGAAGAGAAACTGTCGCGCTGCGGCGCGCAGATCGAGCGCATCAGCGGCTGACGCATTCGGGCGAACACGAACCGCGGGGTACGGCATGGCGCGTGACGGACAGGTGCGCGGCGCCGTGCCCTACCTGCTGGTGACGCTCGCCGCGCTGTGCTGGGCGGGGAACCACGTCGCCGGCCGCGCCATCGCCGGCCACGTGCCGCCGCTGGCCATCTCGACGATCCGCTGGGCGATCCCGACGTTGATCCTGCTGCCGTTCGCATGGCGGCACGTGACGCGCGACTGGCCCGCCATCCGCGCACATTGGCGTGCGCTGGTGCTGCTGGCGGCGATCGGCGGCGGTCTTTTCGGTGCGCTGCAGTACATCGGCCTGCAGTACACGACCGCCATCAATGTCTCCGTGCTGAATTCGCTGTCTCCCGTGCTTATCGCGGCGGCGGGCGCCACGCTTTTCGGCGACCGGCTGACTGCCATGCAGGCGCTCGGCCTCGCCACGTCCCTGACGGGCGTGCTGGTCGTAGTGACGAAGGGAACGCCCGCCGCGCTCGCCGCGCTGGCCTTCAACTGGGGTGACCTGATCATCATCCTCAACATGGCGATCTTCGGCATCTACTCGACCTGCCTGCGCATTCGGCCGGGCATGCACTGGCTCAGCTACACGCTGATCCTCTCGGTCGTGTCGACGCTGGTCAGCCTGCCCTTCATGATCTGGGAGCAGGCGTCCGGGTACGTGCTCAGTGCGACGCCATTGACGCTGGCGGCCATCGGCTACGCCTCGATCTTCCCGAGCCTCGTGGCAAACGTCGCCTGGAACCGCGGCGTGGAGATGCTCGGCCCAAACAGGTCGGGCGCGATGCTGCATCTGGTCGCAGTGTTCAGCGCGGTCCTGTCCGGGGTGCTGCTCGGCGAGCGGCTCGAGACGTATCACCTCGTGAGCTTCGCGCTGATCGTCGGCGGCGTTACGCTGGCGGCGCGCTGATGCCTTGCCTAGTGTTCCGGTTCCGACATTTGCATCCCCTCGCAGTTCGTCCGAGTGCAAATGTCGGAACCAAAGGGAACACGAGCAACACTATGATTCTAGTGTAGCTTCTGCATCTGACGTTTGGTCAACGACCCAGCCGCTGGCGGGTACCAAACGTCAGATGCGCTACACTCGTGTTCCGGTTCCGACATTTGCATCCCCTCGCAGTTCGTCCGAGTGCAAATGTCGGAACCAAAGGGAACATGAGCGTGGCGGATAAGTGACTTTCCTTGGATCGCACGGGACCGCATGCCGGGTTCAGCCGGCATTCATCTGCCCGGCGACATGGTCCCGCCGCCACGCCGAGGGCAATAGAACGTCAACAACGGATATCGACTCGATGCTCAAGCTCACGACATTCGCGACTGCACTCGTCCTCTTTGCCGTTCCCGCATCGGCAATGCCGGGCGCGGGGACCGGGGTTGCCGGGCAGACGAACGCCGGCCTGCCCGTTCTCAAGGTTCACGGCTATCACCCCGATTGCCGGCAGGGCCCCGCACGCTACCACCGCCACACGCGCGGCGGTGCCAACGTCGCCTGCATCATCGAACGCCCGCGTCACCGCCCCATCTCGCGCTGCCATGCCTGGGTGCGCGAGTGTGCGGAACGCTGGGGCCGCCGCTCTCCGGGCTTCCATCGCTGCGTCGCCCGTCACGGCTGCTGATATCGTCACGTGAAGCAAAAGCGACGCCGCGTTCCAGCGGACGCGGCGTCGTTCCATATGTGGACAGGCCGACGCGCTTCTGCTATCAGCTTGGCCCAAGATCGAGAGGACGGTGGAGCGGATCTGCGCCTGCCGTCACATTCGTTTAGATGACCGGTCGCCGCAGATCTGCGGCTCAACCAAGGAATAGAACCGCTTGCAAGTCCTCGTTCGCGACAACAATGTCGATCAGGCCCTCAAGGCGCTCAAGAAGAAGATGCAGCGCGAGGGTATCTTCCGTGAGATGAAGCTCCGGAACTACTTCGAGAAGCCGTCCGAGCGCCGTGTCCGCGAGAAGGCAGAAGCTGTCCGCCGCGCTCGCAAGCTGGCCCGCAAGCGCGCCCAGCGCGAGGGACTGCTGCCGGGCAAGGCTCCGTCCAAGTCCAGCGGCCCGTCTGCTGGTCCGCGCTCCTGAGCGCTCCGGCGAGGCCGCCTGGTCTCGCCCATTGCCAGATTGCTTCCAGCCTGGTCAGTTCGCCTGACCGGGCTTTTGGCGTTTTAGGAAACGATCGACGCCTCGTTATTGCGCCCGAATGCTCAGCCCGGCTCTCAAGGCAGTGCCGTACACGACTCGGCTCGGCTCGGCTCCAATTCAGCGCCCGATTCGGTGCGCCACCAACCACTGCCTGACCGCGGCCACGGCACCGTAGTCGTCGAGATCGGTATGCCGCCCGTGCGGGAAGATCACGATGTGCTTGGGCTCGCCGGCCGCAGCGTGCAGCGCCTGGCCCATCGCGACGGGAATCACGGTGTCGCGCTCCCCGTGCAGCACGAGCACCGGCGCTGCAATGTCCTTGATATGCCGCTTGCTGTCGTAACGATCCAGAAGCAGGTGGCGCGCCGGCAAGAACGGATAGCGCAGCAGTGCCATCTCGATCATGGAGGTGTAGGGCGCATCCAGGATCACGGCCGCCACCTTCCGGGCCGCTGCGAGTTGTACCGCCACGCCCGACCCTAGCGATTCGCCATAGACGACGATCATGGACGGCGGCACGCCCTCGCTGACGAGCCGGTCGTAGGCCAATCGCGCATCGGCAATGTTGTTGGCTTCCGACGGTCGGCCGGTACTGCCGCCGTAACCACGGTAGCTGACGATGAAGAAGCCATAGCCGACGGCCGCGTAGCGGCTGGCGCGGGCCGCGCGGTCGGTTAGGTTGCCGGCATTGCCATGGAAGTAGAGGATCGTCGGCTGCCCGGGCCGGGCGTCGATCTGCCAGGCCACCAGCCTCTGGCCGTCGGGCGTCACGATCTCGCGCTCGCGCGCCATGGACAGGCCCGCCTGGGCGGGCGCGACGCGACGGGCATCGGGGTGGTACATCAGCCGTCGCTGGCCGAGCCAGGCAGCGACCACCACCGCGACGTAGAAGGCGACGAGGGCGATGCCCGTTTTCATCATGAACGACATTGCGGCACTTCTGACGCCCGCCGCTGTCGCGGTCAAGCCGTGTTGGGGCTGGGCTGGCGCGCGCTCACCCAGGTGAGGCCCAGCACGGCCATCGCGGCGATGCCGCTGACGGCCATGATCCGCATGGCGACGGGCGAGGGGAAGGCTCCGAAGAGCTGGCCGGCGATGTAGTGCCCGAACATCGACGAGCCGATGAAAAGCGACAGCACGCCGGTCGCCCGCCCGCGCACCTCGGGCGGAGAAAGGACATGGACGAGCGCATACTGGGTGGCCGAGAAGCAGGCCGCAGCCGCGCCGATCGCCAGCAGCGTTCCCACGGCGAAGGCGAACTCGAGCCTGAACGACAGCGCGAGCATCAGGAGCAGCATCGTCATGGTGCCGAAATAGTAGGTGCGGAACAGGGTCCGCTCGCTGCCCAGAAGCCCCGCCACGATCGCGCCGAGCGTGCCGCCGATCCCCTCGCAGGCCGACAGGGCGCCGACCAGGATCGGCACCAGCATGAAGTCCTTCTGCGCGATCACGGGGACCATGGTGGTGAAGGGAAAGCAGCAGAGATTGTAGACCAGCGTCACGCCCATGATGACGGCGAAGCGGCGGTTGAGGATCAAGCCCAGCGGCAGCTTCAAGGCATCGAGGAAGCGCCCCTTGGCGGCAGTGGCGTGGCTGGCCAGAGCCTCGACGTCGATGCTCCAGGCGAGCACGGTGCAGATGGCATAGGACGCGGCGATGAGCGCGTAGATGCCTTCGATGCCCAGGAACTGATAGGCAACCCCGCCCGTCAGCGGCCCCAGTGCCCGCGTCAGATAGTTCGTCGCGTTATCGAAGCCCAGCGCCTGGGCGACGCGGTGGCTACCTGCGACATCGACGAGGATGCGGCGGCGCACCGGCATATCGACGGTCCAGTAGGCCCCCGAAACCATCGTCGCCACGGCCACGGCGGCATAGCTGCCGTTGCCCGTCATGGTCAGCACAGCCATCGTCGCGGCGGTGGCCAGCATGACGCAGGTGCACGCGATCAGCAAACGCCGCCGGTCGAACCGGTCGGCCAACGCGCCCACGAAGAAGCCTAGGGCGACGTAGGGCATCATGCGCAGGACGGCGAGAAAAGCCACCAGCGGCGGTGATTTGGTGAGCTGGTAGGCGTAGATGCCCAGGGCGATGAACTCAAGCCAGCGGGCAAGGCCGATCAGCGCGCCCGCCGCCCACAAGCGGCGGTAGTCACGCACCTGGAACAGCTCGCGCGCGCCCAGCTGCATCAGCGTCCCCGGAAACGTGGCTTGCGGCGCTCGAGGAAGGCGGTGATGCCCTCCTTGGAGTCCTCGCTCGTCGTCGTCAGCACGAACTGGTCGAGGTCCATGTGGCTGGCGAGATCCGCGAGTGCGCCCGATAGGCGGTTGATCGTCGTCTTCGTCATGCGCACGGGCAGCGGCGGCATTTCGGCGAAGCGGCCGGCGAAGGCCAGCGCCGCATCGAGCGTTTCACCATCGTCCACGACCTGCTCGACCAGTCCCCATTCGAGCGCCTGCAGTGCTGGAATGCGATCGTTCGCGAGGATCACGGCCTGCTTGGTGCGCGCCGGCCCCATGAGTTCGAGCAGGCGCGGCAGCGAACCCCAGCTCATGTTCATGCCCAGCGCCACCTCGGGAATGCGCAGGTGCGCACCCCGCGCCGCGATGCGGAAGTCCAGTGAAGTGGCCAGCGCCACCCCGCCGCCGACGCAGAAGCCTTCCATGGCGCAGATGGTGATCTGCTCCATTTCGCGCCAGGCGCGG
Organism: Hyphomicrobiaceae bacterium; assembly: GCA_041397775.1. GTDB lineage: Bacteria > Pseudomonadota > Alphaproteobacteria > Rhizobiales > Hyphomicrobiaceae. The sequence goes on along the minus strand of JAWKWB010000007.1, from coordinate 78,697 downwards.
CACATGCGCGGCCCCACGGCGATCGACCGGCGCTGTTCGGCGAGCCCCTTGGCGGTCGCGGCCTTGCGTTCGGCATCCTTGAGATCGAAGCCTGCCGAGAACGCATGGGCATTCCCGCTCAAGACCACGACGGACGTGTCGAGGTCCCCCTCGAAGCTCTCCGCTGCCGCCCGCAACTGGCGCATCGCTTCGGGTGACAGCGCATTGACCTTGTCGCCGCGGTCGAAGCGTACGAGCGCAACCCGGCCCTCGGGGCCGAGGCCCCGTTCGATCGTCACGAGCTTCTTGCTCATTCTTGGCGTCTCCTCACTGGCCCACGACATTAGCGCGGCATGCCGCGCTGACAAGCAGAGTGCGCGGCAGCCCCGCGACTGTTGCCCGGATTTTCACCAACGGGTTCGCGGCCATTGCGCGGCATGGTCTTGTCTGGCATGCCCGACGGCGGCGGGGCGGACGACGTGCGGACGCGCCACTGCCCTTGCACAGACGACACGGGTGCACGGACGACGCTGGGCTTCGGCCAAGGATGAGGGAGCCTTTGCACATGCCTTCACTGCTGGTGACGATGGAGACCGAGCCCCGCCTCCGGCAGGTCATTGCAGAAGCGGCCGGCGCCTGCGGCACCATCAGCTACCTGACCGATCTGGCGGACACGGAGCGCGCGGCCGCCTTGCGTGCCGCCGATGTCGTGCTCGCCCGCAACACCGCCAAGGAACTGCGCCAGGGCGAACCCGCCCTGCTCTCCGGCGCACGCCTCGTCCAGTTCGTGACGGCCGGCGTCGACTACGTTCCGCTCGGCGACCTGCCGCCCGGTATCGCCATTGCCTGCAACGGCGGCGGCTACGCCGAGCCGATGGCGGAGCACGCCGTGGCCATGATCTTTGCGGCCGCCAAGCGCGTGGTTGTCGAGCACGAGAAGCTCGCCCGCGGGGAATTCGACCAGTTCCGCGCCAACCGCATGCTGGCAGGGAGCGTTTGCGGCATCCTGGGCTTCGGCGGGATCGGCATCGCCACGGCGCGGGCCATGCGCGCCCTCGGCCTGAAGGTCCACGCCGTCAATCGCAGCGGGCGGACGAGCGAGGCCGTCGACTGGATCGGCACGACCAACGAGCGCGAGACCCTGTTGCGCAATGCCGACGTGCTCGTGCTGTCCGTACCGCTGACGAAGGCCACGGCCGGCATGATCGGTGCGCGCGAACTCGGCTTGATGAAGCCGAACGCCATCCTCGTCAATCTGGCCCGTGGCGAGATCGTCGACGAGGCCGCCCTCTATGCCCACCTCCTGGCCAACCCGCGGTTCACGGCCTGCATCGACGCATGGTGGATCGAGCCCGTGCGCCACGGCCATTTCCGCATGGATCACCCGTTCATGCGGCTGGCGAACGTGATCGGCTCGCCGCACAACTCCGCCTCCGTCAGTGGCTGGCGCGACGTTGCCATTGCCCGTGCGACGCAGAATGCCGCCCGCGCGCTCGCCGGCGAAACACCCCTGCATATGGTGCCGCCCGAAGACCGCATGCTCTGACGCCGGCCTGCGCGCGCGGCGAGGGATCGCACCGCTTTTTGCGATAGCGAAATCCTGCCAGGCAACCTCCGCCTCACGTCCTGCGCCGCGCCTCGTGGCATACCACAATCAGGCGCACCTGCCTCATCTCCGGGCGACAGCCACCACTCATTGGGCAGATATAGGTCGTATTTCAGGCTTTTTTCGTCTCGTCATGCGTTTTGTGCATATCTGAGGAACAGCATCTCGCGTTGTCATCTGGCATACCAAATGCCATGTTGCACCGCAGAGGAAGGCGGCACACAACGATCGCCTCCACCGACAGAGGATCGAGACTCATGAGCACCAACACCTTGAACCCGTCCGTGGAATTCCTGCCCCACACCCAGGGCGCCGCTGATCATGGCTTCCTGGCTGCGATCAAGGCTGCTCTGTCAGCTTTGAACGAGGGGCGGAACGCGGAAGCCGAGTACAAGCGCCAGATGGCGCGCGGCGTGTCGCACGAAGCCGCCATCAAGGCCGCTTTTGCCAAGAGCTTCGGCAACCAGTAATCACCGCCGGGCCCTGCCACGATAAAGAGCCGCCCCGTCCCGCGACGGAGCGGCTCTTTGCATTGGGGCCGACGATGCGCAGTCAGCACCTCGAACAGCCGTTCCCCTCACAACGGCAATTCATAGACGCGGCTGTCCCCGGCTGCACTGCCGGCATCGCCCAGCACATGAAAGTTGCACCGGCGCATCAGGGCATTGGCGCGCTCGTTATCTCCAGCCACCACCGCGACGAGTGCAAAGATCACGGGATCGCCGCGCAGCCATTCTGCGACGGCCAGCAGCGCCTCGGTGGCAAGGCCTTGGCCGCGCCAAGCCGGTTCGAGGGCCACGCTCAACTCCAGGCTGCGCCAGCCGATCGCCCGCAAGCGCAACGACGCCGTGGACGGCGCCCTGACGCCGACGAAGCCGGCCAAACCGCCAGCGTGCGTCGCCAGGCGCCAGACAACCGTCAGCGAGGCCGGATCGAGGCTCGCAGCGATCAGTCCGGCAGCGCATCGACCTGCCGGAAGGCCATCGCACAGGGCATCGCGCACATCCGCCGTATCCAGAAGCGCGGCAAGCCAGTCGCCATCACCCGCGACGACCGGTCGAAGCGTGAGGCGGCCCGATGCGATCGTCTGCGACATGGGACCGCTCCGGAATGCCCGCTCCAGACCCCGCTCAGCGCTCGAACTTCTTGAACTTCACGCGATGCGGTTCGACGGCGGCATCGCCGAGGCGGCGCTTCTTGTCCTCCTCGTAGTCGGCGAAGTTGCCCTCGAACCACTCGACGTGGCTTTCGCCCTCGAAGGCCAGGATGTGCGTCGCCAACCGGTCCAGGAAGAAGCGATCATGGCTGATGACCACGGCGCAACCGGGGAAATCCTCCAGCGCCGCTTCCAGCGACGACAGCGTCTCGGTGTCGAGATCGTTGGTCGGCTCGTCGAGCAGCAGGACGTTGCCGCCCTCCTTCAGCATCTTGGCCAGATGCACCCGGTTGCGCTCGCCGCCCGACAGCAGGCCGACCTTCTTCTGCTGGTCGGCGCCCTTGAAGTTGAACCAGCCGCAATAGGCACGAGAATTGATCTCGCGCTTGTCGGACAACTTCATCATGTCGAGGCCGCCCGAGATCTCCTCCCACACGGTCTTCTTGTCGTCGAGGTGCGCGCGGCTCTGGTCGACGTAGGAGAGCTTCACGGTGGAGCCGAACTTGATCTCCCCCTGGTCCGGCTTCTCCTGGCCCGTGAGCATGCGGAAGAGCGTCGTCTTGCCCGCGCCGTTCGGACCGATGATGCCGACGATGCCGCCCGGCGGTAGCTTGAAGGACAGATTGTCGATCAGCAGCCTGTCGCCGAAGCCTTTCGACAGTCCATCGACCTCGATGACCTGCTCGCCCAGGCGGGGACCGCGTGAAATCTGGATCTGCGCCTTGCCGACCTCTTCGCGGCCGGCCTCCTCCTGCAGCTTCTCGAAGGCGCTGATACGCGCCTTGCTCTTGGCCTGCCGGGCCTTCGGCGAGGAGCGGATCCATTCCAGCTCGCGCTTGAGCGTCTTGGCCTTGCTCTCTTCCGCGCCCTTCTCGGACTCCTCGCGCTTGGCCTTCTGCTCGAGCCAGGACGAGTAGTTGCCCTTCCAGGGAACGCCCTGCCCGCGGTCGAGTTCGAGCGTCCATTCGGTGATGGTGTCGAGGAAGTAGCGGTCGTGGGTGACGAGGATGACGCAGCCCGCATAGTCCTTGAGGAAGTTCTGCAGCCAGGCGACGGATTCCGCGTCGAGATGGTTCGTCGGCTCGTCCAGCAGCAGGATGTCGGGCTTCGACAGCAGCAGGCGGCAGAGCGCGACGCGGCGCTTCTCGCCACCCGACAACTTCGTCACGTCGGCATCGCTCGCCGGGCAGCGCAGCGCATCGAGCGCCTGCTCGACCTGTGTGTCGAGATCCCACAGGCCTTCCGCGTCGATCTCGTCCTGGAGGCGCGCCATCTCGTCGGCGGTCTCGTCGGAGTAGTTGGCGGCGATCTCGTTGTAGCGGTCTATCTTGGCCTTCTTCTCCCCGACGCCTTCCATGGCGTTGCCGAGCACGTCCTTGGCCGGATCGAGCTCGGGCTCCTGCGGCAGGTAGCCGACCTTGATGCCGTCGGCCGGACGCGCTTCGCCGAGGAAGTCGTCGGTGACGCCGGCCATGATCTTCAGCAGCGTGGACTTGCCCGCGCCGTTGAGGCCGACGACGCCGATCTTGGCGCCGGGGTAGAAGGACAGGTTGATGTCCTTGAGCACCTGCTTGCCGCCCGGATAGGCCTTGCTGAGCTTGTGCATGTGATAGACGAACTGCGGATTGGCCATCTGGCCTCCTCTACCGGTTCTGCAGTGTCGGGGTTTGGGCAGCTTCTAGCGGATCGGCGGGGGCTTCTCAAGCCGATGTTGCGTTGCAGCGGCCGTGCAGAGGGATGCGGACGGCGGCCGGCGCGGCGGCTATGCTCGGCGGCGACATCCCGCCCACGAGACGAAGGCCCACGCGATGCCCTTGAGCGCCCCTGCCCGCTACGTCGATCCCGCCACCGGCGCCACCTATCCCCTCGATCCGCCCCGCTGGCGCTCCGATACCGGCGGCCCGCTGATGATCACGCCACTGCCCGGCATCGGCCGCGCCGACATCGATACCGCCGAGCGCTCGTTGTGGCGCTACCGGCGCGCCTTTGCGATGGACATCGCCGATCCCGTCAGCCTGGGGGAAGGCTGCACGCCGCTCGTCAGGCGGCGGTTCCGGGGCGTCACCGCGCATTTCAAGCTCGAATGGTTCGCACCCTCCGGCAGCTTCAAGGATCGCGGCGCCTCCGTGATGATCTCCGGTTTGCGGCAACAAGGCGTGGGCCGCGTGCTGGAGGACAGCTCGGGCAACGGGGGGGCAGCCGTCGCCACCTATGCCGCGGCGGCGGGGCTCGAGGCCAAGATCCTGGCGCCCGCCTCCACGCAGCCCGCCAAGCTCGTGCAGATGCGTGCCTGCGGCGCCGACGTGGAAGCCGTGCCCGGCACCCGGCAGGCGACGGCCGACGAGGCCGTGCGACAGGCCGAGCACATCTTCTATGCCAGCCACAACTGGCATCCCTTCTTCCTCGAAGGCACCAAGACACTCGCCTACGAGTTGTGGGAGGACCTGGGCTTTCGCGCGCCCGACAACATCGTCATCCCCACGGGCGCAGGCAGCAACGTGCTGGGCTGCGATATCGGCTTTTCCGAGTTGCTCAGGCATGGCGAGATCGCCCGGTTGCCGCGCCTCTTCGCCGTCCAGCCCGAGAACTGCGCGCCCATCGACGCGAGCTTCCGCGCCGGCCGCGACGACATCATCCCCTTCAGCCCCAAGCCCACCATCGCGGAAGGCACGGCCATCGCCCAGCCCGTGCGCATGTCGGAGGTCCTGGGCGCGATCCGCCGCTCGGGCGGCGGCACGGTCACGGTCAGCGAGGACGAGATCGTGGCGGCCACGCTGGAGCTGCCGCGCGCCTGCGGCCTCTACGCCGAGCCGACGTGCGCAGGTTCTGCCGCGGCCCTTGCCAAGCTCGCCGCCGCCGGCACCATCACGCCCGGCGAGACGACCGTCGTGCTGCTGACGGGCACGGGCCTCAAGGCCACGCAACGCATTGCCGAGCTGGTCGGCACGCCGCTCTGATCGAAGGGGATGACGCCATGGTACTTCAGCAGATCCTCGATGCACGGGCGGAGGCCGACGAACTCGACGCCATGCTGCGCAGCGTTGCCGATGCCGACTACGCGCGCGTCACGCAGTTCAAGGGCTATACGATCGACGACGTGCTGCGCCATCTCCACCAGGGCGACTTCATGGCGATGGCCACGCTGAAGACCCCGGAAGCCTTCCGTGCCATCCTGGCGGAGCGACAGGCCCGGCGAGCCGAAGGCGTGTCGCCGCGTGACGACGCCCGGTTGCAATTCGGGCATCTCTCGGGCGACGAACTGCGCCGCCGGTGGCACGCCGCCTTCGTGGAGCTGTGCGAGGGCCTCGCCGCCTGCGATCCCGACGCGCGCCTCGCGTGGGCCGGTCCCGATATGGGCGTGCGCATGTTCACGACGGCGCGGCAGATGGAGATCTGGTCGCACGGGCAGGAGATCTACGACATCCTCGGCCGCGACCGCGCGCCGACCGACCGGTTGCGCAACATCGCCACCATCGGCGTGCGCACGTTCGGCTGGACCTTCGTCAATCGTGGCCTGCCCGTGCCCGAGGTGCAGCCGCACGTCTCGCTCACGGCCCCCTCGGGCGGAACGTGGGAGTGGAACGATCCCGCCTCCCCCGACCGCGTCACGGGCAGCGCCTTGGCGTTCGCCCAGGTCGTCACGCAGGTGCGCAACATCGCCGACACCACCCTGACGGTCGAAGGCGACGCTGCCCGGCAGTGGATGGCCATCGCCCAATGCTTCGCCGGCCCACCCGAAGACCCACCGCAGCCGGGCGCGCGGTTCAGGGTCGGGGCGCCCGGTGCGTCGTGAGGTCGGGGGGGCTGGCAAGGCAGGGGTGAAACCGCGCCAGCTGGCGAGGGGGCGAGCACCATGACCGCCGGTGCGGGGTGGCGATGCGGCTTGGGCGGGAGCGTTTTGTGAAGGCTGCCACGCGTCGACTGACGAGGGTCGACTGACGAGGTTTCGTGATATGGAACGCCAGCAATTGCCCCGAGGCGGCATAGCCCTCCACACCGCATCGCCCACCACTGTCATCCTCGGGCTTGTCCCGAGCGACCCATCGAGCAGGCGGTCCATGAGCGCCGAGGTGGGGCAAGTGCCGCCTCATGCGGCGCAACATCAGGTGCGCCGCAAAAAGCCGAGGTTATGGGGGAACAGACCTCGACCGGGGCGGCGTTGGACTCGACGCCAGCCCGGTCGATCACGTTCGCGACCGGATGTGGTCCAGCCATTGCGGCGCAGTCAGGAATGCGTGCTCGTGAGCCAGTCCGGTTCTGAGCGAGCGCAGCATTTTTTTGCAGCATCAGCGATCGCGCTGAGATGGGGTGCGGAGATCGTGGCTCCCGGTTGTTCTGCAGCCAATCCTCCTTCATCTTGACCGGGTCGCTTCAAGCGCGGATTATATTCTTGCGATGAACCTGAACATTGCGACGCGCCACAGTCGTGCCGGCGTTGGGAGAGCGGATCAGGCAAGTGGCCCGCCATTGTGTGCGCGCTGCGCATCTTGCTCAGCGCAGAATGAAGGGTGCATTTGTAGCAATTGAATGGTCTGTGGGCGGAAGCGGCAGATGATCCTGGAGTCATTATTTGCGGTTTCCAGCCGCAAATTCAACAGGAAGGGGAAGGTCATGCATGCCCGTTTGCCCCGTCTCTTGCTGCCCGTGGCGCTCCTGTTCATACCTAATTGCGCTTATGGCCAGCAGATAGGAAGCGCTAAGGTCACGCATGATGCGAACGATCTGTCAGAAGCCAAAATGATTCCGGCTGCAGCTCTGGTCCAACTGAGAACCTCGAAAAGCCGTCTGATCATTTTCGATGTTCGTGACCGGGATGAGTATCAGGTCAGCCATCTCGCCGGTGCGATCCATGTCCATCCACTCGCAGACCCGGAGACTTTAGCCGCGCGAGTGGCGCGCCGGGCTAAAGGCGCGATCGCTGTGTTCTACTGCACGATCGGCCGGCGCAGCGCGACGCTTGCAGAAGCTGCAACGTCGAGCCTCAAGGCACGCGGAGCGACCAACGTCTTCGTTCTGACAAACGGGATCATTGGTTGGGTCAACGCGGGGTATCCCCTTGTCGACAAATTTGGCTCAACCAGATTCGTCCATCCATTCGACAAAGAAATAGGCAAGGCGCTTAAGAACACAGCCTTGGCTCGCTTCACCCCAAGACAAAAAGAATGATTAATACATGCCGAACAGGTCGAACGCGGTCCTTCCGCGGCCACCCCATCCAAGATTGGGATGTCAACTCCTCACTGGGAATCAGCCGCCTCATTCGAGGAGTGATAAGGCTTGGTTTGATGGTCAGACAGCCGCGCTTAAGATGCCTTGACGGCGATGGCGTTAAGCTGGCGAGCCACCTAGTGGGCAAAGCAATACGAAATATACATCTGAGGAATCATGCTTCGACGATCTGGGATCGCCCTCTGGGTGGCACTCGTAGTCCATTGCCTCACAACTCCCTCGTCAGCTCAAAGCAAATTGGCCATCGTTGTTGGGGTTGATTCCTACTCCAACTTTGGTCCTGAGCGGCAACTTCAGCGAGCCGTCGCCGACTCTAGGTCCATGGCGACAACGCTCCGGGAGTTGGGCTTTGACGTCCTCCACGGAGAAAACGTAACCCGCAGCCAATTCAGCAACCTATGGCAAACATTTCTGGATCGCCTGAACCCTTCCGATACGACAGCGCTATACTTTTCCGGACACGGCGTTGAAATCGAGGGATTAAACTTTCTCCTGCCGAGCGATATGCCGCTCATCAACTACGGTCGACAAGAGCAAATGAAGCGCGAAGCGCTGAGTGTGACCGAGTTTCTTTTAGATTTGAGACGCCGATCCCCGAGGGTGTCATTGGTCATACTTGATGCTTGCCGTGACAATCCCTTCGTTCCAAATGGGCTTCGCGTTGTCGGCTCTCGGGGGGGATTGGCCCGAATTGATGCCCCCGCAGGTTCCTTTATCATGTATTCGGCGGGAGCCGGGCAGACGGCCTTGGACCGACTTCCCGCAGGAGACACTGATAGCCGAAACTCGGTCTTCACTCGGAAGCTCCTCCCCCTTCTGAAGACCCAAGGCCTTTCGCTTCCTGAGTTGGCGCGGCGCGTGAGACTTGAAGTAAGTACTCTGGCAAACACTGTCCCCCACCTCCAGACTCCGGCATACTATGACGGATTAATCGGACAATATTGTCTTGCTGGCTGCAGCGCGCCGCCACGCAAAAATGATCAAGAGGAGTTGTCGTGGATAAAGGCCGAAGCATCAAATAGACTGAGTGGGTATCAGGCATACTTGCGTGAGAGGCCGAGCGGCGCACATGCGGGAGAAGCGGCAAAGAGGATTCGACACTTGCACTCTCTCAACGGAAGTTGGGAGGCATTGCGCGCCGAAAAGGATCTCACTCGCTTGCGAGGGTTCCTCGCACAATCAGCAGGCACGGAATTCGCCAGACTTGTGTCTGTCCGGATTATGGAGCTGGAGGCATTGGAGGCTGCGGCGTGGGGACAGGTCGAAAATCGCAAGAAATATATTGAATACAAAAGATTTCTGGAATCATGGCCTGGTGGCGTATACGCAGACGCAGCGCGACAGCGGTTGCAGGAGCTGGACGAAATTCGCGGCCAATGGGAGAAGATAAAGAACGATCGAGATGAGGCTGCTCTGGAAGAGTTTGTCCTAAAAAGCGGGTGGACTGAGTTTGGCGCGGACGCGACTGCACTGCTTGCCGCGCTGAAACGAGGGCAATCCAGTCGATCTCCGCAAAGCGTGATGACACTGAATGCGAAAGAGTTACGAGGACTCATGGATGGAAAATCAATCAAGTTTGATGGTGCCTCAGATCAGATTTCGTTCGGCTCGCGCCTCATGCCATCCTATCGAAAACGGCTAGGTTCAGGGTTCTTAGGTAAGGTTCTATCGGAAGATATAGTGGTCGAAGGTGCTTTTCACGCCTCTTCAGGAACCACAAAAATTGAGGGAATAGGCTCCATAGTTAAAAGCAAGGTTGACGGCACAGGGTCAGTCTTTCTTCTTCAAATGCATGGCTCGGAGCGAACTAGAAAGGATGTCGATCGAGATGACCGATTGTTCAAGACATTTCAGGTGGTGAAAGATAAATTTGGCTACGTGTGCATCACCACAGGGTGGCATCGCATTTTGGCTTCGACGAAGCCAGCCAAGACTGCCGAAAGATGCATCTTTGAAAATGTAAAATGAATCCGAGAAAGTCGAGGGAGGAAATATGCGCTTTTGTGTCACGTTGCTTTCTGTAGCACTCTTTTTTTCTAGTTTCACTGTAGTGTCTGCGGCACCGGGAGATGCCATCGCCAGCGCAAAGCAGCGTTCGATCCGAGCCGAAGCCCGTTTCAGGGCTTGCCAGAGCCGGAACGGTGTTGCCGCTGTCAGGTGTATATCTGCGGCAGTAGGCTCGTATTCGACGAGCCTCTCTGGCTGCAGTCATATTGCGGCGGTAGCGCCGCGGCAGCTTCTGCAGCAAGGCAGGCAGCAAGTGCCTTGTCTGGCGCCACCAGCAAACCGGCGGCGCTTTCGGTCCTTAATCGAGCGAAGAGTGTTCTCCGCAGTCTCTCGGCGCAGAGTGGAGGCGAGGCGCAGTCTGTCTACAACAGGGTCGACAGGGCATTTCAAACGGCGATCCAGGTTCTCAAAAGCACGTCCTGAGTCGAGAGATCAATTGCCTTTGCTGAACCACTTGCTTCGAACTTCGATGGAGCAACCGCAATTGCGCCGGCCCTTTCCAGTCATGGCCCTTCGTCGCGCAATTCGCCTCGCCTCGGAGACGTTCGAAGAGCCCCAGTTACCGAGATCATCAGGGCGCACTACCGATCTCTCAACAGCCGCTTAGCCGGGGTCGCTTATTTGATCGATGCAATCTTGTGCAATGCAGCGCGCACCTCAACGCACGAGTCCGCTACTAGCCCATTGCGTAGCGAGGGGCGGGCCGGGCCATAGCGCGCGGGCGGCAGGGAGATGCGGCGGCGCTGGAACGGCGGCACGCGGATGCCCCATGGCCACACGCCCATGGCCGCCGCCACGACCGCTCCACTGCAATCTCACGGTGGCTGAAAACGCACGCGGCGCCACCCGCGCCGCGCCCAGGAAATAGGCGGTATGCGCCCCATGCATCGAGGGCACGGACACGCCATTGCGATCCGGGGCGGTGCGTGCAAGATAGGGTCGGCATGGGCGGCGGGCACGCAGGGGGCACGCTGCTCGTGCACTGTGAAGGAGCACGTCCGACATGCGCATCGTCAATCCGAGCTTCGGCGTCGAGCCGGCTTCGACCGAAAGGGTCAAGTCCGGCGCGGTCGACTGGCGCCGGGACCCGATCATTCTCTTCTCGAACTCGAAACCGAACGCCAAGGAGTTGCTCGACGGCCTCAAGGGCAAGCTCGGCAGCATCCGCAGCACCGACGGCATCGACTTCGTCTTCAAGGAAAGCGCCAGCCGCCCCGCCACGGCGGAGGTGCTGGACAACGTCGCCCTCAAGTACCGCGCGGCGCTGCTCGCGCTGGGGGATTGAGGCTCCTGTTCATCGTGGAGTTTCCACGACAGCGTCGAACTGGCAAAGCGCGGCGTCACGGCCTACGTGATCGCCACCGATACGTTCCGTCCGCTCGTCCTGGCACAGGCCAAGGCGCGCAAGATGGAGCCGCGGCTCCTGGTCGTGAAGCATCCCGTGGGCGGCCTCAATGCGGCCGAGCTGACGGATCGCATCGATACGGCCTGGGCCGAGCTGCAAAAGGTGATCGGCTGAACGTTCTAGTGGCCCTCATGTCGCGCCAAAATCGGAAAGCGGGTCCGGCAATGAAGCGATTTTGGGCAGCGACGGGCCACTAGGGCTCGTCCGCAGGGGCGGGCCCTGGTCATGGCGGCTTTGCGGGGCGGTTTCGCACCGGCCTGCTGCCGCCGACGGGATATGCATGAACAAGCGAGATACGACATGCGCGCTGCTACCGCTCTGATCGTCGCCGCCGCTCTCGGCACCGGCCTGATCACGGCGACCGCGCCACACGCGCAGCAGGCGAAATCGTCGCCGCCCCCGATCACGCAGGGCGCGCAGGGCATCAAGCGCATTCCGCTGCAGCGGTTCGCCGTGCCCGACACCAACTACGACACGGTGATCGGAATCGCCGAGATCGCACCGAATGTCAGCGTCGGCCGTCACACGCACTTCGGCGTTGAGTCCGGCTACATCATGGATGGCGAGGCCACCTTGATGGTCGACGGCCAGCCCGTGCGCCAGCTCAAGGCCGGCGACAGCTACGTCATACCGGCGGGCGTGATCCATGATGCCAAGGCCGGGCCTAAAGGCGCCAAGGCGCTGGCCACCTACGTCATTCTCAAGGGCAAGCCGATCGCCGCCCCGGCGAAATGAGCCCGTTGCCGAACGCCAATCGAGAACCCGAGCGAGCAGGACGATGACCGAGAAGATTGACGCCGAGATCGTCGACGTCGGCGAGATGTCGCCGGAGGACTGGAACGAATACGCGATCGAACAGGGCTGGAGCGACGGCTTCCCGTTGGTGATGCCGACCGAAGCCATGGTCGAGCGGTTCGTCGCCGCCGCGCGCGGGGACAACGAGACGTTCAAGCCGATCTCGCCGCGCCAGGTCGTCCCCTCGATTCGCAGCCTTGCGGCCAACGCGGTCATGGCCGGCTGCAAGCCGGAGTATTACCCCGTCGTGCTCGCCGGCCTGCGCGCCGTGCTCGATCCCGCCTACAATCTGCACGGTACGCTGGCGACGACGCATCCGTGCGGCCAGCTCATGCTGGTGAACGGGCCGATGCGCAAGGAACTCGACATCAACTGCGGCTCCAACTGCCTGGGCCAGGGCCGGCGCGCCAATGCCACCATCGGGCGCGCGTTGCAGCTCATCCTGCTCAACGTCGGCGGCGCCAAGCCCGGCGACATGGACCGCGCCACGCACGGCTCGCCCGCCAAGTACTCCTATTGCTTCGGCGAGAACGAGGAAGAGAGCCCGTGGGAGCCATTCCACGTGCGGCGCGGCTTCAAGCCCGAGGACAGCGTGGTCACCACGATGGCGGCCGAGCCTCCGCACAACGTCAACGACCACGCCAGCAATACCGGCGAAGGCCTGATCACCACCATCGCGGGAACGATGTCGTCGGTGGGCGCCAATCCCGTCTATCTCCAGGGTCCGTGCTTCGTCGTGCTGGGGCCCGAGCACGCCAAGACGATGGCGCGCGACGGCTGGACCGTGGCAACCGTTCAGGAAGCCCTGCACGAGCGCTCGAAAGTGCACGTGTCGCGCATCTCGAAAGAGAACCTGGAGAGCTGGGAGGGCCAGGGCCGCCATCCCCGCAACGGCCACTACTACCTGACGGAAGATCCCGCAGGCATCAACGTCGTGGTTGCAGGTGGGCCAGGCAAGCACTCCGTCTACATTACATCATTCGGCAACACGGCGGCGCCCTCGGTGCGGATCAAGCGTGGCTGAGCCCGATGCGCGGCGCGGCCTGCCCGACGAGTGGCCACTGGTTTCGGAAACGGCCGGTTTCGAGGCCGTCCAGGACGAGCTGGGCGCGCTCGGCCTGGGCGATGGCCTGCCGCTGGTGCCGCCGACGGCGCAGCGGCTGGCGGCCATGCTGGCCGGCCTTGCAGAGCCCGAGCGCTCGCTGGGCTTCATGCCGCCGCTGTTCGGCGACCTGACGATTGCCGCCGTCGCCTACAACTGCGTTCTGGCGGGCTGCCGTCCGGAAGAACTCGCGCTCGTGACGACGGCCGCCGTCGCCTGCCTGGAGCCGGAATTCAACCTGCTGGGCATCGCGACGACGACCGGCTCGGCCGCCATCGGCATGATCGTGCATGGGCCGCAAGTGCAGCGGCTCGGCATCAACGCCTCGATCAACTGCCTGGGACCGGGCACGCGTGCCAATGCCGCCATCGGCCGGGCCCTGAGCCTCGTGCTGCGCAACATCGGCGGCGCGCGCTCCGAAAGCGGCGACATGGCGACGGTGGGCCAACCCGCCAAGTTCGGCCTGTGCTTCGGCGAAGGCGTAGAGGGCGACATCCCCTGGTTGCATGCGCGGCGCGGCATCGGTGCAAACGAGGATGCGATCACGGTCATCGGAATTTCAGGCACGGCGGAAATCCTGCCGGCCGAGGGACGCGATAGCCCCGAGGCGATCCTCGAGACGATGGCGATCTCCATGCGCGCAGCCTTCCTGACGAATGGCGCGCGCAAGCAACCGGCGCTGCCCGAGCACCTGTTCATCCTGCCGCCCGAGCTGGCGGGGCAGATCCGGGCGCAAGGCTGGGATCTCGCGCGTATCCAGGCCTACCTGCTGGACGCCTCGGCGCACGACGGCCAGCCGATCGCCGCGGGCGCGGACGACATTGTCCCCGTGGTAACGGGAGGCCCGGGAGTGAAAATGGCCCACCTGCCCTTGTGGGGCGGCGGCTCGCGGTCCGTCACAACCCGCCTCGTCAACTTGTGCTGACATCACCTCCAGGCTACGAAGTGGCCGCAGTTGCCCGCCGCGGCAGGTCACCTGCCGCTTTCTGCGACGCGCGACGGGGACATCGTCAGGGGCCGCGCGCGACAACCATGCAGCCGATTGCAGTGAGACCCTTGGATGATTGCCGAAGACCGAACGTCATATGAAAACGCCGCCAAGGCCCAGTCACAACCATGGCTGGTGATCGCCACGGCGCTTGCCATTGCAATCCTCATCATTGGTCCGCGCACATCACATGCCGTCTATCCGCTGCTGGCCGTTCTTCCGGCCATTGCGCTGTGGCGGAACCGCGATCTCGTCGTCTTTTCTCCGCCGCCGGCCGTGGCCGTCGCCTACCTGGCGTTCGCGGGTTATCTCGCGGTCAATGCGTTCTGGGCGCAGGATCCGCTGGAGGCTGCGGGGAAGGTCGGGTTCGTCTGGCTGCTGTTCGTCGTGGGCTATATCGCCTGGCTCGGCCTGCCGTATGTTTCGGACGGCGACCTGAAAAGCCTGTCCATCGGGATCGTCGCAGGTGCGGCCGTGGGTATGCTCTACCTGACGATCGAATGCGTGTGGAATTTCCCGATCCTGAAGTCGGTCCTGACGGGCTTCCCAGCGCTGCGGCCGCCGCAAAAGCACGTCAAATTGGGCCCGGACGGCAGCATGAACGTCGGCCTCTACCTGCTCAATCGCGGATTTGGCGCCGCGACCGTGCTGCTCTGGCCGGCGCTGATGCTGCTGTGGCTGCTGGCGCCGCGCCGCCGCGCGCTCTGGATGGGCGGGCTCGCCGTCGCAGGCTTCACGATCGCCACATTCTCCTCCGAGCACGAGACGTCGATGCTGGCGCTGTTCTTCTCCGCCTTCGCCATGGCCGCGCTCTTGATACGGCAAAAACCAGCGCTCTGGCTGATCATGATCGCCTGGCTCGGCGCGACGCTGCTGGTCGTGCCCATTGCCGCGTCGGCCTACAGCGCGGGCCTCTACAAAGCCGACTGGATCCCGACGACGGGCCGCAACCGCATCATCCTGTGGGGTGTCACCGCCCAGCGCATCGACAACGCACCCCTCCTGGGGATCGGCGTGGGCTCGACCAAGGAACTCGACGAGCAGGAGGGGCCGCGCGCGGAAAGGCCCGCAGATCACACGTATCCGTTGCGCACGGGCCGCCACTCGCACAACGTCTACATGCAGGCGTGGTACGAGCTGGGTGCCATCGGCGCGGCGCTGTTGGCCACGCTCGGCATCACGGCGCTGTTCGCATTGAACCGCTTGCCACGCAACCTGAGGCCGGCCGCAATTTCCAGCTTCGTCGCCGCTGCCGTCATGGGTGCATTCAGCTGGGGCTTGTTCCAGACGTGGTTCATGGCCGTTTTCGCCACATGGGTGATCGCTTTGATGATCGCCATCGAACTCGGCCGCCGGACCGCAACTCACTCCCCGATGAGTTGAGCCAGTGAAAAGGCGCCCCGCAGCTCGCCGAGCTTGAAGCCCACGGCCTTGTCTTCGGGATAGTAGCGCGCGATCTCCGCCTTCACGTCCTGCTTGACGTCCGTGCCATGGCAGACGAGGCACGGCTCACCCATCATGATGGGCTTCATGAAGCGGAACAGCTTGTCGCCTTCCGGCGTCACGATGATCTCGGCCTGTTCCAGCTTGGCGGGGTCGGCGCCGGCCGCAATCTGGCTCTGGAACTGCTGCAGCACCTTGAGTTCCCACGGGTCGGGCGCATTCTCGGGATTGCGCAGCTTCAGGGCCGTACGCGTGACTTCGAAACCGAACTCGTCGGCGGCCGTATAGGTCAGATCGGGGGAGATGGTCTGGCACAGGCCGACAGTGCTCACCGGGCCATCGGCCTTCAGAGCGGTGACGATCTCGCCCTTCAAACGGTCGGCGAGGGTCTGGGCGACCTGACGCGCCTTGGCGACGCGCGCGGCCAAGTCCGTCGCGCCCGCCTTCTGCGCCGAGGCGAGGTGAGCATTCGCAGCGCAGGCCGCAAGCACGGCAAACGACAGAGCGATAGCCCGCACGGTCGGCCCCAACGCACCCTCCCTCACACGTAACGTCCCTGCCGACCGAACGGCTCCGGCCGCTTTGAAATGATCGCCGATTGGCTTTGCTTGCTTTGTAGACTGAATTGCACGCCGTGCACAGCCCCCGCGGTGCGCGGTCGGTGACCTGTGGCCAAGGCGCATGGCCACCGCGGCTGCCTTGTCAGTCCGCGCCCACGCGACGGGCAACGGTCTCGTCGCGGACGTTCACGGGGGCGACGGTTTTGGCCTCACTGCGCGCGGCCCTCTTGGCCTCCTTGCGCCGTGTGATGGCAAGCTCCCACAACGCGACGGTGTCACGGGCGAAACGACGGGGCTTGCCATTGAACAATCGCTCTGCTTCGGCAAGGCAGCGCATGCGCAGCTCCTCCTGTCGCTGACGGCAGGCGGTTGCGATGGCCCCGGCATCACGCGCGGCAAGCCCGTTGCCGACCTGGCCGAGGCACCACTGGGCCAGCATCGTGAAGTCGTGCTCCTGCCCGAGCGCTTGCGACAGATCCTGCGCGATCGTCGCGCGGGTCTGCATCATCTGTGGCCACGCCCCCGACAGCAGTACGGTCTGTCGCCAATGCGCCTGCACGACCTTGCGCAATTCATGGAAGGCTTCGTCGTGTGGATCCTGCGCGATATCGCAAAGAGCCTGGCGCGCTGCCCGATGTGTCCGCTCGAGCCCCCTCCGAATGGTCTCCGTATCACCGCGCAGCGACAGCCCGGCCAGTGTTTCGCGAACCTCGCGCAAGCGCGCATGCACCACCGCCAGCGCCTCGGTTGCATGAGCTTCCGACTTGGCGGTCGCGGCCGGGTCGGTGGGCGGCGTGGCAGCGCGATTATGCGCCTGCGCCCTGCCGAGGGCGGCCGTCAGCGCGGGACGTGCCCCTTCGCGCAGGGCCGCGAGCGTGCCTTGGCGAACATCGCGATCGCGTTGGCGGGAGAGCATCTGGCCGGCTTCACGCAGCGTCGCATTCAGCTCGCGCGCCTGCGTTCGCGGCAGGCCATCCCGCACCAGCCGCAAGAGCGCACGCGCCCGCTTGAGGCACTTGCGCGTTTCGTGCACCTGGCGCTCGACGTCGTCGCCGGGCAGCGCCAATACGCGATCGACTTGCTCGACCGCGATACGGCGGATGTTTTCCTCGAGGGATTCTTTGGGCTTGAAACGATACGGCATGACGGCCCCGGAAGACTGCGTCCGCCACTTTGTGTCAACGCCCTGTCACAAACAAGCCGCCCTCAAGACTTGCGTGCGGCGCGGGCTTCACCGGCCCAGGCCAGCCACTCCCTGACGCGCGCCTCGGGATCGGGATGCGTGAGGAAATCGGTGATGACGGCCACGCTGTCGGCGCCCGCCGCCAGGACGCCCGGTGCACGCGCGATGGTGATGCCGGCGATGGCGCACAGCGGCAGGCTGCCGATGCGCTGTTTCCATTCCCCGATGCGCGCGAGCCCTTGCGGCTGCCACTTCATCGCCTTGAGCTTCGTTTCGTAGATCGGCCCGAGGGCGATGTAGTCGGGCCTGGCGGAGAGTGCGATCTCCAGCTCGGCGTGGTCGTGCGTGGAGATGCCGAGCCGGGCGCCCGCCGCCTTGATGCGCGCGACATCGGCGTCCGCCAGGTCCTCCTGGCCGAGGTGGATGAAGTCGGCGCCCTCGTCCAGCGCCGCCTGCCAGTAGTCGTTGACGATGAGCTGGCAGCCGTGCGCCTTGCAGATGGCCATGCTCTCGCGGATCTGGCGCCGCACCTCGACCGGGCTCGCATCCTTGAGCCGCAACTGGATGGTGCGCACGCCGAGCGGCACGAGGCGCCGCATCCATGCGTCGTCGGGGACGATCGGATAGAAAACGTCGAGTAGCGATGTCGTCACGGCGGTCAGCCTTTCTGCCCGAGGCCGAAGAAGGGGGTGCCTGCGACGGGCGTCGAGGGCTCGGCCATGTCGCGCTGCTCCATGAGGCCGGCCTCGTAGGCCGTGCGGCCGGCAGCGATGCCGCCCGCGAACGCGCGTGCCATGGCGACGGGATCGACGGCCTTGGCAACGGCAGTGTTCAGCAGCACGGCGTCGAACCCCATTTCCATGGCTTGCGCCGCATGGCTGGGCGCGCCAAGGCCGGCGTCGACGACGAGCGGCACGCCGGGGAAATAGTTGCGCATGGTCCTGAGCGCATAGGGGTTGGCAAGCCCGCGGCCCGTGCCGATCGGCGCCCCCCACGGCATCAGGACTTCGCAGCCCGCTGCCAGGAGGCGCTCGGCCACCCCCAGGTCCTCGGTCGTGTAGGGGAAGACCTTGAACCCCTCCTTGGCGAGAACCGTCGCCGCCTCGACCAGACCGAACACGTCCGGCTGCAGCGTATCGTCGTTGGCGATCACCTCGAGCTTGATCCAGTCGGTGTCGAACAACTCACGGGCCATACGGGCGGTATTGATGGCCTCCTTGGGCGTGCGGCATCCCGCGGTGTTGGGCAGTACGGCGACGCCAAGCCCGCCGATCAGGTCCCAGAACCTCTGGCCGCCCTTGTCGCGTGCCGCTTCGCGGCGCAGCGACACGGTGACGATGCCCGCACCCGAGGCCTTGACGGCATCCACCAGCACCTGCGGCGAGGGGTACTGCGCCGTGCCCAGCATCAACCGCGAGGCGACGCCGGTTCCGTAGACCGTGAACGCGCTGGCGTGCTCAGCGGATCGTGCAGCTCGCGTCGTCGTGCTCATTCTCGTCATGGCTCCTTGCGGGATGTCGCTGCCGGCAAGGCAAGCCCGCCTGCTACGGCCGCGCCCCGTACTGTCATCCGCCCTGCCGCGGCGCCACGATCTCCACGGCATCGCCCGTGGCGAGTGGCGTCGCAGCGCGCGCCTTCTCGGGCACGAACTCCCCGTTCAATGCCGTTGCGACCTTGGCGGCGCCATAGCCCAGCTCGGCCAGGAGCTGTGCCAGCGTTGCCGCTTTGCAGGCGACGGCCTCGCCATTCACGACGAGGCGGCTCTGTGTGGTCTCGTTCATCTTCTCTGCGAGCGTCATCTCTCAGCGCGCGTCATCGCGCCCTCGTCACGAGGGCCGCCGGACTTACAGTCTAGGCGTGTTCCACGTGGGCTCCAAGACGCACGGCGGAGGTGCCGCCATGCGCCGGGCGCGCAGGAGCGGATCAGGCGTACACCTCCGGATTGACGGCGTTCTCCTTGCGCGGCGCCCCGTCGAACACGGACAAGACATTCTTGGCCGCTTCGATCGACATGCGATCCATGGCCTCGCGCGTGTTGCCGGCGATGTGCGGCGCCAGCACCACATTGGGCAGCTTGAAGAGCGGGTTTTCCGGATCCGGCGGCTCGCGGTCGAAGACGTCGAGACCCGCCGCCGGCAGCGTGCCATCCGACAGCGCCGTCACGAGATCCTTCTCGTCGATGATGCCGCCGCGCGCCGTGGAAACGAGATAGGCCGTCCGCTTCATGGCGCGCATGCGCTTCAGATTGAACATGCCGATGGTCTCGGCATTCTTCGGGCAGTGGATGGTGATGAAATCGGCGTGCGGGATCGCGGCATCGAGGTCGGCCACCGGCTCGCAGCCCGCCGCGGCGATCGCTGACTGATCGACGTAGGGATCGTAGACGGCGACCTTGCATTCCATGGCAAGGCAGCGCTTGGCGGTGCGTGTGCCGATGCGGCCGAAGCCGATCACCAGAACGGTCTTCTCGAACATGTCGGTGCCGACGAATTCCGGCTTCAACCGGTCCATCCAGCGCCCCTCGCGCACGAGCTTCGTCAACGCGGGGCCCTTCTTGGCCAGCGTCAGCATGAAGGTCATCGCCTGCTCGGCGACGGACGGGGAATTGGCGATGCCGACGGTCATCACGGGCGTCTTGCGGGCCGTCATGGCGGGGATGTCGATGGCATCGAAGCCCACGCCCGTGCGCGCCACGACCTGGATGCCGCCGGAGGCTGCATGCTCGGCTTCGCCGAAGCGCGTCGCGCCCAGGATGACGGCGGAAACGGGCGCGTGCTCCTTCAAGAGCGCCTGATACTCGGGACCCGTCATCGTATAGGGGAACGAGATCGCTTCCACGTCATCCCGCTTCAGCAGGATCTCGATGCCCGGCTTGGCCATGGAGCTCGTGTAGAGCACTCGCTTCTTGTTGGTCGACATTCTTCGCGTTTCCTCGTCTGGCACGAGAGCGCCCCGCGACCGCGGTTTGCCCGCGGCCTTGGTGCCGTCGCGTCCCCGTAGAACCTTTTTCCCGGCCGGTGGACCGGGGCCGGGGGCGACACTATTCTTTGACCGCTGCGGTGTCACCCGTCCTGTGAGGGCGCCGGCCATGCGAATAGGGCCGCCGCAATCCGGCTGAGAAAAAAGAGACCTGCAGGCCAGACCGCGCAGTGCCGTTTGCCGGCGCGGCAACAGCGCCCGACGGCGCGAACGGCAGGGAGGCCGTCATGTCACGTCAGATGCATATCAACCTCTTCATCCAGAGCCGCGGCCACCACGAGGCCTCGTGGCGGCATCCGGGCTCCTCGCCCTTGCCGCTCGAGGACATCGACTACACCGTGGAGCAAGCCCGGAAGGCGGAAGCGGGCCTCTTCGACTCGATCTTCCTGGCGGATGTCCTGGGCCTGTGGAACGACGTGCGCGCCACCCCGTTCAACTGGCTGGAGCCGATCACGACGCTCTCCGCCGTCGCCATGGCGACGACCCACATCGGGCTCATCGGCACCGCATCCACGACCTACACCGAGCCCTACAATCTCGCGCGCCAGTTCGCCTCGCTCGATCACATCAGCCGGGGCCGTGCCGGCTGGAACATCGTGACGACCTGGTCGCACGAGGCCGGCGCGAACTACGGTGGCCACACCTTCAGCCATGCCGATCGCTATGAGCGTGCGGAGGAGTACATGAAGGTCGTCACGGGCCTGTGGGACAGTTGGTCCGACGATGCCGTGATCGACGATCGCGCCGGTGGCCTCTATGCCGATCCGGCCCGCGTCCGCCGCGTCGACCATGACGGCCCTCACTACAAGGTGAAGGGGCCACTCAACCTGCCCCGCTCACCGCAGGGGCGGCCCGTGTTCGTCCAGGCGGGCTCCTCCGACACCGGCCGCCGGTTCGCGGCGCGCCACGCGGAGACGGTCTTCACCGCGCACATGGAGAAGGCGACGGCCCAGGCGTTCTATGCCGATCTCAAGGCACTGGTTCCCCAGGAAGGCCGCGATCCCGCGCACGTGCACATCCTGCCGGGCTTCTCGCCCGTGATCGCCGAGACGGAAGCGGGTGCCCAGCGCTACGCCGACGACCTCAACGCGCTCGCCGACGTCGAGATCGGCCGCTCGCGGCTGTCGGCGCGGTTCGGCGGCTACGATTTTTCCAGGATCCCGCTCGACAAGGTGCTGTCGGCCGACGACGACTTCCCCGATACGCGCACGGTGGAGGCGTCGCGCAGCCGCACCGAGGTGATCGTGGGGCTGGTTCGCCGGGAGAAACCGACGATGCGTCAGCTTCTCGCCAAGCTCGCCGGCGCGCGCGGGCATTTCACATGCACCGGCACGCCCAGCCAGGTCGCCGACCTCATGCAGGACTGGTTCGAGAGCGGCGCCTGCGACGGCTTCAACCTGATGCCGCCCGTCTTACCCGAGATGCTCGACGTCTTCATCGCCGAGGTCGTGCCGATCCTGCAGAAGCGCGGGCTGTTCCGGACGGCCTACGGCGGCCGCACGCTGCGCGACCACCTCGGGCTCGAGCGGCCCAAGGTGCTCTTCGGTGCGCGCTGAGAGGGCCCATCCGCCTTACAGCGTCTCGGCCGTCGACCGCCGGACCGTCACTCCGGGGCGCGCCTTCACATCGGCCTGAAGGCGTGTGCCGAGCCCGGGCCCGTCGGGCACGGTGATGCGGCCCGCGGCGAGTGGCGGCAGCGCCGTCAGGTATTTGTGATACCAACCGTAATAGAAGGCGCGCACGATCTCCTGCACCCAGCAGTTACGCACGTTGAGCGCCAGATGCGTGGAGACGGTGAGCGCCACCGGCCCCGTGCAATCGTGGAAGGCGACGGGCGTCTGGTAGGTCTCTGCCATGGCGCCGATCTTGCGGGCCTCGGAGATGCCGCCGCACCACGCCACGTCCATGATGATCATCGAGAGCGCCTCGAGTTCCATCAGGTAGCGGAAATCGGCGCGGCCGCCCCGCGTCTCGCCGACGGCGATGGGGCTGCGGGTGGCGCGTGCGACCTCGCCGATGGAGTGCATGTGATCCATGAAGACGGGGTCTTCCACCCACATGGGACGATAGGCCTCGAGCGCCTGCGCGATCTTGATCGCCTGCGGGCGGCTCCACAGCGAATGCAGCTCGTAGGCGACATCCATCTTGTCACCCACGGCCTTGCGGATCTTCTCGAACGGCTCGAGGCCCTTCTTCAGGTCGGCATGGCTGATCCAGTAACCGGACGACGCTTCCGCCGCATAGTCGAGCGGCCAGATCTTCATCGCGTCGATGCCCATTTCCAGGAGTGAATGGGCCAACTCATCGGCGCGGTTCAGGAAGGCATCGAGGTCTTCGTACTGGCCCTTGCGGCTGTCGAGGCCGAAGTTGTTCGTCCCCTGCGTCGCCTTGTCCTGCACATAGGAGAAGCCGGCGCAGGTGTTGTAGACCTTGATGTCCTGGCGCACGCGCCCGCCGAGCAAGTCGCACAGCGCCATGCCCTTCGCCTGGCCCAGGATGTCCCACAGCGCGATATCGACCGCCGAACGCCCGCGCATTTCGGCGGACGCGCCGGCAAAGCCGATGTAGCCGGTCAGGTGCGCCTGGTGCGCCTCGATCTGGGTCGGGTCCTTGCCGATCAGGTAGGGCGCGATGAGGCCGTGCACATGGCCCTCCGCCGCGGCCGGGCCGTAGAACGTCTCACCGAGCCCGACCAGCCCCTCGTCGGTGTGGACCTCCACCCAGAGAAAGTTCGGGTGCTCGCTCGTGCGGATCGTCTCGATAGCCGTGACTTTCATCAGGCGCGCTCCAGTGGCGACGTTTCAGGCGATCACTTTGGCATCGCGCAGCCCCGCGAGCCTGGCCGCATCGTAGCCGAGAAGGCGGGAGAGAACCTCGTCGGTGTGCTGGCCGGGCGTAGGCACGGGACCAACGCGGCCGGGCGTCGCCGACATCTTCACGGCAAGGCCCGGCACATGGATCTCGCCGGCGAGCGCATCGGGCTGCTTGACGAACATCTCGCGCTCCCACGTGTGTGCATCCCGCGCCGCTTCGGGGATGTTGCGGACGGGCGCCACGGGAATGCCGGCCTCCAGCAGCGTCGTCACGATCTCGCCGACGCTGCGCTCTTTCGTCCAGGCTTCGAGACGGCGCCGGCGTTCGTCCGACGAACCGGTCGAGGAATTCATCGGCGCGGTGTCGCCTGTCTTCGCCCCCGTGACGATCTCGTTAAGGCGCCCGACCATGTCGCGGCCGATGGCCGAGATCACCACCCAGCCGTCCCGGGCGCGATAGGGTGGCCGCCCGCCCTCCCCGCCATCCGAGCCGGTATCGAGATACGTGATGCTGGGGATCTCGACCATGGTCAGTGCGCTGTCGAGCAGGCAACAGTCGATCATCTGCCCTTCGCCCGTCCGGTCGCGATGGCGCAGCGCGGCGAGCGCGCCGATGGTGGCGTGCAGCGCCGTCGTCCGGTCGACGAGCGAAAAGGCGGTGCCGACGGGCTGCCCCACGGGCCGCCCCGTGAGGCTCATGAGACCGCTCATCGCCTGGCCCAGCGGATCGAACGCCGGCCGGTCCCGATAGGGGCCGTACTGGCCGAAGCCCGAAACCGACACGAGGATGATATCGCGCTTGATCGCCTTCAGGGCCTCGTAGCCGAAGCCCATCGCGTCCATCGTGCCCGGCCGGAAGTTCTCCAGCACGATGTCGGACTTGGCGACCAGTTCGCGCAGCACGGCCTTGCCCGCCTCCGCGCGCAGATCGAGGCAGATGGATTTCTTGCCACGATTGTAGACGGTGAAGTAGACGCTCTGGCCGCGCACGATGGGCGGGTTCCTGCGCGTCTCCTCGCCGCCGATCCGCTCGACCTTGATCACCTCGGCACCCAGGTCCGACAGCATCATGCCGCCACGCGGGCCGGCCTGATAACGGGCAAGCTCCAGTACCCGCACGCCTTCCAGGCTCTGCGTCATCGTCTTGGCTTTCCTCGTCTGGCCGCGGCTCAGGCCGGCCGCATGAATTCGAAGATCTTCGTGTAGGTATTGCGGTTGCGCGTGGAAAAGGCTCCGACGTCCGCATCGTAGATCGCCAACAGCTTCTTGATGCCCGGCCCCGTCAGCGCCGCGTCCATCTCCTCGGGCGTCTTGAAGGCATAGAGCGCGACGTACTGGTGCGAGCCGTCGCCCAGCACAACCTTGTAGCGTGCGCCGCCGATGCAGCCGGGAAAGGTCTTCACGGCATCCGGCGTGTGCTCGGTGTCGTACCAGCGGTTGAACTCCTCCTCGCGTTCGGGCGTGACCGTGGCGCGAACCGCGAGGAAGTGATCGGGAAACAGCATCGAAACCTCTCCTGTGTGGGCGTCCGGTCGCCCTTGGCGCAACGGGATCGGTCCCGCATGCTCCAGTGTGCGCCCTTGGTTGCCTTTTGCGCAACCGGTGGTCCCCGTTCCCGAGGATAGAGTTGTCTCGCGCCGGATGCCTCGTGGGCATCGGAAGGCGCAAGCATCGAGCGCCGGATGCCTCGTGGGCATCCGAAGGCGCCCCGTCTCAATCCACGTATCGCACGCGAGACGAGGCGAGCAGGTCCTCGATGCCGCCGAGGTTCGAAAAGCCGGCGCGGATCTTCTTCTGCGTCTCCACTTCGGCGGCCAGAATGGCGTCGATGCGCGGCAGCAGGCGCTGCAGATCGCGCTGCGGCACGATGACGATCCCGTCGCGATCGCCGATCACCACGTCGCCTGGATGCACCGTCACGCCACCGACGACGACCGGCACGCCGATCCGGCCGGGGCCGCTGCGCACGCAGGAGTTGGGCGTTATGCCCCGGCAGAACAGCGGCAGGCCCACGGGCAACAGGCCGGCGAGGTCGCGCATCATGCCGTCGATGACGACACCGGCCAGCCCCTTGTTCCTGGCCATGATCGCCGTGTTGTCGCCGAACACCGCCGAATGCGCGAAGCCTTCCGAAGCAGACACCAGCACATCGCCGGGCTTGGCCAGGGCCAGCGCCCCCAGGATGGCCAGATTATCGTTCGGGCCCGTCTCGCAGGTGATGGCTGTGCCAAGGACCGTGCAGCACGACACATCGAGCGCCTTGATGGCGGCATCGAGGGCGCCGCGCCCTTCCATCGCGTCGACGGCCTGGCCGGTCTGGACGCCCGCGAGCCTGGCCAGTGTCTCGGGCGCAGGACGCGACCACGACCTGGCGATGGTCAGGAGAGGGGGATCCTCGAGCATGGCGTCTTCTCCGGTCGGCTTGTCGTTGTCGGCACGAGCGTACCGGCTGCGCCCGGCGCTGAAAAGCGCCCGATGTGGCACCCGACGGCGCCGGACGGCAGCGGAGAGGGTCGGACCGCCTGCCCGATCACGCCTGGGGAGCGACGCCAAGCATCGCTTGCGCTCGCGCCACCATCCGCTATAAGACGGCCTGCCTCGACGGAGAGATGGCCGAGTGGTTTAAGGCGCACGCCTGGAACGCGTGTGTGCGGGCAACCGTACCGTGGGTTCGAATCCCACTCTCTCCGCCACGCCATCCAGGGTCCCATGTTCATGTCTCTTCGCTGAATGCGGGGGCTGGGTCTATTGGCACTTCGCTGAATGGGCTTCGGCTGGCGGCGTGCGCCGGGGCTGCCTTCAGCGTCTTTCAAGATGCGGCATTCCCCCCTAAGGTGCGGGCCAGAGTCTTTCGGGGCGCGGGCTGCCCCCCCACCACCAACCGGAGTTCCCATGGCTGACGCCGTTCTGTACGAGGAAAAGGGCGACGGCATCGTCGTCGTGACGCTCAACGATCCCAAGACCCGCAATTCGCTGACCGACCCCGTCATCGACGGCATCGTGGCGGCCTGCGCGCGCATCAACGCCGACACCAGCGTGCGCTGCATGATCCTCACGGGCGCGGGCGAGGGCTTTTCCTCCGGCGGCAACGTGAAGGAGATGCGCGAGGGCAAGGGCCTGTTCGGCGGTGCCCCCGTCGACATGCGCCGCGCCTACCAACACGGCATCCACAAGATCCCCAAGGCCCTCTACGACCTGGAAGTGCCCTCCATCGCCGCCGTCAACGGCGCGGCCATCGGGGCGGGCTGCGACACCACGCTGATGTGCGACATCCGCATCGCCGCCCGCAACGCCCAGTTCGCCGAGAGCTTCCTGCGCGTCGGGCTCGTCTCGGGCGACGGCGGCGCCTGGTTCCTGCCGCGCGTCGTGGGCCTGTCGCGCGCCTACGAGATGACGCTGACGGGCGATGTCATCGACGCGGAGAAGGCGGAGAAGTGGGGCCTCGTCTCCAAGGTCGTCGACAACGACAAGCTGATGGACGAGGCGATGGCGCTGGCCCGCCGCATCGCGGCCTTCCCGCCGCACTCGATCCGGCTCAACAAGCGCCTGCTGCGCGAGAGCCAGGGCGTCAGCCTGCCCATCGCGCTCGAGATGGCCTCCTCGATGCAGGCGATGGCCCAGTCGACCGCCGACCAGAAGGAGGCCGTCGCCGCCCTCCTGGAAAAGCGCAAGCCGACCTATACCGGCAAGTGATCTGGCAAGTGATCGGGGTCACCCCCGCTCCCCGCACGCCGAGACGAAGGCCACGCAGCGCCGCGGCCTTCCCGGTCTCGCCTCGCTGGGCGCCACAAGGGCGCCATCGGCCCACATCAGGTTCCTTTCCGCAAGGCTCGCCATGCCAGGTCCCCTTTCCGGCTACCGCATCATCGACCTGACCGCCGTCGTCCTGGGGCCGGTCGCAACGCTGCACCTCGCCGACATGGGGGCCGACGTGATCAAGGTCGAGCCGCCCGAAGGCGACATCATGCGCAATGCCGGCAATGCGCCGACACAGGGCATGGGGCCGATCTATCTCGGCCTCAACCGCAACAAGCGCGCGCTGTGCCTTGACCTCAAGAAACCGGAGGCCGTGGCGGCGCTGAAACGGCTGATCGCCAGCGCCGACGTCTTCGTCCACAACATGCGCGTCGAAGCGGTGGAGCGGCTGGGGCTGGGCTACGAGGCCGTCAAGGCCGTGAAGCCCGACATCGTCTATGCCTACAGCGTCGGCTACAAACATGCCGGTCCCTATGGCCGCAAGCCCGCCTTCGACGATCTCGTGCAAGGCGCCAGCGGCGCCGCCATGCTCGCCAGCCGCGTCGACGGCGGCCCGCCGCGCTTCCTGCCCACCCTCGTCGTCGACAAGACGACCGGCCTGCATCTGGGCATGGCCATTTTGGCGGCCTTGCTGCATCGCGAGCGCACGGGCGAGGGCCAGCAGGTCGAGGTGCCCATGCTCGAGACCATCGCGAACTTCTGGCTCGTGGAGCACCTGTTCAACCACAGCTACGAGCCGCCGCGCGGCGACATGGGCTATTCGCGCATTCTCTCGCCCGATCGCAGGCCCTACCGTACCAAGGACGGCTACGTGTGTGCCTTGCCCTACACCGAAAAGCACTACCGCGTGTTCGCCGAGGAGATCGGACAGCCCGAGCTGATGTCCGATCCGCGCTTTGCCACGGCCAAGGCCCGCTCCGACAATGGCCCGGCCATCCAGGCGATCATCGCTGCGGCGATGCCGGCGCGC
Organism: Hyphomicrobiaceae bacterium; assembly: GCA_041397775.1. Lineage (GTDB taxonomy): Bacteria > Pseudomonadota > Alphaproteobacteria > Rhizobiales > Hyphomicrobiaceae. The sequence goes on along the minus strand of JAWKWB010000007.1, from coordinate 50,726 downwards.
ACGACGGCGGCGTGGATGGCCTTTTTCGAGAAGGCCGACATTCCTTCCATGGTCGTCAACGACCTGGAGCAGCTCTTCGACGACCCGCACCTGAAGGCGACGCAATTCTTCACGACGCGCGAGCATCCCACCGAAGGGCCGATCCGCACGATGACGAGCCCGTTCGACTTCTCGCAGACCCCCACGAGCTATCGCCGCCACGCGCCGCTGCTGGGAGCCGATGGGCGCGAAGTCCTGGCCGAGGCCGGTCTCGAGGCCGGCGAGATCGAAGCCCTGGCTGCCAGCGGCGCGTTGCGCGTCCCACCCCGCACGTCGGCCGGCGACTAAATACACACGTTCGGCGCTGCAAAGTTATCCCCGCGCGCCACCCAGGCGCGAGGATCGCCCTGTCCGAATTTCTTCTGGCAGCCGCGATGATCGATTTCACCAGGAAGCTTCTCGAACTCGCCAGGGCGACCCGGGACTGGGCCGGTGCCATCGCCGACGCGGGCACCGAGCGCCGGGAACGCGTGGCGCGCTACGCCGACCAGATCGTGGGCACTCTGGCGCGGGCCATAGCGGCCTTCGAGTGCCTCGAGAAGGAGCCCGGCGACAAGACCGCGGCCCGCATCGCGATCAAGGAACTGGCGCGGCTCACCGGTTATGTGGAGAGCCTCGTCGCCGTGCTGGAAGGCCGTATCGACGGGCGCCGCGTCCACGCCCTCAAGCGGCGCCTCGAAGGCCTCGCCTGCGAAGGGCTCATCGTGCAATCGATCCGGCGTGCCGATACGACCCGCATCGAGCGGCTGTCGGCTGCCGAAGGCTATTTCCGGGCGCTGGCCGACGAACTGCGCGCCTGATCGAGCGCGCGGCACGGCATGCGACGTGTTAGCATTGCGGCGTCATGATCTTCACTGAGCAATGAACCGGGAAAGGCTCGGATGCGCGTTCTCGTCCTCGGCGCCTATGGCCTCATCGGGGAGGCCGTCGCGCGCAGGCTCCTCGCCGATGGTCATCACGTCGCCGGACTTGGCCGCGATACGGTGCGGGCTTCCCGGCGGCTGCCGCAGATCCAATGGATCGCAGCCGACCTTGCCGGGCTGACGCGCGCGGGCGACTGGCTGCCGCTGCTCGAAAAGATCGGCGCCGAAGCAATCGTCAATTGCGCGGGGGCACTGCAGAATGGTGCGCGCGACGATGTCGCCCGGGTCCAGTCGGCCGCCATGCGCGCCTTGTACGATGCGGCCCCGCGCACCGGCGTCACGCGCGTCATCCAGATTTCCGCACCACGCGCCGACGATGGGGCCGACACCACCTTCATGCGCACCAAGGGCGAGGCCGACGCGGCCCTTGCCGCCACGTCGCTCGACTGGATCATCCTGCGCCCCGGCCTCGTGATCGGCCCGCAAGCCTATGGCGGCACCGCGCTGTTGCGTGCGCTGGCCAGCGTGCCTTTGGTGCAGCCGGCACTCGGGGGCATGGGCGCCATCCAGACCGTGGCCCTCACGGATGTGGCGGATGCGGTCGCGCGGGCCGTGCGAGGGGATATTCCAGTCCATGCCACCTACGATCTCGTCGAGGACGAGGCCCATTCGCTCGACGAGGTCGCGCGCGCCATGCGGCACTGGCTTGGCTGGTCCGATGCACCCGGACCGATGGTACCGGCCTGGGCCGTCGCGCTTGGCGCGCGGATCGGCGATGCCCTGGGCTGGCTCGGCTGGCGCCCGCCCCTGCGCACGACGGCGATACGCGAGTTGCAGGCCGGCGTCACGGGGGATCCGGGACCATGGCGGGCTGCAACCGGTGCGCCCCTGTCTTCGCTCTCCGCCACCTTGGCCGCAATGCCGTCCACCGTGCAGGAACGCTGGTTTGCGCGCAGCTTTCTCCTCAAGCCGGCGGTGATCGCCACACTGTCGGCTTTCTGGCTCGTCACCGGCATCGTCACGCTGCTCGATCCGGAGGCTGCAGCCCGTGTTCTCACGCTGCGAGGCCTGCCGCACGGGCTCGCCACGTCGTTCGCCGTCGGCGGCGCGCTGGTCGACATCGCCCTCGGACTGGCAATGCTCTGGCGACCAGCCATGATGGCGGCCGCACAGGGCATGATCGTGGTGACGCTCGCCTATCTTGCCGGCGGCACGCTGCTCGCCCCGGACTTATGGGCAGATCCACTCGGGCCACTGGTGAAGGCCGTGCCCGCCATGCTGCTCGCTGTCGTCGCACTGGCGTGGACGGAGGACCGCTGATGCCGTGGGACTGGCTCATCGTGCTGCGTTGGCTGCACGTCGTCGGCGCGACGGTGCTGCTGGGAACGGGCGCCGGCATCGCCTTCTTCATGCTGATGGCGCATCGCACGCGCGACCCGCACCTGATCGCGCACGTGGCGGGCACCGTCGTGATCGCCGACGCCGTGTTCACGCTGTCGGCCGTCGTCGCCCAGCCCGTGACGGGGACACTTCTCGCCTATGAACTCGGCTGGACCTTGCGTGACGGCTGGCTGGCGCTGTCGATTGCGCTCTACGTGCTCACCGGCCTGTTCTGGCTGCCCGTCGTCTGGATACAGATGCAATTGCACCGCATCGCCGCTGAGGCCGCACGCACACGCAGCTCCCTGCCGGCGCGTTACGACCGTCTGTTCCGCATCTGGTTCGCCTGCGGCATTCCCGCCTTTGCGGCCGTGCTGACCATCGTCTGGCTGATGCTGGCACGACCGCCATTTCGTCTCTGGTGATACTTCGTCAGCGGATGACGACCACGTCCTCCCTGGACGTCTGGGCGGATTGGGCTTCTGCCTCCTCGGCCTCGACCTTCAAGGCCATCGCCAGCTTCAGGTTGCGTGCAACTTCCGGCGCATCCTTGGCCTTGCGCGATGCCTGGCGGAGAAGCTCCGTCGCCTTCGCGACCTTCCGGTCGAGCATATAGCTCATGGCCAGGTTGTTGAGGATCGCCGGATTGCCGGGAGACAGCTTCAGCGCCTCTTTCAGGTGACCCTGGGCCGTCTTCTGGTCGCCTTCGGTTGCATAAGCGACGCCCAGCCCCGACAGCACGCGCCAGTCGTTGCCGGCCTTCGGCTTGGCCTCCAGCAGCAATGCGCGCGCTTCCTTGACCTGGCCCTGCTCTAGCCGCATCAGGCCGCGCTCGATGGTGATCTTGGGATCGGCGTTGGGCGCTGCGGCCGCCTTGTCGAGCATGGCGATGGCCTCGCGGGACTTGCCGCTGGCCTTGAGCGAGCGGGCGCTCCGGATCAGGCCCGCCGCATCCGACGGCTGAGCCGAGGCGGCGTCCGCGGCCTTCGCCTTGCCATCGCCGGCCCCGCCGCCGGCTGGCAGCGATGCCGTCGTCATGCCTGGGAGGCCCCCGAGGCTCGGTCCGCCGGCGCATCCCTGCAGCGCCAACGCCGTGCCCAGCACCAGCACGGCCAATGCGCTGCCCCTGCCCGCATCGCCTCGTCTCGCCATCCCGGTCATCGGCTCGTCCTTCTCGGATAGATCTTGCGCGAACACCTCCACACTGGAAACGCAACAGAACAGGACGCCGACACGTGCGCACGCGGAGCATCTCGCCCTTAACAAAGGCTCAACGCCCGACGCTTAGACTGCCGTCACGCTAGGGCAAGTCAGCCGACCACCCCTCGAACTTTCGGAGGGTTGTCCTCGCAATCCACATCGCGGCGTCGGCTCCGCACGATCGAAACGCGCTTCATCGTGGTTTGGAGGCATCCTTGGGCAAATTGCTCGAAACCGAAGGCCTCAAGCAGCGCCTGAGCCTCGAACCGGGGGTCTGGCGGCATTCGGTCGAAAACGCCTACATCGGCTGGCATGCCGCGCAGCATTCCCAGAAGGGGCGTCATCTCCTCACCGGCCCGGCCCTGACCTGGGCCGAGAACTGGATGATGTCGAGCCCGGAAACCTGCTCGGCCGGCATGCGCCAGTTCATCATGCGCAGCCTCGAGAAGCAGGCGAGCGAGCAGGCGCTCGGACGCAGCGAGGCCGACCAGGAAGATCTGAAGAAAGAGAGCAAGTTCCACTGGGCGATCATCGGCCTGGCGGCCTTCATGGTCTTCAGCCTGTCGCCGCAACTGTTCAAGGGCGGCATCGAGGTGGCGCTCAATGGCCCGGCCAAGCGCATCATCGTCAACAAGAACGGCAAGGCCACGGGCGAGGTGATCGTCCTGGAGAAATGGTCGCACGTGTCGCCTGTCGCGGCGGATACGGCGCCACCGCCTGCCGTCGAAGCGGGCGCGACGCCTGCCGTGTTGGCCCGCACCGAAGCGCCGTCTCCATTGGCCGCGCCCGCGCCCGCGACATTGACCGAGCGGGTGCTGCATTTGACAGCGTTGTCGCAGGCCCAGCGCGATCCCGCCGACGCGGGCAAGTCCATCCAGATGGCGCTCGAAGCCGTCGAGTTGCTGCGTCATAACAAGAGCAGCGAGAAAGAAGCTGCCGCCGAGGCCGCCGCCACATCGAGCCTGTTGCTGACGCTGGCGACCAACGTGCCGCTCGAAACCGCGAAGGCCGCACCGGCCAACCGCGGTCCCCTCATGCTCGCGGGGCGCGGCGACCGGGTGATGGCCCGTACCGCGGCCGGCGGCGTCGGCGTGTGGAACCTCGCGGATGGCCGGATCGTGACCGACCTCGCCCTCGAGCCTGGACTGGCGCTGTCCACGCTGCGGTTCGATGCGACGTGGCAGCACGCGCTCGCTCCCGCCGAGGACTACGGCGTCTCCGTTCTGTCCATCCCCGATGGCCGCAGTATCCGCACGCTCGTCGGACATGAGACGGACGTCGTCGCCTACGCCTTCGACAAGACCGGACAGCGGGTAATGACCGCTTCGCGGGACCGGACCGCGAAGATCTGGGACGCGCAGACCGGCGCCATCCTGCTGACCCTGTCCGGCCACGACGCCCCGCTCACCGGTGCCGCCTTCAGTCCGGATGGCGCGCGCATCGTCACGCTCGCGGAGGATCGCACCGCGCGGATCTGGGATGCCCGCGATGGCCGGGCCCTCGCTACGCTGACGGGGCATGGCGGCACGGTGACCGGCGCCACGTTCAGCCCCGACGCACGCCGCATCGTCACGCTGTCGGTCGATGGACTGGCGCGCATATTCGATGTCGCGGCCGGCAAGCTGGTCGCGACGCTGGAACCCAAGGGTTCCGGGCTGATGCAGGCGATCTTCAGTGCGGACGGCCGCAGCCTGGCGACGCTCGACCAGACCTCGCATATCCAGGTCTGGAACGGCGATACGGGCCAGCCCATGGCCGCCACGGCAGCGCCCAAGGCGCCCGTCCGAAGCCTCGTCTTCAGCCCCGATGCGCGATTGCTGGCGGCAACGCTGTGGAATGGATCGCTGGCGATCTGGACTGCGGCTGACGCCCGGCTCCTGGCAGACCTGACACCGAAGGCCGGCAACGCCGTGGATGCGCGCTTCAGTGCGGACGGGAAACGCATCGTCGCGCTCGCCCAGAACGGATCGGTCGAAAGCTGGCCTGCGCTCGACAGCGTGTCGGCGATCGTGAAGGTAGCCAAGAGCAAGGCCGGCGACTGCCTGACGCTGGCGGAACGCAAGTCGCTCGGCCTCGACGGTTCGCCGCCCCATTGGTGCCCGGCGTCCATGCGCGCGCTCGGCTCCTATTGAGATCCCGGCTGCGCGCGCTCCTCGCCGCGCGTGAAAGCCTCGACAGGCACGCGGGTGTCCACAGCTATCAACCTCGGTCGGCTTCCTTTTCGTGCGGATGGCCACAATCACCTTGAAAAACAGGTGCCTTGACCAGCCGCGACGTGCCCCGCTCCTGTCGATAGGCCGTGCATAACTCGTGGACAAGCGGCGGCCCGCCCAACTGTGGCGGCCCCGCGTCTGTGCCCGACAATTCGTAGGCTCTAGATAGTCAACCAGAACGTCGAGCCCAAGGCAGCGATGCCGCGTCGAGGGGTTTCCGGTTTGATTGAGATCGAGTGAGGCCGCGAATGTCCGGCAGATGTCCGTCGCGTTTCCACCGTGCGCCGCTGGCTGCAAAGCTCGTCGCGGCGCTCTGGGGACTGTGGATCGCCCTCCTGGCGGGCACATCGCATGCGGCCGCGCCCGACGCCGCCCCAGCGATCCTGCGTATTGCCAGCAGCCATAGCCTGCCGGTTTCGCGCCGCATGAGCATGGGCCTCAACAAGGCCGTGATCGTCGAGCTTCCCGTCGACGCGCAGGATGCCATCATCTCGCATCCCGGAACGCTCGATGCCAGCGTGCTGACGGCCCGGCGCGTGCTGATCTACGCAAAGGCCATCGGCGATGCGAACGTGTTCCTGCTCGGGCGCGACGGCCGCAAGCTGGCCCTGCTCGACATCACCGTGAAGCGCGACCTGACCGATCTCTCGAGAATGCTGAAGTCGCTGCTGCCGGGCTCGCACATCAAGCTCCAGGCGTCCGGCGACGGCGTCGTTCTCAGCGGCACCGTGGCCACGCCGGCCGACGCCAGCCGCGCAGCCGAAGTCGCGGCCCAGTACCTGAAGGAGGCCAAGGTCGTGAACCTGATCACGGCCGGCTCCAAGGAACAGGTGCTGCTGAAGATCACCGTCGCCGAGTTGCAGCGCGAAGCCATCCGGCGCATCGGCATGAACCTGCCGTCCGCCGTGGTCAAGGGTGGTGCCTTCACCTTCGCCAAGATCATGCAGAACGGCTTGCCCGTGAGCGCCGCGTCGATTGCCGGGGCCGTCTTCGCGGGCGCGACGCAAGCTCCCATCGCCAGCGGTGCTGCACTACAGGGAACCGCCAACTGGAACGGCAACAGCGTCACGGCGATGCTGGAGTCGCTCGAGCGGGCCGGGCTGTCGCGCACGCTCGCCGAGCCGACCCTCATCGCGATTTCCGGCGAGGCGGCAAAGTTTCATGCCGGCGGCGAGTTCCCGATCCCGGTCTCGCAGCAGAACAACACCATCTCCGTGAGCTGGAAGTCGTTCGGCGTGAACGTCGCCTTCACGCCCTACGTCCTCTCGGAAAAGCGCATCAGCCTCAAGGTTGCTGCCGAGGTGAGCGAGCTGTCCTCGCAAGGTGCGGTCACGCTGCAGGCCATCACGATCCCCGCCGTGCAGACCCGCAAGGCCGAGACGGTGGTGGAAATGCCCAGCGGCTCTGCCCTGGCCATGGCCGGTTTGTTGTCCGATCAGACACGCCGCAACATCGACGGGGTACCGGGCCTCAAGGATCTTCCCGTCCTGGGCACGTTGTTTCGCAGCCAGGACTTCAAGAGCAACCAGTCCGAGCTCGTCATTCTGGTGACGCCCTACGTCGTGCGCCCCACCGAGCGGAACCAGCTCAGCCGTCCCGACGAAGGACTGGTGCCGCCATCGCCGTTGCGCGGGCTCCTCCTCGGCCAGCTCAATCGCGTGTACTCGCAATTGCCCAAAGACGCCGCCACCGGCGACTTCGGCTACATCATCGACTATCCCGCGCACGGAGTGAAAGATTGATGTCCGTCCAAGGAAACACGTCTTTTCGCGCCGCACGCCCCGCACTCGGGACGGCCACGATACTGCTGGCCGGCCTGCTGCTTGCGGCCTGCGAAGGCCGCCACCCGCTGAGCGAACCGGAAATCCTGCGCAACGATCACGAGCGGCGCCATCCGATCGGCGCGGAGGTGCAGCATGCCTCGCTGGACGTTCCAATCGACGACACGGATCTGGCATCGGGCGCCTACTTCGACGTGACCCGCTTCGCCCGCCAGTATCTGCGCGACGGTCGCAGCGCCCTCGAAATCGCCGTTCCCCGCCATGGCCGCGCCGCGCGCACGGCGGAGGCCGTTGCACGTGTCGTGCGGCGGGCGGGTGTCTCGGGGCACAGGATCAGAATGGTGACGCGCCACGACGGCATCGCGGCCGTGGCCTTGCGCTACAATCGCATTGCCGCCATCAGCCCCGACTGCGGCCGCTGGCCCGAGAACCTCGCCCGGCGGACCGATCAGGGGGCGTATGCCAACTGGGGCTGCGCATCGCAGCGCAATCTCGCCAACATGGTGGCGGACCCGACCGACCTCGTCTCGGCCAAGCCCGAGAGTTCCCGCCCCAGCGAACGGCGCGAGGCCACCTATCAGGCCTACAAGGGCGGCGGTGAAGGCGGCAAGGGCTCCAGTTCGTCCGCCGGAGCCAGCAGCCCCGGCAGCAACAGCTCGCGCTGATGCCAGGCGTCACCGGCAGCGGGAGCGGCCGTCGTCGTTCAGCGCCTGTGGACGGTGCCGCCTGATTTTCAGGCGGCTGATGCTGCATGAGCTTGCAGTCTTCGCCTATATTCCGACTTGCGTTCCAGGGCCGGGCCGGTCAACCTGACATCGATGCTTCTGATGTGGACGCGATGCCCTGATGACTGGCAAGAGCTGCTTCGACGAGATGTGCGGGTTCGACGGATCGATCCGCGGGGGCTACGAAGCAGTCGACGCATGGATCAAGTCGTCACCACCAGGCCTCCTCGCCAACCGCAGACGCGAGGCGGAACATTTCTTCCGGCGCGTCGGCATCACCTTCAACGTCTACGGTGACCAGCAGGGCACCGAGCGCCTCATTCCCTTCGACATCGTGCCGCGTGTGCTCACCTCCACGGAGTGGGGCCGTCTCCGCCAGGGCCTGGAGCAGCGCGTGCGGGCCCTGAACGCCTTCATCGCCGACGTCTACGGCGAGCGAAAGATCGTTGCCGCGGGCATCGTGCCGGAGGAGTTGATCCTCCAGAACCCCGCGTTCCAGCCGGAAATGACGCAATTCAGGCCGCCCGGCGACGTCTACGTGCAGATCTCGGGCATCGATATCGTGCGCGTCGATCCAGATACGTTCTACGTGCTGGAGGACAATGCCCGCACGCCGTCGGGCGTCTCCTACATGCTGGAGAACCGGGAGGCGATGCTGCGGCTGAGCCCGGAATTGTTCTCCAAGCTCCGCATCGCGCCGATCGACAACTATCCCGATGCGCTGTTGCAGACGTTGCGCTCGGTCGCCCCGCGCAGCGCATCGGGCGAACCCACCATCGTGCTCTTGACACCGGGCCCGTTCAATTCGGCCTACTACGAGCACTCCTTCCTCGCCGACAAGATGGGGGTGGAACTGGTCGAGGGCCGCGATCTCTTCGTGCGCGACAACATCGTCTACATGCGCACGACACAAGGCCCCAAGCGCGTCGACGTGATCTACCGGCGCATCGACGACGATTTCCTCGATCCGATCGCCTTCAATCCGACGTCGATGCTGGGCGTGCCCGGGCTGTTTTCCGCCTACAAGGCCGGCCGGGTCACGCTCGCCAATGCCGTCGGCACGGGCGTTGCCGACGACAAGGCGATCTACAGCTACATGCCCGAGATCCTGAAATTCTATCTGGGTCAGGAACCGATCCTGAAGAACGTGCCGACGTGGCGCTGCCGCGAACCGGAGGCCCTGAAATACGTCCTCGCCAACCTCAAGGATCTGGTGGTGAAGGAGGTCAGCGGATCGGGCGGCTACGGCATGCTCGTGGGCCCGCACGCGACGAAGGCGCAGCTCGACGATTTCGCCGCGAAACTGAAAGCCCGTCCGGCCGATTTCATCGCGCAGCCCACGCTCTCGCTCTCTACCGTGCCTTGCGTGGTCGACAGCGGCATTGCGCCCCGGCACGTCGACCTGCGCCCCTACGTGCTGTGCGGCGCGGATGGCGTGCGCTGCGTTCCCGGCGGCCTGACGCGCGTCGCCATGACGGAAGGCTCCCTCGTCGTCAACTCGTCGCAGGGCGGCGGCACCAAAGACACCTGGGTCGTGGAGGTCTGATCGCAATGCTCTCGCGGATGGCGGACAGTCTCTATTGGCTCTCGCGCTATGTGGAGCGGGCGGAGAACCTCGCGCGCATTCTCGACGTCGCGCGACGGCTCTCGGCATTGCCATCGAGCTACGCGGGCACGTCCAACGAGTGGGAATCGGCGATCGCGACGGCGGCGTGCTCACAGACGTTCGAGGCCACCTACCCCAGCGCGACGCGCGAGAACGTCGTCAAGTTCATCGTCGATTCGGAAGCCAATCCATCGAGCATCAAGGCGTGCATCGAGATCGCGCGCGCGAATGCCCGTTCCGTGCGGACGGCGATCACGACGGAGATGTGGGAGATCCTGAACGACGCCTGGAACGACATGCACCGGCTCGAGCTCGCCAACATGTCGGACAGCGACCTGTCGCGCTTTCTCGACAGCGTGAAGGCGACGTCGCTTCGCTTCGACGGCGCGGCCTACCGGACCATGCTGCGCGCCGACCAATACTGGTTCCAGCGCCTGGGAACCACCATCGAGCGCTCCGACAACATGGCCCGGCTGCTCGACGTGAAATACCATGTGCTGCTGCCGGAGAAGGAGCCGGTCGGAGGTGGCCTCGACTATTTCCAGTGGACCTCGATCCTGCGGAGCGTCAACGCGCTGACATCCTTCCACTGGGTCTACCGGGAGAACGTGCGGCCCTGGCTCGTGGCCGATTTCCTGATCCTGCGGCGCGAACAACCCCGCTCGCTGATCTCCACCTATTCCAGCATCAACGAGTATCTCGACCAGATCGCCGACGCCTACGGCCGGCAGGGACCCGCGCAGCGCCGCGCACGCTCGCTGCTGACACGCCTGGGCAATACCGATATGGAGTCCATCTTCCAATCCGGTCTGCACGAGTTCCTGTCGGAATTCATCGCAGACAACAACGAACTGGGAAGGGACATCTCGCAGCAGTATCTGCTGTGACGGTCGTTTGAGATGCGCATCAAGGTCAGTCACGAAACGACGTACACCTACGCTGCGGCCGTGCGCAGTGCCGTGCAGCTCTTGCGCATGACACCGCGCTCCCACGAGGGCCAGTTCGTGCGGCGCTGGCGCATCGAGATCGACGCGGACGCGCGCATGGACCGCAGCGAGGACGCCTACGGCAACATCACGCACCTCATCTTCATCGATGGGCCGGTCGATCACCTGCGCATCCGGATCGACGGCGAGGTCGATACCGAGGACACCAACGGCATCCTGCGCGGCACCATCGAGCGCCAGCCGCCGCAGCTCTTCCTCAGGCAAACCGCGCTCACCGAGCCGACGCCGGCCATCGCCCGGTTCGCCAGGGATTGCCGCGCCTCCCAGGGCGGCGACATCCTCGCCTCGCTGCACCGCATGAACGGCCAGTTGCATTCGCGCATGGCCTTCAGGCCCGGCACCACCACCGCGGCGACCGCCGCCGGGGCCGCCTACGACGCCGGCCAGGGCGTGTGCCAGGATTTCGCCAACGTCTTTCTCGCTGCCGCCCGCGTCCTGAAAATTCCGTGCCGCTACGTCTCGGGCTACTATCTGCGCACCGACACGCTCGAACAGGAGGCCGGGCACGCCTGGGTCGAGGCCTTCGTGGACAACCTGGGCTGGGTGGGCTTCGACCCCGCGCATGGCACGAGCGTGACGGATCGCTATGTGCGGCTCGCCGTTGGTTGCGACTACCTGGATGCCGCCCCCATTCGCGGAACGCAGTCGGGCGGCACCGACGAAACCCTCAAGGTCGCGGTCCGTGTCGAGCAGGGCCGCATGATGATCCAGGAATGATGCCATGCCCGCCCGGCGCGCACCTGCAGACTGTGACGATTTTCGCGATCACGCGACGACTGGAAAGCAAGACCCAATGACCTACTGCGTCGGAATCCTCGTGCGCGAAGGCCTCGTCATGATCGCAGACACGCGCACGAACGCGGGTCTCGACAACATCGCCACCTTCCGCAAGCTGCACACGTTCGAGCGTCCCGGCGCGTTCATCGCGGCGCTGGCGACCGCGGGCAACCTCTCGATCAGCCAGGCCATCCTCTCGCATCTGCGCGAGGGCCTCGACGATCCCGAAACGGGCGAGCGCGCCCGTCTCGTCGATCAGACCAGCATGTTCCAGGCGGCACAACTCGTGGGACGCGCGATCCGGCGCGTGCACGAAACGGACGGTCCGTCGCTCGCCAAGGTCGGCGCCTCGTTCGACGTCTCGATCCTGCTCGGCGGCCAGATGAAAGGACGCGATCCCCGCCTGTTCATGCTCTACAGCGCGGGCAACTTCATCGAGGCGACGACCGATACGCCGTTTCTCCAGATCGGCGAGCACAAGTACGGCAAGCCGATCCTCGATCGCGCCGTGACCTTCGAGACGGAGATCTACGATGCGCTCAAGCTGGGGCTCATCTCCATGGATTCCACGATGCGCTCCAATCTCGGCGTCGGCCTGCCCGTCGACATTTCGGTCATGCGGCGCGATGCGCTGACCTGGGAGACGCAGCGCCGCATCGAGGCGGGCGAACCCTACTTCCACGATCTGCGCGAACGCTGGTCCTATGCGCTGCGCCGCGCGCACAACGACATCCCCCGCCCGCCCTACGGCCCGCAGGCGGGCAAGAGGTGACGCCCCGCAGCGCACGTCCGCCGCCGCGAAATTCGAAGAACGACGTAATGGTTGCGATTGTCGGCTGAAAGGGCTTACCCTCTCCCGCGAGTGCCGCACGCTCAACGAGGCGGCACCGACGAATACATAATGCCAAAAGGGAGAAGGCCCATGACGATGCAAGCGGCCGCGAAAGCGGCGGCAATTTCCGCGCTATCGATCTGTTTCACCGGGCTCGGCTACAGCCTCGACGCCGCCGCGGCAGACAAGGTCGTCTGGAATTGGAACCTCTTTGGTCCCAAGCGGGCGGTGACGGCAGGCATCGAGGCCATGGCCGATTTCTACGCGAAGGAATCGAAGGGCCAGCTCGAGATAAAGCTCGCCTACGGCGCGGCCCTGGGTCCCGAGAAGCAGACCCCAGAAGCGATCAAGTCCGGCGGCTACGAAGGCGGCCAGATGTGCGTCGGCTACTATCCCAACAAGATGCCGCTGATGAGCGTCCTCGAGTTGCCGTTCCTGCTGCCGCGCAAGTTGGCGGACCGCGCCAAGGTGGACGAGGCGACGATGACGCATCCCCTCGTCGTCAAGGAACTCGCCCAGCGCTGGAACATCAAGTATTTCGGCCCGACGGCGCTGCCCGCCTACGAGTTCATGGGCAACAAGAAAATCGCCAAGGCGGAAGACTTCAAGGGCGTCAAAGTCCGCATCTCCGGCCTGAATGCCAAGGCACTCCAGAAGTTCGGGGCCGTGCCCGTCGTGGTCACCGCGCCCGAATCCTATACGGCACTGGAGCGCGGCACGATCGACAGTTTCGGCTTTCCCTACGCCTACAGCTTCGGCGCCTACAAGCTGCACGAGGTGTCCAAGTTCGTGACGGAGGGCATCGCCATGGCCGGCTTCGCCTGCTTCCAGGGCGTCAGCGTCACCGCGTTCAACAAGCTGCCCGACGACCTCAAGTCCAAGCTCGGCACGGCGCAGCAGCTCGCCAACAAGGCCCTGTTCGCGGCCTATGCGGCTGCGGACGCCAAGTGGATCCCCGTCTTCAAGCAGAAGCTCGAGGTGAATGCCTTCCCGCCGTCCGAGCGTGCCAAGCTCGAGGCCGGCGCCAACGAGCTGTGGGAGTTCTGGGTCAAGGAGCAGGAGGCCGCTGGCCGGCCCGGCCGCCAGATCCTGGATTTCGTGAAGAAGGAAGTCGCGAAATACAAGTGAGCCGCGACGCCGGCCACCCCATGCAGACATGAGCGATGCCGGCGGCCCCCAGTGGCGTCGCCGGCTCGCAGGCAATGTCCCCGCCGGGAAGGCGGGGACCGACTAGTCCACCGGACACGACCGCCCGTCACCGCGCTGCTGCCTCGGCTCGTCGGCCGGGCCACACGCTGGCGCAATCCCAGTCCCAGCGTCGCTGTTCAAACCATTCGCGGAGCACCTGCGTGCAAGAGATCATCGTCCTGCTCTGTATCGTTGCCGCTTTCGTCGCCGTGTCGGCACTGCTCTTCAGCTATATCCGCACGATCGCGCGCTATGCGGAGTACGTGCTGCTCGCGGGCTCCGTCCTCATGATCCTCGTCGTCATGGCGTTCGTATGCGCCGAGATCGTCATGCGCTACGCGTTCAACGCGCCGATCCCCGGGCACCTCGAAGGCTCCGAGCTGCTGATGCCGATGATCGTCTTCCTTGCCATCAGCTACACGCAGCGCACGCACGGCCACGTGGGCATGGACCTCGTGCTCGACGCCCTTGCGCCCCAGATCCGCCGGGGCGCCGACGTTGTGATGCTGGTGGTCAGCATTCTCGTATGCTCGGTGCTCGCCTGGTTCAGCTAAGAACGCCTATCAGCTGTGGGTCTACGACGACGTCACCATGACGCCGCCCTACTTCAAGACGTGGCCTGCGGCCGCGAGCATCGCGCTCGGCTACGCCATGACCGCCATGCGCATGACGATCCAGCCTCTCGCGTCTCGATCCCCAGCGTTTTCCCGACGACACACCGGACGATATCGGCGGCTTGCATCAGGCATCCGACTGACACCAGAGCCCCATTCCCTCCCCTTCTCATCCTCGTGAGCTCACCCGATGGACCCGATCACGACCGGCCTCCTCTCGCTGCTCGTCCTGACCCTTCTCCTGATGTCCGGGCTGCGCATCGCCTTCGCAACCGCCCTGTGCGGCTTCGTCGGCCTGTGGACCTTGCGCGGGTACGATGCTGCGGCATCGCTGTCCGTCCAGACGATCTACGGGCACATGACCAACTATAATCTGCTGGTCCTGCCGCTCTTCATCATGATGGGCTTCTTCGCCTACTATGCCGGCATCACGCGGGATCTCTACTTCGTCGCGCGGCAGTGGTTCGGCCATCTGCCCGGTGGACTCGCCATCGCGACGATCATCGGCTCGGCCGGTTTCGCGGCGGCCTGCGGCGCCTCGACCGCGTCAGCGGCGGTGATGGGGCGCATCGCGCTGCCAGAGCTCAAGAAGTTCGGCTACGACGACAAGGTCTCGACAGGCTGCGTCGCGGCCGGCGGCACCATGGCCACGATGATCCCGCCCTCGGTGCTGATGGTGGTCTACGGCTTCATCGCCGAGGAATCGATTGGCGCCCTGCTGCTGGCGGGCATTCTGCCCGGTCTCCTCGAGGCGGTGAGCTATGGGCTGATGCTCTACCTGCGCTTCAAGTTCAATCCGTCGCTGGGCATGCCCATCGCCCGGGTCAGCTGGGCGGACCGCCTGAGCTCGATCACGGGTGTGTGGGGGATGCTGGTCCTCGTCTTCCTCGTCATGGGCACCATCTATACGGGCATCGCCACGCCAACGGAGTCCGCCGCCGTCGGCGCCGTGGGCGCGTTGCTGCTGGCCCTGCCGCGCATCAGCCGGAACGATTTCGTCGGCGCCATGGTCGAGACCGCGCGCGCGACCGGATTGATCTTCGCGATCGTCTCGGGCGTGCTCATCTACGTGCATTTCCTGGGCTTCACGGGCATGCCGGCGGCGATCGCGACGTGGATCCTGTCCCTGGACATGCCGCCGATGGCCGTCCTGATCGGCATTCTCTGCCTCTACCTCGTGCTCGGCATGTTCCTCGACGGCATCGGCATGCTGCTGCTCACCGTGCCGCTGATCCTGCCCACGATCAAGCAACTCGGCATCAATCCGATCGTGTTCGGCGTGCTCGTGGTCCGCATGGTCGAGATCGGACTGATCACGCCACCGGTCGGGCTCAACGTCTATATCCTGAAGGGCATCGCGCCCAACGTCTCGATGGGTGACATGTTCAAGGGATGCGGCTGGTTCGTGCTCGTCGACATCATCAACGTCGCGATCCTGTTGATGTTCCCGACGATCATCCTCCTGATCCCGCAGACGATGATCAAGTAGCACGCAAGGCGATCGCAAGTGCAATCGCAGGGCGCGCTGCCGTTCCTCAGAGCGCCTTGCTGAAGGCCGCCACCGCATCTGCGGCGGCTGCGAGGTTGCCCTTGCGCGTGAAGCCGGAGCCGCCGCGCGGGCCCAGGTCGTGGTCGCCATCGCCGATCCACGACAGCCCGATCGCCTTCGACAGAGGATAGGCCTCGACCTCCGCGCGCGCGCCGAACGGGTCCCGCTCGCCCTGGACGATCAGCGCCGGGCAGCGCAACGCCTCCAGATGTCGCGTGCGCAACTTCTCGGGCATGCCCGGCGGATGAAACGGGTAGCCCAGGCAGGCCAGACCCTGCGCCACGCCGCTGTCGCGCAGTTGGTCGGCGACGAGGCTCGCCACCCGGCCGCCCATCGATTTGCCACCGATCACCAGCTTGCCCCCGCTCGCCGCCGCCGCCTCCTGAGCAACGGCGACGAACACGGGCATCAGCGTCTCGGCCTTGGGTGCCGGCTTGCGCTTGCCCGTCCTGCGGCGCGAGGCCATGTAAGGGAACTCGAAGCGCATCGTGCGCAGCCCCCGCTCGGCCATGAGGTCGGCCACGATATTCATGAAGGCGCTATCCATGGGCGCGCCCGCACCGTGTGCGAGAAGCAACGTCACATCGGCATCGTCGGGGCCACTGGTCAGAAAATCCGTCATTCGCTGCGCGCATCCTGGCTGGGTCGGTGTCGGGGCGTGACCCTATCCCCGTTCGCCGCAGACGTCATGCGCTGTCGTGTGCTGTCCGTGTGCTTGTCGCGTGGCGCGCACCGGTGCACTCTCCCCATCCATCCATAAAAGACACGATGAGGAGAGGAAGATGCGTTTCAAGGGCAAGGGCGTCGTCATCACCGGCGCGGGCAGCGGCATCGGACGCGAGACCGCCTTCGCGTTCGCCGAGGAAGGGGCAGCGATCGCCTGTGCCGACCTCGACGCGACGATGGCTGAGCGCACCGCCGAGGATATCGTCAAGAAGGGCGGCAAGGCGCACGCCTTCACGGTCGACGTGACGAAGGCCGACAGCGTCGCCCAGCTCTTCGACGCTGCATCAAAGCAACTGGGGCAACTCGACGTCCTGCTCAACAGCGCGGGCATCCGCGAGATCAGTCCCGTTCTGGAATTGCCCGCCGAAGAGTTCGCGAAAGTCATGAACGTCAACGTCAACGGCACGTTCCTGTGCTCGCAGGCGTTCGGCCGCAAGCTCGTCGCCGCGGGCCGCCCGGGCGTGATCGTCAACATCGCCTCGACGCTCGGCGTGACCGCCGCACCGCGCCGCGCGGCCTACACGGCCTCCAAGCATGCCGTCGTCGGCCTGACCAAGGAGATGGCGATGGAGCTCGGCGAAAAAGGCATCCGCGTCACCGCCGTCGGCCCCGGCGTCACGCGCACACCCCTCACCGAGCGCTACTTCCAGGACGCGGACATGGCCGCCCGCATCAAGGATATCCACGCCATCGGCCGCTGGGGCGAAGCGCACGAGATCGCCCGCGCCATCCTGTTCCTGGCATCCGACGACGCGAGCTTCGTGACGGGCACGACGCTGATCGTCGACGGCGGCTGGACCGCCGGCACGAAGATGTGAGCCCGTTCGCCAGCTGCAGCCAGCGCCCTACGAGGCGCTGGCACGGCGGGCGGCATCGACCACGGCGAAGGCCGACATGTTGAGCAGCCCACGCACCGTCACCGACGGCGTGACGATGTGCACCGGGCGCGCGGCACCGAGCAGGATCGGGCCCACCGCGACGCTGCCCGAGGCCACCTTCAGCAGGTTGAAGGCGATGTTGGCCGCATCCAGATTGGGCGCGATCAAAAGATTGGCCGCTCCCTTCAGGCGGGAATTGGGGAAGATCTCCTCGCGGATGAAGGGTGACAATGCTGCGTCGCCATGCATCTCGCCTTCGACCTCCAGCTCGGGCGCCCGCGCATTGAGCAGCGCCAGCACCTCGCGCATCTTGAGGGCGGACGGCGTGTCCTCGTTGCCGAAGTTCGAATGCGACAGCAGCGCCACCTTCGGCTCGAGCCCGAAGCGCCGGACCTCGTCGGCAGCGAGCATCGTGATCTCGGCCAGCCGTTCCGCATCCGGGTCATAGGACACGTACGTGTCCGCGATGAAGAGCGGCCCCGTGGGCAGGATCAACGCCGACAAGGCTGCAAAGCCCCGTGCCTGGTCGGCCTTGCCGATCACCTGCGACACGTGGCGCAGCTGTGTCAGGTAGCGGCCCACGGCACCGCAGATCATCGCATCGGCGTCGCCACGGCGCAGCAGCAGACCGGCGATCACGGTCGAGCCGTTGCGCACGACGCGGCGCGCATGGGAGGGCGACACGCCACGCCGCTCCACCAGCCGGTGGTATTCCTCCGCCATGATCATGGCGCGCGTATCGGTCTCGGGATCGAACAGATCGAAGTCGCGCTCCGGCCGCATGCGCAGGCCCAGATGCGGCAACATCTGCATGATGCTGTCGCGACGCCCGATGAGCAGGGGCCGCGCGATGTGCTCCGAGACGAGTTGCTGGGCGCACTGCAGCACATACGGATGCTCTCCTTCCGCGAAGGCCAGACGCTTCAGTGTCGGCGAGGAAGCCCGCTTGGCCGCGTCAAAGATCGGCCGCATCACGAAGCCCGACTGGAACACGAAGCCGGTGAGCTTCTCGCGGTAGGTATCGAAATCCGCGATGGGCCGGGTCGCCACGCCTGTTGCCATCGCCGCACGCGCGACGGCCGGCGCGATCTCGAGAATCAAGCGCGGGTCGAATGGCTTGGGCAGGATGTAGTCGGCGCCGAACACCAGCGTCTCCGCCCGATAGGCGGCCAACACCACGTCGGACGCCTCGCTTTCGGCGATGCCTGCCAGCGCCGTCACGGCCGCCTTCTTCATCTCCTCGTTGATCGTCGTCGCGCCCACGTCCAGCGCGCCGCGGAAGATGAAGGGAAAGCACAGCACGTTGTTGATCTGGTTGGCGTAGTCCGTCCGCCCGGAGGCGATGATCGCGTCCGGCCTGACCGCCTTCACCTCCTCCGGCAGGATTTCCGGCGTCGGATTGGCAAGCGCGAATACGAGAGGCCGCTCCGCCATCCCGCGCACCATGTCCTGCGAGACGACGCGCGCTGCCGACAGGCCGAGGAAGATGTCCGCACCCGGCATGACGTCGGCGAGCGTGCGCGCCTGGGTCTCCTGCGCGTAGGGTTCCACGTACGGGTTCATCAGCTCGTTGCGCCCCCGGTGCACGACACCCTTGATGTCGGTCACCCAGACGTTCTCGCGCTCGAGCCCCAGGCTCACCAGCAGATTGAGGCAGGCGAGCGCTGCAGCCCCCGCGCCCGACGTCACGAGCTTGACGTCCTCGATGCGCTTGCCCACGACCTTGAGGCCGTTGAGGATGCCGGCCGCCACCACGATCGCGGTTCCGTGCTGGTCGTCGTGGAAGACGGGAATGCGCATGCGCTCCTTGAGCCGCCGCTCGATCTCGAAGCACTCCGGCGCCTTGATGTCTTCCAGGTTGATGCCGCCAAACGTCGGCTCCAGGCGCGCGACGGCCTCCACGAAGGCTTCGACGCCCTTCTCCGCCACCTCGATGTCGTAGACGTCGATGCCAGCGAACTTCTTGAAGAGAACCGCCTTGCCCTCCATCACCGGCTTGGCGGCCAGCGGACCGATGTCGCCGAGGCCGAGCACCGCCGTCCCGTTGGTGATGACGCCGACGAGATTGCCGCGCGCGGTGAAGCGCGTCGCCGTGGCCGGATCCGCCGCGATCGCCTCGCAGGCGTGCGCGACGCCCGGGCTATAGGCCAGCGCCAGATCCGCCTGGTTGGCGAGCGGCTTGGTGGCCTGGATGGCGATCTTTCCGGGCGGATCGGCCTCGTGATAATCGAGTGCGTTCCGCCTCATCGTCGCATCCGGCGCCATGCTCGGGTTCCTCTTGGTTTCGTGTCGTCGTCCTGACGAAGCGGTGATCTTGCCTCAAATCGCCGCCCAGCGCATCACCCTGCCGCACCCCCTGACTGCAGGGCGCCCGGTTCGGGACCTCCCGGACCGCCCCCTCGCATTGACATCGATTTGCGATGCGGGCACGACAGGCAGCGCGCATTCAAGGATCACGCATGAACGAGCACCTGAGAGCCCCCGTATCGCCCGATGACCGGTCTCCGGCGGACCCCACCGCCCGGCCTGACGACGACCTCTTCGTCGGCGTCGGCGATCCGGGCGCGCTCGAAGCTTTCTACGCGGAGACGGCGGGCGAGAGCCTGCCGCGGCGCCGGCTCGGCACCAGCATCGGCGGTGGTGGTGGCGAGGTGGCCCTGATCGAGGCCTACCGTGCGCGCGGCTTCCTGCGCGCCGATCTCGATCCACTGGGCCTTGCCGAACGGCCCCAGATCCCGGAGTTGCAGCCCGCGCAATACGGCCTCGACCGGCAGGCCGCGCATCTCCTGGCGGAGCGCCTGGAGCGCGCCTATTGCGGCCCCATCGGCTGGGAGATCGGCCACATCCACGACACGCACCAGCGCCGCTGGCTGGAGGCGCAGGCCGAAAGCCTGGAGGACAGCCAGCCCGACACGCGCACGCGCCAGCGGGTGCTGAACCTGCTCACGCGCGCGACGGCCTTCGAAGCGGGCCTCAATCAGCGCATCCCCGGCGGCAAGCTGTTCGGACTTGGGGGGGCGGAGACGTTCCTCGTCTGCCTCGACACCATTCTCGCCGAAAGCGTGGAACTGGGCATCGAGGAGGCCGTCATCGGCGGCATGCATCGCGGCCGCTTCAGCATGCTGGCGAACGCACTCGGCAAGCCCCTGACCCCGCTCGTCGCCGAGATCCTCGGCAAGCCTGCCGTTCCCGAAGGCCTCGCCTGCTCGTCGGACGTCTCCTATCACCTGGGCTATTCCGGCGAACTGGACATCGCGGGCCGCACGCTGCACGTCTCCGTGTCGCCGCACCCCTCGCATCTCCAGCTCACGCCCATCACCGCCCAGGGCCGCGCGCGCGCCAAGCAGACGGCCCTCGGACCCGACGGCCGCCGCCGCGTGCTGCCACTGGCGCTGCACACCGACGCGAGCTTCGCCGGGCAGGGCCTCGTGGCCGAGATGATGCAGCTTTCGCGCGTCGGCCCCTTCGATCTCGGCGGCACGATCCATATCGTCATCAACAACCAGATCGGCTTCACCACGCGGCCCGAGGAAGGCCGCACGGCGCGCGGCGCCACCGACATCGCGCGGCTCACGGAGACGCCGGTGCTGCATGTCAACGGCGACGATCCCGATGCCGTCTGGCGCGTCGGGTTGATCGCTGCCAACTGGCGCGCCACCTTCGAGAGCGACATCATCATCGATCTCGTCTGCTATCGCCGCCCCGGGCACAACGAGATCGACGAGCCGCGCTTCACGCAGCCGTCGATGTACCGCGCCATCGACGCGCGTACGCCGGTCGACGTGCTCTATGCGAACGCGCTCGCGGCCGCCGGCATCGACACGAGCGGCGCCGATGCCGTTCGCGCCGCAATGAGCGAGGGGCTGACGGGGGCCTTTGCTGCCGCCAAGTCCTGGAAAGCCAATGCCGCCGACTGGTTCGACGGCGCCTGGAGAGGCCTGAAGGCCGGCAGCGAAAGCGACATGCTGGCCTTTGCCAAGACCGGGCTCCCGCGTGACCACCTGCGCGACATCGCGCGCGCCATCACCACGCCGCCCGCCGGCTTCGAGGTGGATGCGAAAGTGCAGCGCTTCCTCGACGAGCGGCGCCGCTCGGTGGAAACCGGCGAGGGCATCAACTGGGCGAGCGGCGAGGCGCTGGCCATCGCATCGCTGCTCGCGGAGGGAACGGGCGTGCGGTTCGGCGGCCAGGATTCGCTGCGCGGCGCCTTCACCCAGCGCCATCTCGAAATCCACGACCAGAAGACGGGCGCGCGGCACCTGACACTGGCCTCCGCCGCCGACAAGGGTGCCATTGCCGAGATCCACAACACGCCGCTGATCGAGCACGCGATCCTGTGCTACGAGTACGGCGTGTCGATAGCCGATCCGAACCGCCTGATCGTGTGGGAGGCGCAGTTCGGCGAGTTCCTGAACTACGCCCAGGCCGTTTTCGACCAGGGCATCGCCTGCGGCGAGGATCGCTGGCTGCGCTCGTCCGGTCTCGTCATCCTGCTGCCGCACGGGCTCGACGGCGGCGGCCCCGACCATTCCACGGGCCGGCCCGAGCGCCTGCTCGCGGCCTGCGCGGGCGCGAATCTGCAGGTCGTCAATGCCTCGACGCCCGCGAACTTCTTCCACGTCCTGCGCCGCCAGATGCGACGCGACTTCCGCAAGCCGCTGCTCGTTCTGACGCCCAAGGCACTGCTGCGCCACAAGGCCGCCGTGTCGCGCCTGGCCGATTTCGACGCGGGCACGGGCTTCCAGAGCGTCATCGACGACAGCGCGGTGAAGGCCGCAACACGGGTCGTTGTGTGCACCGGCAAGGTCTATTACGAGTTGGCCGCCGCCCGCGCCGAGCGCGGCCTGGACGACGCCGTGGCTCTGATCCGCCTCGAGCAACTGCACCCGCTCCCCGCCGAGGCCATCGGCAAAGCGCTGTCGGCCCACTCCGGCGCAGATCTGGTGTGGTGCGAGGAGGAGCCGGAGAACATGGGCTACTTCACCCATCTCGACCGCAAGCTCGAGCGCATCGCGGGCCGCACGTTCCGCCGCGTAGGCCGCCCGGCCGTGGCGACCCCGGCCACCGGCGTCAAGTACTGGCACGAGGCGGAGATCAAGGCCTTCGTCACGGCAGCCTTTGCTGGCCTGTAACGTCGAACGGGCGGCACCGCGCCGCCCGTTTGGCGTCGTCGTGGATGGGGCGTGCGATCGTCAGACCGCCCAGCGCTCCAGGATCTCGATCGAAACACCGTCCGGTCCCTCGATGAAGGCGATGCGGATGCCAGGACGGATCGTGTCGGGCTCGCGCGTGAACTTGACGCCCTTCGCCTTCAGATCGGCGCAGACGGCGTCGATGCCCTTCACCGACAGGCCGAAGTGATCGAGCCCGCGATGGGGATGCCCCGGACCTTCCGCCGCCTTCGGATCGCCGCTCACGTCGAGAATGAAGATGTTGCCGCCGCCCAGCTTCAGGTCGAGGCGCGGCTTGCCGCCTTGCATCGTGCGAACGACCTCGGCGCCCAGCATCTTCTCGTACCAGGCCGCGGTGCCTTCCGGGTCGCGCGTGAACAGGTGGATATGGTCGAACGTGTAGTCTGCCATTTGGGATTTCCTCCAGTCGTGAAGCAGTTCGGGCGCCATCATCTGCTGGCGCGCGGCCAAGCACAACAGCGGCGAGGCGCAACCGGGACGGCGACCATCATGCGTCCCGGAAACCGTCCTCGACGAAGCGGCTCTGCGGCAGGCCCAGCACGTGCTTGGCGTAGAAGGCCCCCCGGTGGATCATCTCGGAAATGTGGTGCGCCTCGAAGTTGTCGATCTCGTAGATCCGCCTCGTCTTGTCGTCGCGGTTGATGACCACGTCGGGCCGGATGGCGATATGGCGGATGCCCGACCCCTCCAGCGCGCGCAGGTCGTTCTGGATCAACTCCTCGGCGACGATGTCGATCTGGCGCTGCATCAGATGGATGATGTTGCCGGGCTGGTCGAGACGCCCCAGCACGCTGCGGGGCGGCTGGCAGACGATCGCGACGAGATGCGTGGGCGGTCGCGGAACGCCCGGCTTGATCGCCAGTGTGATCGGCACGATCTCGCGCATGGCCCCGTCGCAATACTGCTTTACGCCGAACGTGCCCGCGAGCTTCGCCAGCGGGAAGGCCACGGGCATGGCAGAACTCGCCACCACCGCATCGCGGATGTCGACGCCGTCCTGCCCGTCGAAGTGATACTCGGCCTGGCCCGTGTCGATGTTCGTCGCCACCACGCCGAACGGGATGCCGGAATTGCGAACCCGCTGGCGATCGATGGTGGCGTGGACCAGCTTGCGCAGCGGCTCGTTGTCGTAGAGCCCGTCGAAGCTGCGCAACATGAGTGCGAGTGCCGCCCGGAAGCTTCGCCGGCGGGCCAGAGACTTCGGGCCCGTCACCTTGTCCGTCCAGAAGCGCGTCAGCTCCGCGCCGATGAACGGCCAATCGACGGGCGCGCCCAGGTCCATGCCGCCGGGCGCCTTGCTGCCGGTCGCATCGAAATACTGCTTGCGGGGCTTACCGAGGAAGAAGGCCCGATCGGCCAGGAACGCACCGTTGAGCGAGCCCGCCGACACGCCATAGATGACGTCGGGCCTGAATCCCAGTTCCAGCGTTCGCCGGATCGCGCCGGCCTGAAAGGCGCCCTTGATGCCGCCAGCGCCCAGCAGCAACTTGCGGTAGGGCCTACCGGCCTTTCGCGGGGTTGGCTGGGCGAGGACGGGCAAGCTCGCCGGCCCGGCCTGCGCCGTCGTCACCGCGCCCAGCGCCAGCCCCTCCAGCAGCCGTCGCCGCGAAACGCCACCGGCGTCCGGCCCCTGCCTTTCCTTCGTGTCCTTCGACATCCACGCCTCCCGTCAACGCCCATTTGCGGGGACGACGTCGCAGAGCGGCCCTGTCAGATAACACCGTCCGCCTTCAACGCCGCAATTTCGTCCCCGCTCAAACCGAGCCAGCCGCCGTAGATCTCGTCGTTGTGTTGCCCGACAGACGGCGATGGCGTCGTCTCGAGCTTGTCGGCGCCATGGAAGCGCAACGGCGAGGTGGGCACGGTGATGCGGCCGAGCTCGGGATGGTCGATGTCCTCGAGCATACCGCGCTCGTGCATGTGGCGGTCGTTCATCACCTCGCGCAGGTCGCGCACGGGCGCGGAGGGCACGCGGTTCTTGCGCAGAACCTCGAACACCTCGTACTTCGGCAACGTCTTGGACCAGGCTTCCACCAGCGCGTCGACGGCTTCCATGTTCTGGCAGCGCAGCGCGTTGGTCTGGAAGCGCGGCTCGGACTTGAGATCCTGCCGGCCCATGGCATCGAGCAGCCCCAACCAATGGTCGTCCTTCACCGCGATGATGGCGATGTGCCCATCGGCAGTGGCGTAGACGTTGTAGGGCGCGATCGCGAGGCCGCCATGCCTGTTGCCCGTGCGCGGCGGCAGTCCGCCCTTCGAGTTGTAGAGGAATGACAGGTTGGAGGCGAGGCTCGGATAGACCGATTCCTGCATCGCGACCTCGACCAGCCGCCCCTGCCCCGTGATCGTGCGTTCATAAAGGGCCGTGACGACGGCGGCATAGAGGTGGATGCCGCTCATGAAGTCGACGAAGGCAGCCCCCGCCTTGACCGGCGGCCCGTCGGGAAAACCGGTGATGCTCATGACGCCCGACATGGCTTGCACCGTCAGGTCCATGGCGAGGTTGTTGCGGTCGGGTCCGTCGAGGCCATAGCCCGTGCCCGACGCATAGACGAGCCGCGGGTTCAGCCTGGACAGCACCTCGTAGCCCACGCCGAGCTTGTCCATGACGCCGGGCGCGTAGTTCTCGAGCAGGACGTCGGCCTTCTCCACCATGCGCTTCAAGAGGGCGCGGCCACGCTCGTCCTTGAGGTTCAGAGTGATGCCGCTCTTGTTGGAATTGAGCATGGCGAACGGGAGTGTCGCGGCCTTCGCCACCTTGGCGCGCAGCCGCGCAGCCTCGCCCGACAGCGGCTCGACCTTGACGATGCGCGCGCCCGCCTTCGCCATCAGCAGGGTCGCATACGGCCCTTGGTAGATCTGCCCCAGATCCACCACCGTGATGCCTGCCAAGGGCAGGTTGGGCCGTGCCCCTCGAGACGCCGTCATGCCATTGCCTTTCCCAAAAAGCTGTCGTGCGGGCGGCGGCGATCCCCCGCCCGCCCGATCCGGCAGGGACGATAGCGCGCCTTGCGGCCGGCGCAAATCGGTTGACGCTCGCGGGCACATCGCGGCAGGACAACGGGGGTCGGGACCGCAGCAACAGACAACGGAACGCCAGTGGCAGAAACGCGCACCAACGAGACTGCCGGCACCGGGTCCGCCGGCCTCTCGCTCGGCATCGGGCTGACGCTCCTGTCCATGTTCTGCTTTGCCACCATGGACGGCATCAGCAAGTTCCTGGGCAGCATCCTCGCCATCCCGCAGATCCTGTGGGTGCGCTACATGGTGTTCACACTGCTCGCCGTGGTGGTCCTGTGGCGATCGGGCCTGCGCCGCGTCTGGCAGACGCCGCGTCCGGGCCTGCAGATCGTGCGGGCGCTCGTGCAGGTGATCGAGAACGGCGTCTTCGTGCTGGCCTTCCAGTATCTGCCGCTCGCCGACGTGCACGCCATCGCCGCGGCCTCGCCGCTGCTCGTCATCGCCATGTCCGTGCCGGTCCTGGGGGAGAAGGTCGGGATCCGCCGCTGGCTCGCCGTCATGGCGGGATTCGCGGGCGTCCTGATCATCGTGCGGCCGGGCTTCCAGGAGATCGGCCTGCCCATCCTGATCGCCATTTCCGGAGCCCTGCTCTGGGCCCTCTACCAGATCCTCGTGCGCCTGTGCGCGCGCACCGATTCGAGCGAGACGAGCTGGCTGTGGTCGGCTGTCATCGGCCTCCTGGCGACCACGACCATGGGGCCGTCGGTCTGGGTGTGGCCGGACGCGATGGGCTGGGCCCTGCTGCTTGCCATCGCGCTGCTGGGCAGCGGCGCACATCTCTTCCTGATCAAGGCCTTGACCGTGGCGGAGGCCAGCGCCCTGCAGCCCTACAGCTACACCCTTCTGCTCTGGGCGGCAGTGGTCGGGCTGCTGGCGTTCGGCCACGTGCCCGACGCCTGGACGCTGACAGGCGCCGCCGTCATCCTGGCGAGCGGCCTCTATGCGTGGCATCGCGAACGTGTGCGGGCTGTCAAATCCTGACGTCGCCGCGCCTTCCGCGCCACCGACCAGAAGATTTGTCACAGCAACGCGACAAGGCCGCTCAAGGCCGCTATAAGGCGCCAAAGAATCCCGAGCTGCCGAGGCCCGCATGAGCGCCAAGCCCACCGTCTATCCCCAAATCACGCCCCAGATCGTCGCCGAGCACGGCTTCAAGGGCGACGAATACCCGCGCCTCCTGGAGATCCTGGGCCGCGAGCCCACCTTCCTGGAACTCGGCATCTTCTCGGTGATGTGGTCGGAGCATTGCTCCTATAAGTCCACCCGCTACTGGCTGAAGCAGCTCCCCACCAGCGGCCCGCAGGTGATCCAGGGTCCCGGCGAAAACGCGGGCATCGTCGACCTGGGCGACGGCGACTGCGCCGTGTTCAAGATGGAGAGCCACAACCACCCCTCGTTCATCGAGCCCTACCAGGGAGCGGCGACGGGCGTGGGCGGCATCATGCGCGACGTCTTCACGATGGGCGCCCGCCCGATCGCGAACCTGAACGCGCTGCGCTTCGGCGCGCCCGACAATGCGCGCACCCGCCATCTCGTGTCGGGTGTCGTGCGCGGCATCGGCGGCTACGGCAACTGCGTCGGCGTGCCCACCGTGGGCGGGGAGACCAATTTCGATCCCGCCTACAACAACAACATCCTCGTCAACGCCATGTGCGTGGGCCTCGCCAAGGCCGACAAGATCTTCTACTCGGCCGCCAAGGGCGTCGGCCTGCCCGTCGTCTACGTCGGCTCCAAGACCGGCCGCGACGGCATCCACGGCGCGACGATGGCCTCTGCCGAGTTCGACGACAAGTCGGACGAGAAGCGGCCCACCGTTCAGGTCGGCGACCCCTTCACCGAGAAGCTGCTGATCGAAGCCTGTCTCGAGCTGATGGCGCGCGACTGCATCATCGCCATCCAGGACATGGGCGCGGCGGGGCTGACCTCCTCCACGTCGGAGATGGCCGACAAGGGCGGCGTCGGCATCACGCTGGAACTCGACAAGGTGCCCCAGCGCGAGACGGGCATGACGGCCTACGAGATGATGCTCTCGGAGAGCCAGGAGCGGATGCTGATGATCCTCAAGCCCGGCTCCGAGCCGGAGGCGGAGGCCGTCTTCCGCAAGTGGGGGCTCGACTTCGCGGTCATCGGCACGACGACCGACACGGGACGCCTCATCGCCCGCCACAAGGGCGTGGTGGAGGCCGACCTGCCCGTCGACAAGCTCGCCAATTCCGCCCCCCAGTACCAGCGTCCCTGGGAGCCGACGCCAGAGCAGAAGACGATCCTGCCGGAGTGGGTGCCGGCCCCCAACGCGGTCCTCTCCTGCCTCAAGAAGATGATCGCGACGGAGCATTTGTGCTCGCGCCGCTGGATCTGGGAGCAGTACGACCACACCGTCATGGGTGATACGATCCAGCGTCCCGGCGGCGATGCGGTGGGTCGTGCGGGTCCACGGCACAGTGAAGGGCGTGGCCATCGCCTGCGACGTGACCCCCGCGCCATTGCTCGCCGATCCGGCCATGGGCACCAAGCAGGCCGTCGTGGGGAGACCTGGCGCAACCTGGACCGCCGTCGGCGCCGACCCACTCGCCATCACCGACAACATGAACTTCGCCAATCCCGAGCGCCCTGAGGTGATGGGGCAGTTCGTCGGGTCGGTGCAAGGCATGAAGGAGGCCTGTGAGGCGCTCAAATACCCCGTCGTGTCCGGCAACTGCTCGCTCTACAACGAGACCAACGGCAAAGGCATCCCACCGACCCCCGCCATCGGCGGCGTCGGGCTCATTCCCGACATCTCACAGACCACCGACATCAGGCTGAAGCGCGAGGGCGATCTCCTGATCCTGGTCGGCCGCGAGCAGGGCCACCTCGGCCAGTCGCTCTACCAGCTCATCGAGACGGGCCGGAGCGAGGGTGCGCCCCCCCCGGTCGACCTCGCCGAGGAGATCAAGGCGGGCCAGCTCGTGCGCACGCTGATCCGCGAGCACAAGGTGACGGCGGTGCACGACGTGTCCGACGGCGGCCTGCTGGTCGCGATCGCCGAGATGGCGCTGGCGGGCGGCATGGGCGTGGAACTCTACCCCTACGAAGGACGCCTGCCTGCGCACGCCATCTGGTTCGGCGAGGATCAGGGCCGCTACGTACTCGCCGCGGCGCCGGGTCATGCCGAGGAGATCGCAGAGCGCGCGCGCCTCTTGGGGCTGCCCGTGCGCATCGTCGGCCGTGCGGGGGGATCGGAGATCACCCTCAAGAGCGAGGATGCCCTGGCGCTTGCGGCCTTGCGCGAGGCCCACGAGGAGACCCTGCCGCGCATGATGGCCGCCGAGATCGGGTGATACGCCGGCAGCACGTGGGCCTGCCGGGCAGCGGCGATCAGTTTCGCCGATGATGGCACTCGTGATGCAGCCGGCTTTCGATGGCGGCGATTGCCGCTTCCTGGCTATCGGCGGCGGACAGGTCGATCTGTTCGTGCTCCACGAGCGCGTACCGTCGGCGCTGCCCGATGTCGCCCTGCGGCAGATCCGGCCACGATTGGGCCAAGGCACCGTTGATGTGATGCGCGGCAGCGGCCGCGAGGAGGCGCGCCTTGACGCATTCCGTCAGGAGGGACGCGCACGCGAACCTGTCGAACCGGCTCGCATCGATGACGAGGTCGAAGGGAAGGCCGTCGTCGTGACCGAGCGACGCCCTGGCATAGGCCGTCAGACTGGCATCGTAGCCATCGATCACGCGCGCGGCAGCTTCGGGCGACAAACCCAACGCGCGTGCAATGCGGGCCTGCCGGTTCGATCGCGGCGCCGACAGGCATACCCTCGCGACATCGGCCCTGCCGGCCAGCGTCATGGCCGCCACCCATCCCAGGACGAGATAAGCGCCGCGATGGTCGCGTTCCACCTCGCTCCAGTTCGGGTCGTAGGGCAGCAGACCACTGGCGTGCATGTCGCCCAAGACCGGCGGGCGGTGCAGCCGCATGCGGGCGAGCGCGCCAAGGCGCGAACGGGCCTTGCCCACGATGGCCTCATCCACCGCGCTGAGATCGACGTAGCGGGCTTCGAGGTCGCGCGCCAGAACCGGTACCAGGGCCGGCTCCGCAGCGCCGAAGTGTATCACGATCGAGATGATGGTCATGTCGACGGCCTTCACAGGACGAGGAGCGAAGAACATATGGCTGGTGTAGCGCATCTGACGTTTGGTACCCACTCGCAGCTGGGACCGTGACCAAACGTCAGATGCAAAAGCTACAGTGAAATCATGGTGTTGCTAGTGTTTCTTCTGGCTCCGACACTTGGTCCAGAGGTCGATGCACGGGGAACCAAGTGTCGGAGCCGGAACACTAGGGGCCGGAAAGCCCGGCCCCACCCCGCTTTGGCAAGCGCGCCCATTCAAGGCGCATTGTCCCTGAGGGTCTCGAAGACCGGCTGCAGAGGTGCCGTCTCCTGGATCTGGTCCCAGATCGTCCTGGCGGCGTGAGCCGGGAATGCGAAGGAAGCGATGACGAGGAATGTTGCGAGCGTGGCTGTGAGCGTCTTCATGGCTGGTCTCCTTTTTTCGGCGGCCCGCTGCAGTGCCGGTCGCAAGGGTTTTCTAGCCAGAGCCCCACAAAGACACGTCAGTTTGCGGTGAGCCGATCGTCATTTCTGCGTCAAAACGCGATGGCCGCAGCAAATCGCCGGCGCGACGTTTTCAAGGAGCGGATGCTCCGGTATCCGCCATCGGATGAAAGAAGCCTTTGATTCATTTGTCTGGCTGTGCCATTTTGACGCTGCCCCATGTGCGATCGGTCCCATATTTTTTGCAGTTGGGGAGCATCCATGAACGGCACGATTCATACACTCGAACGGTCGGCTCCCGAACGTTCCTCGCGCATTGCAATACGATTGAGATTGATCGGCTCGGTGGAAGCCGTCGATGCTGCAGGCCATAATATTTTGCCCGCATCGAAAAAGCCCCGGGCAGTGCTCGCCTATCTCGCGCTCAACCTCGACAGGTGGGTCGAGCGCTCGCGGCTGGCCGGCCTTCTCTGGGATCGCGTTCCCGAAGACCAGGGCCGTGCAAGCTTGCGGCAGGCGCTGCATGAGCTCAGCCGCGCCATGGGTCCGGTCTTTCACCAGGCCCTCGAGGTCGAACGCGAGCGCCTGCGCATCCGATCGGAGACGGTCTGGGTCGATGCCATTTCCGCGGCAACTCCGGAGTGGAGCGACGACAATTGCGAACACGAGGATCTCGACGTCTTCAGCGGCTCGCTGCTCCTGGACGGTTGGGACAAGCTCGGTGACGAGTTCCAGCAGTGGCTCGTCGTCGAACGGCAGCGGCTCGAAGAGCGGATCCGCCGCTGGAACGAAACCAACATCCGCAATCGCCTGGGCGACCCGCACACCCGTGGCGATGGCGTGGAGGCGGCACGACGGGCGGTGACGATCGATCCGACGAACGAGGAGGCCGTGCGCAAGTTGATGTCGGGTCTTGCATCCGCCGGCCAACGCGCGCGTGCGATCCTCGAGTACGAACGCTGCCGGGCCGTGTTGAAATCACGGCTCGATCTCGAGCCGAGCCAGGAGACACAAAAGCTCTATCGCGATCTCAAGCGCGACACGACGCTGGAACAGCCGCCGCTTGCTGCCGTACCGGGGCCCGATCCACCACCCGAGACGATCGCCAAGCGTATCCCCGAAGACTGGCATCCCGGCGAGGGCGCCCAGGCCGACGGCCAAGTCTGCGGTGGCGATCCGCCACGGCCGCACCTGGCCAGCGCGGACGACGTAGGAGGAGGCCCCTCGGTCGCCATCCTGCCCTTCATCAACAGCTGCGGCGACAGCCAATACGAGTACTTCGCCGATGGCCTGACCGAAGAAGTCATCACGTCGCTGGCCTGCTGGCGTTATTTCCCGGTGATCGCCCGCAACTCCACATTCACCTACAAGGGCCGAGCGCTCGATGTGCGCCAGATCGGCGCAGACCTCGCTGTCCGATACGTCGTGGAAGGCAGCGTGCGGCGCACCAACGGCCACCTCAGGGTGCTCACCCAGCTCGTCGAGGCCGCGACCGGCCATCACCTGCTCGCCACGTCATTCGAAAGCGACCTCGACAACGCCGTCAACGTGCAGGAGGAGATCGCCTCCCGCATCGTCGGCGCCATCGAGCCGGAGCTTCAAAAGGCCGAAAGCCGCCGGGCGATTTCGGCGGGCTCCAAGAACTTCAGTGCGTACGACCTGATGCAGCAGGGCATGTGGTATCACTACAAATTCACCAGGCACGACCACGCGGCGGCGCGCGGATGCTTCGAAGCGGCGATCGAACTCGATCCCGGCTACTCCCACGCCGTTGCCGGACTGGTCCTCAACAAGATACACGCCGCCTACAGCGGCTGGAGCGACGACCGGGAACGCACCTTCGCGGAAGCGAGCGCGCTGGCCCAGCATGCCATCGCCATCGATACGCGAAATCCGGTGGCGCATTTCGCCCTGGGCACCGCATGTCTGTGGACGGGGCGCATCGAGGCCGGCATCGCCGCCATAGAAGACGCCATCGCCCTCAATCCGAGCTTTGCGGCGGCACATGCCAACCTGGCCTTCCTGCTGAACTATTGCGGGCGCCCCGAGGACGCCGCCCGCTCCGTCCAGAGGGCCATTCGATTGAGCCCCTATGACAACCGCATGTTCCTTTGGCTGCCGGCGCTGGCGGCTGCCAACTACCAGCAGCACAAATACGAGGAGGCCATCGACATCGGACGGCGCGCCATCGCCCTGAAACCCGACCATCCCGGCGGACTGCGGTACGTCGTGGCCGCGCTCGGGCAGTTGGGCCGCGACGTGGAAGCCCGGGACGCACGTCTCTGGTTGCAGCGGATCGAGACATTGGCGATCGACTACGCGGCCGTCGTGAAAATGCTCTTCCGTAACGATGCGGCCGGCGCGCATTTCCTGGAGGGCCTGCGCAAGGCAGGCGTGAACGTTCAACGCTCTCCCGCGTGAGGGTCCAGGAGCACCGGACTGAGCAGGACGTTGCCGATGCGCTGATGTCGGGGCTCGTCCAGGCCCGGAACGCCAAAGCGCGGTGGCTCGGGGTCGGCACGCAAGGTGCCGAACATGCGGTCCCAGACGGAAAGCACGGTGCCGAAATTTCCGTCGGCAACCCGTACGTCGAGCGCATGATGCGTGCGATGCAGCGCTGGCGTGACAAGCACGGCGGCGAGAATGCGCCCGAGCGGGCCGGTGAGCGCGATATTTCCGTGATGCCAGATCTGAAAAACGGTGGCCAGGATGCCATAGGCACCGTTCACTTCTAGAGGCGCGCCGATTGCGAAACCCGCCAGCAACATCAGCGCCGCATCGAACAGAAACTCCATGGGGTGACGACGAAACGCCGTTGTCAGATCCACGTCGTCGTCCGAGTGATGCGCACAATGCATTCGGAAAAACAACGGCACCCAATGCAACAGACGGTGCAGAAAATAGCTCGCCAGGTCGAGCAGAAATATCCAGCCGAGCCAAAACGCGACCACAGCCCAGCCAGGAGCCGTATTTTCCGAATATGTTGAAAGTCGCAGATTATCGATCTGCCCCACCAGCCAGGACAGCGGCAGCGCGATCAACGTCGCATTCAGCGCGAACAACAGGACGTTCGTCCGGCAGCGCCATGGCGAAGAGATCCTACGCACGATGCGCGGACGAAAGCGCTCTGCCGCCGCCACCGCGACGAGGGCAGCAATGATCGAAACGGTCTCGATCTGCGCCAGCGGGACCGGCATTCCCGGTCACGCGGGACGACGCATCCGGACGATGATCCAGATCACGGCGATCGTCAGCAAGATCTTCCAGATGTTATCCAGTGGATGGTAATGGGCTGGCACCAGAAAACCGCCAGCGCCGGCGAATGCAGGGCCACTGAAAAGCGAAAAAATCGCAAGCGTAAGCCAGCGGAGAATTGGACTGCTGATTTTCATCGCATACCCCAATTTTTCCAGAGACGCGTTATTTATGCTCCTTTCCGGGGAAATCGGCAAGGTGTCTTCTCGGCGGAGATAATACTGCCGATCGGTGTGCAGCGCTTTGCTCGTGCCGCTGGAGTGACCGGCCCCGGGGATTACTCGCACCAGTCGCGCATCGTGCTTTTCGTGCAGGCCGTGACCTGACAGTGGGGAGGTTTGGGCTATTATTCGGCTCACGCAAATCACACGCGGAACCGGAGATGGATGGCATGAGCGCCAGCACGACGATCGACACGCACCTCAAATCGGCGACGGACGAGGCTCGCGTCCCCGGCATCATCGCCATGGCGACGGATGGCGACGACATCCTCTACGAGGGTGCGTTCGGGGAACGGACGCTCGGCAGCGGCCAGCCGATGACGCTGGACACGGTCTGCTGGATCCACTCCATGACGAAGGCGATCACCGCCGCCTGCGTCATGCAGATTGTCGAGCAGGGCCGGATCGGCCTCGACGACGACTGCGGCCGCTGGGTGCCCTCTCTCGCCAATCCGCGCGTGCTGGAAGGCTTCGATGCGACAGGCAAACCGATCCTGCGGCCGGCGCGCGGCGCCATCACGTTGCGCAACCTGCTCACCCATACCGCCGGCTTCGTCTACGACACCTGGAACGCCGACCAGAACCGCTACATGCAGGAAACGCGGGCCTCGCGCTCGGCCTCCTTCATCAAGCCGGAAGATTGCCTGCCGCTCGCCTGCGATCCGGGCACGCGATGGGAGTACGGCATCAACATCGACTGGGCCGGCAAGGTGCTCGAGGCCATCACCGGCAACTCGCTCGATGCCTACATGCAGAAAAACCTGCTGCAGCCTCTCGGCATGACATCGACAGGCTATCTGTTGCGCCCCGAAATTAGCGCACGACTGTCCGGCGTGCATACGCGCCTCGCCGATGGTGGGCTCGCCGTCGCTCCCTTCGATCCCCCGCAGCGGCCGCAGGATTTCCTGGGCGGTGGCGGCCTCTACGGCACGGCGGGCGATTACATCCGCTTCATGCGCATGATCATGGGCGCGGGAACGCTCGATGGTGTCCAGGTCCTCAAACCCGAGACGGTCGCCCTGATGGGGCAGAACAACATGGGCGACCTCGCCGTACGCCCGCTGCCCGGCATCCGCGCCGAGCTGAGCTTTCCCATGAACTTCTATCCCGACATGCGCAAAACGTGGGGCTTGTCCTTCATGATCAACACCGAGGACGTGGCCGGCCGCCGCAAGGCCGGCAGCCTGACGTGGGCCGGCCTGCGCAACACCTATTTCTGGATCGATCCGAAATCGCGTATCGCCGGCACGATCATGACGCAGATCCTGCCCTTCGCGGATCCCACCGTGCTCGGCATCTACGATACCTTCGAGCGCGACATCTACGCCCGCGCAGCGGGCTGACGGCGCACCGGCGACGAAAAGGGGGCGCGCTTCGCGCACGCCCCCTTTCAAGGTTTCGCAGAGGCCGCGATCTCAGGCCTTGGCGCGCAGATGCTTGAACATGGCCGAACGCGCCTCGTCGTCCATCGTCGCCTTGAAGGTGAACTTGTCCTTCAGCGCCACGGCCCGCTGCGCCGCCGGCCGCGCATTGATCTCGTCGACGAGGCGCTTGAGGTTGGGGTAGCGGCCCCAGGCATCGTCGCCCAGGATGAAGGGCACCATGCGCGCCCAGCCCCACACATCCATATCCACGATCGTGTAGGTCTCGCCCACCATGTACCGGCGGCTGGCGAGGCGCTTGTCGAGGATGCCGTAATGGCGGTCGGCCTCGTACTGATAGCGCGCATTGGCGTAGTCGACCTTTTCCGGCGCGAAGTGCTTGAAGTGCACCGCTTGTCCCGAGAACGGACCGACGCCCGTTGCGACGAACATCAGCCATGACAGCAGCTCGCCACGGTTGGCCGGCGTGTCTGCGGGCAGGAACTTGCCGGTCTTCTCGGCCAGATAGAGCAGGATGGCGTTGCTGTCGAAAACGGTCGCATCGCCGTCCACGATCACCGGCACCTTGGCGTTCGGATTGATCGCGACGAAGTCGGGCGCGAACTGCTCGCCCTTGCGGGTATCGATGGCGACGGGCGTGTAGGCAAGACCCGTCTCCTCGAGCATCAGCGCCACCTTCGTGGGATTGGGCGAGCCGTTGAAGTAGAACTTCAGCATACGTGGTCTCCGGTGTCGGGTGGAATCGTATCGTCGTGAAGATCGCCGGCCGGACCTCTGCATGCCCCGGCGCTTGCTCGCGCGGCCGGGGGCGCCTGCGCGCTGCGCACGCCCCGCCCTCCCGCTCGAATGATCGGGATCTTCTAGCAGGGAAACGAGGGGCAGGTCAGCCTGCAGTTGCCGCCAAACCGCGAAACGCGTGTGGCGTCGCGTCTTGATCGACCGATCCGTGCGGCAAGTTATTCGTCAATCAAGACGCGATGAACGCCACACTCAAGTTCATGACGTATCTCGTGGCCCTCATGTCGCGCCAAAATCGGAAAGCGGCTGCAGCTATCGGGCGATTTTGACGCGACGGGCCACTAGAGCCCTTCGTCGATGAGGCCCGTCGCCTCCTCCATGGCCTTGAGGGCCTTCTTGAGCTCCCCCGCAGCGGTCTTGGAGAGCGTGGCGGGGGCGACGCGCGGCGACAGCGCCTTGCCGGTTTCCGCATCCTGGAGCTGCTGGCCCAGAACAGCCCCGAGGATGACGGACTGCGCCGCCCCGATCGCCTCGGCACGTTCGGGCGGGAACGCCCCCTTCTGCGCACACGCCCGCAGGCGATCGAGGGTGCCGCGCACGCGCACATCGTGCTTGATGGCCAGCACGCGCGCGGCCGAAAACGCGGGCATCAGGCCGTAGGCCTTGAGGTCGATCCGGCCCTCGCCGTCGACGCGGAAGCCGCCCAGCAGCGTGAACGGATTGCCACGCCTGGCGCCCGCGATCGCCAGGAACTTGAGGAACGAACGCACCGCGCGGCCCTGCGTGAAGGCATGATCGCGGATCGCTTCGGCCAACCGCCGGTCCCCGTGCACGGGCAGCGCGTCGAAGAAGATGTCGACGTTGAGGAAGTCTTCCGGACTCTGCCGTCGTACCCAGCCGTCGATGCGCGTCGTCCAATCGGCCGAACTCATGCGCCACGCGCGGTTCCGGGCCATGACGCCGCCCTTGCAGAGGGGGATGCCGGCCTGATCGAGCATCTCGCACATGCGCGCGCCGAGCGCAGCGAAATAGGTGTCTTCCGGGCCGCCCTCCTCGCCGGAGGCATAGACGATGGCGTTGTCCTGATCTGCGGCAAGCTGGCTCTCGCCGCGTCCGCCCGAGCCCAGCACCATCACCGCATACGGCACGGGCGGGGCGCCCTGCCCTTCGGCGATCATCGCCGCCTCCGCAAGCTCGGCCGCGCGCCGCGTCATCTGGCAGATTTCGGCGCTGATGACGGCGCAGATGGTTCTGGCATCGACCCCCTCGTCGAAGAGATGCCGCGCCATGGTCGGCACCTTCGACCAGGCCCGTGCCAGGGCCGCCGCATCGCGCGCAGCGTCGATCTCGTCACCGAGCACGATGGCAGTCGTCGCACGATGACGCAGGAGGTTGCGCGAGGTGACGACCCCGACGATCCCGCCCTCACCGTCCGTAACGCCCAGATGCCGGAACCCCAGCCTCTCGATGCGGCCGATCGCACGGTAGACGAAGTCGTCCATCGCAACTGTCTGGAGCGGGATGCTCGCCGCCTCGCTGACGGCCCTGTCGAGTGCGGCAGCGCCGCTTGCCGCCGTCGCGCGCAGCACGTCGCGCTCCGTCACGATCCCGACCTCGCCGCCCGGCAGACGCACGAGCGCACTGCTCACCTTGCGCTCGATCAGCAGCCGCATGGCGGCGTGCAATGTCACCTCGGCTGGAATGAACAAGGGTGGTGCGCTCATGATGTCGCCGACGCGATGCCGATAAGGAAAGCTGTCGATGCGCGTCAGCGGCCGCACCTCCGTTGCGGTATCGCCATTGACGACGACGGGACGTCCGCCGGTCGCCAGCGCCTCCTTCTCGGCCGCCGTCACGCTGGCGCGGTCGGCCTCCGCGATGGTGCGGATGCCGCGTTGGCGCAGAAGCGGGACGAGTGCGACGAAGATCTCCGCCGTCGCCAGCGCATCACCGGGCGCGGTATGCCGGCCCTTGATCTCGATGCCGAGCCACGCGCACAGCTTGTCGAGGCTGTAGTCGGGCAGCGACGGGTTGGCGAGGCGCGCCAGCAACCGCACATCCAGCATCCGTGGCGCCCGCCATGCGCGGCCCGTCAGCTCGTACTCCTTCTCCAGCATCGCCCGGTCGTAGGAGACGGTATGGCCGACGAGCACGGCGCCCTTCAGGTAGGCGGCCAGCGTGTCGGCAATGGCAGCGAAGCCGGGCGCACCTGCGACATCCGCATCCGATATGCCGTGCACCGCCGTCGTCACGGGCGGGATGGGAACGCCTGGATCGACGAGTTGCACGAATTGGTCGTCGCTTTCGATCCGGCCGCCACGGATGCGAACCGCCCCGATCTGGATGATGCGCGCGACCCTGGCGTCGAGCCCGGTGGTTTCCGTATCCAGTGCCACCGCGTCGAGTGCGATGAGCGGTGTCGAGGTATTGTTCCCGGTCATGAGGCCTCACCCTGGCGCTGCGGGCGGTGCCTTGCCCTTGTCGCGGCACCGTCACGTGGCCTGGAGTGTATCGGTGCCCCACGGATCATTCTACGCGACTTCCCGCCTAGTGTTCCGGCTCCAACACTTGGTTCCCCGTGCGTCATACTCTGGACCAAGTGTCGGAGCCCGAAGGAACACTAGCAACCATATGATTCTAGTGTAGCTTTTGCATCTGACGTTTGGTCACGGTCCCAGCTGCGAGTGGGTACCAAACGTCAGATGCGCTACACTAGTGTGGCGGATTGGACGTCCGCTCCATGTCTGCCGCTGGCTCGTCGAGCGGACGTCCGATCATGACGCGGCGGCATGACGCGGTGGCAGCGCGGCGTGCGGTTTGACCCGCGCACCGGGGCGTGCCAGCTTGTCCGCCGAACAGCAAACATATCGAGCGAGCGAGGGAGACACGCGCATGGCTGGCTGCATGGACGGCAAGGTTCTGATCGTAACGGGGGCCGGTCGCGGCATCGGCCGTGAGATGGCTATCCTGGGCGCCAAGGAAGGCGCCAAGGTCGTCGTCAACGATCTGGGCGGCAGCGTGGACGGCGAGGGCGGGGCCAGCCAGCAGCCGGCCGAAGAGGTGGTGGAGACCATCCGCAAAGCCGGCGGCCAGGCCATCGCCAATTTCAACTCGGTTGCCGATCCCACGAGCGCGCACAACATCGTCAAGGCGGCAGTGGAGAACTTCGGCCGCGTCGATGCCGTGATCAA
This sequence comes from Hyphomicrobiaceae bacterium, assembly GCA_041397775.1. Taxonomy (GTDB): domain Bacteria; phylum Pseudomonadota; class Alphaproteobacteria; order Rhizobiales; family Hyphomicrobiaceae. Next base: position 11,816 of record JAWKWB010000007.1, on the reverse strand, counting down.
CAACGCGGGCATCCTGCGCGACCGCATCTTCCACCGCATGTCGATCCAGGACTGGCAGCAGGTCATCGACGTGCATCTCAACGGCGCCTTCTACGTCAGCCGCGCCGCCGCGAACTACTTCAAGGACCAGGAATCGGGTGCCTTCGTGCACTTCACGTCGACGTCGGGCCTGATCGGCAACTTCGGCCAGGCGAACTATGCCGCTGCCAAGCTCGGCATCGTCGGCCTGTCGAAGTCGATCGCGCTGGACATGCAGCGCTTCAACGTGCGCTCGAACTGCGTCTCGCCGTTCGCCTGGAGCCGCATGATCGGCACCATCCCCACGGACACGCCCGAGCAGCAGGCCCGCGTGGCCAAGATCCAGCAGATGACGCCGGACAAGATCGCGCCGCTCGCCGTCTTCCTCGTGTCGGATCTGGCCAAGGGTGTCACCGGCCAGATCATGGCGGCCCGCATGCACGAGCTGTTCCTGTTCAACCAGAATCGCCCGATCCGCTCCGTGCACTCGGAGAGCGGCTGGACGCCGGCGAAGATCGCAGAGATCGCGCTGCCGGCCATGAAGGCCTCGTTCACGCCGCTCGACCGCTCGGCGGACGTGTTCTCCTGGGACCCCACCTGATCGGGTCGGCCCGGCACGCAATTTGCCACGGCCCGGACCTCACTCGCGAGGTCCGGGCTTTTTCTTTGCATGCCGTCAGGCCGCCCGCGGCATCGCCTGGCGTCGCGCGTACTGGGAGACCAGTACGGGGAGCGCAGCGGCAAGGCCGATCACGGTCATGGTCCGGCTCGGCGTGATCACCAGCAGCGAGGCCGCGAACAACAACGCGCGCTCCCACCCCTTGAGCGGCGCCATGCCGTAGCCCGTCACGGCGATCGCCAGCGTGAAGATGCCGAGCACGCACCCGGTGAACGTCTCCAGGAACTCCGCCCAGGTGAAGCCCTTCGTCACCAGCAGCAGGGCCGGCGAATAGACGAACACGAACGGCACCAGCGCCTTGGCGAGCGCCAGCCGGAACGCCGTGTTGCCCGTCCGGAAGGGATCGGCGCCCGCCATGCTCGCGCCGGCATAGGCCGCCAGCGCCACCGGCGGCGTGATGTCGGCGAGCACGCCATAATAGAAGACGAAGAAGTGCGAGACGATCGGCTCGACCTTCATGAAGGCGAGCGCAGGCGCGGCCACCGTCACCATGATGATGTAGGTGGCGGTCGTCGGCACGCCCGTGCCGAGCAGGATGCACACCATCGCCGTCATGATCAGCGTGAAGAGAAGCGCCAGGCTGCGCACGTCGAGGAACGGCAGCACGGCATGTCCGAGGGTCGCCAGCGTCGTCGCGGCACTGGTGACGATGCCCGACAACTTGAAGCCGACGCCGGTCAACGTGACGATGCCGACGATGATGCCCACGGTGCCGGCCGCCGCGCCCACGCTGATGGCGTACTTGGCACCGAGCACAAAGGCGTCGGCCACGTCGATCAGCCGTGCGCGTGCGTCCCCATCCTGCGTGAAGGCCCAGCCGCAAGCCGCGATCGACAGCGCGAAGATGCCTCCGAGCCCGGTCCACGTCGTCAGCGTCTCCGTGAATACTGCCGCGCACAAGGCGCCGAGGAAGCCCAGCGCGATCGCCGGCCGCCGCCCGGTCAGCCCCACGACCATGCAGGCGGTGATGCCCCAGAAGGCCGCCAGATAGGGCGTGAATCCGGAAAACAGCACGATCAAGAGGACGGCGAGCGGTATCGCCGTCGGCCAGTCGCGACGCAGCACCTCGCCCGCCTTCGGCAACTCCTCGGCGGTGAGGCCGCGCATGCCGAGCTTCCTGGCTTCGAAGTGGACCTGGCACAGCACGCCGAAGAAGTGCATGAACGCCGGCACGATCGCCGCCAGGATGATGGTCTGGTAGGAGACGCCCAGGAACTCCACCATGAGGAACGCCGCGGCCCCCATGATCGGCGGCGTGATCTGGCCGCCCGTGGCAGCCGTCGATTCCACCGCGCCGGCGAAGTGCCGGGGATAGCCGATGCGGATCATCATCGGGATCGTCAGCGAGCCCACCGTGACCGTGTTGGCGATGGACGAACCCGAGATCATGCCGAAGAGACCGGACGCGAAGATCGAGACTTTCGCGGGGCCGCCCGAGAAGCGGCCGGCCAGGGCCGTGGCCAGATCGATGAAGAAGCGGCCGAGCCCGATGCGCGTCGCCAGCACGCCGAACAGGACGTAGTGGAAGACATAGGTTGCAACGACACCCAGGGCCACGCCGTAGATGCCCTGGCTCGTCAGGTAGAGGTGATTGACCACGCCTTTCCAATTATTGCCGGCGTGGTTGAGGATGCCCGGCAGCTTCTGGCCGATCATCGCGTAGACCATCAGCACGATGGCGATGATGGGCAGGGCGATGCCGACGCTGCGCCGGCACGCTTCCAGCAGGACGACGATGAGCACCGTGCCCATCACCCAGTCGACGGTGAGCGGGTTTCCGACACGGAATTGCAGGTCGTGGAACACCCACGGCACATAGAGGCTGGCCACCGCGGCAGCGATCGCGCAGGCCCAATCGAGAAGCCCGATGCCAAGCGGCGTCGCCAGCGAGTGCGTGCCGACCTTGCGCGCTCCCGAGGCGAACATCGGGAAGACCAGGAAGATCAGGCCGACCACGAACGCCATGTGGATGCCGCGGTGTGTCGTCTCGGGCAGCAGGCCGAAGCCGGCGGTGTAGTAATGGAAGAACGACAGGGCCAGCAGCAGCCCGGCGACGAGCCATGCCGTCCAGGGCAGCAGCGGCCGGAACGACATCTCCGGGTCGAGTTCCGCTTCCAGCCGCTCGATTTCGCTCTGGCTCAGCGGTTGCTGTGTCGTCGTCATGGGGCGTCTCCGCGCGATCATGCGTCCGCCGAATCGGGCTGGCGGGCCGGCGCGCCACACAAGCACAGCCACCCGACGCGCGCGAAGTCCGAAAAATGTGATGTCGCTCAGAAAGCAGTCGGCTCCCCGGACATTGCCGGAGAGCCGCCGATTTTTCCGATCTGTGGACGCAAGTTCAGTTCAGGGTTCGTTTGCCGGTCGTGCCTTCCCAGTTCTGGGCCTGCTGGGCCGGCATGCGCTCGTCGTAGGCATCGATGATCTCGACGACGCGCTCCATGCGGTCGCGCTGCGTGTCGGACAGGGCCTTCAGCGCCTCCACCTGATGCCGCATGCGGTTGAGCAGGAGCTGGTCTCTCGAGCTCAGATGGCCTTCTCCAGCCTGCGCCTCGAGCTGGGGAATGAGGTCGTGCTCGAGGATGAGCTGGTAGGGCCCGCCGGGCGACAGCATCAACACGGGCATGAGATGCACGAGCTTGGCGGCCTCGGTCTCCAGAACCTCGAGATAGAGGCCTTCGCCCTTGTGCATCTCGCTCAACTCGTCATAGGCGACCTGGATGCCCGAGCGCATCTCGTTGATCGAATGGATGACGCGCCTGTAGACCTCGGGTGCGCGGCCCGACAGGCCACGCAGCGCCCGCTCCGGCTCGCTGTTCTGCCCGATGGCGACGGCCAGATCGATTTCACGGTCGCTCCAGGGATGGGCGCCGCCCAACTGGATCAGCTCGGCCCGCACGCGGCTGCCCAGGCTGCGCACGATCGCCTCGTCGCGCGGGGACACGGCCGGCTCGGCACGCGCGACGCGCGGCATCGGCTCGTCGACCGCCGCATCCGGCGTCTGGGCAACCGCCGGCACGCTCTGTGCGAAGCTGCCGGCCTCGCCATCGCTCGACGGCAACGGCGGAGGCGTACCCGGCGCGCGCGCGGCTCGTGCCTTGGTCGCGGCGGAAGCATCGGTGATCTGCAGCGGCGGCTCGGCCTGTAACGGCACGGCGACGGTCTCGGCCGCTGCGGTCCGTGCCTCGGGCGGCGGCAATTGCGACCGGTAGGCGGGGATGGCCCCTGCGCGCATCAAGAGCAGCGTGCGATAGAAATCCGGGCTGACGTAGTAGCGCTTGGCGTCCTTCTGGTCGCGCAGCACCGCGCCCTTGATCGTGGCGCCAGCACCGAGCGTACTCAACACCAGTTGCCGGCGCAGATCGTCGGGGATCGCGAAGGGATAGACCTCGGCCGAATAGCCGCGATCGTCGGAAATCGGATGCAGCTCGGAAAGCACGATGGCCGCATTGCGCTCGGGCTCGGGCAGCAACGAGACACCGATGACCGTCACCAGCTCCTTCTTGTCCGCATCCGCCGGACGGGTCCTCCAGCTCTTGCGCTGAGCGACGGCGAAGTAGCGGGCGAGACCTGCGGAGACCAGATAGCGCGACCGGTCCGCGCCCACCCGGCGCACCGCGCCGATGGTGGCGCCTGCGACGAGCACCGAGCGCATGTCCTCCACGAGCGGATCACGCTCTTCCAGATAGATCTCCGACGTGAAGCCATCTGTTGCAGATACCGGATGCAAGGCGCGCAGCAAGCCGCTCAGCGTCGCCATGGGATCGGGCGTCGTACGGAGCGTCGCGTCGATGGCGCCTTCGAGCTGGTCTGCGGTCAGCTCACTGCGGCCCTCCAGATCCGTCAGCGGCGAGCGAACGGCATTGGCGCCGAACAGGCCCGACATGAAGACGAGACTATCGATGGCGATGGCGATGGCCAGCGCCAGATAGGCCAGACGATTGCCGTCCTGGAACGCATTCCACGTCACGACGAAGCGATGGGCCTTGTCGTCGCGGTTGAGGTCGATGGACGAAATCTTGGTGGCGAGCGCGGTCAAGTCCTGGCTCGGCAGACCACTGTCCTGCAGGCAGGTGCGCCCGAACGTCAGCAGCGCATCGGTGCCGCCGGACTGGGGCAGCTTGTCACCGCCCGAGCAATGCTTGGCAAAACTCTCCAAACCTGCATTGAGCGCAAAGAGGCGGCTGCCGGCCTCGTTGGCGGGCTTTGGATCACAATCGATGCCGCGCACGCGGTCCTTGGTCGCCGGCGTCGCCAGCATGGCGGCGTGCAGCTGGCCGCATTGCGTGGCCAGCACATTCAGCTTCTCGACGTTGGGGTCCTGCTGGAAGTCGGCACGGGCCTTTTCGAAGGCATTGCGCACGCGGGCCGGATCGACCCTGGGGCCTTCCTCGCCCTGCCTGGTTTCCTCCATCGCCTTGATGCGCGTCTCGGCGGTCTGGGTTTCGCCGGTCAGCTTGGCGATATCGCCGTCGATCGCCGCCAGCTCCCGCTGGATCTTGGCGACGCGCGTGTCGATGGCCGTCAGCCGCTTCTGCGCATCGGCGACACGCTCCTCCTGGATCTTGAAAGCATCCTGGAGCTGGCGCAGCTCGCCCATCCGCTCGCGATACTTCGGGCCCTTGCCGATCTTCAGCGAGCCTTCCGCACCCCGCTCCTCGGCCATCGCCTCCACGCGCTTGGCATCGAGGCCGCGCGCACGTGTGTCCAGCTCGGTCTTCTTCTCGGTGAGCTCGGAGGCCAGCGTCGGTCGCTCGCCCTTGAGGCGTGACAATTCGTCGGTCAGCGCGACCTTCTTGGCGGCGAGGCCCGCCTGCCCGCTCTGTGCGGTGGAGATGCGCTCCTGCTGCTCGGCGATGGAGCGCCGTCGGCCTTCCATCTGCTCGACGAAATAAGCTTCGATGTCGCGTTCGGCGCCCTGCGATTGTCTTGCGAGTTCGGTGAGGTTGCGCTCATAGGCCTGCCACCCCCCGGACTTGAAGAGGCGATCCGCCTCCTCGACCTGGCGGCGCGTGATCATGTCGCCGATGTCGGCCACGATGCCGGCGACCTGGCGGCTCGCACGGATCTCGGCGGCGCGCTGGCGCTCGCTCTGCGGGAATATCGAGGAAAACAAGCTGTCGAAGGAGAAGAAGACGCTCGTCGCCATGCAGCTCAGGAACATGACCCACAGCACGGCATTCTTGGCCATGATGCGTGCCGACTGCACGTAGGGCTGGGCGATCTCGCTCTTGTGGTTGATGACCAGCGACGCCAGCAGCAGAACGGCCAGGGCGATGTAGACGGCCTTGTCCGCCAGCGACCACCACGTGAACCCGCCCGCACCGACGCTCGCCATGTCGAACATGCCGAGGCCCTTGGCGGCTGCGGTGATGACCGACAGGCCGAGCAGGCCGCCAGCGACCATGCCGGCGGTCCATTCGCCCGTGGACCTGACCCGTGCCTCGCTGGAGCGCTGGCTCATGCCGGAGGCGAAGCTCTCGCCGATCAGCCAGGCGATGATCAACATCACGCCCTGGATGCCGAACGTCACCATGAACGACAGGATCGGCTCGCCCGTGAAGTTGCGCATGCCGTCCCATGTCGTCCAGCCGGAGGCCAGGGACAGGACGAACGCCGTCGTGGCGAGGAGCGTCAGCTGCCAATTGGTGGTGAAGGCGCGGACGGCCGCATCGGTGATTCGGGAGCCGACGCCTCCGGTCGCACGGCGATCGCGCCCGCGGCCCAGCAGGCGCGAGAGCAGCATCAGCAATGCCAAGAACGCCAGCAGCGGCACAATTATGCCGCTGTAGTTCTTCAGCATTTCGACAAGGCGCCCGAGCGGCGCGGTATCGAGCTGCTCCGTCATCTCTTCCTTCCCACCAGATGCGCAGACGGTGTCGACCCCGTCGCCAAACGGCAAACAGAGTGCCCTTTTGCGACACTCTCGTGGCAACCTCGCGACGACGCCGTGAATGCTTGTTCAAAAAACCTGGAAACAAGCAGCCCGGGCGACGCCTCGGGGGTGTACGTGCGCACAAGGCACCCCAGCCGAAGTGCACGCCTCGGGTCGCCCGACCCGGGCCGCACATCCAACGCCTGCAGACCATCAAGGCCTGCAAACCGTCGTCCAATGCTCTCATGATCATGCCGATTTGGCACGTAACAATTTGGAAACCTTTGGGCCTTCCGCAAGCTGTGGCCGCACTGATTCGCCCTGGTCTCGCCTCTCCCCCCGGTTCCCCGGCCAAGCGGGTGGGCGAGAGCCCGGCCGCTGCCCGAGCCGGGGTCTTTCCCGGCGCCGCCGGGCACCGAGCCACAAAGGCACCCGGGCACGGCAGCCACACGCTGCCACGCCCGTCGTAGCCCTCACCGCGAAAGATCCCGGACGGCCGCGCTCCGCGCGGCCTCCGGGAAACCGGGGAGTGCGAGGGGAGGATCGGGCGCAATCTCCGGGAAACCGGGGAGTGTGGCGTGAAGACAGGATGGCCGCTCGACGCGCCGGCGGCAAGCAGGGAGCGGCAGAGAGCAGCAAGCATGGAGTGGACGTCCAATCCGCCACACTGGTCAGTTCCCGCCGGTCAGGGCGGCAAGCGCGGCACGGTGCTGGTCGGCCGAATCGCGGCCGAAGCAGGCGAGCAGCACCCGTTCCAGCGTCCGGTCGCCGGCGAGATGCCCCGCGATGGTCCCGACGGCGATGGTCGCAGCAAGATCGGCGGGAAAACGGTAGACGCCCGTCGAGATCGCGGGGAATGCGATGGATCCGAGCCCGTGCGCCTGGGCCAGCGCCAGCGAATTGCGGTAGGCCGCCGCCAGCAGCTCGGGTTCGCCCGCGCGCCCGCCCCGCCAGATCGGCCCAACCGTGTGGATCACGTAGCGGGCCTTCAGGCGATACCCCTTCGTGATCCGTGCCTCACCCGTCGGGCAGCCGCCGAGCGTCCGGCACTCCGCCAGAAGCTCGGGGCCTGCCGCCCGGTGGATGGCCCCGTCGACGCCGCCGCCGCCAAGGAGTGTTTCGTTGGCGGCGTTGACGATGGCGTCGACGTCGAGCGTGGTGATATCGGCTTCGATGACCTCGATGCGGTGGGTCATGATATCAATTCCCCTGCATTTCCTCCCGCATGGCGTTCACGGCGCGGCTGGTAAGGGCAATCATCGATGGATCGATCGGCAGTGCCTGCGAGGACTGCTTGGCGATCACCAGTTCGGCCCTGGGATCGACGAACAGGTTCTGCCCGTGGATGCCCATACCGAACAGCAATGGCCGCGGGCCGCGCTCGACGTACCATTTCGCGCGGTAGTGCATGTCGATGTCGGGATAATAGCCGAGGAAGCTCCCCTGGCGCCATGCACTGGGACTGCCGGCCAGCGTGATATCGGCAATCCAGCTCTCCGGGACGATCGTGCGGCCACCGCGCGCGCCGCCCTCGATCAGGAGCTGGCCCACCAGCGCCAGATCGCGCGTCGTCGTGCACATGCCGCCCGCGCAGCGCGGTGCACCGAGCCGGTCGACCGTGATGTAGGCCGAAGTGGCCGCCCCCATCGGCTGCCACAGCAGCTCGCTCATCAGATCGGCGTAGCGTGCGCCGGCCGCCCGCTCGATGACCCAGCCGAGCAGGTCGGTGTTGGGCGATACGTAGTGGAAGCGACCGCCATGCTCGCCGTCCGACCCGGCGAGGTGCTTGTAGAAACGACGCAGGTCCGACGCGGTTTCGCCTGGCGCCAGCGGGTTCCAGTTGGTCGACTTGCGGTAGGCGATGATCGGCCCGGACGTGGCGAGATAGTCTTCGTCGAAGGCGACGCCGACACGCATGTCCAGCAACTGCCGCACGCTCGCCCCGCGATAGGCGGTCTCGGCCACTTCCGGCACGTAGGCGGTCACGGGCTTGTCGAGGTCGAGGATCTTGCGCCCGGCGAGAATGCCCGCGAGCAGGCCGAGCATCGACTTCGACACGGACATGAGGATGTGCGGCGTGCGTGCCGTCATGCCGTTGCCGTAGCGCTCCAGAACGATGCGTCCACGATGGATGACGACGATACCGTCCGTATCGCTGGCGTCGAGGAATTGGCCGAACGTCGTGCGCGCGCCCTCACCCGCATTGAACGCGATCGCCTCCAGATCGGCCGGCGCGGTCGGCAGGTCGCGCACATTTCCGGGATCGTTGGCGATCTCGGCGGAGGGCACGATCTCGCGCACATGGTGGAACGCCCAGTGGTTGAAGGGCGACGTGCGCCAGTTCGCGAGCGTCACCTGGCCGCCTTCGGCCGGCGGAAATCCCTGCATCAACAGTGCCGTCATTCACTCCTCGCCTTTTCAGTGGACTGAACAGTCCAGACGCCCTGCGGCGACGGCTGCCCCTTTTCAAGTCTCGCTCACACTGATAGGCGGCAGCGCTATGACCCGCAATGGCGCCATTCCAGACCAGCATGCCGCGCGCCCCGCCGTGGAGGCCGCAACCATGCCGCCCGAGCCCGCCCCGCACACACCCGACTGCGCGGCGAAGCCGCCGCATCTGGCCAAGATCCTCGTTCTCGTGACCGAGGACTGGTTCGCGCTGTCCCACTTCCAGCCCCTGCTGCGCACACTGCAGACCCTGGCGCGCGAGATCGTCGTGGTCACGCGCTCGTCCGGCCGCATGGGAGAACTGGAGGCACTGGGCTGCCGGACCATCGACCTCGCCTACAACCGCTCCTCGATGAACCCGGCACGCGAGATCGCGACGGTGCGCCGGCTGCGCGCCATCATCGCCGTGGAGCAGCCCGACGTGGTGCACATGATCGCCATGAAGCCGATCGTTCTCGGTGGCATCGCAGTGCTCATGTCGCGCGTGCCGCACGCCGTGGTGCACATGACGGGCCTCGGCTTCCTGGCAATTTCCGAAACGGCCAAGGCGCGCGCGGCGCGGCGTGTGGCGCTCGCCATCATCCGCCGCGTCGTGGCGCGGCCCCAGGGCTGGCTGCTGGTCGAGAATCCCGAAGACCTCGCATTTCTCCGGGACGGCGGCGTGGCCCCCGGCCAGCGCGCGAGCCTGCTCGGCGGCGCGGGCATCGATCCGCAGGCCTTCCCCGCCTGGCCCGATCCCGGCAACGCGCCGCCGGTCGCCGCCTTCGTCGCGCGCATGATCCGCTCCAAGGGCGTCGCGGTCCTGATGGAGGCCGCCGAGATCCTCGGACGCCGCGGCGTGCCACTCACCGTCGCCCTCTACGGCGATACGGACGAAGGCAACCCCGAAGCCATTCCACGCGCCGATATCGAGGCCTGGAGCGACGGGGTGGGCCGCCGCTACATGGGCTTCACGCGCGATGTCGCCGCCGTCTGGCGAACCTCGGACATCTTCGTGCTGCCTGCCATCAGTCGCGAAGGCATGCCGCGCGCCCTCCTGGAAGCGGCTGCCTGCGGCCGCGCCGTCGTCGTCTCCGACGTACCGGGCTGCCGGCATTTTGTCGCGCACGGCGTCAACGGCCTGATCGTGCCGCCCGGCGATGCTGACGCCCTGGCCGATGCGCTCGAAGGGCTGGCGCGCGATCCGGCGTTGCGGACGCGGCTCGGCCAGGCGGCACGGGCGAGGGTGCTGTCGGGCTACACGGAAGCGGCGCTCGCCCGTGCCGTCGTCACCGCCTACGGGGCCATGACGGGTCCCGCCTGAACGGGCATGGGCTGCCCGACGAGCGTGCTTCCCCCTCGGCCCGCTCCGGGTTAGCTTCGCCTGATCGGATCACGGGAGATACGGGACGCATGAGCGAACGTTTGCCGCTTGCAGGGCTGAAGGTACTGGATGTGGCAACGTGGATCGCTGCGCCTGCCGCGGCCGTCATCCTGGCCGACTTCGGCGCCGACGTGATCAAGATCGAGCAACCCGACGGCGGCGATCCTCACCGGCAGAACTACCGTCTCCCGCACATTCCCCAGTCCGAGACGAACTTCCTCTGGCACCTCGACTCCCGCAACAAGCGCTCCGTCGCCCTCGATCTCAAGAACGCGGCCGCGCGCGACGTGCTGGATCGCCTCATCGGGGAAGCCGACATCCTCATCACCAACTTCCCATTGCCCGTGCGCGAGCGCTTGCGGCTGACCTACGAGGACGTTTCGCGCGTCAATCCGCGGCTCATCTATGCCTCGTTCACCGGTTATGGAGAGGACGGTCCCGACAAGGACCAGCCGGGCTATGATTCGACCGCCTTCTTCGGTCGCGCAGGCATTCTCGACGCCTGCCGCTACGAAGGCCAGCCGCCATCGTTCTCGCTCCCCGCCCAGGGCGACCGTTCCTCGGCTATGGGGCTGCTCTCGGGTATCCTGATGGCGCTCTACGACCGCGAACGCACGGGCCGGGGCAGCATGGTGGCGAGTTCGCTCCTCGCCAACGGCCTGTGGTCGAACGGCGTCATGGCGCAGGCCGCCCTCCTCGATGCCCACATCGGCCACCGCCCGCCGCGTGAACGGCCGCGCAGTGCGCTCGCCAACATCTACGAGACGTCCGACGGCCGCTGGCTGCAGATCGCCGCCGTGCGCGAGGACAAGCTGTGGGACGCCTTCTGCCGCGCCATCGAGCGCCCGGACATCGCGGCCGACCCGCGCTTTGCCGAGACGTCCGAACGCCGGCGCAATGCCGCCGTGCTGACCGCCGCGCTCGATCCCGTCTTCCGGGCCCGGGCGCTGGAGGACTGGCGCCGCATACTCTTCGCGCACAACATTCCGCACGCCTTCATCGCGCGGACCGCCGACGTCGTGGACGACACGCAGGCCGAAGCGGCCGGCATCGTGGTTCCAACGTCGATCCCGGACATGCCGCGCACGATCGCGGCCCCCTTCCAGATTGCCGGCATCGCGACGCGACCGGCGCGCCCGGGGCCGGATCTGGGCGCCGACACCGACGGCGTGCTGGGGGACGCCGGCTTCACGCCTGAGGAGATCGCCTCCCTACGCGCCGCCGGCGCCATGGGGTGATCCCGAGCCAGAGAGAGGAACAGGGCCCATGTCGCTGCGTTGGATCGTTCTCTCACTCGCCACCTGTCTCGCGCTCGCGATGCCAGCGCCGGCACCTGCCGCCGAGGATCTGTGCCTCGCCGTGGCCCAGGGTCCGGCCCGCAGCCTCGTGCAGAAGGCATCGGTCCGCCTAGCGCAGCTTGCGAGCGGCGAGGTTCG
>JAWKWB010000006.1:0-456021 GCA_041397775.1 Hyphomicrobiaceae bacterium | reverse complement strand
ACCATTCCAAAAAAGCCGCCCCCGACGGCTGGCGCCACGCGCGGCTACATCGGCCCGTGCCGCAACGCCCGGCAGCAGTCCGCCCGGGGGGGCTCGGGTCGGCCGGCGCATGTGCGGGCGCGCCGTCGCCTGCGGCGGGCAGCGCCGATAGCGGCAATCGCGCCGCCCGCACGGACAGCCCGTCCGCAAACCGGAAATCCTGCCCGCCGAAATGCCCCGTCAGCTCGTCCGCTGGAAGACGAAACGACCCGTCTCGTCCGTGAGCCGTACCGCCCGGCCGGTGCGCATCAGATAATGCGCATGCGCCATCGTCTCGGAGAACGCATGCCGACCCTGCCCCTCGGCCACCGGCTTCGGGAACAGCCCGCGCGCCAGATCCATGCCCGTCGTCGGTTTCGTCATCAGATCCTCGAGCAGTCCGAGCCTGAGGTGATGATGGTGCTCCAACTCCTCCACGCGCGCATGCAGTCCGTGGAAGGGCAGACCGTGCGACGGCAACACGAAGGTCTCTTCGGGCAAGGCCCGGAAACGGTCGAGCGAGGCGAGGTATTCGGTGAGCGGATCCGCATCGGGTTCCGATGCGAACACGCCGATCATCGGCGAAATCTTCGACAGGATCTGGTCGCCTGCGATCAGGATCTTCTCGTCCGCGCACCAGAACGAGGCATGTTCGGCAGCATGCCCGCCGCAAACCATGACTTGCCAGTCGCGCCCGCCGAAACGGATGCGGTCGCCGTCACGCAGCCGGGCGATGGCCGTCGGCAGCGGCAACATCTGTGCGTTGGTGCGCTGCCGTTCTTCGCGGAAGCTCTCGATTGTCGTCTCGTCGCAGCCATGGCTGGAGAGGAACTTCAGCGCCGGCGCGCCGATCGGAGAACGCGACTCGTCGATGCGCACCGTCGCCGATAGCCATTCGACCAGCGTGATGTGGTACGGCGCCCCGCCCGAAACTTCGTAGAGCCAGCCGGCAAGCCCGACGTGATCCGTATGTCCGTGCGTCGCGATCTGGCGCACGATGGGGGCGCCCGAAAGGACCGTACCCAGAAGCCCGTCCCAGACGGCGCGCGCTTCGGCATTGGCGGTGCCCGTGTCGATGACGGTCCAGCCGTCCGTCTCGCGGATCAACCAGACATTGACGTGGTTGAGCCGAAACGGCAGCGGCACCCGGGCCCACAGGATGCCGGGCGCGACCTCGAAGGTCTCGATGCCCTTGGGATGATGCTCGTAGAGATAGCGAATGCTCTGGGCGCCGTCGGGTGACCCCGCCGCAGGTGTCACGCGCGCGCGATGTTGCGCGCCACTGGTCCCGTGCATGTCGCCACCTTTCGTTCGAATTCGACGTTGTCCGGACAGGTTGATACCGCAGCGCAGCACGCTTGGCTACCGCTGCGGTCCCGACACGTGAAAATCTGATGGATCAGCCCTGCTTGGAGCGGTCAGCTCAGGTATTTGTGCTCGAGCATGCAGTGACAGCCGTTGTTGCCGTTGACGAGCTGCGTCACACGCAGATCGGCCGCCAGCGAGCACAGCATGTAGGCATCCTCGCGCGACAGCCCCTTGCGCTCGCCCAGAAGCGCGATCATCTCGCGCAGGGCCGCCTTTGCGGCCTGATCGAGGTCGGGATCGAAGGCCATTGTGATCGCGTGCGTCGGTGTCTCCGCGCGTGGCCAGCGCAGCGCCAGCCCCTTGTGCAGCGTCAGCCGGAAGGTGCCGGTCAAGGCCGTCTCGATGGCGGTGACGCAGACCTCGCCATCGCCCTGCGCACCGTGTCCGTCGCCCACCGAGAAGTTCGCGCCCGGCACATGCACGGGCAGCAGCAGCTTCGTGCCGGCGACGAGTTCCTTGTTGTCGATGTTGCCGCCGTGCCGGTTCGGCGGCAGCGACGACACCATCCCCCACGCGGGCGGCGGCGCCACGCCCATGACGCCGAAGAACGGCTTCAGTGGAACTTCCGCGCCCCACGACAGCAGGCCCACCTTGCGCTTCAGATCGAGCGGAATATGCACGATGCGCACGCGGTCGAACTCGCCCGGCAGCGCGCCAGCCAGCGGCCGGATGGCGTTGTAGCCCCAGGCCTGCCGGCACACGATGTCCTCGATTTCGATCTCCAGCGCATCACCCGGCATCGCCCCTTCGACGGCAATCGGGCCCGTGAGCACGTGTCCCGGCAACTTGCGCGGCACCTTGGCGTGGATCTCCGATAGCTCGGGCGGAATGACATGGCCGGAACCTGGCGGCGGCATCACGTCGGGCGCGCCCGATACGGTCTCCACGGTAACGCGGTCGCCACTCTTCACCGTCATGGCCGGCGGCACGGTGGCATCGAAATAGCCCCAGTGGACGGTGTCGACCGAGGATCTGAGAACGGGATGGCTCATGAATGGGACCTTGGCTCGTTGCGGCGGGATATCGCTTCGCGACTGTGTGGTTCGGTACCCGCGTGGCAGGGCGTGTCGCCGAATGTGGGAGCGCGAACACAGGATGCCGCGCGGGCAGTTCATTGCCAGCGTGCCCCGGTCCGCCGATGCGTGCAAGGGCCCGTAGGATCGAGGGGCGTGGGGCTGAGCCCGCTGTCTTCTATTTCTTCTCTTCGGGCGGCGGCGGGGGGAGCGGGGGCGCCATGGACGGCATCATCGGCATGGCGGGCATCATCGGGTTCGTCGTCTGCAAGCCGCGCGCCCGCCGGCTTGGTCCGTAGTGCTCGGTGAGATAGCCGACGATCGCCTTGCGTGTCTCCGAGTCGAGGGGGGCCATGCCCTGCTTCTCGACCATCCAATCCATGAGCTCGTCCCACCGGTCCTGCGACAGGCCTTGCTGAGTGACGGTGCGAAGCGAGTGGCAGGCCCCGCATATGACGGCGACCATGTCCCGGCCTTCGCCGTCCGGCATGCCGCCGTAGTCGATCGACGAGCGCCGCTTCGCCGGCGGCGCACTCTGCGGCGGCTGCGAGGTTGCGGCCTGTCGTGGCGGGACGTCGTTGAGCGTCAGCAGGTAGGCGAGCAGGTCGATCCGATCGTCCTCGTCGGGGATGCCGGGGAAGGTCATCCGGGTGCCCGGCGCCCAGGTCTTCGGGCTCTCCAGGAACGCATCGAGATTGGCCAAATCCCATTTTCCGCCGCGCTTCTTTATCGCGTCGGAATACCGCGTAAAATCGGTGACCTGGCCAATGCCGCGCCCAACGATTTTCCAGAGATTGGGACCGAGCACGTGTCGCCCCCCATTGTCGAGGGTGTGGCAGGCTTTGCAGCGTAGCGCGACCGATTTGCCGTGTTCGATATCGGCTTTCGCAATTTGCTTTGCAATGTCCGCGGCTTCGACGTCTCCAGCGTGAGGGATCGCGAAAAAAAACGATATCAAAGCCAATTCTGCGATGCGTCGGAACCGGCGGCCTGACATGAAACCTCCACGTGCGCGGCCGCTGTTTCCAGCCGCGCTTGCCCAAGTCTGATTTTTTCGGAACGGCGCGGCCCTTGTGCTCCAGGGGCCGCGCCCTCGACGCTTACGCTGCCACGCGCACCGCAATGCGATGCATGGCATTGTTCAGGTAGCCCTTGGGATTCCAGGCCACCGCGAATGGTTGCGCCGTTCCTTTCGCGTCGGTCGCGCGCGCCCAGATCTCGTAGTAGCCGTGCTTGGGTAGCGCCACCTTGGCGCGCCACCGCTGCCAGGAATGGCCGTTGGGCGCCGGCGAGAGATCGGCCTTCGTCCACGTCGCGCCGAAATCCACCGAAACATGCACCTCCCGCACCGCCAGGTCGCCGGCCCAGGCATGCCCGCGGACATCGAGGGCGGTCGTGCCCTTGGCGAGCGTCACACCCGACTGCGGGCTGGTGATGATCGACTTCACCGGCATCGACTGGATGATCTCGAAGGCAGATGTGGGCACCTTCTCGCCGGGAGCAACGGGATAGCCGGGCATCCTGTAGGCGCTACCCGTCATCTTGGCCCCGTCGTGCACCTTGTCGCGCACCCAGATCCTCGTCAGCCATTTCTGCGAGCACGAACCGGGCCAGCCCGGCGCCACGACGCGAAGCGGGGCGCCATTGAGGGGATGCAGTGCCTTTCCATTCATCGCGAAGGCGATGATCGTGTCGGGGTCCATCGCCTTTGCGATGGGGACGCCGCGCGAGATCGAGACCTTCTTCGGATCGCCCGACAGGTGAGGGTCGGCGCCATAGTGGCCGGTGTAGACGGCCTCCGGCTTCAAGCCCGCTTCCTTGAGCACGTCCGCCAGCCGCACACCGGTCCATTCCGCGTTGCCGACCGCGCCGTACGTCCACTGGTTGCCCGACGCCGGCGGATTGAAGCCTGCCCGGCCGTTGCCGCCACATTCGATGGTGAGTTTCAGGTTGACCGGTTTGAACCGTTTCTTCAGGTCGTCGATGGAGAGATCCAGGGGCTTGTTGACCGCCCCGTCCACCTTGAGCATCCACCCCTGAGGGTCGGTCTTCTCCGGCACGCCGCCATTGTTGCGCACGAAGTGCCGGTTGATCGGAGTCACGTCGTCATCGAGCAGGTGCGCCGGCGTCTCCGCATTCCACGGACGATCGTTGAAAGCCACGAGGCCGTCTTTTCCCGGAACTGCGAGCCCGGCCTTCTGCGCCAGTGCCAATGGAATGAACCCCATCGGCATGTTGCGTCCGAAGGGAATGGCCGAGCCGATGGCTGCACCCATCGCGGCCAAACTCGCCCCCTTGATGAAGCCGCGCCTGGAATTATCGGGTTGCCGGCCGAAAACCACGGCGTCCGCGCGTTCCGGATCATCGGAATAAAGCTCGAATAATCCGCGCTCGACGTTTTTGCCTTTCATTGGCCTCTCCTCCTTGTCACGAAATTATTATTGGGGCGAAGCACATTCTGGCGGCGCATCGCCCGGGGGATGTCAGGCTAACAAGCCTGCGTTGGTCGATGCAAGCATTCTCATATCTGAATATTAAGTGGATAGGGAGTATCCGATCGCAGAATGTCCCGCTCGCGGAGGAGACGGCGTTGTTATTGCGGCGATTAGAAAGAGGGGTGCTCCCCATAATCCCGCCGGAATGGACCTGCGCTGCCGGTGATGTCGGGCGCCGCACACTCCCACCGGCATTGCCGCCGTGATTCGAGTGGCGAGAGCCTCGTTGGCAGCGGTGCGCCGATCGAGGGGGCGGCCAGGCTCCGGTCCCCGCCAGATCCGATCGCCCCACAAGCCTGCGTCTCTCTGCTATGATCCCGCGCCAATCACCAGGGCGGAGTGCGCATGATCGAGGGCTGGACGGTCACGTTGCTGGGGTTCGGCTATGTGGGCACGCTGTTCGCACTCGCATGGGCCGGCGATCGTTTCGTGCGCGTGCGCAAGGACGGCGGCGGACGCCCGCTGATCTACGCCCTCTCGCTCGCGGTCTATTGCTCGTCGTGGACCTTCTTCGGTAGCGTCGGCCTTTCGGCCGCGACCGGGTACGACTTCATCCCCGTCTACCTCGGCCCGGTTCTGATGTTCGCGCTGGGTTGGCCGCTCCTGCAGCGCATCGTGCGTATCGCCAAGAGCCAGAACATCACCTCGGTCGCCGACTTCCTGGCTGCGCGCTATGGCAAGAGCCCGGCCGTCGCGGCCATCGTCGCGGCCATCGCCGTGGCCGGAACGCTGCCCTACATGGCGCTGCAACTTAAAGCCGTGGCGGTCTCGATCGAGACCCTGCTGGGCCCTCGCCCGCTCGGGGGCATCACGTCGTTCACGCACGTGCCGATCGACACCGCACTGGTCGTGGCAATGGCGCTCGCCATCTTCGCCGTGTTGTTCGGCACGCGCCACATCGACGCGACGGAGCACCAGGATGGCCTCATGCTCGCCGTCGCGACGGAATCGGTGGTGAAGCTGGCCGCCTTCCTCGCCATCGGTGCCTTCGTCCTGTTCACCATGCTGGGCGGCCCCGTGTCGCTCCTCGGGCGTATCCGCGAAAGCCGGGAATTGACGGCGCTGTTCAGCCAGGGGCTCAACGGCGGCATGTGGATGACCGTGACGTTGCTGAGCCTCGTCTGCATCATCCTGCTGCCGCGCCAGTTTCATGTGACCGTCGTGGAGAGCAACTCGGAGAGCGAGATCAAGCGCGCCGCATGGCTCTTTCCGCTTTATCTCGTGCTCATCAATCTGTTCGTCGTGCCGATCGCGGCGGCCGGTAAGATCTACCTGCTGCCTGGCGGTAGCGTCACCCCCGACATGTTCGTGCTGAGCCTGCCGTTGGCGGTCAGCGCGGATTGGCTCGCCATATTGGCCTTCATCGGCGGCCTGTCGGCCGCCACGGCCATGGTCATCGTCGATGGCGTCGCGCTCGCCATCATGATCTGCAACGGCTGCGTCGTGCCATGGCTGCTGAGCCGCCAACTCGTCGGCGACAAGACGTCGAACGACGAGGCGGTTGCCGGCTTGCTGCTCCCGATCCGGCGCGTCGTCATCCTGGCGGTCCTGTTCCTGGCCTACGTCGTGCACCATGCGCTCGGCCAGGTGCATGGTCTGGCGCAAATCGGCCTGATTTCCTTCGCGGTCATTGCGCAGCTCGCGCCTGCATTCTTCGGCGGCCTCGTGTGGCGACGCGCCACCGCGCGCGGTGCCATCGCAGGCATCCTGGCTGGCTTCACGCTCTGGGCTTATACGCTGCTGCTGCCGTGGATCGCGCGCGCGGGGTTCATGCCCCTCAGCGTCGTCAACGACGGTCCCTTCGGCATCGGGCTCTTGAAGCCCGAGGCGCTGCTCTACCTGAACTTCGATCCATTGCCCCACGGCGTCCTGTTGAGCTTGATGTTCAACGTGGCCACGTTCGTCTTCGTGTCGCTGCTGCGCCCCCCTGTCCCCATCGAGCGATTGCAGTCCCAGATCTTCGTGCTCGACGACCTGCCGCGCCCCGTCGCGACCCCGGTCTTCCGCCTCTGGCGAACGACGCTGACCATGGGCGACCTGAAGCAGACGGTCGGCCGTTATCTCGGCGACGAGCGCGCCGAACGGTCCTTCCGCGAGCACGTCGCGAGCCGTGCCATGACCTGGCAGCCGCACGCGGAAGCCGACGTCGCCACGATCCGCTTCACCGAGCACCTGCTGTCGAGTGCGATCGGCGCGGCATCCGCGCGTCTCGTGCTGTCGCTCCTGTTGAAACGCGGCAACGTCTCCAGCCAGTCGGCGCTACGCCTGCTCGACGACGCATCCGAGGCGATCCAGTACAATCGCGACCTGCTCCAGTCGGCGCTCGACCAGGTTCGCCACGGCCTCAGCGTCTTCGATCGCGACATGCAGCTCATCTGCTGGAACCGTCAGTTCCGCGAGTTGCTCGGCTTTCCAGCCCAACTCGGGCGCGTCGGCGTGCCCCTGCAGCAGATCCTCCGCGCCGTCGCCGAGAATGACGATGTCGGGTCCGGCAGTGCCGATGCCTTCGTGACCGAGGCCTATGTGAAGCTTGCCGTCGATCACCGCACCTTCCAGCTTCGCATGCGCTCCAGAAATCGCATTCTCGAGATCCGCACCGTGCCTTTGCCGCAAGGCGGCATCGTCACGACCTATTCCGACATCACCGATCGCGTCGCCGCGGCCGATGCTCTGGAGCGCGCAAACGAGACCCTGGAGCGGCGCGTACGCGAGCGCACGACGGAGCTCTTGAACGTGAATGCGGCGCTGGCGGTCGCCAAGACCAAGGCGGACGAAGCGAACCTCGACAAGACGCGGTTCCTGGCGGCCGCCAGCCACGACATTCTGCAGCCGCTCAATGCCGCGCGCCTTTATGCGTCGTCCCTGCTGGAGCAGACCAAGGATGCCCCCGAAGAGCGCCTCGCCCGCAATATCGATGCCTCGCTCGACGCGGTGGAGGAGATTCTCGGCGCCCTGCTGGACATTTCGCGCCTCGACGCCGGCCACACGGCACCCGAATGGCAGGCGGTCAGCCTCGCGGATATTTTCGAGCGCCTGCGCCTGGAGTTCGAGCCCATGGCGCGCGCCAAGGGCCTCGAGCTGCGCTTCGTCGAGACGAAATCGTGGGTGCGTTCGGACCGCAAGCTCCTGCAGCGCGTCCTGCAGAACCTCGTCGGCAACGCCGTCAAGTACACGCGGCGCGGTGGCGTCGTCGTCGGCTGCCGCCGGCGGGGCGACGATGTCGTCATCCAGGTCAGCGACACGGGGCCGGGCATCCCCAGCGCCAAGCAGGACCTGATCTTCAAGGAGTTCCGGCGCCTCGAGGAAACCGCCGCCACGGTGCGCGGTTTGGGCCTCGGCCTTTCGATCGTGGAGCGCATCGGCAAGGTTCTGGGCACCCAGGTCGGCGTCGTTTCCACCCCGGGCCAGGGCTCGACGTTCTCCGTCCGTCAGCCGCGTGCCTCGGCTGGGCTGCCCGAAGTGCGCAAATCGCCCGCGACCGGTGTCGGCGTCGATATTTCCGGCTGCCTGGCGCTTTGCATCGACAATGAGGCCGATGTGCTGGACGCGATGCAGGCGCTGCTGTCGGGCTGGGGGTGCCGCACCATTCTCGCCGTCAGCGGCGAGGCGGCACGAAGCCGGTTGAGCGGCGATCCCGTGCGGCCCGACATCGTATTCCTCGATTATCACCTCGACGAGGGGTCCGGCCTGGAAGCGCTGCAGTTGCTGCGGCCTATGCTCGGCCCGGATGTGCCGGCCGTCATCATCACCGCGGATTACTCGGCCGAGGTGCAGCGCGAGGTGCGTCAGGCCGGGTGCGGGCTCCTGCGCAAGCCGCTGAAAGCGGCGGCGCTGCGGGCGACGATCAGTCAGATGGCGCTGAAGCGGGCCGCAGCCGCGGAATGATCACGCCAGCTCAATCCGGCACCGAGACCCGGCCCCGTGGCCTCGTGAGCCGCCGCGTCAGGCTTTTGCCTTCTGCCAATCGAGCGCGCTCACCTTCTTGAAGGCGTTGGAGGCCTGCGTCCGGTTGTCGACGTCGAGTTTCTTGAGGATCTCGGAGACGTGCGCCTTGATCGTCGCCTCCTTCACCCCGAAGCGATAGGCGATCAGCTTGTTCGAGATGCCTTCGTCGTCGAGCATCATGAGCACGCGGATCTGCTGCGGTGTCAGTGTCGAGATCCGCGCGATGATGTCGCTCGTCTCCTTGTCGTCGACGCGGTCGCTGACGAGCCCTTGCGGAACCCACAGTTCGCCGGCGAGGACCGCGAGTACCGCTTCCTTGATTTCATGTTCGGGAACCGACTTCGGCACGAAGCCCGAGGCGCCGCAATCCATGCAGCGATGGATCGTTGTCGCATCCTCGGTCGCGGACACGATCACGACTGGAATTTGGGGATGTTCGGCGCGCAGATAGAGGAGGCCCGATAGCCCTTTGACCCCCGGCATCGTCAGGTCGAGCAGCACGAGGTCCAGATTGTTGTCGGTATCCAGCCGCTCGCTCAATTCGTCGAGGGAACCAGCCCCCAGGATCTCCGCCCCAGGCAGCGCGGCCGAGATCGCGAGACTGAGTGCGTCCCGAAACAGAGGATGGTCGTCAACGATGATGATGCGTTGACCGGTCATGCGCCAGACCTCTTCACTCTCCGCACCCCGATACGACCGGCCATGAGCCCACAGAGCCATTCCGCCGGTGGCGAGGTTGTGCCCGAGAAGGTAGCGTTATCGTGATTCGTTTGCATCGCAGCCTCTGTCCGCGAATCGCGCCCGGATGTGCACGCTTAATGACCGACTTTGCCGCATGAAGACCGTATTCTGGGCAACTATGAGACTAAAGTCGAGCCGCGCGGTCAAGACAGCGTGCGCAACTAAGGCTAAGGCCGGCCGGGCCGGATCGAGGGGGCGGGATGATCGAGCGCAAGGAACGCAAGCCCTATTGGCGCCACACGAAGTGGCAAATGCTGACGAGCCTGGTGCCGTTCCTCGTCATCATGGTGGTCTTCCCCATCTACGCGGGGCGCTTGAACGGCTTCAAGTTCCTCGGCTTCCCGCTGGGGTATTTCCTTGCCTGCCACGGTCTCGTTCTGATCGCGATCATCACGGTATGTGTTTTCGTGAACCGGCAGGACGCGCTTGACCATTGGCACGGCGCCAACGAAGACGCATGAGCTGACGATGCCGACCAGAGCTCGATCTCAACGTGTCAATCCGCTTCTGGGAGTGTACTTCGGCATCTTCGCCGCAAGCCTCGCCGGGCTCGTCATCCTGCTCATGATCTTCGAGCAACTCGGTGTCGTCGATTCGCGCCTGCGCTCGGTCATGACGCTCGGCTCGCTGGCCCTTTACGCTGCGATCGGGGTGACGGCGTACACGAAACTGCCCCACGACTTCCTGCTGTCGGGGCGACGGGTGCCCTCGTTCTACGTCGGGCTGGGTTTGGCAGTCTCCGCACTTGGCGGCACCGGTCTCGTCGCCTTCACGGGCATCCTGTTTCTGGCTGGCTTCGACGGTCTGTGCCTGCCCGTCGGCCTCGTCACCGGTTTTGTCATTTCCGTCCTCCTGATCGCTCCCTTTCTGCGCAAGTTCGGAGCGCCGAGCTTGCCGACGTTCCTGTGCCTGCGGTTCGAGAGCAATCTGGTGCGGCTCGTTGCAGCCTCCGTCGTCGTCGTGCCGCTGTTGCTGCTGGTGGTGGCCGAGTTGCGCATCGCGCAGATGTCGATCGTCTGGCTTCTGGGGCTGTCCGATGGCCTGGCCGTCCTGATGGCCGCCACGATCGTTGCCGTGACACTCGCCGCCGGCGGCACCCGCTCGCTGACGTGGTCGTCGGCGGCGCAAGCGTTGACGGCGTTGACCACTGTCCTGTTGCCGGCAGCCATCGTCGCCGTGCTCATGACCAATCTGCCGATCCCCCAGTTGAGCCACGGCCCGATCCTGAAATCCCTGGTCCGGCTCGAGGAGGTGCAGGCCATCCCCGTCGGCTTTGCCGACCGGCTCGCCTTCGACCTGCCGGGCCAGCAGGCACAGGCGATCGTCGGGCGCTATGCGACGCCATTCGCGACGGTCGGTCCTCTCGCATACGTCCTGGCGATGCTCGGGATGATGCTGGGCCTGGCGGGCTCCCCGTCGCTGCTGGCGCGCTCGTCGGCAACGTCCAGCGTCTACGAAGCACGTAAATCGATCGGTTGGGCGGTATTCCTGTCCGGCGTCGTCGTGCTCACGATGTCGGCGCAGGCGGTGTTCACGCGCGACGTTCTCGTGTCGCAGATCGCAGGCAGCCCCACCTCCAGCCTGCCGTCGGGATTGCGCGCCCTGGTGGACATGGGCTGGGCCGAGATCGTCTCGCGCGCACCGACCCTCTCCGCGACGGGCGTGGCCTTCAAGCGCGATGCCGTGCTGCAAAGCCTCCCTGTTCTGCTGGGCTTTCCGAGCTCACTCGTCAACCTGATCGTCGTCGGCGTCCTGGCGGCAGCCCTGGCGACGGCCGCCGGCAGCCTGAACCAGATGGCCACGATCCTGGGCGAGGACGTGCTGGGTGGCCCGGTGGCCGAACCCCACGAGCCCGGACGCCGCCTTCTCGTCGATCGCGGCATGATCGCGGTCGTCGCGGCCGTGGGCGCCCTCGTTGCCGCCATCTCGAGCCGCGATCCCCTCGACCTGATGCTCTGGTCGCTGGCCTACTCGGCCGCCTTGTTTCCCGTGATCATGCTGGCGATCTGGTGGAAGCGGACGAGCGCGCTGGGCGCGCTGGCCGGCCTGGCCGCCGGCTGTGCCGTCACCACGCTGGGCCTGCTCCTCGGGGCAGCCGGCCTGTTTCCCCTGGCCGCGCCGCTCGTTCCGGCTATCGGCGCCCCGGCCGCCCTGGTTGCGACGCTTGTCGTGACGCGGCTTTCTCCGAATCCGAAGCGCCATATCCTGGAAATGGTGCGCGATATCCGCGTGCCCGGCGGCGAGCCGATCTATGATCGCGAATTGCGGTTGGCACGCCAGCAGCGGCAGCGGCGCACCTGAGCGAAATCGAGGCGGACCCGGTTTGACGGGGACAGCGCGCGCGCATTGTCGTAGGCTCGGCGCATGTCATTACGCGAGCGCTTCGGCGTCTTTCCACCCATAGAGCCTTATCGCCAGGGCCGACTTCACGTTTCGGGTGGCCATGAGCTGTATTTCGAGGAATGCGGCCTTCGCAGCGGCAAGCCCGTGCTCATCGTGCACGGCGGCCCGGGCGGCGGCAGCAACCCGACCATGCGCCGTTTCCACGACCCGTCGCGATACCGCATCATCCTGCTCGATCAGCGCGGCTGTGGCCGCTCGACGCCGCATGCCTCCCTGGAGGAGAACACCACGGCGCACCTCGTCGACGACATGGAGTGCCTGCGCCGGAAGCTGGACATCGACCGCTGGCAGCTCATGGGGGGCTCGTGGGGCTCGACCTTGGCGCTGGCCTACGCGCAGGCGTATCCCCATCGGGTCGAAGCGATGATCCTGCGCGGCATTTTCCTGCTCCGCCGCCGCGAGATCGACTGGTTCTACAAGGAAGGCGCGAATTGGCTGTTCCCCGACGCCTTCGAGCGCTTCGAGAGCGAAATTCCACCCGACGAGCGCCACGACATGATCGCGGCCTACTACCGGCGCCTCACCCACCCCGACCGCGCCGTGCAAATCCGCGCCGCAAGGGCCTGGAGTGTGTGGGAAGGCTCGACACTGGCGCTGCATCAGGATCGCGAACGCATCGAGCTGTTCGGCACACAGTCCTACGCGCTCGCCTTCGCGCGCATCGAGTGCCACTACTTCGTGCACGGCGGCTTTCTCTCGCACGACGGAGCGTTGCTGGATGGCGTCGATCGCCTGCGCCATATCCCCTGCACCATCGTGCATGGCCGCTACGACGTGGTCACACCGCTGCGCAACGCCTTCGACCTGAAGGCGCGCTGGCCCGAGGCGGATCTGCGCATCGTCCCTGATGCCGGCCATGCCATGACCGAGCCGGGCATCGTGCACGAGCTGATCGCCGCCACCCGCCGTTTCGCACCGTGAGGGCCGAGCATGGGCAGCCCGGCGCCTACCGGCGCCGCAGCCGCTCCAGCAGCTCGGGCGTGGCGTAGCTGTCGGCAGGCATGTGCAGCTCCAGCTGCACCTTCTTGACGGCCGCGCGCGTGAGGGCGCCGATCTTGCCGTCCACCTCGCCGACATCGTGCCCGCGCTTGACCAGCAGCCGCTGCAGGTGCTTGCCCTCCTCGTAGGACAGCACGGGGATCTTCTCGCGTCCCCGGTGCATCGGCTTTGCCCCGGCAATCCGGGTGGCGAGATAGGCCGCCGTCGTCGCGTAGGTCAGCGACTGGTTCCACTCCAGATAGATGCGGAAATTGGGATAGGCGAGGAACGCAGGCCCATGCCGGCCCATCATGAGCAGCAGCGAGGCCGGCATCGCATCCTTCGGTAGCGGGCGTCCGTCGGCGCGGGTCACGCCCCATTTCGCCCACTGGCTGCGCGGATGCTGGATGGCGAGATCCGCCTGGTCCCAGGCCAGTCTCTCCGGCACACGCACTTCCTCGAGCCACGGTTCGCCGGCGCGCCAACCCAGATGCTTCAGGAACGCAGCGGAAGAGGCCACGACGTCGGGATCGCTCTTGAGCAGGTCACGCCGCCCGTCACCGTCCTCGTCGACGGCATGCGCGAGGTAATGCGAGGGGAGGAACTGTGTCTGTCCCAACTCGCCGGCCCATGACCCGATCATGTCCTCCGGTTGCAGGTCGCCGCGATCGATGATCTTGAGGGCGGCCATCAACTCCCCGCGAAAACGCTCCGGGCGGCGGCAATCGTAGGCGAGCGTGGCCAGCGACCGCAGCACGGACAGATTGCCCATGCCGGCGCCGAAATCGCTCTCCAGCGCCCAGAAGGCGGCGATGACGGGGCCGGGAACGCCGTACGTTCGTTCGGTCTTGGCAAACAGCGGTGCGAGCGCTTTCAGTTTCCGCTGCCCGGAGACGACGCGGTTCTTGGTCGCCAGCTTGTCGGAGAAGCTCAGGAAGCTCTGCGAAAAGAAGCTCTGGCGCCGGTCACGCGCGATGATCCCCTTGTCCAGCGTCATGTCGTCGAGCACGCGCGAGATCGTGCGCGGCTTGATCCCCGCCTCGCGGGCTTCCTTGCGGAAACTGGCCAGCCAGTGGTCGAACCGCTGCGTGTTCTGGCAGGGGGCTTCAGCCCACGCGCGGCTGCTACCCGCCGCGCTCCCGCAAAGCACCAGGACCGCGGTCAGCGCGGCAAAAGACTGTCGAAGCATGAATGGCGTGCTCCCTGTCGGCAAATGCGAGGCGGCCCGTATCGGCTTTCGCGTCGACGGAGCCGCCGAATATCGTCGGAAATGTGGATGGCTCAGTTGAGCGGGAAGCCGAGCGCGCGAATGGCCGCCTTCAGCTTGTCGCGACCCGACAGCGACTTGACCGGGCCCAGCCGGTTGAGCACGCGCTCGGTCCACGTGTACTGCGCCATCTCGAATTGCTTGGAGTACTTGGCCAGTTCCGCATCGTACGCCTTGCGCAGCGCGCTCTCGCGGCTGGTGTCGTAGCGCTCGCGATGCACGATCGCCTCTTGCGGCAGCCGCGACTTCACCGCGCTCACGGCCCCCGGCTTCGCGTAGCCCACGCACAGGCCGAACACGCACATCGCCTGTGGCGGCAGCCCGAGCAGTTCCGCAACGCGCACCACGTTGTTGCGCATGGCCCCGATGTAGACGGTCGACAGGCCGAGCGATTCCGCGGCAACGACGGCGTTCTGGGCCGCCAGTGCCGCGTCGATCGCGGCGACGAGGAACGACTCCAGATACGGCAGCCCCTCCAGCGTCGCGCCTTCCTCCTTGGCGAGCCGCTCGTTGCGCGACAGGTCCGCCAGGAAGCAGAGGAACAGCGGACACTCCTCGATGTGCTTCTGGTTGTTGGCGATGCGCGCGAATTCGGCGCGGGTTGCAGGATCGTTGACGGCGACCACGGACCACGTCTGCAGGTTGGAACTCGTCGCCGCCGACTGCGCTGCCGCCATCATCGTCTCGAGCGTGCCGGCAGGCACCGGATCGGGCTTGTAGCCGCGGACCGAGCGGTGATCGAGGAGGCTCGCGATCACGTCGTTCCAGGGACCGACCGCCGGCATGGCGTTGGGTCCATAACGGCGGGCCAGTGCTGCGGCGTTGGATGAGGCGATGTCTGCGTCGTTGGCCATGTGGATCGTGGCTCCCGGTCTGGGGTTGCGTTACGTCACAGTGGGTCGTGTCATGCCGCGCAGAGGGCCGCTGGCGAGGCGGCCATGGTCGCGGCCGGCATCTGGATCGTCAGGGCCTTCGTCTCGTTCGGGTCATTCCTGCTCCTGCGTATCGGCCAGCGCTTCCTGCTGGCTGTCGATGCGCACCATGCGGCTTGCCAGATAATCGGCTGACCGCATTTCCATCAAGCGGCTTGCCGTGCGCTCGAAAAGAAACGACTCGTCCCCCTTGGGATGCAGGTCGTCGGGCTCTGCCTCCGCCGAGGCGATGAGCCCCACCCGGTTGTCATAGAGCGTGTCGATCAGGTTGATGAACCGCCGCGCCGCCGACCGCCGCTCGGGTCCGAGCTTGGGAATGTCCTCGATGATGAGTGTGTGATAGCGGTTCGAAAGGTGCAGGTAGTCGAGCGTACCCAGCGGCCGGTCGCAAAGCTCCGAAAAGGTGAAGCGTGCCACGCCCCGCGCCGCGGATGGAACGTGCAGGTTGCGCCCTTTCACGTCGAGGTTCTCGGGCGTGCCTTCCCACAGGCCGGTCAACCGCGTGAAGGCGGCGTGCAGCGCCTTGTGCGCGGTCTCGTCGTGCGGCGTGAAGTAGAGTTTCTGGCCCTCCAGCCGCTCCAGCCGGAAGTCCTTGGCCGACGACAGCTCGAGAACGTCCATGGACGCTTCGATCAGCGCGATCGTCGGCAGGAACAGTTGCCGGTTGAGACCGTTCTTGTAGAGCCCCGAAGGCGGCACGTTCGAGGTGGCGACCATCATCACCTGGCGCTCGAAAAGGCCCTTGAACAGCCGGCCCAGGATCATCGCGTCGGCAATGTCCGTGACATGCAACTCGTCGAAGCACAGCAGGCCGCAGCCGTCGGCGATGTCGTTGGCCACCTTGGGCACCGGATCGCCATCTGTCGTCTTGCGCGCGACGCCGATGCGATCGTGCGTCTCCGCCATGAACTCGTGGAAATGCACGCGCCGCTTCGGCCGGAAATCCGTGGCGTCGTAGAAGAGATCCATCAGCATCGTCTTGCCGCGCCCGACCTTGCCGTGGATGTAGAGGCCGCGCGGCGGCGGCGCCGGCTTGGCGCCGAACAGGCTCTTCAAGGTCCAGCGGGCGGGCTGCCAGCGATTGAGGGCCACCGATATCTCGTCGAGGCGCGTAACGGCTGCGAGTTGTGCCGCATCGGCGTCCATCTCACCCGCTTGGACGCGGGATCTGTATCGTTCCAGGGGACCGATCGCCATGGATCTCGTTCGGGTTGGAGACGCCTCGTGGCTGAGGCGCGCGGGTTTCTCTCGTGGCAGTTCGCAGGCGCAAAATGCGCCGGCTGCAAGCACCACCCCCGCTATCGAGCGGCCTGATGAGCAGACGTAGCGAGGTTTTCGCGATTGTGGCTACCGTTTGGCAGCGCCGCGGTCAAGTTTTCGCCGGACCGACGCGCCGGTCGGTCGCTGGAGCTTGCGGCAAAATGTCTGTGCTGCATCGCGGCAATGCCATGAATTGTCATGATTTTTGTCATGAAGTGCTGGTGTCTTGGGAGTAGGATTGTGCAACGCAAAGCGTGGGGCCCGCCGACATCCAGGTCAGGCGGCGTGCCACGCTTCGGATTTGTCGACGAAGGGATCCGCCGATGGGCGAGGCTCATGCAACTGCGACTGCTCTCCCGGGCACGATTCGCAAGCTCTGGCCGCACGAGTCGCATGCGTTCCGCGCGCATCTGTTGCGGCTCGACAAGGAGAGCCGCCGGCTTCGCTTCGCCCACGGCGTGTCGGACGTGTTCATCGAGGAATACGCCAGCCGCATGGCCGACGCGGGTGCCATCGTCTTCGGCTACTTCGAGGAGGGCGTCCTGCGCGCGGTCGCCGAGCTGCGAAAGCTCGGGACGACCTGGGCCGGCGAGGCGGAAGCCGCCTTCTCCGTCGAGGGGCCAAACCAGCGGCGCGGGATCGGCACATCCCTGATGGGGCGTGTGATCCTGGCCGCGCGCAATCGCGGCGTCGGCCACATCTACATGAGCTGCCTGGCCGAGAATGCGAAAATGCAGGCGATCGCAGCGCACTACGGCGCCGACCTGCGACTGGAGTATGGCGAGGTCATCGGCGACATCGTGCCGACATCGCCCAACTATTTCTCGTTCTTCGAGGAGGCGCTGGAGGATCGCGTGGGCTTCATGATGGCAGTTCTCGACCTGCAGGCCCGGCTGGTGAAGGCGGCCTGACACGCGGACGCCGCCGCGAACAGGGGGCCAGCGCTCAGCGGCCGTTCGCGAGCATGTCCGCGAACTCCGCATTCTTGCGTATGAAGGCCGCGACGAACGAGCAACGCGGCACCACCTGCATCCCGCGCTCGCGCAAGTGCTCGAGCGTGCCGCGCACCAGACGCGAGCCGACGCCGCGCCCCTCCAGCTCTGCGGGCACCTCGGCATGATTGAGCACGGCCGTGTCGCCGGAAATCCGGTACGTCACGAATGCCGTATGCCCCTCCACGAGCATCTCGAAGCGGCCCTGCTGGCGATTGTCCGTGACCTGCGACATGGGGTGCTGTCCTCGTGATCCCAAGCGACCAGAGCCCGCGGGTGAACGGGAGCTCGTGGACAAGGTCAGGTTCGCATGACGAAGGGCCGTGCGCCAGCGCTCGCGGCGTGCCGCTGGGCGCCTGCCGGCGCAAGCCTTGGCAGGGCACTTCTGGGGCGCCGATTCGCCGCAGTCTGAGATGGTTGTAAATGCTCGGAAAAATCCACGCGCTCAGCGCCGGTCTGCCATGACAAATCTGCAAAATGCAGGTGTTCAGAAAACAGGAACGCACAAGGAACAAGTATATTTTTTCTTTATATAAAAATACGTTAACTTTTGTAATTGCACTCGCCGCGGCGTTGCTGGTTGCCTTCTTGAGACGGATTTCAAGAATAAAAAACGCATAGCTGAACCTTGCGACCGTCATGACTAAGACCAACTGGGAGGAACCATCCGTATGACCTTCAAGAGGCTTTTCCTCGGAATTGCAGCCGTTGCCGCGATGGGGCTGGTCGCCGACACCGCCCATGCCCAGAAGCGCGTGAAATGGAAGATGCAGAGCGCCTTTGGCTCGAACCTGCCGCATCTGGGCACCTCGGCCCTGCGCTACGTCGACGACGTCAAGGCGATGACCGGCGGCAAGTTCGACATCAAGTTCCACGAACCCGGCGCGCTCGTGCCCGCGCTCGAGTGCTTCGATGCGGTCTCCAAGGGATCCATCGAGTCGTGCTGGACGACACCGGGCTACCACACCGGCAAGTATCCGGCGGCCGCGTTCTTCACGACCGTGCCGTTCGGCCCCAATATCGGTGAGTTCCTGGCCTGGAAGTGGTTCGGCAATGGCAACAAGTTCCGCGACGAGATCTACGAGAAGCACGGCTTGAAAGCGTTCGACGTGTTCTGCATCGGCCCCGAGACGTCGGGCTGGTTCAAGAACGAGATCAAGTCGGTCGACGAGCTGAAGGGCATCAAGATGCGCTTCTTCGGTCTCGGTGCGAAAGTCATGCAGAAGCTCGGCGTGTCCACGCAGCTTCTCGCCGGCGCCGACATCTACCCGGCCCTGGAGCGCGGCGTCATCGATGCCACCGAGTTCTCCATGCCCAAGATGGACATCAAGCTCGGGTTCCATCAGATCGCCAAGTACAACTACTTCCCCGGCTGGCACCAGCAGGCCTCGTGCAGCGAGCTGCTGATGAACAAGAAGGCCTACGAGGCGCTGCCGAAGGAATACCAGGCGATCATCCGGGTCGCGGCGGGCAATCAGGTTGCCTACACGTACGCGGAGACCGAGGCCCAGCAGTTCGACGAAATGGCGCTGATGCGTGACAAGCACGGCGTCAAGGTGCGCCGCTGGTCGGACGACGATCTGGCCAAGATGCAGCAGGCCTGGCTCGACGTCGTCAAGGAAGAGTCGGCCAAGGATCCGCTCTTCAAGAAGGTGGCCGACGACTACCTCGCCTTCCGCAAGAATTACGCGATCTGGGGCGATGCCCAGTACATGAAGGCCAACTACCTCAAGAAGTAGGGCTGGCAGCTTCTCAGGGGAGCATCCCGATCGGGGTGCTCCCGTCACACTATTCGCAACCGGGGTGGGGAGCGCACGCAATATCGGCGCGTGCCATGAGCTGGACATCGTTGCCGGCTCGACGCAGGAAGCATCTCAATGGCCGAAATCTCTCACGGCAAGTCCGCGTCCAGGAGCGGTTGGGTGGCAATCGCCATCGCCATCGCGATCCTGGCGCTCGTCGGCGTCGTCACGATGCTCGTATCGGGCATGGAGGCGGAAGCACGCGAGGAATTACTCTACAAGGTGCAGGAATACCTGCCCATCGCAATGTTCCTCACGCTCGCCATACTGCTCTTCAGCGGTTTTCCAGTCGCCTTCATTCTTGGCGGGGTAGCGCTCCTCTTCGGCATGCTCGGCTACTTCGTCGGCAGCTTCAAGTTGATCGAGTTCTTCAACTTCCTGCCGCGCATCTGGGGGCAGGCGGCCGAGAACCTCGTGCTCGTCTCGATCCCCGCGTTCGTGTTCATGGGCGTCATGATGGAGCGGTCCGGCATCGCCAACGACCTGCTCTATTGCGTCCAGGTTCTGCTGAAGCGGGTGCCCGGCGCGCTCGCGCTCGCCGTCACCATCATGGGAACCATTCTCGCCGCGATGACCGGCATCATCGGCGCCTCCGTCACGATGATGACGGCCTTGGCGCTGCCCGCCATGATCCGGCAGAACTACTCGCACTCGCTGGCCACGGGCGTGATCGCCGCCTCGGGCACACTGGGTATTCTCATCCCGCCGTCGATCATGCTGATCATCATGGCGGACCTGCTGTCGATTTCCGTCGGCAACCTGTTCATGGCCGCCGTGCTTCCGGGCCTGTCGCTGGCGGTGCTCTACCTGCTCTATGTGGCGATCAGCGCATGGATGCGCCCGTCCATCGCCCCGCCGCTGCCCGCCGAGCTGCTCCAGGTTCCACGTGACCAGCTTTGGACGGGCTTGTCGCCCTACGCGCTCGGGTCTGCCGCGATTTGTGCGGCCCTGCTCGTCGGCGGCTCCATGAAGGTCATTCCCGAGGGGATCTCGAATGTCTTCGGGTTCATCATGGGCGTGGCGACGGTGGGCTGTCTGGTGGGGCCGCTGCTGCGCAAGGCCTTCCTGCCGCCGGTCGTGCTCATCGGCCTGATCAAGGGCTCGATCCTTCTCGGCTGGGCAACGCCGAGCGAGGCAGGCGCCGTCGGCGCCTTCGGGGCCATGGTGCTCGCGATGTTCGCAGGCCGGTTCAACTGGTCGATCATCAAGGGGGTCTGCGAGACGTCCGCGCGCACCGTAGCGATGATCTTCTTCATCATCATCGCCGCCACGTGTTTCGCCTACGTCTATCGCGCCCTGGGTGGCGACGATATCGTCGAGCATCTCATCAAGTCGGCTGGCCTGGGTCCCTGGGGCTTCCTGTTCCTGATCATGGCCATCGTCTTCGTCCTGGGCTTCTTCCTCGACTGGATCGAGATCACGCTGATCGTGTTGCCGGTTTTCGCGCCCATGATCGCGGGCCTCGACTTCGGTGGCCACGTGGCGAAGGAGGAGGTCACGTACTGGTTCACGATCCTCATGGCGGTGAACCTGCAGACTTCGTTCCTGACGCCGCCTTTCGGCTTTGCGCTCTTCTATCTGAAGGGAATCGCCCCCAAGGAGATCAAGATCCAGAGCATCTACCTGGGCATCATCCCGTTCGTCTGCCTCCAGCTTCTGGCGCTTGTCATGGTGATGCTGTTCCCCGACATCGCGCTCTGGCTGATGCGCAGCACCTATAATTGAGAGGAGGCGGAGACATGAACGAAGGAGCCTATCAGGCCGTCGAGAGCGATGCCTTCCGCCGCTATGCGCGCGGTGAAGAGCCGGTCATCCTCAAGTTGAGCGAGGCCTTGCGGGTCCTCGTCGAGAAGGTGGGGAAGATAGCGGCGTGGCTGTCGATCCCACTGGTGCTGATCACCGTGATCGACGTCGTCGCGCGCAAGTTGACGTGGCGCGATCCCGTCATCAACGACGTGGTCGGGCTGCAGCCCTTCCTGATCAAGACGTTCGGGCCGATCTTCGGCTCGACGTTGCTGCAGGAGCTGGAATGGCACTTCCACGCGGCGCTGTTCGCGCTCGTCCTGGGCTACGGCTACATCAACAACAGCCACGTGCGCGTCGATCTGGTGCGGGAGAACCTGAGCTTTCGCAAGAAGGCCTGGATCGAGTTCCTGGGGCTGACGTTCTTCATGATCCCGTTCTGCACGATCGTGATCTACTTCGCCGCGACCTACGCGGTGGAGTCGTATCAGATCGGCGAGATTTCGGCCTCCACCGTGGGGCTGAGCCATCGCTGGATCATCAAGAGCGTCCTCGTCGTGGGCCTCGTCGTGGCCTTGCTGGCCGGCGTTGCCGTGTGGCTGCAGACGGTCGCGGTTCTATGGGGTGATCCCTCGCGGCGGTTCGATCTCATGACGGTCGAATGGCCCGAGGAAGCCGGCAGCAAGATCGAAGGCAAGGAGCGCATCAAGCTGGAGGATATGCCCGACAGCCTCGCGACGACGCCCGAGGAGTTGATCAAGCTTCAGGACGAGAAGCTGAACGCGAGTTCCTGAGGCGCCATGGCCGCAGGCGGGGCACTGTCCCCGTCTGTGGCGAGGGCAGCCAAGGGCGCGCCGCAAGCAGATGAGATCACAGATGCATCATCTCGACTGGGAGTCGATGTTTCGGCGGTACGTCTTCGACAGCCGCAAGACTCCCTATACGACGCCGGTCGCGAAGCTGACGAAGACCCAGGCGGGCTATGAGCTGTATTTCTACTGCCTCATCGTGACGGTCCTGCTCGCGGGCGTGTCGCTCATGTCGATCTCGCCGAAGCTGCCGCACCAGGGCGCCCTGGGCGTCACGGCGTGCGCCCTGCTGCTCACGGCCTCGACGATCGCGCTGGGCCTCACGAAGCACCCGCTTGCCGCCGCAACGACGGCGATCGCGCCGGCTGCCGGCCTGGCCTACGTCATGATCTATGGCTTCCACCCCCAGGCCGGCGACACCGACAAGGCGGTGCTGGTGGTCGTGCTGGGGCTTTGGCTGCTCTACAACTGGCGCATCGTCGCCATTGCAAACGCCTATCGCGATATGCCGGAGGAGCCGCCGGCCTGACGCGACAACACGATGAGGCGCGCATGGATCGCAAGACCGCAACGGGAAAAGGCCCTGGCAACGGCGGCATGATGCAGGTGCTCGTACGCCACTTCGGCTTGCACCTGCGGCTATTTGTAGCAACCAACGCCTTGCTCACGATCGCGAACGTTCTAACTGGCCCGCCATGGTGGGCGTTCTGGGTGCTGCTGGTGACGGGCACCGCGTTTACGGCACATTATCTGGCTTACAGGGTGGCGACGGTCGACGACGCCTGGGTCGATCAGCGAACCGACGATGTGCATGATCGCAGCTACGATCGTGGCCATATCGAGAGCATCGAGCAACGCCAGAAAGGCCCCTCGCCATCGGATTAGTTGGCGAGCGGGAGCACTGATTCTGCTATTCGGCCGCCGCGCCTTTCTCTGCGCGGCCGCTGGTATGTGGAAAAAGCGCAATTGCGCAAAGGCTTGCAAAAGCAGCCGGCCCATGTAGTCTCCTTCCCAAAAGACGACAAGAAGCGGAAATCGCATAGCGCCATTCCGTCGATGCAGTGGCCCGAACGAGGGAGGGAGGAAACGACGGCGACGAATCGATAATCCAAAAATCTAGGCCGTGTGCGGGGATCGCACAGCGCCATGGCGGGGACGATAGGGTTCTCCGGCGGGGCGTTGTGGGGCTGACCATCGCGGTTGACGATGCCGATGGAAGCCGGTTCCCGGGAGCCGGTGCCGCAAGACAACCTCAAGAAAAGTCGACACCAAAGGAGCACTACATGAAGTTCAAGTCACTGCTTGCCGCTGCTGCATGCGCAAGCGTACTCGCCATGCCGGCGCAGGCGGCGGACAAGAAGGTCCGCGTCCAGATGGCCGGCGCCTTCCCGAGCTCGACGGCTATCCTCGGCACCGCCGAGCAGCGCCTCGTCAAGATGATGCGCGACCAGTCGGGCGGCTCCCTCGACGTGAAATTCTTCGAGCCGGGCGCCCTCGTCCCGGGCAGCCAGTACTTCGATGCCGTCGGCAACGGCTCGCTCGACATGGCCTACACGGCCACGGGCTACTTTACGGGCAAGGACATCGCCTTTGCTCTGTTCGGCGCTGTGCCGTTCGGCCCGGGCGTCGGCGAATACATCGCCTGGTTCGAATACGGCGGCGGCAACAAGCTGTCCGACGACCTGCACGCCAAGTACAACATCATCGCCAAGCTCTGTGGCATCATTGCGCCTGAGGCGTCCGGCTGGTTCCGCAAGGAAATGAAGTCCGTCGACGACTTCAAGGGCCTGAAGATGCGCTTCTACGGCCTCGGCGCCAACGTCATGCAGAAGATGGGCGTTGCCACGCAGCTCCTGCAGGCCGGCGAAATCTTCCAGGCGCTCCAGCTCGGCACCATCGACGCCACCGAGTTCTCGATGCCGTCCATGGACCTGACGCTGGGCTTCTATCAGGTCGCCAAGCACTACTACTTCCCCGGCTGGCACCAGCAGGCCTCGACGGCTCACCTCTACATCTCCAAGAAGAAGTGGGCTGAGTTCTCGCCGACCCAGAAGGCCATCGTCGACAATTCCTGCAAGGCCCAGATGTTCCAGGAATTCGCCGAGTCCGAGGCTGCCCAGTTCGGCGCCATGGCCGAGCTGCAGAAGAAGGGCGTGAACATCCACAAGTGGTCGCCCGAGATCCTCAAGACGCTCGAAGCCAAGTGGCAGGAAGTCGTCGCCGAGCAGAAGGCCAAGAGCCCCGAGTTCGCCAAGGTGTGGGCGAGCTACTCGGACTTCCGCGGCAAGTACAAGATCTGGCGTGAGAACGGCTACCTCCAGTAAGCCATCGTGAGAAGAAAGGGCTCCACGCGGGATGCGTGGGGCCCTCGTCTCACCGACTGTCTCGTGCGGTCCCCGACCGAGACAAACACGAAACCCAGCAAATCCGAGTTGTTTTGCGAGTGTACGCCGCCGCGTACCAGGCATGGAGGCTGGGCATGATTGATCTTGAAACGACGCTTTTTGGGGGTCAGGAGGGAACGTGCGCGCGCTATTGGGCATAAGCGAGGCGATCGACGGGATACTGGGCTTCATTGCCCGGCTTTTCGGCTGGTGCTTCATCTTCATGGTGTTGGTGATCTGCTTCGACGTCGTGACGCGAAAATTCGGCTTCCAGCTCGAATTGTTCGGCATCGATCTGGGATCGACGCGATTGCAGGAACTCGAGTGGCATCTTCATGCGGCGCTGTTCCTCACATGGATCGCGTTCTGCTACGTGAAGAACGCCCACGTCCGCATCGACGTGTTCACGGGTGGGCTGTCGGCCCGCAAGCAGGCGTGGCTTGAGCTGTTCGGCTGCCTCTTCTTCGCGCTGCCCTATGTCGGTGTCGCGCTGCCCTACGCCTGGGACTTCTTCGCCGACTCGTTGCGCCAGCTCGAATCTTCGGCTGCGCCCAACGGCCTGCCCGCACGCTACATCATCAAGTTCTTCCTGTTCTTCGGTTTCGCGTCGATCCTCGCGGCGGTCACGTCCGTCTTCATCAGGCGGTTCGTCTTCCTGTTCGGCTCCGAGGCGGATGCCGAGGCGGCCATGTCAGACGTCGCCAAGTCGGCTCACTGAGGAGATCAGGAAATGGAATGGATTGCTGATCACCTCGCAGTGATTATGTTCTGCGTGCTCACGTTCATCATGTTCGTGGGCTACCCCGTCGCCTTCGTTCTGGGTGCCGTCGGCATCTTCTTCGGCTGGGCCGGCATCTACTTCGGGCTGTTCAGCCCGGTGCAGTTCTCCAACCTGTTGCCGCGCATCTACGGCTCGGCGGTCGAGAACCAGGTGCTCGTCGCCGTCCCGATGTTCATCTTCATGGGCGTCATTCTCGAACGAAGCGGCGTCGCCGAGGAACTCCTGCGCTGCCTGCAGGTGATCTTCCGGCGCATCCCGGGCGGCCTCGCCCTGGCGGTGGTCCTGCTCGGCACCATCATGGCTGCGACGACCGGCATCGTCGGCGCCTCGGTGGTGATGCTGACGCTGATCGCGCTGCCCGTCATGCTCGATCGCGGCTACTCGAAAGAGCTGTCGGTCGGCACGATTGCCGCGTCGGGAACGCTGGGAATTCTGATCCCGCCCTCGATCATGCTCGTGATCGTCGGCGACCTGATGCAGATTTCGGTCGGCCTCCTGTTCGCCGCAGCCGTCGTGCCCGGCCTGCTGCTCTCGACCCTCTACGTCGTCTACATCATCGTCTTCTCGTACCTGAACCCGAAGGCGGCGCCGCCGCTGGGAGCGGACGAGGGCCCGCAGAACAGCGCCGAACTGATCAAGATGATCGTGTTCAGCTTCGCGCCGCCTGCGTTCCTCATCGTGCTGGTGCTGGGGTCGATCTTCGGTGGCTGGGCAACGCCCACCGAGGCCGCCGGCGTCGGCTGTCTTGGCGCACTGATCCTGGCTGCCCGCGCCGGCAAGTTGACCATGAAGACGTTCAACGAGATGATCCTGAGCGCCGGCCTGACCAACGGCCTCGTGTTCTTCATCGTCTTCGGCGCGACGCTGTTCTCCTACGTGTTCCGCGCACTGGGCGGTGACGACGTGGTTCTCGAGGTGCTCAACAAGCTCGGCATCGACACGGGCTGGGAGACGCTGGCCTTCGTGATGATCCTCGTGTTCATCATGGGCTTCTTCTTCGACTTCCTCGAGATCTGTCTGGTCGTGCTGCCGGTGTTCTCGCCCATCCTTGCGAAGGCCGATTTCGGCACCTTCATCCAGGGCCCCAAGAACATCCTGCTGTGGTACGCGATGCTGCTGGCGGTGAACCTGCAATCGGCGTTCTTGACGCCGCCGTTCGGGTTCGCGCTCTTCTACATGAAGGGCACCGTGCCACCCTCGGTCACGATGGGGCACATCTACCGCGGCATCATCCCGTTCGTGTGCCTCCAGCTTCTGGCGGTTGCGCTCTGCATGGCGTTCCCGGATCTGATCTTCTATCTCCCGCGCCGGTGGGGCCTGCTCGACTAGGCAGAATCGTCACGCGACCTTCGAATATGGGAGAGCCCGGCTGCCTCGGCGGCCGGGCTCTCGCCGTTTTGGCGGACCGTACGAGCCTGGCCGCTGCAACGCGGTCACGGTCACTCTGAAATCGGCGCGATGACAGTGGGTTGTCGTTGTGCCGTGCGCGGCGCTTGCGCTACCCGTCACGCATCCCGACGAGATGAGGAGCATGTGACATGCGTAGGCTCTGGCTCGTGACGGCACTTGCGGCCGCCCTCGCCCCATCCCTTCTTGCCCCGAACACCGCGCATGCCCAGGCACGCACGCTGTGCGTTCATGGCGTCGCCAAACCGGGCACGCTCCCCATGCGCGCCGGCCCGGGTCCCGAACATGCCGCAGTCGCTGCGATGCCGGCCGAGGCCTGCGGCGTCGCCCTGGTCGGCAAATGTGCCCGCAACGGCTGGTGCGACATGGCGCTGGGCGGCAAGCGTGGCTGGGTCGATTCCAAGCGCATCGCGGTCTACGAGAACGGGCAGAACGCAACCGCCGCCAAGGCTGCCAGCAGGCGCCCGCAGCGGGACGCCGAGGAGGCCGACGGACGCGAGGCCGCCGCCTGCGTCCGCGGCGTCGAGCAATGGGATACGCTGCGCATTCGCTTGGGGCCGGGTGTCGACTACGACGCGATCGGCGGCATTCCCGCGGGCGCCTGCGGCATCACGCGGGCCGGGCGATGCCGGGGTAGCTGGTGCCGCGTCGCCTGGCGGGGCCGCTCCGGCTGGGTCAACGCATCCTATCTGCGCCAGAACCGCACGTATCGCTGAGACGACGACACCACCGCTCCTGTCGCGGCCGGCCGGGCCGGCCGGGCCGGCGCTGCGGCGGGGCCGTCAGCTCACGTCGTGATCCTGGCAGTTGTGGCCGAGCATGTTGACGGCCTCCTCGAGGAAGTCGCCGAGCAGCGGCTCGCCCAAGAGATAGGTCGCCGTCTGCCGGCGCCGGTTCTGGTGGGCGCGCGCGGCTTCCGCCCGAAGGTTCTGCCAATCGGCGAGCGTATTGTCTTCGCGGCCGAGCCATGACAGCGCCACGAGGTCGATCTGCTCGTCGTCCGACAGGTCGGCAATGAAGGAGCGAAGCTCGTGCTCGACAGGATCGTCGCCGCGATCCTCCAGCACCGAATACATGCCCTCCTCGCCCTCGTCGGCCGCGGGACCCATGTCGGAGGAGACGTCCTTCACGTCGAATTCGCGCGCTTTCAGGATGATCCAGCAGACCTTGTCGAGTGCGATTTCGAGGCTCGGAACCTCGTCGCTGGGAACCGAGGATTGCGTTGAGCGTCTTGTCGGCATGTTCCACTCCAGCCATGCATCGCGAACGAGTGCGGCAAGCGAACACCCGCATGATGTGCGCCACCAACTCCCTGTATGGGGGCATTCTAGGCTCCCGATCCGCCCCGCGCCGTTGATCATGATCAAGAGACCGGCGGGCGCGCCATGAAGCAGGAGACTTCTGCCCGCCCCGCAACGCTGCTATTGCAGGAACATGCTCGCCACCGCTCTCATCCAGACGCTGAATGGCCTCGCCAGTGCCTCGCTGCTTTTCGTCGTAGCGCTGGGCCTCACGCTCATTTTCGGCGTCACGCGCATCGTCAACTTCGCGCACTGCTCGCTGATGATGCTCGGCGCCTATCTGGGCACGACGCTCTTTGCAGCGTTGGGGGGCGGAGCCCTGGGCTTCTGGGGGGGCGCATTGCTCGCCGGCGCTGCTGTCGCCATCCTCGGCATGCTCGTCGAGATCGTCGTGCTCCGCCGCCTGTACGCAGCACCCGAGCTCCTGCAACTCATCGCCACCTTCGGCCTCGTGCTCATCATCAAGGATCTGGTCCTCTATTTGTGGGGGCCGGAGGACATCCTTGGACCGCGCGCGCCGGGACTCAAAGGCGTCGTGACGATCTTCGGCAAGCCGCTGCCCCAATACGATCTCGTGTTGATCGGTCTGGGTCCGCTGCTGTTGGGCGCGGTCTGGCTCCTCCTGCACCGGACGGATTGGGGCACGCGCGTGCGCGCTGCCACCGAGGATCGCGACATGGCGGCCGCGCTCGGCGTCAACCAGTCGGTTCTTTTCACCATGGTCCTGGCGCTCGGCGCATTCCTGGCCGGCCTGGCCGGCGCGCTCGCCCTGCCGCGTGAACCCGCCAGCCTCGGCATGGACCTGGCCCTGATCGCCGATGTGTTCGTCGTCACCGTCGTCGGCGGCCTCGGCAGCATTCCCGGCGCCTATCTCGCCGCCGTGCTCGTGGGCGTGGTCAAGGCATGGTGCGTCGGCCTGGGTACCGCGAACATCGCCGGCATCACGATCTCCTTCACCAAGCTGACGCTCGTGGTCGAATTCATCGTCATGGCCGTCGTGCTGGTGTTCAGGCCGTGGGGGCTGTTGGGCGGCGAGCCCGCGCATACGCGCGTGGCGCCCGCCCAGATCATGGCGCTGCCCAGGCCCACGCATCGCTTCTGGATTGCAGCCCTTGCCGCAACCGCCACGCTGGCACTCCTGCCGCTCGTGGCCGACAGCTTCACGCTAGTGCTCGTGGGCGACATGGCCGCCTTCGCGCTCTTCGCCGCCAGTCTCGGGCTGCTGATGGGACAAGGCGGGATGGCGTCCTTCGGCCATGCCGCCTACTTCGGCGCCGGTGCCTATGCCTCAGCCGTTCTGGCCAGGTCGGGCATGCCGTTCCTCCCCGCTCTTGTCGGGGGCGCGGTGCTCGCAGGGGGGCTCGGCCTCGTCTTCGGATGGTTCTGCGTTCGCCTGTCGGGCGTTTCGCTCGCCATGCTGTCGTTGGCGTTCGCCCAGATCATGTGGGCCATCGCGTTCCAGTGGGACGATGTCACGGGCGGCAGCAACGGCCTTGTCGGGATCTGGCCGCCAGATGTCCTGGGTGCGCGCTGGGCCTATTTCCTGTTCGTCGTGTTCGTGACGGGCGCGGCCATCCTCGCGACGTGGCATCTGGCCCACACACGCTACGGCTACA
This sequence comes from Hyphomicrobiaceae bacterium, assembly GCA_041397775.1. Lineage (GTDB taxonomy): Bacteria > Pseudomonadota > Alphaproteobacteria > Rhizobiales > Hyphomicrobiaceae. The sequence goes on along the minus strand of JAWKWB010000006.1, from coordinate 426,766 downwards.
TGCTGCGCGCCGCGCGCGATCACCGCATGCGCGCGGAGGCTTCGGGCATCGACGTGCGCCGGATGCAGTGGCTGACCTTCGCGATCTCGGGCGCGCTGGCAGGGCTCGCCGGTGCGGTCTACGTGTTCTCGAAGGGATCCCTTTCGCCAGACACGCTCTCCATTCCCCGTTCCATGGACGCGCTGATCATGGTGCTGCTAGGCGGCGTCCAGACCTTGACGGGACCAGCTGTCGGGGCGGCGATCTTCGTGGGGATGCAGGATTGGATCGCGCGTGCCGTTCCATACTGGCAGGCGCTGCTCGGAACTGTCGTGGTGGCGCTGACCATTGCGTTTCCGCAGGGCATCGTGGGAGGGCTCGGCCGCTATGTGGGCCGGGAGCGGTCTTCGACATGAGCGAGCGTGTGCTGGAGGCCACCGGCCTGCGACGCAGCTTTGCCGGCGTGAGGGCCGTGGACGACGTCTCTCTGACTGTCGATGCCGGCGAGATCGTCGCGCTCATCGGCCCCAACGGCGCCGGCAAGACGACCACGTTCAATCTCATCAACGGCCAGCTTCGCCCCGATGCCGGCCGCGTGCGCTTGCGCACCGCCGACGTCACCGGGTTGCCGCCGCGCAGGCTCGCGCACCTGGGTATCGCGCGCACCTTCCAGATCACCGCGACATTCCTCTCGATGACGGCCCTGGAGAACGTATCGGTCGCGTTGGCGGCACGCGAGCGGTGGAGCCTCGCAGCGCTGGTCGACGGTCGCTTGAACCGCGATCGCGCATTGGCGCTCCTCGGCGAGGTCGGCATGGCCGCGGCGGCGGAGCGGCCGTGCAGCATGCTGGCCTATGGCGATCTCAAGCGCGTCGAGCTGGCCATGGCTCTCGCCGCCGCGCCGCGCCTGCTGCTGATGGACGAGCCGACGGCCGGCATGGCGCCCAAGGAGCGCGGCCAGCTGATGCGGCTGGTGGCTGGCATTGCCCGCGAACGCCGCACGGCGGTTCTGTTCACCGAGCACGACATGGACGTCGTCTTCGCCCATGCCGACCGCATCCTGGTCATGAGCCAGGGCGTGCTGATCGCGGATGGTCGTCCGGAAGAAATCCGCGCGCATCCCAAGGTGCGCGAGGTCTATCTGGGGAGCAGCGCGCCCGGCTGACGCACGGGCGCGCGCAGTGCCGGCCTCAGGCCGCAACGCTCATCAGTGCACTCTCGAACACGCGGCGCCCGTCGTCGGAGCCCAGGATGCGATCGAAGTGCCGCTCGGGATGCGGCATCATGCCGACGATGCGGCGGGTCTCGTCGCAGATGCCCGCGATGTTGCGCTGTGCACCGTTCGGATTGGATTCGGGCGTTGCCACGCCCGTCGCGGGATCGACGTAGCGGAACACCACGCGGCCTTCGCCCTCCAGGTCGTCGAGGGTGGCCGTGTCGGCGAAATAGTTGCCGTCGCCGTGCGCCACGGGAATGTTGGCGATCTCGCCCTGGCGGTAGCCGCGCGTGAAGAAGGTGTCCGTGCGCTCGACCTTCAGGAACGTATCGCGGCAGACGAACTTCAGGCTCGCGTTGCGTTGCAGCACGCCGGGCAGCAGCCCCGTTTCGCAAAGCACCTGGAAGCCGTTGCAGATCCCGAGCACGGGCACGCCCGCCTTCGCCTTCGCCACCACGTCGCGCATGACGTTGGAGTGCGCGGCCATGGCGCCGCAGCGCAGATAGTCGCCGTAGGAGAAGCCGCCGGGCAGCACGATGAAGTCTGACGCGGGAACGGTGCTGTCGCCGTGCCAGACCATGTTGACGGGCCGGCCGATAATGGCCTCGAGCGCGACCTTCACGTCGCGGTCGCAGTTGGAGCCTGGGAAAACGATGACGGATGCGCGCATGGGATCACCCCGCTTCGTGGATAGCGCCTCGCGAATTCAGCCGCTCCATAGCAGCCTTCGCGGCTTTACGCCAATGCAACCCGTTCATGGCATGGTGCCCCGATGGCAAGTGACCCGAAAACCCAAAGCTTGGTGCTGCGCTTCGTCCGCTTTCTGGCCGTTCATTTCGGTCGGCGGCTGGGCTGGCTGATGCTGCTTGCTGGCCTCATCATGCCGGCGATGCAGCTCTACGATCGCGTGACGGGAGTTCCCGCCATTGCAACGGTGACAAAACTCGGCAGCATCTGCGAGATGAAGCCGTGCAGCGGCAAATGCGCCTGGAAGCGCATCTCCTGCGGCGAGGTTGCGGTGCACGATGCGGCCGGCACCCGGACCCGGCGCACCCCCTATGCCCAGCTGGCCTTCCAAGGCGCGGGCGGCGTCGAGCAATCGGTCTGGGTGAACTTCGGCAAGCTCGACGTGAAGCACGTCGCGGTAGGCGAAAGTCTCGACATTCTCTATCGCGGAAAAGTGCGTCCCTACGTGACGCGCCCCCGCCAGAAGCGTGCGCTGGAGGTGGGGCTCATGCTTTCGCTCGCGGGAGGAATTCTCCTGGCCGTGTCGCGCATGCTGACGCGGGACAAGAATGGCTCCCGCCGGCCCAAACCCGCATCGACTGCAGCAACCGCAGCGGGCCGGCTGCGGCCGAAGTGGCCCGTTCGCAGTGAAAAGTCGCCCGCCACGCCGGTGCGAAAGGGCCCGGTCGAGCGCAATACGCGTTGGTTTTGACCGGGAAATCGCGCGGTACGCTCAGCCGAACCGCCACCACACCGCCAGGGCCGCGGCCAGCAAAGGCACCAGGATGAAGATCGCAGCCTTGCCGGCCAGGAACCACATGGCCCGGATGGCGTCGTCGCGGTGCGGATCGGGAGGTGGCATGGCGCGCCAACTCAGCGCGTGATCTCGAAGCTGTAGTTCTCGATCACCGTATTCGCCAGCAGGTCCTTGCACATCTTCTCGACGGCGGCGCGGGCCTTCGCCTCGTCCTGCTCGGCCAGATCCAGCTCGATGTACTTGCCCTGGCGCACCTCGTTCACGCCGTCGAAGCCGAGCGAGCCGAGCGCGTTCTGGATGGCCTTGCCCTGCGGATCGAGCACGCCGTTCTTCAGGGTGATGCGGATCTTGGCTTTCATCGGCAATGGCCTCAATGCGGGGCGTTTCGGTTGCGCTCTCTATTGCCCGCTCCGGGCCCCGAGCACAAGTGCGCCTGTCGTCGTCGCGTGCAATGGAAAGCGGACCGGCAGGGCCGATCCGCTCGAAAATCGTCCGCCGCCGAATGCGACGCGACGTCTCAGTTCGGCTTCTGGCCGTTGGTGGAGACGAGCACCGGGCCGGAGCCCTTCGGGCGCGGGTTCTCCGTCAGGACGCCCAAACGCCGCGCCACCTCGGTGTAAGCCTCCACCACGCCGCCCAGGTCGCGACGGAAGCGATCCTTGTCCATCTTGTCGCCGGATGTCGCATCCCACAGGCGGCAGCAGTCCGGGCTGATCTCGTCGGCCAGCACGATCCGCATCTGCTCGTTGGATTCCCAGAGCCGGCCGAACTCCACCTTGAAGTCGACGAGGCGAATGCCGATGCCCAGGAAGAGACCGACGAGGAAATCGTTGATCCGGAGCGCCAGGCTCATGATGTCGTCGATCTCCTGGGGCGTTGCCCAGCCGAACGCGGTGATATGCTCTTCCGACACCATGGGGTCGCCGAGCTTGTCGTTCTTGTAATAGAACTCGATGATCGAGCGCGGCAACGCGGCGCCTTCCTCGATGCCCAGCCGCTGCGACAGCGAGCCCGCCGCCACATTGCGCACCACGACCTCGAGCGGAATGATCTCCACCTCGCGGATGAGCTGCTCGCGCATGTTCAGCCGCTTGATGAAATGCGTGGGAACGCCGATCTCGCCGAGGCGCTGGAAAATGTACTCGGAGATCCGGTTGTTGAGCACGCCCTTGCCGTCGATCAGCGCATGCTTCTTGTTGTTGAAGGCCGTCGCGTCATCCTTGAAGTGCTGGATGAGCGTACCGGGCTCGGGCCCCTCGTAGAGGACTTTTGCCTTGCCCTCGTAAATGCGGCGCCGCCTGTTCATATTTCAGCGTCCTTGATCTCGCGTATACGTCTGGTCTTGGGCCAATCGGGAATCGTTGGTCGGTCACTCTTGAAATCGCGTCATGTTTTCACCAAAACATGGCGTGACGTGGTGCCGGCGGACGGCTGGCTCATTCGGGAGCGAGATTAGCCGATTGGCCCGCCGGAAACAATCTGGTCGCTGGAAGACTTCGATTTTGCAGCCGATCATATGCTCGATTGATTCCGATCAGGGCTCCAGGGTATGCGTTGGGCGAGCTTTAGGGGGCGTCGGGTAGAACCCGGATGCCGGGAATAACGAAGCGCAATACGCGCAGAGGTGGAGACGATCATGACGACCTTCGATGACCGCGAGAAGGGATTTGAAAAAAAATTCGCGCATGATCAAGATCTTAAGTTCAAGGCCGAATCGCGCCGCAACCGCATGCTGGGCGAATGGGCCGGCGCAAAGCTCGGCCTGACGGGCGATGCCCTCGACGCCTATATCAAGGACGTGCGCAAGGCAGACCTCGCCGAGAAGGGCGACGACGACGTTTTCCGCAAAGTTGCCAAGGACTTCGCCGACAAGGGCGTGCAGGTGGCCGATGTCGATATCCGCCGGCAGATGAGCGAGTTCCTGGCCAAGGCCGTTTCGGACATCGAGGGCGGACAGTCCTGATCCCGCGCCTTATCCAAGGCGCTTCAAGAAGATCCCGAACGACAACAACCCCTCCGGCCATGGTCCGTGGCCGGAGGCCGTGTTGATGTGCCCCGCCTCCGCGATGATCGATACGTCCGATCCCCAGGCAAGGCCCAGCTCCTGTGCGCGCTCCACCGAGCAATAGGGATCGGTCGAAGAGCCGATCAGCTTCGAGGGGAACGGCAGCGGATCTTCCGGCAACGCGGCAAATCCCCCCTCCTTGGCGATCCAGATGTCCTGCCCCGCGACATCGGACGGCGCGACGAGAAACGCCCCGACCACCCTGGTGCCCGCCAGTCGCGGCGCCGCGCGCACCACGGCAGTCACCCCGCAACTGTGTGCGACGAGCACGGTCGGCCGGCGCGCCGCCTGTGCTTCCGCGACGATCCGCTCCTCCCAGTCGGCGCAGATCGGCGTATCCCAGTCCGCCTGTTCCACCCGGCGCGCCGAACGCATGTTGCGCTCCCATCGCGACTGCCAGTGGTCGGGACCGGAGTTCGTCCAGCCGGGAATGATGAGAATGTCGATATCGGCAAGGCGCATGGGCTATGGATGTTCCGATTGGGAGAAAGCCACCATGAAGCTCTATTACACGAGAACCTCGCCCTACGCCCGCGTCGTGCGCACCCTGATCCGCGAAAAGGGGCTCGACGCCCGCGTGGCCGAGATCGAGGCGAAGACCCGCACGACGGACAGTCCCTACTACGCCATCAATCCATCGGGTCGCGTACCGTTTCTCGTGTGCGACGACGGGCGTGGCATCGAGGACAGCCAGCTCATCTGCGCCTATCTGGACAGGCTCGACGGCAAGCCCGGCTTCTGCCCTGCACTTTCCGAAGGCGACTGGAGCTACGGGCGGCTCGAAGCCTACGCACGCAGCATGACCGATGGCATCTCCGTCCACGCGCGCGAGACCCGCCGGCCCGAGACCGAGCGTTCGCCGGGCATCATGCGGCACGAATTGGATCGCGCACGGCGCCTGGCCGATTTCTGGGAGCGCGAGCTAGCCGCGCCCGCGATGCAGGGGCCGATCAATATGGCGCAGATGCTGCTGCTCGCCGGCATCGACTTCGCCCGCCATGTGGGCATGGCCGAGCTGGAGCAGGGGCGACCGGCGTTGCAGGGCTGGGCCGACCGACTGCGGGCGCGCCCGTCGGTCGCCACCACGGCACCGCGCCACGCCAGCGGCTGACGATGGCCCGGCGCCGACGGCAGCCGGCGCGTCATGATTACAGTTACATCGGGATGCGGGCGATCTGGTTGGAGAAGTAGTTCTCGACCGCCGTCGCGATGGAATCGGAAACTTTCCTGCGCCAGCTCTCCGACTTGAGCTGCGCGGCGTCCTGCTTGTTCGATACGTAGGCGAGTTCGATCAGAACCGCCGGCACCTTGGCCGTCTTGAGAACGCGGAACGCGGCGCTGCGGTCGGGGTTGCTCATCATGTTCGTGGTGTTGCCCATGTACGCGATGACGGAGCGGGCGAACACGCTGGTGCGCGTGCTGGTCATCTGCACTTCGGACTGCGCGAGATCGGCGAGAATGCCCTGGACGGCACCCTTGTCGGCGGCGCTTGTCGGCAGCGCCCTGATCTCGTGGTCTTTCAACAGATTGCGAACGACCTCGCCCTTGGCCGAGCGCTCAAGGCTGTTGGCCACCGAATCGCGCAACGAATAGATCGTGGCACCGCGCGCCCGCGATCCCGCGTAGTCCGCATGGATGGCGATGAACAGCGCGGCCTTGTGACGCTCGGCGAAGTCACGCCGTTCGTCCAGGGGGATGAACGTATCGTCGCTCCGCGTCATCATCACCTTGTAGCGGCGGCTGTCCTCCAGCTTCTTGCGCAACGTCTGCGCGAACAGCAGCACCACGTCCTTCTCGACCGTCCCGTTGCGAACGGCGCCGCTGTCGTGGCCGCCATGGCCGGGATCGAGCACGATGACGGGCTTGTAGGTTCGCGCGGCGCGATGTTCCGGGCGCTCTGCCGGGCGCGGAAGGGGTGGTTGCACGGACTTCAAGCCGGCCCGCGCCATCGTGGCGGAGGCGAACGGCTTGCGATCCGCACGCTTGGCGGCGTCGAAGGGCACGATATCCAGGACGAGGTTGTGCGCCCGGCCGTGCTTGTCGCGCTCGATGCGGGCCTCCTCGACGACGACGGGATAGGTGACGTCGATGACGACGCGCATCTTGCCCGCAGACGCGAGCCCGCCGCGGAAGCCGCTGACGAGGCCCATCGGGCGCCCGTTTCCAGGCATGCTGGGCAGGCGGACCCGGACGTCCGGCATGTCGACGATGACGCGATTTGGATTGCGCAGTGCGAAGACCTGGAACTTCGTCTCGCGCTCGAGGCCGATCACGAAGCGGGTGCGAATGCGGTTGGGCTTGGCCGCGCCGTGCGATGTGGCTCGGCCCGCTTCCCCGGCGGCAGCGGCAACGACGATGGGTTCCTCGCTCGCGTCCGCCGGCGCCGTCGCTGCAGCAGCCGACGTTTCGGCGGCCGCACCATCGGCTCCAGCGACGACCGCGACGGTACACAATAAGGCATACGCGGCGCGCTGGCAGACGCCAGAGGCGCGCGCCCGAATTGGAAGCATGTCGTCCGACCCCCGTCTACGCAGTACGCTTCAAGCCTTGGGTAGCCACTACTGTTCCGATTCCGACATCTGCATCCCCTGGCAGTTCCTCCGAGTGCAAATGTCGGAACCAAAGGGAACACTCAGAACCAATTGTTTCTCGCGTAGCTTTTTCATCTGGTGTTTGGTTGCAAGCCCAGCCGCAACCGGGGACCAAACATCAGATGCGCTACACTAGTGTTCCGGCTCCGACACTTGGTTCCCCGTGCGTCATACTCTGGACCAAGTGTCGGAGCCAGAAGGAACACTAGCAACCATATGATTCTAGTGTAGCTTTTGCATCTGACGTTTGGTCATGGTCCCAGCTGCGAGTGGGTACCAAACGTCAGATGCGCTACACTAGATCACCCGGCAACATGGCATTTTCCGGGTCGTTCCAAGGTGAAAATGGTAACTGGAAATGGTTAACGATGCCCTGAGGGGGGATCTTGGCCGGCCGCAATCGCCACGTTGGCGGTGACGCGCGCTCAGACCCACAGAGCGCCGAGCATCGAGACGCCGGCAAGCAGCATCACCCCATCCATGATGGCACCGAATTGCCGGGCCTCCAGTCGCTCCACGATGCGCTTGGCGAGCCAGGAGCCCAGCATCATCGCGCCGCCGATGATGGCCCCCTTGAGCGCGGTCTCCACGCCGATGGCGCCGAAGCGCTGGAACACCAGTGATTTGGTCGAGAAAATGGAGAGCGAACCCAGGGCCTCGGTCGCCACGTAGGCGCCCTTGACGAGCCCGAACGCCAGAAAGAACGGCGTGCTGAGCGGCCCGGTCGAGGCGACCATTCCCGTCAGGAAGCCCACTGCGATCCCCGCCAGCGCCAATCCGCCCAGTCCGATCTTGAACTGCCGGGCCATCAGCCAGCGGCGCACCGGCACCATGGCGATCATGAACACGCCGAGGAAGCCTTCGACCATGCGGGCGTCGAGCGCCAGGAACAAGCGCGCGCCGAGCGCCACCGAGGGCACTCCCGTCAGCGAATAGACGGCTGCCGCCTGCCAATCGACCGCCCGCCACCATGTCGTCACGCGGGACAGGTTTGCCAGCAGCCCCGCCAGCCCCATGATCGGCACCGCTTCCTTGGGGCCGAAGACCAGGACGAGGGCCGGCAGCAGGATCGTCGAGCCGCCAAAGCCGACCACGCCTCCCACTGTGCCCGCCAGGACGCCGAGCGCGAGCAGTACGAGCCAAGTCATGTGGGGGCGCCTTTCAGCCGTTGCCGCTCGACAGTGCGGTAAACGCCATCCCCCAGCAAGCGCCAGATGCGCGGCTTGGGGGCCGCCGGAGGCCTCATTCACTGACCGAGACGGCGCCTGTGCACCGCGCGATTTCGGAGATTTTGAATGCTGTGTTGCGAATCTTGACCTCTATCAAGGCGGCGAGGGTGGAAGCGCTCTCTAATTTACGTATAAGTTCGTTAACTGCACAATCGGCCGCGTTGCCAGCTCGCGACCGCTGGCGTGGCGACCGTGCAGCGGGCGTCTCGAACCGAATTGCGCATGAACCGCCGGCTTTGCTCGTTTGGTTCGGATCGAGGCGACGACGTGCGGCGTGCCGCTGCATTCCACGAGGGTCGCGACGACGACACGAGACGGGGAGTGTCCGATTATGACGAAGACCGCGCGCCGACTGTCGATGCTCGCTGGTGCGCTGGTGTTTCTGCTCAGTCATGTGGCGGCTTTCGCCCAGGCCCCCCCGGCCTCCGGCCCAGGCTCTGCCATGCAACCCGGCGAAGCCTTCGTCACGCGGTTTTCGGGGATCAGGCCTGGACCGTCGCCAACGCTCGATCCCGACGGGATCGTCGGCAGCATCACGGATATCCGCAAGCCCGGACAGCCCGCGCAAGGCCAGCACTGGCTCAACGAGCCGCAGCGTGCCTTCGTCAAGGCGCGCGAGGTCGGCCAGGTCTTCGGCGTCGCGCTCGATAACGCAAATCCCCCCAACATCTACATTACCGCGACGGCCGCATTCGGCTTGCACCGCACCGCCGACAACCGGGCCTGGATGCCGGGCATGTGGGGGGCGGGAGGCGGCCCGGGCACGATCTACAAGTTGAGCGCCGCGAACGGCTACAAGCCCGCCGTCTTCTCCAACGTCACGCTGGACGGACGCGAAAACACCGGCGCCGCGCTGGGCAACATCGCCTACGATCAGTGGCACGATCAGCTCCTCGTCACCGACCTCGAGACGGGCATGATCCACCGCATCGCCATTGCCGACGGCAAGGACCTCGGCCGCTTCGATCATGGCGTGGAGGGGCGCGGCACGTACTTCGATACGGAGAAGGCATCGCCCTCGACCCTGCCGTCCGTCGCCTTCGATCCTGCCTCGCGTGCCCGCATCGCCGATTGCCCCACGGGTGATTTTTCGGCGACGCCGGAGTGCTGGAACATCGCGGACTTCCGGCGCAGGATCTGGGGCATCGGCGTGCGCCGCGACGATGCGACGGGTGAAGTGCGCGTCTACTATGCGGTGTGGGGCAGCGCGGCCCTGGGCAGTGCCGGCTTTGCCACCGCCCCCGAAGACGAGAAGCACAATTCGCTCTGGTCCGTCGCAATGACGGAGGACGGACACTTCGATCCAGCGCGCGTCACGCGCGAGATGTCGATGCCGGAGTTCTTCATCGACCCTGTCGACGTGGCGCGCTTCGGCGCGAGCAATCCCGTCTCCGACATTACGTTCCCGCGTTGCGGCCCCGCGAAGGCGATGCTGATGTCGGAACGTGGCGGCATGCGCAATCTCGGGCTCGCCGCGACGCATCCGTTCGCCGATCCCTTCGCGGCCCGCGTTCTGCGCTACAACGCCGAGACGGACGATAGCTGGACGCTGGCCGGCCGCTACGACGTAGGCTACTTCGACCGCCGCGGCATGACCTCGCCGCGCATCCGGGCCAACGGCGCAGGTGGCGCGGACTTCGGCTACGGCTACGACCGCGCCGGCCAGGTCGACCTCAACGCACCCGATCAGTCCGTTTGGATCACCGGCGACTGGCTATGCTCGCCCGCAGGCCCGTGTTTCAATCCCGCGGCCAACAAGCGCTCGGACGGCTCGCACGTCAGCGGTCTGCAGGGCGGACCGGAAGCCGTCCTGGCCGACGTGCTGCCAGAGATGACGTTGGTCACCTTGGGCGGGGACGCCTATCCACCGGCTGGCCCGCGCCAGTCCTACATGATCGACACCGACCAGAACCTCGACGGCGCCGGTCAGCCGATCGTGCCGGAATTGACGCGCGACGACGCCACCAAGATCGGCGACGTGGCCGTCTATCAGTCGTGCTCGGGTGCGCCGGTCCTCGCCCCGCCGCAGCCCCCGCCCCTGGCGCCGCCGACGGTCACGGTCGTGACCGAGGGGACGTCGAGCACGCCGCCTCCGCCGCAGCCCGATCTCGAGAAGCGCAAGACCGGGCCTGCCACGTGTATCGCCGGCGATGTCTGCAGCTTCACCATCACCGTTGCCAACGTCGGCACGGGCACGTGGAACGGCCCCCTGTTCGAGACGGACACGATGCCGCCGGGAGCGACGCTGGCCAATTTCGCGCCGCAGCCCGAATGGGCCTGCACGCAGGCGGGAGACAGCGTCAACTGCGCCCATGACACGGTCACGCTCGCACCGGGCCAGTTCGTGACGCTGACCATGGACATCGTCCTGCCGCCCGGCATGGTCGGGACCGTGGAGAACTGCGTGGAGGACGTCTGGGCCCCGCTCGGTCCCGACGATTCCGCGGACGTCATTCTGGCCATCGAGCGCCGCCTGAGCGCGCTGGGCTATGATCCCGGTCCCGTCGATGGTGTTCTGGATGCGCAGACGACGGCGGCCATTACCGCCTATCAGACGGACTTCGGCCTCGATGTCGACGGCGCGATCACGGATACGTTGCGTGACGCCCTGTTCCCCGAGGACGCAGGCCTTTCCGGCGATGCCAATCCGCTGAACGACCGCGCCTGCCACAGCGTCGACGTCTTGCCGCCACCTCTCCCGCCACCACCGCTGCCGCCGGTCGTCATCCCGGTGGCGCCTCCCCTGCCGCCGACGGATGGGACGCGCACAGCCCAGTGCAACGATACCGTGCAGCAGGGCGGCGACGCGCCGGAGGCGGTCGAGATCGACCTGGGCAATCGCGACGGCAAGGCCGCGATCGAATGGAACATGGTCTCGGTCAAGGACCAGATGCGCGTCTTCGTCGATGGCGTCCTGGTGCACGACACGCAGTGCGTCTCCGGCACGGGCACCCAGCCGTTCAGCGTGCCCCCCGGCGCCCGCAAGGTCCGCGTCGAGGTCAATCCCAATTGTGAAGGCACGAAGAGCACGGTGTGGGACTTCAAGGTCCTGTGCCCGCCGCCCAAGCAACCCATCACTCTGGTCGGCCCCGCGCCGCCCCCGATCTTCACACCCATCGATACGCTCATCCCGCTGCCGCCGCGCTGCCCGCCCGGGACGTGGCGCCACGACGGGCGCTGCCAGTCGATCATCGATGTCATCAAGATACCGCCGCGCTGCCCGCCGCCGCTCGTGCGCCGACACGGCACGTGCGTTTGCCCGAACGGGACGCTGCCCCATCATGGCCGCTGCTTCAGCGAGCCGGAGGGCTGCAGGCCGCCGCTGGTCCTGCGCCATGGCCGCTGCGTTTGTCCGGAAGGCACACGCTTGCAGCATGGCCGTTGCGCGCCGGTGACGGTATGCCGTCCCCCGCTCGTCAACCGCGGCGGCACGTGCGTCTGCCCCAACGGCCGCGCACCTCATCATGGCCGCTGCGAGCCGATCGTGGTCTGCCGCCCGCCTCTGGTCGCGCGAGGCGGCCGCTGCGTGTGCCCCAATGGCGCCATCCCCGTGCGCGGCCGGTGCATCAGCGCACCGACCTGTCGTCCGCCCATGATCGCCAGGGGAGGCCACTGCGTCTGCCCGGCAGGCACGACGGCCCGCAATGGAAGTTGCGTTCCCGTCCAGGCGTGCCGGCCGCCGATGGTGCTGCGTCATGGCCGATGCGTCATGCCGGGCGGCCACTGCCCTCCGGGCCAGCGCTTCGTCAATGGGCGTTGCATTCCCGCGACGCATATCTGCCCGCCGGGTCAGCAACTCCGCAATGGCCGCTGCATCGTCAGCCCCGGTCATTGCCCGCCCGGCCAGATCATGCGGAACGGCCGCTGCGTTCAGATCGTGGCGCCGCCATGCCCGCCCGGCACGCACCGCCTGGGCAACCGCTGCATCCCGATCCCGGGTCCCATCGTGCATCCGTGCCCGCCGGGCCAGCGCCGGATCGGCAATCGGTGCGTTCCAGGCATCGTGCCGCCTCCGGTGATCTGCCCTCCGGGCCAGCATCGCGTGGGCAACCGCTGCGTCGGCCCCATCGTGCATCCGTGCCCGCCAGGGCAGCGCCGGATCGGCAACCGGTGCGTTCCAGGCATCGTGCCGCCCCCGGTGATCTGCCCTCCGGGTCAGCGTCGCGTGGGCAACCGTTGCGTCGGCCCCATCGTGCATCCGTGCCCGCCGGGCCAGCGCCGGATCGGCAATCGGTGCGTTCCAGGCATTGTGCCGCCTCCGGTGATCTGCCCTCCGGGTCAGCATCGCGTGGGCAACCGTTGCGTCGGCCCCATCGTGCATCCGTGCCCGCCAGGGCAGCGCCGCATCGGCAACCGGTGCGTTCCAGGCATCGTGCCGCCTCCGGTGATCTGCCCTCCGGGTCAGCATCGCGTGGGCAACCGCTGCGTCGGCCCCATCGTACATCCGTGCCCGCCGGGCCAGCGCCGGATCGGCAATCGGTGCGTTCCAGGCATCGTGCCGCCTCCGGTGATCTGCCCTCCGGGTCAGCGTCGCGTGGGGAACCGCTGCGTCGGCCCCATCGCGCATCCGTGCCCGCCAGGCCAGCGCCGCATCGGCAACCGTTGCGTTCCAGTGATCGTTCCGCCTGTCGTCTGCCGCCCGGGAACGGTGCGTCAAGGCAATCACTGTGTGCCCATCGTCCGCCCGCCGCCGCCCCGGCCTCCGATCGTCCGTCCGCCGCCGCCGCGGCCGCCCGTGGTGCGCCCGCCGCCCCGGCCTCCGATCGTCCGCCCGCCGCCGCCGCGGCCGCCCGTGGTACGCCCGCCGCCCCGGCCCCCGATCGTGCGTCCGCCGCCGCGCCCGCCCGTGGTGCGCCCGCCGCCTCGGCCCCCGATCGTCCGGCCGAGACCGCCTCGGCCTCCTCCGCGTCCGCCGATCGTGCGGCCCAGGCCGCCCAGGCCACCCGTGGTTCGACCGCCGCCGCGCGTGTCGTGCCCGGGAGGAACGGTACGCCAGGGCAACCGCTGCGTGCCGATCCGCCGCCGCTAACGGCACGCGCCTGACGTTTGGTCCCTGCGCTTTGATGCTCTCGTGACCAAACGTCAGATGCAGAAGCGACATCCTCGATACGAGAGGGGTGCAAGGGATGAAGAGAAGTCGAACGCTCGTTCTGTCGGCCCTGCTGTGTGGGGCATTGGGGGGCACGGCCCTGGCGCAATCCTCGGGCAAGCCCGGGGCCCAGCCGACGCCTCCTCCGCCCGCAGCGGTGGCGCCGAAGCCGAAGGGGGCGACGGCCCCGCCCGCCGCCGCGGCTGGCGATCAGCAGCAGGAGAAAGGGGGCAACGAGACCTCCTTCATCGCCGACGACAGCGACATCTCCGGCGCCGAGGAGTTCATTCGCTACTGCTCGGTGTGCCATGGCCTGGATGCCAAGGGCAGTGGCGCACTCGCCAAGTCGCTGAAGAAGCCTCCGGCCGATCTCACGCAGATCAAGAAGCGCAACAAGGGCTATTTCCCCTTCAGCACGATCGCGCGCATGATCCGCGATGGCGGCAGCATCGAGGCGCACGGCAACAAGGACATGCCTGCATGGGGCGAGGTGTTCCGCGACCACGTCGACCCGATCATGTCGCGCGCGCTCATCTTCGAGCTGACGCTCTATCTGGAGGAGATCCAGGAATAGCGGGAGCGACAAGGTTGGTCGTCGAGGGGGCGCACGGCGAGCGCCCCTTTGCGCATCGAGCGCACTATGCGTCGGCGCCGAGATGAGTGAGCCCGATCAAGGCGGGATCGGGAGTGAGGATCATGGCAGACGGTACGCCGCGCATCCGCGAACTCATCGCGCCCTTGGCTTCGAACGCGACGCGAAAATCCGCCGTGTCGCAAACGGCCGCCCAGCCGCCCACCACGCTTCCGCAGAGAAACGCCCCGTCCCATGCCGCCGTCGCCAAGACGAGATCGCCGGCGAAACGGCCGAGCATGCGGCTGACCTGACGGACACATCGTTGTGCGATGGGGTCGCTGGCGGCCGCTGCGAAGACGCCTTCGGCCGACAGGCCGTGCGAGGCAGGCGCGGCTCCATCTCCCCCCTGCGCGAGCGCGGCGACGACGTCGTAGAGATGTCCGACGCCCCGGCCCGACAGGTAGTCCTCGAAGGTCGTGGCATGGGCCAGCAGTCCCGCGTCTTCGGCATCCGAGACGGCAAAGGAGAAGTGTCCGGGTTCCCCGCCGATCGGAAGCCACTGCCCGCAGCGCGTCTTGACGACGGCTGCAGCGCCCAGCCCCGTCCCCAGGTTGATCGCGACCGCATGTGACGACCCCGTGGAGAGCGGAGCATCGCCGATCATGCGCACGTCGCCCGCCGCAAGATGCGGCAGAAGCGCTGCCACGGCTTCGAGGTCGTTGACGATGATGGCCGGTGCGCCGCCGATCCGGGCCGAAACGTCCTCGCCGCGAATGTGCCACTGTGCGTTGGTGAGCTTGACGGCGTTGCCCTCGACGGGGCCCGCGGCCGCGATGCGGGCGCCCCGGCACCGCGATACGGAAAGGTCTTGCGGCAGCGACGCCAGATAATCGGCCAGAGCGGCGTCGAGCGACGCGAGCCTCTGCGTTCCATAGGCGCGCTCATGGCCGACCCGGCCCGCTCCCTCGCTGACGGCGAGGCGTGCATTTGTGCCGCCGATATCACCCAGAAGCCACCAGTCCGTCACGACGTCTCCTCCCGCTTGGTCGCAGAAAGGGCCTTCAGGAACGTCTCGCGCCAGCGCGTCACGTCGTTCTCGCGCACGCGCTTCATGAGCGCACTATAGCGCTCCCGTCGCTCCTCGAGGGGCATCGTCAATCCCTGGTGCAGGGCCTGCGCCACTTCGTCGGCATCGAATGGGTTGACGATGATGGCTTCCTGCAGATCCTCCGCAGCGCCGGCAAACCGCGACAGCACCAGCACGCCCGGATTTTCCTCGTCCTGGGACGCGACGTATTCCTTGGCCACGAGGTTCATGCCGTCGCGCAGCGGTGTCACCAGGCCGACGTGGCTGCCCCGGAACAGGGCCGCCAGTGTCGGCCGCGGAATGGCGCGGTGAATGTAGCGGACCGGCGTCCAGTCGAAATCGCCGTACTCGCCGTTGATCGCGCCCGAAAGCCCCTCCAACTCCTGCCGGATGTCCGTATAGGCTTCCACTTCTTCGCGCGTCGGTGGTGCGATCTGCATCAGCGTCACGGTCTTGCGCATTTCCTGATGCAACTCGAGAAGTCGCCGGAAGGCGCGCATGCGCTCCGGCAGGCCCTTCGTATAGTCGAGCCGGTCGACGCCCATGATGAAGAGATTGGCCATGCTGCGTCGCTGCAGGCGGGCGATGTGGGCGTCCGCTTCCGGCGTATGCGACATCTGGTGGACGGCATCCGCATCGATCCCGATCGGAAATGCCCGTGCCGTGATCACGCGGCCGAAGGCTCTCAGGCGGTCGCCGGGAAGGGCCTCGCCGCCCGCGTGCTCGACCACGAAGCGCACGAAGTTCGCCGCATCCAGAGACGTCTGGAACCCCACGACGTCATAGGAGAACAGGCACTGCGCCAGCCATTCGTGCTCGGGTACGGCCTGGAAGATATCGGGGGGCGGAAACGGGATGTGCAGGAAGAAGCCGACATGCTGCTCGACGCCCTGCCCGCGCAGTCCTTGGGCAAGCGGGATCAGGTGGTAGTCGTGGATCCATACGACGTCGTCGGGCTCCAGCAGCGCGGCGAGTTGTTGCGCCATGCGCAGGTTGACGCGCTTGTAGCCCTCGATGAACGTGGAATCGAAGACGCTCAGGTCGAGCCGGTAATGGAAGATCGGCCACAGGACCTTGTTGGCAAAGCCCAGGTAGTACTCCATGTAATCGCGCTTGGTCAGGGGGACTGTCGCCGTCCGCATGTTGCCCTGCTGCGCAATGCGGATGCCGTTGCCGATCTGGTCGTCGTCGATGGTGGTGCCGTCCCAGCCGAACCAGAGACCGCGGCCACGCTGCAACGCATCGCCGATGGCGATGGCGAGCCCGCCCGACTGCACGGCCTTCTCGATATCCGCGACCCTGTTCGAAGCGACGATCAAGCGGCTCATACGGTGGCCTCCCAGCTCTTCGAAAGTCGCGTTGCACCGTTGATGATGCCGACCATGGAATAGGTTTGCGGGAAATTCCCCCAGGCTTCGCCGGTCTTGGCGTCCGTATCCTCCGACATGAGCCCGATCGGATTGCGGGCGTCGAGCAAAGCCTGGAAGATCTCGCGGGCCTCGTCCTTTCGCCCGATACGCGCCAGCGCGTCGAGCCGCCAGAAGGCGCAGACGTTGAAGGCCGTCTCGGGTGCCCCGAAGTCGTCGGCCTCCTCGTAGCGCATCATGAAGGGACCGCGCCCGAGCACCTGCTCGATGCGCTCGACCGTCGCGATGAAGCGCGGATCGCTCGGCTCCACCATGCCGACCTCGCTCATCAGGAGAACGCTGGCATCCAGGTGCGTGCCGTCGAAGCTTTCCACGAAGGCCTGTCGCGTCTTCGACCAGGAGCGCGCGAAGACCGTCGTCCTGATCTCGTTGGCGCGCTCGCGCCAGAGGACGGCACGTGGCGCGAGGCCCAGGTGATCGGCGATCTTGGCCAGCCGGTCGCATCCCGCCCAGCTCATGACGGCCGATGACGTATGCGGGCGCATGCGCGTTCTCAGCTCCCAGATACCCGCATCCGGCTTGTCGTAAAGGTGGTAGGCGCGTTCGCCGATGGTCTCGAGGCGCTCGAATTCCTTCTCGCCGGCGCTCATGTAGAGGCGCTTGTCGAAGAACGCCTGCGAGCCGCCCAGGATGATGTTGCCGTAGGTGTCGTGTTGATGCTGCACGAACGCCTGGTTGCCGGCCCGAACCGGACCCATGCCACGATAGCCCGGCAACTCCGAGATGACACGCTCGTCGAGCCTGGCTTCGAGGCCGATGCCGTAGACGGGCTGGATATGCCCGTCGCTGGATGCCGCAACGACGTTGATGAGCCAGCGGAAATAGTGCTCCATCGTGCGCACGGCAGCGAGCGAGTTGAGCGCGCGCACGACGAAGAAGGCGTCCCGGATCCAGCAGAACCGGTAGTCCCAGTTGCGGCCGGAATTGGCGGCTTCGGGAATGCTCGACGTCATGGCGGCGACGATCGCGCCCGTCGGCTCGTAGCTGCACATCTTGAGCGTGACGGCGGCCCGGATCACCGCCTCCTGCCATTCGACGGGAAGCGCGAGCCGGTGCACCCAGTCGCGCCAGTAGTCGATCGTGCGTTCTTCGAAATCCCGTGCCGTCTCCGCAACGCCGCCCGAAAGCGTTTCGTCGGGCCCCAGGATCAGGTCGATGGGGGCATCGAGGATGAAGGGCACCTCGCCCACGATGTAGTCGGTGGGGGCATCCGTCGTCAGGCGAAGAGACAGGCACTCGCTGATGTAGCGGATGTGATTGGAGCCGGTGGATACGGACGGCGCCGTTCGCCCATAGTCGCACCGCGGCTTCATGCGGATGCAGATGCGCGGGCTGCCACTGAGCGGGCGAATGCGGCGCACGAGCATCTGCGGCCGGAAACTCCGCTCGCGCCACTTGAAGCGGGGCGCGAAGTCGATGATCTCGATCGAGCCGGTCGCCCCGTCCAGGATCGTGCGCACCACCGCGGTATTCTCGATGTAGGATTGCCGCGTCGCGCGCAAATCCTCCAGCGTCACTTCGAAGATGCCGCCGTCGGTGCCCCCCTTGGGCGTTCCCAACAGCGAATGGAACACGGGATCTCCGTCGAAGCGGGGAAAGCAGCCCCAGACGATGCGGCCATGGCTGTCGATGAGCGCGCTGATGCAGCAGTTCCCGATCATCGCGAGGTCGAGCGATTGGCGTTCCTCAGTCATGTCGTTCTTGTCTCCCCCAGCTCTCGGCCGTCGCCCGCAACCACGCCAGAAGCTCGCCTGTTCCCGTGGCTCGAAAACGCGCTGCGGTTGCTCCGGCCCCGACTTTGATCGAAAGTCCTTGAAGTGCATTGATCGCGATGAAGCCGTCCTCGTCGGTCACGTCGTCGCCGGCGAATATCGGTGTTCGCCCCGCGAACGGAGGCTCGTCGGCGAACGCGGCGATTGCCGTGCCTTTGCTGGCATGCCCTCCGGTCAGCTCGAGAACCATCTTGCCGCGTCTGAGGACGAGACCTTCCGCCTGCGCGAGCGCATCGTCCATGAGATCGGCACACATCGCCGCCAGATCCGGTCGCGCGCGATAATGCAGCGCCAGTGAAGCCGTCTTGCGTTCGATGAAGAGGCCGGTCTCGCGCTCAATCTGCCGGGTGACCAAGGCATGCACCCGTTCCAGGGTTGCGATGTGCGCGTCGTTGGCGTGGACATGCCCGTTGGCATCGCGCCGCGTCAGCCCGTGGACACCGGCGACGGGCAAGCGAAGTGGGCTCAGGAAATCGTCGATCGTGTGGATGTCGCGCCCCGTCACGATCGCTACGGCACCTTGCGTCTGGGCACGCAAAGTCTCCAGGATGCTCCGTGTGGCATCCGACACGTTGACGGCCTCCGGCCGGTCGGCGATGTCTACGAGCGTGCCGTCGAAATCGAGAAAGAATGCGATGGATCGGGGGCTGTCTGGTATGGGCGGCAGTACGAGATCCGGGATGTCGTCCTCCTCGTCGGTTTGCCAATGGCATTGCCGTTCATTGCCCGCGACACGAGGCGGGCAGGCGGGTATCGAACCGCTGGGATCGGTGATATGCGCGCATGTGCGTCGCAACGCAGCATTGCACAAAGGTATAGGGGATAGTCTAGCGCCTCTATGCTGCGATGCAAACCGAAGATGCCCCGCCCGGTTCGCGCGGTGATGAAAGGAGTGACGCATGAAGACGCTCACGATCGGCAGCGCCATGATCGACACGATCGCCATCATCGAATCCAACCGCATCGAGCGGATGTCCATGCTCAATGCCGAAACGTCCTATCTGCTGCTGGCCGAGGGCCTGAAGACGGAAGCGCTCGAAATCTCGACCCATTGCGGCGGCGGCGCGGTCAACACCGCGGTATCGATGGCGCGTCTCGGCCATGATGTCGCGACGCTGGTCGTCCTCGGGCGCGATCAGCGCGCGGAATCGCTCCTCACGCAACTGATGCAGGAGGGCATTTCCACGCGCTGGGCGAAACGCGACCCGCGCGCGGCGACCGGAGCTTCGGTCCTCGTCTCCTCGCACGAGCGCAATGCGGCGATCTTCACGTTCCGCGGCGCCAATACGCTGCTCGAGTCCGCGGATTTGAAGCCAGACGCCTTCAATGTCGATCTGGTCCACGTGTCGGGACTGTCGAACAAGTCGGCCGACTGCTTCGGCGAAATCGTGACCAAGGCGAAGGCTGCCGGCGCCTTCGTCTCGACCAACCCCGGCATCCGCCAGCTCTCGAGCCGCACGCTGGAGATGGAGAACCTGTTCGATCGCATCGACGTCCTGAGCGTCAACCGCACCGAGGCGGCGGCACTGGTGCCGAGCCTCGTCGCTGCATTCGGCGAAAGCACTGTGCCTCTCGATACGTCGGGCAACGAGCCGCAGACCCCGCTGGCCCGTCACGGGCTCGCATCGGGCGGCTATACGATTTCGCTCAGGACGCTCCTGCAAGGCCTTATCCGCATGGGCCTCGGCCATGTCCTGGTGACGGACGGCGCGGCCGGTGCCTATCTCGCCAGCCGCGACCGCATCTACTTCTGCCCGACGGTCAAGACGAAGGTCGCCGGCACGGCCGGCGCCGGGGATGCCTTCGTGTCGACGCTCGCCTGTCATCTGGCCGAGGGAGCCTCGATCGAGGTCGCGATGCAGGCGGCTTCCCTCAACGCCGCTGCCGTGGTGGCCAATGTCGATACGCAAACCGGTCTCATGAACCGCGCCGCACTCGACGCGGCACGGGCCGCGCGTGCGGCAGAACTCCCCATCATGACGTGGGCGTTATGACGTGTTGCCGAATGACGTGTTGCCCGATTGACCCCGCCGCGCGGCAGGTACACCCTGCCGGCCGCGCGGCATGACGGCGCGAGCGGCAGCAGGGGACGATAGCGATGAGCGGCGAAGCGGAATCAGCTGAGGCGGCGCTGTGGAGGCGCGCCAACCGTCATCTCGTGCGCTACGGCCACAGCTTCCAATCCGCGATCATCGAGAAGGCCAGCGGGGCCTTCATGACCACCACCGATGGCCGAAAGCTGCTCGATTTCGCCTCCGGCCAGATGAGCGCCATCCTCGGCCACAGCCATCCCGAGATCACCGCCGTCATCCGCGAGCAGGCCGGCGAACTCGTTCATCTCTACAGCCAGCTCCTGTCGCGCGAGGTGATCGACCTGGCCGAGGCGCTGGCGCGCATCGCACCGGGCAGCCTCGAGCGCGTCATGCTGCTGTCGACCGGCGGCGAGGCCAACGAGGCGGCGCTGCGCATGGCGCGAACGGCAACCGGCGGTTTCGAGGTGCTGGGGCTGTCGCGTTCCTGGCACGGCGTCACGCAAGGGGCGGCCTCCGCCACCTACAATGCCAGCCGCCACGGCCATGGGCCAGCCGTCCCGGGCTCCTTCGTGCTGTCCGCACCAACGCCCTATCGCCCGCGCTTCATGAAGGGCGACAACTACGACTGGCTCGGCGAATTGGACTACGGCTTCGAGTTGTTCGATCGCCAGTCGAGCGGCAACGCGGCGGCTCTGATCGTCGAGCCGATCTTGTCGTCGGGCGGCGTCATCGTGCCCCCGCAGGGCTATCTCCGCGAGGTCGCCGCACGAGCGCGCGAGCGCGGCATGCTCGTCATTGTCGACGAGGCGCAGACGGGGCTCGGCCGCACCGGCCGCATGTTCGACTGCGAGCACGACGGCCTCGTTCCCGATATCGTCACCCTGTCCAAGACACTCGGTGCGGGCCTGGCGTTGTCCGCGGTCCTCACCACGCCCGAAATCGAGGAACGGTGCTATGAGCGTGGGTTCAACTTCTACACCACGCACGCATCCGATCCGCTCCCGGCGGCCGTCGGCCTGAAGGTCGTCGAGATCATCCTGCGCGACAAGCTCGCCGATCGCGCACGGGGCGCCGGCGCGCGGCTGCGGCAGGGCTTCGAGGCATTGATGCAGCGCTACGAGGTGATTGGCGACGTGCGCGGGCGCGGGCTGTTGATGGGCGTCGAGATGGTGAAGGATCGCCATACCCGGGAGCCGGCCCCCGAGCTCGCCGGCAACATCATGAGCCGTTGCCTGGAGCTTGGCATGTCGACCAGCGTCGTGCGTGGCGGCTGGGGCGTTTTCCGCATCGCACCGCCCATCGTGATCAGCGACGACGAGATCGATCTCGGGCTGACGATCTTTGAACAGGCGCTGCGCGAAAGCCTCTGATCGATCAATATCGTAAGCGGTATTGCACGACGCATTGCATGGAATGCAGGCGCCGGGCGTTCGTCTTTTGCGCTTGCTGATGCAGAATTCGCATGCCTACATTGCATGAATAAATACGAAGAAAGCTGGCCGATCGAAGGCGGCTTGCCGCTTCCAGTCGCGCTTGCGCATTTGGAGGAGAGGCTAATGAGGACGACCCGTCGCGCCTTCGTTAAAGGCAGTGTGGCCGCAGCAGCGACCTTGTCGGCGCCCGCAACCTTGCGCGCACAATCGGCGCCCACGAAGGCGCGCACAGTGCGCGCCGTGATGCACGGCGACCTCAAGGTCTTTGATCCGATCTGGACGACGGCGAACATGACGGGCAATCACGGCCTGCTCATCTACGACACCTTGTTCGGCCTCGACGAGAAGCGGCAGGTGCAGCCCCAGATGGTCGAGAAATGGGGCGTTTCCGACGACAAGCTCACCTATACGTTCACGCTGCGCGATGGCCTGAAATTCCACGACGGCCAGGCCGTGACGAGTGCGGACTGCGTCGCCTCGATCCGTCGCTGGGCAGCGCGCGACGGGGCCGCCCAGCATATGTTCGCGCGCGTCAAGGACACCCCGGTCAAGGATGCGAAGACTTTCCAGATCGTTCTGAAGGAGCGCTATGGGTTGGTCCTCCAGGCCCTCGGCAAGCTCGAGACGAACCTGCCCGTCATGATGCGCAAGAAGGACGCCGAAACCGATCCCAACCAGCAGGTGACGAACAAGATCGGCTCGGGTCCCTTCAAGTTCAACGACGGCGAGACCCGGTCGGGACAGCGTTATGTCTACGACAGGAATGCGGATTATGTCGCGCGCAAGGAAGCCGCCTCGGGCTTCTCTGGCGGTAAGATCGCCAAGGTGGATCGCGTCATCATCGAGAACATGGCCGACGAGCAGACGGCCGTCGCCGCCTTGAAGGCAGGCGAAATCGATTTCTATGAAGTGCCGCCGATCGACCTGCTCGACCAGCTCGAAGGCGACAAGAGCATCCACCTCGAAGTGCTCAACAAGGGCGGCAACGTCGGCATGTGTCGCCTCAACTGGCTGCACCCGCCGTTCGACAACGTGCACGCCCGCCAGGCGATGCTGCACCTCATCAAGCAGGAAGACATCCTGAAGGCCGTCTTCGGTAACCCGAAGTATTTCCGGGGCTGTCCGTCGTTGTTCGGCTGCACCGGCCTCATGCAGAGCGATGCCAACACGGACTGGTTCAAGGGCGGCCAGAACATCGCCAAGGCCAAGGAGCTGTTCAAGAAGGCCGGCTACGACGGACGTCCGGTAACGATCCTCCAGGCGACCAACATCTCCTTCATGAACAACGCCGCGTTGCTCGTCGCGCAATGGCTGAAGGAAGCCGGCGTCAACGCGCAGCTCGCCGCGTCGGACTGGGGCGCTGTCGTGACGCGGCGTGCCGTCAAGAAGCCGCCTGCCGAGGGTGGATGGAACATCTTCATCACCTGGGGATCGGGCGAAGGCTTCGACAATCCCATCGGCTTCGTCGCGCATACGGCCAACGGCGAGAAGGGGTGGTTCGGCTGGCCCAAGGACGACATGCACGAAAAGCTGCGTGACCAGTGGGCCATGGCGGCGACGGTCGACGAGCGCAAGGCCATCGCGCGCAAGCTCCAGGACAACGCCTGGAACTACGTGCCGATGGCCCTCCTTGGACAGTGGGCGCCGCCCGTTGCCATGCGGTCGACTTTGAAAGGCTTCATCCCCGTGCCTGCCCACGTCCCGTTCTGGAATGTGGAGAAGACGTGAGCGGCGGCCGGCGCTGGTTGTTGATCTCTGAACCACGCGATGCCCGCCGTTGCCACGGCGGGTGTCACGCCAGACCTGGCCGAGAACGCGCGCGCCCATGATCGGTTTCATTATTCGACGCCTGGCCTCGACCGTGATCGTTATGGCGATCGTGGCGGTCTTCATTTTCCTGCTGCTGCATTTGTCGCCGGGCGACCCGGCGGCGATCATCGTCGGCGACAACGCCACGGCCGAGCAGATCGACGCGGTGCGCAAGCGTCTCGGGCTGGACGATCCCTTGCCCGTGCAGTTCGTCCGCTGGATCGGCGGCGTCTCTCGCGGCGACCTGGGCGTCTCCATCTTCTCGCACGAGCCGGTCACGAAGCTCATCGGCCAGCGTGTCGAGCCGACGGTCTCGCTGGCGCTGACGACGCTGCTGCTGGCTGTCACGATTGCCGTGACGTTTGGCGTTCTCGCCGCCTGGCAGGCCGGCACCTGGATCGATCGCCTCGTCATGGTGCTCTCCGTCGTCAGCTTTTCCGTGCCGGTGTTCGTGGTCGGGTACCTGCTGATCTACGTCTTCTCGATCCAGCTGCGGTGGCTGCCGGTGCAGGGCTATACGCCGATCTCCGAGGGCCTCGTGGCGTGGGCGCGCCATCTCGTGTTGCCGTCGATCGCGCTGGGGCTCGCCTACGTCGCGCTCATCGCGCGCATCACGCGCACGACCATGCTCGACGTGCTGGCCGAGGACTACATGCGCACGGCCCGCGCCAAGGGTGTAGCCACCGCACCGATGCTGCTGAAGCACGGCCTCAAGAATGCGGGCGTGCCCATCGTGACGGTCATCGGCATCGGCGTGGCCCTGCTGATCGGCGGCGTCGTGATCACCGAGACGGTCTTCAATATCCCGGGCATCGGCCGTCTCGTCGTCGATGCGATCCAGCAGCGGGATTACCCGATCATCCAGGGCGTGACGCTGCTTTTTTCGGGCGTCTACGTGCTCGTCAACCTCCTGGTGGACCTGACCTACACACTGATCGACCCGAGGATCCGCTACTGACATGGCCCAGGCGACCGTCATCCCGGCAGACGTAGCAGGCGCAGCAAAACCGCCCGCGGGAAAAGCGTGGCGCTTTACGCGCCGCAACCCGACCCTGGTGCTCGGTCTCCTCATTCTGGCGATCATGCTGCTGGCGGCGATCTTTGCGCCGCTGATCTCCGGCGACCCCTACGGCATGAAGCCCATCCAGCGCTTCAAGCCGCCCTCGGATGCCTTCTGGCTGGGCACCGACAATCTTGGCCGCGACGTGTGGGCGCGCACCGTCTATGGCGCGCGCGTCTCGCTCACGGTGGGGCTGTGCGTGGCCATCGCCTCCGTCTCCATCGGCCTCCTGATCGGCGTCCTCGCCGGCTACTTCCGCTGGGTCGACGCGATCGTGATGCGCTTGATGGATGGCCTCATGGCGATCCCGGCGATCCTGCTGGCCATCGCGTTGGTATCCCTCTTCAGGGCGAGCGTGCTCATCGTCATCGTCGCCATCGTCATCCCGGAGATCCCCCGCGTCGTGCGTCTCGTGCGCTCCGTCGTGCTGACGACGCGCGAACAGCCATACGTCGAAGCGGCCGTCGCATCGGGAACGCGGCTGCCGAAAATCCTGATCCGCCACATCCTCCCCTCGACGTTTCCGCCGCTGATCGTTCAGGCCACCTACATCTGCGCCTCCGCGATCCTGATCGAGGCCGGTCTCTCCTTTCTGGGTGCCGGCACGCCGCCCGAGATCCCCACATGGGGAAACATGATCGCCTCGAGCCGCGTCTATCTCGCGCGCGCCCCTTGGACCGTATTCTGTCCGGGCATCGCGCTGGCGCTCGTCGTGCTCTCCGTCAATCTGGTCGGCGACGGCTGCGCACGACCGGCTCGACCCGCGCATCGCGCGTCGGATGTGAGGCCCCGATGCAACCTCCCTGCTGAAAGTTGCCGATCTCCAGACGCACTTCTTCAACGAGGAGGGCGTCACGCATGATCGACGGGATGTCGTTCGAGGTGCGGGCCGGCGAGACGCTCGGGATCGTGGGCGAGTCGGGCTGCGGCAAAAGCGTGACGGCGCTGTCGATCCTGCGGCTGCTCCCGGCCAGGCTCGGCCGCACGGTGGGCGGGGCGGTCACCTTCGAGGGGCGCGATCTGCTCGCGCTCGCCGAGGCGCAGATGCGCGATATCCGCGGCAATCATATCGCCATGATCTTCCAGGAGCCGATGACGAGCCTCAATCCGGTGCTCACCGTCGGCCACCAGATTGCCGAGGCGGTCCGCATCCACGTCGGCGTCGACCGTGACAAGGCGCGCGCCCGCGCACTGGAAATGCTGGAGCTCGTCCGCATTCCCGATGCCGCGCGACGCCTCGACGATTACCCGCACCAGTTCTCCGGCGGCATGCGCCAGCGCGTCATGATCGCCATGGCGCTGGCCTGCAGTCCGCGGCTGTTGATTGCCGACGAGCCGACGACCGCGCTCGACGTGACGATCCAGGCGCAGGTGCTCAAGCTGATGCTCGAGATGAAGGAGCGCACCGGCGCGGCGGTCATTCTCATCACGCACGACCTGGGCGTCGTCGCCGAGACCTGCCAACGCGTGATCGTCATGTATGCGGGCCGCAAGGTCGAGGAAGCCTCGGTGCTCGAGTTGTTCGACCGCCCGGCGCATCCCTACACGCGGGGGCTGCTCGATTCCATCGCGCGCGGGCGCGCCGGCGCACGGCGGCGCCGCTTGCAGGAGATCCCGGGCATCGTGCCCTCGCTGCGCGAACCGATCGCAGGGTGTGCATTCGCGCCACGCTGCAGCCGCGCGGACGAGGTCTGCCGGACGTCGCGACCGGTGTTGCGCGATATCGGCGCCGCAGGCTTGAACCCCGGCCCTCACCTCGTGGCCTGCTATCACAGTACGGAAGGGGAGGGCGCATGACGGCGACCGGCTCTGGTGGTAGCGCGCCCGATATCCTGGAGGTGCGCGACCTGCGCAAATACTTCCCCGTCAAGCGTGGGCTCTTCCAGCGCACGACGGCCGAAGTCAAGGCCGTGGACGGCGTCAGCTTTGCCCTGCGCCCGGGCGAGACACTCTGCGTCGTCGGTGAATCGGGCTGCGGAAAATCGACCGTTGGCCGCCTCGTCCTCAGATTGATCGAGCCGACGGGTGGCACCATCCACCTCGACGGCGAGGATATCACGGGACAGTCGGCCGAGGCCCTGCGCCAGGCGCGGCGGCGCATGCAGATCGTGTTTCAGGACCCCTACGCCTCGCTCAATCCGCGCATGCGCGCAGGCAGCATCGTTGCCGAGCCGCTGGAGAATTTCGCCGCGAGCGGTTCAGCCGATCATCGCACGCGTGTCGCGGAATTGTTCGCACGCGTCGGCTTGCGCGAGGATGCCCTCGACAAGTACCCCTTCGAGTTCTCGGGCGGCCAGCGCCAGCGGCTGGGTCTGGCGCGGGCGCTCGCCCTCAATCCCGCATTGATCGTCGCCGACGAGCCCGTCTCCGCGCTCGACGTCTCCGTCCAGGCGCAGGTCTTGAACCTGATGATGGACCTGCAGGAGGACCTCGGCCTCGCCTATCTCTTCATCAGCCACGACCTGGGCGTCGTTGAGCACATCGGCCATCGCATCGCGGTCATGTATCTCGGTCGCATCGTCGAACTCGCCGAGAAGGAGGCCCTGTTCGCCGACCCGCTCCATCCCTATTCGCGCGCGCTGCTCGCCGCTGCCCCCATCCCCGATCCGCGCGCCAGGAAGGAGCGGATCGTGCTCGAAGGCGACGTGCCCTCGCCCATCGATCCGCCGTCCGGCTGCCACTTCCACACGCGCTGCCCGTTTGCGGAGGCCAGGTGCCGGCAGGAGTCACCGGCGCTGCGCGATCTAGGCCAGGGACGTCACGTCGCCTGCCATCTCGTGACGTGATCAGCGAGGGCGTGGCACGTCGATGGGCAGGAACTCGACGCCGGCACGCTGCACGGGCTGGGGATAGAGTTTCATCAACTGCATCACAGGTGGCGAAATCCCCACCTTGATGGGCAGGCCCAGTGCCTTGGCCTCTTCCGCCGTCAGGGCATAGTCGTGCGTCCAATGTCCGCCGGCGAGCTTTTCAGCCAGCCGCTCCGCCGCGCCCTGCTCCATCTGCGGCGTCAGGATCTCCACGGCTCCGCGTTTGACCTGGGCCAGTGCCTTTTCGCTGATGTCGGCAAGCACCAGCGTCAGGTCCATCACCTTGTCCACCGGCTTGGCATCGCGCGCCCGCACGATGCTGGCCGCAGGCAGGCCGGCGATCTGCGGGTCGATCGGACCCAGCACCGAGAATTCGCCGAGCACGATCTCGTCGGCGGCCAGCGCGATCAGCGTGCCGCCCGACATCGCGTAGACGGGAACGTGCACGGTGACCTTCGCGGGATGCGCCTCCACGGCACGCGCGATCTGCATCGCCGCCAGAACCAGGCCCCCCGGCGTATGCACGATGAGGTCGATCGGCATGTTGGGCGGCGTTTCCTTGATCGCCGCAATGATGGTCTGGGCATCCTCCAGGTCGATATGGCGCGAGATGTTGAAGCCGAACATGCTTCGCTTCTCTTGCCGGTGGATCATCGTGATGACGCGCGATCGGTGGGCCCGCTCGATGGCGCGAATGGCCTGCATGCGCTGCACCCCGTACCAGCGCGCGACGAGCAACGGCTGCAACGCCATGAGCAGGAACGCGATCCACAGCAGCGATGAAAAATCGAAAGCCATCCGAACTCACCTTCTATTTTCACGTCATGCGAGCGACGCGCGTGACCGTGCACACAACCTATCTGGCATTCCAAAGTGGCCATACGACCGGGATCATGAGCAGGCTCACGATGGTGATGATCAGCGTCAGCGGCAAGCCCAATCGCGCATAGTCGAGGAACTTGTAGCCGCCAGGTCCCATCACCAGCGTGTTCGACTGATGCCCGAACGGCGTCAGGAAATCGCACGAGGCGCCGATGGCGACGGCCATCAGGAATGCATCGGCATTGAGCCCGGACTTGGAGGCGAAACCGGCGGCGATGGGGCCCATCAGAAGCACGGTGGCGGCATTGTTGAGCACCGGCGTGATGAGAAGCGTCGCCACCAGGATCAGCGCCAACCCCGCGAGTGGCGGCCAGCCCGCAGCGAGGTTCGCGATCCAGAAGGCCACCGCCTCCGTGCCGCCCGAGGTTTGCACCGCAGTCGTCACCGGAATGAGTGCGGCCATCAGGACGATGATCGAAGGATCGATCGCTTCGTACATCTCCGCCGGCCGCATGATGCGCGCGAGTGCCAGCACGACGACGCCGATCAGGAAGGCGATGGCGAACGGGATCATCCCCGTCGTCGCCGCCAGGATGGCGAGCGCCATCACCGTGATCGGCAGGTACGGGCTGGCGCGCCGGCCAAGCTCGATCTTGCGCTCGGCGAGTGGCAGCAGGCCCAGCTCGCGGATCATGACGCCGAGATGGTCGAGGTCGCCATGCAGGGCCAGGACGTCGCCTTCCTTGAAGCGCTCTCGGCCGAGCCTGCGGTGTCGCCGGCGGCCCTGGCGGCTGAGCGCCAGAAGATTGACCCCGCGGTCACGCAATTTCAGCATCTCGGCCGACTGGCCGATGATGTCGCTGTTCGCGGTCACGACCACTTCGACCGTGCCGAACTCCTTCGAGGTCATATGCTGTTCGCTGAGCTTCTTGTCCCCGACGAGCTCGAGCTTTGCGGTGTCGACGAGCTTCTTCAAAGTGGCGGAGTCGGACTCGATTGCGAGGATGTCTCCCGCCGCGACCCGCCAGTAGCGCGGTGGCGCCTGGTGCTGCCGTTTCCAGGAAATGAGTGCGACGACGGTCGCTTCGCCTTCGCTCAGCTCTTCGATATCGGCGATCGTCTTGCCGACCGTCGGCGACTTCTCCGGCACGATGGCCTCGGTCACGAAATCGGAAACGCGAAACCGCGACTCCGGCGAGGGTTTGCCCTTCCTGTCCGCCGGCAGCAGCCGCCAGGCGAACGACAGGTAGACGACGCCGACGACGGCGATCACGATGCCGACCGGGGCGAAGTCGAACATGCCGAAGGGTTGCCCCAGAATTTCCTGGCGGACGCTGGAAATGAGGAGGTTGGGCGGCGTGCCGATCAACGTGAGAAGCCCGCCCAGGAGAGAGCCGAAGGCGATAGGCATCAGCAGAACCGAGGGCGATCGTCCCGTCCGTTCCGCGCTGCCGATGGCCAGCGGCATGATGATCGCCAAGGCGCCCACGTTGTTCATGAAGCCGGACAGGGCCACGACGATCATCGTGAAGAGCGCCACCTGCACGGTCTGATTGTCGGCCACGTGCTCGAGCGCGCGGACCAGCCGGTCGAGGACCCCCGACTGCCGGATCGCCGCGCTCATGACGAGCACCAGGCCGACCGTGACCACGGCGGGATCGCCGAAGCCCTTGAAGGCCTCGTCCGGGCGCACGGCGCCAGCCATGATACTGGCGGAAAGCGCAAGCAAGGCCACGACGTCGTGCCGCCAGCGCCCCCAGACGAACAGCCCGAGCGTCACGGCCAGAATGACAGCGATGGAAATCTTCGGATCGATCATGG
Source organism: Hyphomicrobiaceae bacterium (assembly GCA_041397775.1). Classification (GTDB taxonomy): domain Bacteria; phylum Pseudomonadota; class Alphaproteobacteria; order Rhizobiales; family Hyphomicrobiaceae. Next base: position 396,466 of record JAWKWB010000006.1, on the reverse strand, counting down.
AAAGCCGTCGGATTGGAACCTTTGGGCACGCAGGTGGCGACGTTCGGGTTGAAGCTTAACCGGCTTCGCCGTCATTTGGTTGCAGCATCGCCGGGACTGTTCGAGCGCGCCCGGTGGGCGTTATACTCCAAAAAACACATATGCCCGGGGAGGCCTGCTTGGAATTCGATTTCGTGATCGTCGGCGCCGGCTCTGCGGGCTCGGTGCTGGCCCACCGGCTGACGGAGAACGGCAAATACACGGTCTGCCTGCTGGAGGCCGGCCCCAGCGACTACCGTAGTCCCTACATCCATTTTCCCGCTGGCTTCTTCAAGCTGCTCGACAACCCCGCAGTCAACTGGGTCTATCACACGGATCCCGAGACGCGAACCAAGGACCGGCGCATCCTCTATCCGCGCGGGCGCGTGTTGGGTGGCTCGTCCTCGATCAACGGCGTCATGCAGGTGCGCGGGCAGCGCGAGGATTACGACGACTGGGCGGCAATGGGCGCGCACGGCTGGAGCTACCAGGAGGTGCTGCCCTACTTCAAGAAGTCGGAGACGTACCTGCCCGGCGATCCGGCCTATCGCGGCAAGAGCGGGCCGCTCGTCGTCGAGGACTATCGCGGCCACCATCCGCTGACGCACGATTTCGTCAAGGCGGGCCAGCAGGTCGGGATGCCCTACAACCCCGACTACAACGGAGCCGCACAGGAAGGCGTCGGCTATGTGCAGCAGACCCGCCGCGGCCGCTGGCGCATTTCGACGGCGCGCGCGTTCCTGCGTCCGGCGATGAAGCGCCCCAACCTGAAGGTCGAGACGGGCGTGCTCGTCCTCGGTCTCAACGTCGAGGGCAACCGGGTCTCCGGCGTCACCTTCGCGCGCGGCATGGGCGCCGGCACGCCCGAGCCCATCACGGCGCGCCGCGAGGTGATCCTGTCTGCCGGCGCCATCAACTCGCCGCAGGTGCTGCAACTCTCCGGCATCGGAAATCCCGAGCATCTCGGCGCGATCGGTGTCCCCGTTCGCGTGGCGCTACCAGGTGTCGGCTACAACTTTCACGATCACTTCGTCGCCCGCGTCGTGCGCGCGGTGGAAGGGCGCACGACCGTCAACGAAATGTCGCGCGGCTGGCGTCTGGCTGCGCAGGTCGTGCGCTGGGTGGTGAAGGGCGACGGCATCCTCACCTACTCCGCCGGCAATGGCATCGGCTTCATCCGCACCGAACCGCACATGACGCGGCCCGACGTGCAGATCTCGTTCGCCCCCGCGAGCTACCCGAACGGCCAGATCGGCAAGCTCGACGACACGCCCGGCATGACCTGCGGCGCCTGGCAATGCCGGCCGGAAGCCCGCGGCACGGTTCTCGCCAGATCGAGCAATCCCCGCGAGGCGCCGTCCATCCGTCCCAACTATCTCGACCATGAGATCGACAGGAAGGCCATCGTCGCCGGTCTGCGGTTTTCGCGGGCCATCCTCGAGGCGCCGGCCTTTGCTGCTTGTGGTGGCCGCGAGGTCTATCCCGGCACGGACATCCAGACGGACGACGAATGGCTGGACTATGCCTATCAGCACGGCAGCACGGTCTATCACCCTGTCGGCACGTGCAAAATGGGCACGGACCGGATGGCGGTGGTCGACCCCCGGCTGCGGGTGCACGGCATTGCAGGCATGCGCGTCGTGGATGCCTCGGTATTCCCGAAGATGACGTCCAGCAATACCAATGCTCCGACGATCATGATCGCGGAAAAAGCCGCAGACATGATTCTTCAAGATGCGCAGGCGTGACATAATGGCCGTTGCGGTGTTACCACTTCGCCACGTATGGAGGCGCTTGGGAACACGGAAAGGGCGCGGCGGGGCTTGCCTCGCAATTGCCTTTGCCGCCGACTAGTGTAGCGCATCTGACGTTTGGTCGCCGGTTTCGGCTAGGCTCGCATCCAAACGTCAGATGCAAACACTAATGTTCCGGCAATTGCATCTCCTCACCGCGTGAACGAGTGGAGTATTCGCGTCCTATGGCAGCGCGCGACGATATCGCCATTGAGATTACGCCGCAGGTTCTCCTGAAAGCCTATGCGTGCGGCATCTTCCCCATGGCAGAAAGTGCCGACGATCCAGCCCTTTACTGGATCGAACCGCAAAGTCGCGGCATTCTACCGCTGGACGACGTGCACGTGCCGCGCCGGCTCGCGCGCACCATTCGTGGCGGCCTCTACGAGGTTCGCGTCAATTCCGACTTCAAGGGTGTCATCGACGGTTGTGCCGCATCGCGTCCCGGCCGCCGTTCGACCTGGATCAACAGCCGCATCCGCCAGCTTTACGGCGCACTGTTCGATCAAGGCCATTGCCACACGATCGAGACGTGGTTGAACGGCCGCCTCGTCGGCGGTCTCTACGGGGTGGCGCTGGGCGGCGCGTTTTTCGGCGAAAGCATGTTCTCCACCGAGCGGGACGCCAGCAAGGTGGCGCTGGTCTATCTGGTGGCCCGCCTCGTCCACGGCGGCTTCACGCTACTCGACACCCAGTTCGTGACGGATCACCTGCGCCAGTTCGGGACTACCGAAATGGACAAGGCGGGTTTCCAGGCCCTTCTCGACCGCGCGATATCGCACGAAGCCGATTTCCTGCGGCTGCCTTGCAACGCCGATGCGCAAACAGTGCTGTCGATCGTGCGCAACGCATGCACCGGCGAGGCGCCGGCCGCAACCGATGGCAAGGCCTGAGCCCCCGGCCCCGCGCATGGTCATTCGTAGTCTTCTTCGATCGACCGGGCGATTGCAGCCTCCAGGGCGTCGCGCTCGAAGATGCCGGCCGGATTGTCGCGCGTTGGGCTGTAGCGCCGATAGTGCACGAAACGCTGCCGCGCGACCGCCTCCAGACGCGACAACTCGTCGAGGGGCGTCTTGTGATCGTCGACGCGCAGGTCGAGCAGCGCGAAATCGTCGTCGCCGTGGATCAGAAGCGCCGCCGATTGGCGGCCGCGCTTGTCGCCGCCTGCGGCCTCGCCCGCGTGCATGGCCGTCAACAAACGCCTGGCGAACGGCAGATCGTCATTCTGCGCGAACGTCTCCGCTGTCGCCTCGATCACCTGCGGTCCCGCAAGCATGTTGCCGGCCACGGAGAAGCCTTGCCGGATCAGATGTCCGCACCACGGTATGCATTTCTCACCCGTCGCAGCGGCCGAGTCGCCGTGCGTATCGAGGACATGGAGCTGGCGATGGTCGCGCCCCTCGTCGGCAGCCAGCAGCATGCGAACGGCGTGCGACGCCGTGGCGCCGGCAGCCAGGAGCGCCAGCCCGCGTGAGCCGAAGTAAGGATTGGTGTGCGCCTGTGTTGCGATCGCGCCGACATTGGAGCGGATATGCGGCACCCGTGCGCCGACGGCGAACGCGCAGGTCGCCACCGCGATGCCCAGCCGTCCCGTCTGCGCGTCACGCGCCACGATGGACCATGTCATGTCCGGATTTGCCTCCTGCGGGGGAAAGTTGCCATCACCCAGCCTGCTGTGATTGCCCGTCGAAAACAAGACGGCATCGGCCGGACGTGCGTGCGCGCTCCCCGCATGGTCACGACCAGCGAGCACCCTTCGCGGTTTGCCCGCGAACGATTATATGAAGAGAGATCGAGATTTCGCTCCAAGAGCCATCGAGGCACCAGGGAATGCGCAGATATCATCGACGGATCACGATCTCGGGCGTGGCTGCAGCCATGGCGCTCGGCGGCACACTGGCCCCGGTTTCGGCCCGGGAGCCCGAGGAAGGCGTCCGGGTCGGCAATCCGTCCTTCGTCCGCAAGCTGGTGCCGGCCGAGCGCCTCGAGAAGACTGCGGCCCAGCAGTATCTTGCCCTCAAGCGGCAGGCATCGAGTCGCCATGCCCTGATGCCGCGCAATCACCCCCAGTACATCCGGCTGCATCGCATCGCCCGCGACCTGTTGCCGTTCGTGCCCAAGTGGCATCCCCGCGCCAAATCGTGGAAGTGGGAAATCGTTCTCATCAACTCCGGCAATATCAATGCGTTCTGCATGCCCGGCGGCAAGATCGCCGTCTTCACCGGAATCATCGAGAAATTGAAGCTCACGGACGACGAGATCGCCATGATCGTCGGACACGAGATCGCGCACGCGCTGCGTGAGCACTCGCGCGAGCGGGCGGCCAAGACGACGATCACCAACGTCGGCGGCCGCATCATCGGGGCGCTCATCTTCGGTCAGGCGGGCGAGGCCCTGGGCGCCGGCGGCGCCAGCCTGCTCACGCTCAAGTTCTCGCGCGACGACGAGAAGGAAGCCGATCTGATCGGCATGGAACTGGCCGCCCGTGCCGGCTACAACCCGGCCTCGGGCATCACGCTGTGGCAGAAGATGTCCCAGGCGGCGAAGGGCGGGCCACCGCAGTGGCTGTCGACGCATCCAGCCAGCGATGCGCGCGTGAAGCTGATCCGCGACAACTTGAAGTACGTCGAAGGCCTGTACGAGCGCGCGCGTGCGAAGCGGGCGACGCGCGACGCGGCCGCGCCACAGGTGCCGCCCGCAACGCCCGGCCGCTGAGATCGCTCGCGAGGTCCGCACGCAATGTCCGACGCGGATGACCCACTATCCGCACTGCATCGCCTTCTCGGGGCCAGCCTGTCGGCGTGGCGCGTGCTGGCGCGTATTTCGCGCGCGCCGGACGGCGCCATCGTCGTCTCGGGCCTCGGGCCTCGCATCACCGTGCGGCGCGCCGGGCCCGAGCTGCCGTTCCGCTGGCTGATCGGCATGAATGGGCGTGAACGTCCCGCACTTTCCGTCGTCACGGTGCTGCGTCAGGTGCGCGCCGCCCTGGATCCCGGCTTCGCACCGGGGCGGGTCCGCTTCGCGCCGCCGCCAGACGATAGCGGTACTACTTGAGGCGCACCTGCACGCGATCGCTGCGACCCCTCGCATCGATCACCGAGATGGTCGCGAACCCCAGGCCTTTCGGCGTCCACGATACGTCCCGCCGGGCCGGATCGGTGGTGAGCGGCGCCCCGTCGACGAGCCAGGTCAGCGGCAGCGCGCCGCCTTCCGCCTTGAGCACGAGGGCCTCCGCTTCGTCCACGTCCGTCGTCTCCAATTCGGAGCGGTCGGGCGGGAATGCGATGGCCACGGGCGGTTCCAGGAACGGCCCGCGTGCATTGCCATCCTCACCCGGGTCCCTGAAGCGCCGCAGCGGGGGCGGCAAAGCGGACGTGCTTGCACGAATGACGCCGCGGGGTGCGGAGACCAGCGGGCGTGGCCGGTCGGACAACTGCGCGAAGGCGTCGAACAGCAGCGGCGCGGCAGCGCTGCGCCCAGTCAGGCCCGGCGTCGAGGAGTTGTCGGGACGGCCGACCCACACCACGATCGTCGTGCGGCCGTCGAACCCGGCAGCCCAGGCGTCGCGGTAGCCATAGGAGGTCCCGGTCTTGTAGGCGAGGCCGCCACCCTTGGCGTTCGCGGGTGGTGGCGCGTCCTTGAGGATGTCGGCGATGTACCAGGACGCCACCGGCGACAGCAGGCGCCGGCCGGCCTTGCGCACGGCCCGCGCAGGCAGGCCGTCGCGCCGATGCATGATCGGGATCGCCGTGCCGCCACGCGCCATCGCCACGTAGAGCCGTGCCAGATCGGTCATCTTCAGCCCGAGGCCGCCGAGCGCCACGGCGAGCGTTGGTTCGGATTGCCCCGGCAGCTCCGGCGTCACGCCGATGCGGCGCAGCCGGCCGAGCATGCGGACGGGGCCGACCTGTGCCAGCACCTTCACCGCGGGAATGTTCAGCGACTGGCCGAGCGCCTCGCGGATCGTCACCGTACCGTGGAAATCCTCGTCGAAATTCTTCGGCGTATAGAGGCCGAAGCGCGCCGGACGGTCCTCGATCAGCGTTTCGGGATGAATGAGGCCGCTCTCGAAGCCCAAGCCATAGATCAGCGGTTTCAGCGTCGAACCGGGCGAGCGCACGGCGTCCGTCATGTCGACGGCACCCTGCCGCCCCTCGTCCAGGTAGCCCGCCGAGGCGACCTGCGCGAGCACCCGCCCCGTCTCGTGGTCGACGGCGATGAGCGCGGTCGATAGGCGCGATCCCAGGGCCAGTGCATGCTGCCGGGCCAGCCGCTCCAACTGTTCCTGCAGGTGCCGGTCGAGCGTGAGACGATGCACGCGCTTCTCTGGCGCGCGCGCAACTTCGGCTTCCGCCAGGTGTGGCGCGAGTTTCGGGAATTCGCGGCGCACTGATGGGATCGGCTCGCGCAAGGCGGACGCCTGCTCCTCAGCCGAGATGACGCCCGCCGCCCGCGCGCGGGCCAGCACACGGGAGCGGGCGCGCTTGGCGGCTTGCGAATGCCGGTCGGGTCGCCGCGCCTCCGGTGACTGCGGCAGCGCCACCAGCAGCGCGGCTTCGGCGATCGACAGTCGTTTCGGCTCCTTGCCGAAATAGGCGAGCGAGGCTGCGCGCGCGCCCTCGATGTTGCCGCCGAACGGGGCGAGCAACAGATAGGCAGCGAGGATCTCTTTCTTGCTCCAGTGCCGCTCGAGCTGGATGGCCTGCGCCATCTGGCGGAGCTTGCCGGAGGCGGTCCTGGGGTGATGCCCTTCGAGCAGGCGCGCCGTCTGCATGGTGAGCGTCGAGGCGCCCGATACGATGCGCCCGTAGCGCAGGAAAAGGCCGGCCGCGCGCACGACGGACCAGGGATCGACACCGCTGTGGACATGGAAGCGGCGGTCCTCGTACGCCACCAGCATCGCGAGATAACGCGGATCGACGGCGTTCGGCGCGACCGGTAGCCGCCAGCGTCCGTCCGCCGCCGTGAAGGCACGCAACAGGCGGTCCTCGCGATCGAGAACCATGACGGAAACCGACCGGGTCCGCTCCAGCGTCGGTGCCGCGACGCGCGAAACCATCCACGCGGTGCCACCGCCGAGGGCCGCGAGCGCGAAAGCCGATGCCAGCATCAGCCGCTTGGCGCGCCGCCAGCCAGCGCGCTGGGCCCGCGCGCCCGCAGCAGTCGCTTCGCTGCGTCGATCGTGAAGGAAGAAACGCATTCAACGTCTCGTGTTGCCAGAACCTTCGCTCGTGATGGGGATCGCACCCGCTCGGGTGCGATCCCGTGTCGTGGTCTCGCGTCGGCGCTCAACGCCCCGCCGGCGTCACGTCCAGGCGGCCCGCCGCCGAGCGGGCGAAGCGCTCGGGGCGATACATGTCTTCCACCGTGGCGGCGGGATGCACGTAGCTGCCCGGCGTGACGGCCCGCACGATGTAGGCGACGCTGGCCGATGGCAGTGTGCCGCTGCTCTGGCCGCGGCGGTTCGTCTGGCCCTGGAAGTTGAACGCGGCCACCAGCCGGTCGTCACGGAACTCCGTGTGCTCGGGCTGCTTGTCGCGCTTCAACCAGTCGAGCCCCTTGAGATCGCCGCCGTCGACGAGGCGCGGGTTCTCGATCTCCAGGCCGGCGGGCAGCCGGTCGACGAGCAGCACGCGGCCACCCTCGTGCTCTCCCGTGATCGTCAGCACGGCGACCAGCCGCTCGTTCTGCGCGAGGCGCGACCTGCCACCCGTCGCGCTCGCCAGGTCGACCTTCGTGCCGTCGAGCTTGTAGTAGCTGCGCTCGATCCTGAAGCCCTTCTCGATGGCGGGTTCGGGCGTCAGCGCCGCACCCACGACCGATAGCGCCGCATCGACGGATGCATCGCCGGAGTTGACGACGGTCATGGGGCCGCGCTCCAGGTCGGCCGCCGCCAGCACGCGCATCAGTTCGCCCGTGTGGCGCTTGCCGTCGATGGAGAGCGTCGTCGCCTTCGCCGCTTCGCTCAGGGCGCGTGCGGCCAGCAGCATCCACGCCTGCTCCTGCGTCGAAGTATAGGTGCGCGTCTGGTAGGCCTTGGCCAGAACCGTCGCCAGATCCGCGGTCCGCTGGCGCATGAGCCCCGTCTCCGAGGCGAGCGTCAGCAGGGCCGCACCATCGCGCACCAGCGAGCCGTAGTCGTTGCGGCTGGTGAACGTCTCGCCCTTGGCAGCGCTCGCTTCGAGCGCAGTGAGTGCTGCGCCGAACGCGCGTTGCGCCCGATCCTTCTCGCCGACCATCGACAGCGCGGCGCCGAGCTGGGCCTGCGCCAGCGGCGTGGCGAAGCGGGCAAGCCGCGTGTCCACGTCGTAGCGCAGGTCGCCGATCGGCGCCCGGCCGTTGCGTGCCAGCACGTACAGCGCGTACGCCCGTGCTTCGCCGCCGCGCTCGAAGTCCTGCGAATAGCTGAGCGCGTTGGCGAGCTTGTCCAGCGCCTGGGTGAAGCGCCGCGCGCGCACCTCGAAACCCTGCTCCTTGGCGCGGGTCAGGAAGTCCGTCACGTAGGCCGTGAGCCACAGATCGCCGCTGCTGTTCGGCCCCCAGATGCCGAAGGCGCCCGATGCGTCCTGCATCTCCAGCACCCGCTCGATCGCGCCGGTGATGCGGGCGCGGATCTGCGTATCGTTCGCCAGCCCGATGCGCTGCGCCATCTCGTTGACGTAGAGCAGCGGCAGAGCGCGGCTCGTCGTCTGCTCGGCGCATCCATAGGGATAGCGGTCGAGCTGCCCGATCAGCGAAGCGACATCGAGTGCCGCAGTCGGGCCGACATTGAGGGTCAGCCGTGCCGTGCCGGGGATGAGATCGGCCAGGATGTCCTTGGAGATCTCGATCCGGCCGGTACGTGCCGCCAGCTTGGCGATCGTGGCGCGCTTGATGTCGGCAGCGGGGGGCATCACCTCGAGCGCGATGTTGCGCTTGACCTCGATGCCCTCCGGTCCCGTGACGCGCACCGAATAGACGTGGCGGCCGAGCCCCGTGGGTTTCAACGCCACCGGAACCTGCCGGCGCTCGTTGGCCTTCAGCGCCACATCCTGCCCGCCCATGCTCTGCGGATTACCGCCGTTCTGCGAGCCCGTGCGCGCGATGGTGACGGCGTAGTTGGCAGCCGGGCCATCGACGTTGTGCACGTCGACGGCCAGCCGCGACGTGTCGCCGAGCGTCAGGAAGCGCGGCGCGCTTACCGTCAGGGCGAGGCGGTCGCGCACGATGACGTCGGCCTGCCCCGAGCCGACCTTGCTGGCGCTCCAGGCGACGGCCATCAGCCGCACCGTGCCATTGAAGTCGGGCAGCTCGAAGTTGACGAGTGCCTTGCCGTCCGTGCCGACCGTGACGATGCCCGAGAAGAGCGCCAGCGGCTTCTCGACGGGCGGATTGCCCTTGAGGCCGGCCGGCGCGCTGTCGTCGCCGCCGGACCTGAGCTTGCCGCGCTCGGCCCGCATGCCGTCGATGAGGCGGCCATAGAAGTCGCGCAGCTCCGTCCCCAGCCGCCGCTGGGCGAGGAACCAGCCTTCGGGCTTGGGCGCCTGGTAGCGCGTCAGGTTGAGAACGCCGACATCGACGGCGGCGACCGTGACGCGGGCATCCTCGCCGGGCGCGAGGCCGGTGATCTGGAGCGGCACGTCCATGCCCTGTCCGGGCCGGACTTGTGCCTTGGTCTCCATCGTCACCGCGAGCGTATTGCTCGACGTGTCGAGCGACAGCCAGGAAACGCCGATGGCACGGCTCGGCATGCGGCGGGACTTCTCGTCGAGCGCGCGATAGAGCGTCGCCGTCACGTAGGCGCCGGGCAGCCAATCCTGCTTCACGGCAATGGCGACCTCGGTGCCGCCCTTCGGGACCTCCACCTGCTCGCTCGCCAGAAGGCCGTTCGACAGCACCGCGATCAGTGCCTTGCCGGCTTCGCGGCTGACGATGCGCAGCTTGGCCGTGTCGCCGGCCTTGTAGCTGGCCTTGTCGAGCGCGACCTCGAGCTGTTCCGGGCTTTCCGTGTTTTCGGCCTGATACCAGCCGGACCGGAAGGTGACGCTCGTCAGCGCACCAGGCGCCGCATCCGATGTGATGTCGAGGCGATACCGCCCCCACCTCGTATCGAGCGCGATGCGCGCCGGCTTGCCGTCCTTCGCCTCGCTCGTGCCGTTCTGCAGCTTGCGCGCGGACGTCACGGCCTCGAAGCTCCACTGGCCGTCGCGCTGATACCAGAGCCAGCGCTGGTCGAGCCGCGAGAGCTGCCACTTGAAGCTGCTGGCTGGAACGGGCTTCCCGTCCGCGCCGAGCAGGATCACGTCGAGCTCTGCGGTTTCTCCTTCTGCGACGGCGCCGTTCTTGAACAACGCGCGCGCGCCGATGCGCGGCTCGCCGAGCGAAACGGGCAGCGTGAGACTGCGCTCGATGGCGCGCCCTCCCGGCTCGCGCAGGCGCAGGCGGATATCGGCCTCAAGTGGCCGCGCCGTGCGCTGCACAGGCGGTAGCTGGAAGGCGACCTCGGCCCGGCCATTCGCGTCCGTTTTGCCCAGGTCTTCCAACGGACGGCGCACCGGCGTGACACGCTCGTCCGAAAGCCCGAACTGGTAGCCTGGGAATCCAGGCAATGCAGTTGCCGGGCGCACCACGATCTCGCCTTCCAGGTCCAGTTCGGCGGCCGGCGGGCCATAGAGGTAGCGGCCGTCGACCGCGACCTTGCCGTTCTCGTTGAGAACCAACGTCTTCGTGATGGGGTCGAGCTTGAGCGCCAGGCGCTCGGGCACGAAATCCTCGACGAGGAACGATGTCTGCGACAGCGGCGAACCCTTCGGATCGGCATAGATCCGCGCCCGCCACGTGCCGGTCATCGCGGTCGACGGCAAGGGATAGGAGAGCGCCCGCCCGCCGAGCCCCTGGTCGGGCAGAAGCTGGCGGCGATGCTCCACGCCATCGGGGCGCGTCAGCACCAGCGTCGCCGGCAGCGAAGCCGCCTTGCCCGACTGATCGCGCACGAGTGCGGTCAGATGCAGCGTCTCGCCGGGCCGGTAGACGCCGCGCTCGGCGAAGAGATAGGCGTCGATCGGGCCCGGCGTCTCGCGCCCCTTGACGCCGCGGTCGCTGAGGTCGAAGGCGGCGGTAGTCAGGTCGAGGAAGGCATAGTCGTTCGTGCCCTCCGCGATCAGCAGCGCCGGCGCCATGGCGCCCTCGCCACGCGCAAGCCCGGATGCGAAGCGGGCATAGCCCGCTGCATTCGTCTTGGCCGTGCCCAGGACCTCGTTGTTGCGGGCGACGAGCCGGACCGTCACGTTCGCGGCCGGTGTCGCGCTACCCAGCGTGCGCACGAAGGCGTGAACGCCGTCCGCGCCGTTCATCGCCGTGAGGCCGAGATCGGAGATGATGAACCACTGGGCCGCGCTTGCCCCGCTACTGAAGGCATGATCGTCCTCGCCCGAGCCTTTACGCGGGATCTTCGCGGTGAGCACGTAGACGCCCGGCTGCAAGGTCGGCAGCGCCTCGTTCACCGGAATGGCGGTCGTCACGTCCTCGTTGAGCTTGTCGACGACATCGAGCTGGCCTTTCCACACGTGCTGGCCGAGCCGCTCGCGCAGATTGTCGATCTCGTAGCGCTGGAGCTGCCGGAGGAAGTTGTCGCCGCTTGCAGCGGTCGCAAGGCCGCGATCGCCGATCCGGAAGATTTCGACAGCCACCGTCTTGGCGTTGACGGTCACGACGGGAATGCCCTGCTGGCCGTGGCTCGGCAACACGTAGGCGCGCCCAGAAAACCGCACGGCCGGTGAACGGTCCCGCACGTAGACGGCGAGCTCCGCGGTCTTCAGGAGCGATTCGCCCACCACCGAGGGCAGGCCGGCGCGCACCTTGACTTCATAGCGCTTGCCGTGGGCCAGGCCCTCGACACAGATCTGCTGCCCGTCTGCCACGACATTCTGCGGGTCGCGTCCGTCGACGGATACGAAAGAGGCGAGGCCCTGCGGTGCATCGGCGAGACGCTCGGAGAAGTTGAGGCAAAGGCGCGGCTCGGCGGAATCCGCATCCACCTTGTAGTCGACCATGCGGAAGCCGTGCTCGGCGCGCATCTTGTCGAGGGCGTCGCGTCGCGTGGGCGTCGCCTCGAGCGCGACGGCAACCTTCAGGGCCTCGAGCGCGGGCCGCCACAAGGACCGCAGCTTGAGCGAATTCGAGAGCGTCGTCAGGGCGTCCGCCTTCGCGGTCGGGTTCGTGGCGCGCTCGTAGGCGCGGAAAGCGGCCCCCGACACGAGCGGCGGCAACTCGTACTGTTCCCCCTTCTGCCGGTCGGGCGCGATGGCGAGGAAAGCCCGGGACAGAAGCTGCCAACCATCGGCGCTTTCGGGCTCGGTGGCCAGCGACAGCATCAGGAAGCGGGCGGCCTCGCGCGCGTCGCCCTTGGCGTCGAGAAGGGCCGCGCCCGCGCGCCGCAAGGTCTCCGCGGAGCGCCTTGCGCCGGCGACATCGAGCGCGGCTTCGCGCTTGATACGGGCATCGAGCCGCTCGGCATCCTTGGCGACGATCGGATGGGCATAAGGCCCCTGTCCTTGCGTGGTCGCTGTCTGGGCCCGGGCAATGTCGGGGATCGGCAGGAATGGGGCTGCGGCGAGGGCGAGGCCTGCGAGCATTCGGAGCAGGAACGACATGACGGCTCCCTATTGAAAAACGGAATTGAAGTTTCGTCACGGCACCAGCAGAGCGTGACGGCATCGTGGCAGACGCTATTAGATTTCCATCTTGCGAGACATTCATGTCCCGCACGGAGCAACCGGCGGCAAGTTCCGGCAATTTCCTGCAAGCCGCCTCGCCGCTGAGCGGCATCGCCGCATCGCCGCAGCGCGGCACGGCAAAACGCAAAAAGGCTGGCGCAAGGCCAGCCTTCGAGGCGAAGCGGTCTCGTTTGCGAGTCCGCTGGATCGTCGGTCGTCGTGTTCAGTGCCGGTTCTGCGGGCGCCAGACTGCGAGCGTCTCGAGGCCCCCCTGGGCGACGGCCTCCGGATGCACGGCGGCTGTCTCGGGGGCTGCCGTTTCGGCGGTGCTGGCGTGCCTGTAGATCGTCTCGCCGGCGCGCCAGATTCGCTCGAACGTTATGCGGGATGCCGTGCCTTCCGCACCATTGTCGGCGATGAAGCTGGAGAAGGCGTCACGCTTGTCGGGTTCGCGGCGCATGCTGTCGCCGAACCAGACGTTGCCGCTGCCGACGACGATCTGCTCGTGCCCGTCCAGGTAGCGGCAATCGCGCAGGATGCGCATCTCGTGTGCGAAGCCCGGATCGAACGTCATCTGCCAGGTATCGCTGCCGGCGTCGGGCGTGCCCACGAAGATCATGCGCGCGGTGATGCGGCGCTGCGCCAGCTCGGAGGACAGGGCAAGCAGGACGCGCGGGCCGATCGTTTCGGGCGAACGCGCGATGAGGAGAATTTCGCCCTGGCCGCCGTCGATGGATGCCAGGCTCGAGGAGATGAAGTCCTTCAGTCTGCGTTCGCGTGTCTCCCGTTCCTCGGCATCGCACTTCTGCAGCGGCGGCTTGGCTTGCATGCTCGTTTCCCCAGTTCGCGGGCTTGGCCGGCCTCACGGCGCCGACCCCTCTATTTGGCGGCAAGGCGGTTAAAAAACGTTTAGTTCGTGGCCGGGATCGAAACGGTTTGAAGGGGGCGTCTCATTCCTCGCGCCGTTCCGGCCGCAGCCGCATCGCCATGGCACGCAGATCCTCGTCGCCCGCGCGCGTATCTTCCTGAGAGATCGTGGGGAGCGGAGGCGGCAGTCTGCGCGTCGCCGCAGGCGGATCGGAGGCAACAGCCTGATCCAGAGTTGCCGGGTTTTCTGCAATGGCGCCTGCATCTTCGCGAGGCTGGTTGAGAAGACGATCGAGTGCGGGCGGCAGCGAAGCCTCGCTGACGGGGACGCTGTACGTCACCGTCTCGCGCACGGCGGAAACCGTGACGCGCGGCTCCGGGGCAGCCGCCGCCATCACGGCGGTGGCGGAGGTGTCGTCGCGCTCGGCAGAAGTGTCGGGATGATGCTTGCTCGCGACCGGATAGGGAATGACGTTTTCTGCAACCGTCCGTGGCAGCGACGCAGTGTCGGCATGTCGCGTTTCCGCGTCGGCAGTGGAATGATGCGTGGCCACGCGCGCCTGCGGCGGCTCCTCGCGCACCAGTGGCGTGACGGGGCTCGCGGGCTCGGGCCAGGCCTCTGGTTGCCGCGCCATCGAGTAGATCGCGGCCGCGGTGCCGCGCGCGGTCAGGCCACGCGCATCGCGGCGGGCCGGGGTTGAAGGCGTGCGAGGCGGGATGAAGGGCGGCGGTGCCTCCATCGCAGCCGCACGCGACGGAGCCGAATTTCGCATCGCCCCCACTGCGACGCCAGCGTCTGCGTCTGCAGCCGGGGCTGGGGCAGGCATAGCGGATTGCGCCGCGGCCGGCGCCGACGGCTCCTGGCGACCACCGAACCCGACCAGGGCTTCGCCGCCATCGCGCGTCAGCTCGGGTTCGCGGGTGCTGAAGATGCTCTCCTCGATGCGCCGGCGACGCTTTTCGCCTTCCACGCGGCGGGCAGCCCCCATGACGGCGCCCAGGATGAGATCCGACCACGCCCCATTGCGGAACTTGTAGACGCGGAACGCCTCGGCATTGGCGAACTTGCTGCCCTGTCGACGCAAGCGCTTCTGGATCATCCGCGTCGTCAGCAACGGACTGTAGACGCGGGTGAAGACGCGCTCCTTCTCGAAGCTCGCGAACAGGTTCGACAACAGGTGCGCTTCCTGAACCAGCGCCTCGGCATCGGACACGCCATAGCCTCTGCGCTGCCGGTCGTTGTGCGGATTGGGACGGTAGGGCGCATTGAGGGGCACGGCGGCATAATAGTCGCCGTGGAAGTCGAAGACGACGTGCCGGAAGACCTCGAAGTTCTCGCGGATCTGGCCGTCGCGATGGATTTCGTTGAAGCGGGACAGGATCTGGATCACCGGACCGCGCTCGGCAGCGCGCATCTTGCCGACGAGGTTGCTCATGCGGTCACCCGAGCGCCGGATGGAGACGAGCAAGAGGCACAGGTCCACGAACATCGCGATGGCGAGCGGAATGTAGTCGCGCCGCGCGAGGCCGGCCTGTTCGGCGAGCGCATTGACCTTGGCCTGGTGCGCCGCCGCATTCTCCACGGACTGCACCGCGCGCCGCTGCAACTCGCGCAACTCGTCCGGGCTCGGCGGCATCTTGAAGGTGAGTGCGCCGGCGAGCGTGGCGGTGAGCCGCCGGAAGGCCTCCACGACAGCCTCCGATCCCTCGACCGCGGCGATGCGGGGCTTTTCCATGGCGGGCAATTCGTCGATGGCGCGCACGACGCCCTTGAGCGCCGTCGAGAGCTGGGCATCGGGGCACGTGTAGGTTCCCCCGCGCGTATCCTGGAACGTCACCTTGTCGGCGCGATCGTTGAGGTCGATGCGGATCTGCTTGAGCTGCGGATCGGTGCGAAAGGCATTGAAGCCCGTCACCGTCGCCTCGAGGCGCCGGCCCAGATTGCGCAGGAAATCGTTGCGTGTGCCGGAATGCTTGTCCCGTGTCGAAGCGTCGTCGCTGACGACCTTGGCGAGATCGCCGTTGAGGCCGTCGATCTCCGACCGCACCTGCGTGGCGCGCCCCTTCACGAACTCGGCGGCGAACTGGAAGCGTGCCGCATCGTCGTCGCGCATCTTGCGGCGCGGGCCGTCGCCGGGGCGTGAGTTCGGGCATGAGGTTCCGCTCGCGCGCTCCGTTTCCGCCTTCCGGGTCGAGATCGTCGTCAGGCTGTCGAGCGTGCCCTGCAACTGCTCCAGGCGTGTCGCCGCGGCGTGCAGCGACGTCTGCACCTGCCCGATGGCCGCCTCCGCCGTCCGCGAGGCTTCCGACCGGCTCTCCAGAACCTTCCAGTAGAAGCCGAAGCCGAATCCGACCGAGATCAGCGTGAGGAACAGATAACCGGTCACGTAGAGGCTGCGCGCCATCCAGCCGGTATCGGAAAAGATCTGGTCGAGCAGCCACACGACCATCACCATCAGCATGGCGACGGAAAAGCCGATGATCGCCTTGTGGACGAACGGCAGGTCGCCCATGTTGGCCTCGATCAACTCGAGCATGCCCACGAACGTGGCCACCCACGACAGCGCGCCCAGGCCGATCAGCAGGACGGTGCGCTTCCAGTCGCGGGATGCCTTCGGCGCTGCGTCATGCGCGCCGTCGTCCCACGACAGGTCGACGCGCGATCCCGTGGCTTGCAACGTGCTCTTGTCGGAAGTGAACGCCATTGGATGATCCGGTTCCGTCCTGGCGCGGAACGGGACGTCGCCGAGCTCCTTGGCATACTGGTCTTCTTGCCCGGCTCCGCATCGCGCCCCGTCGCACGATCTACTGATGCTTTCGGCCGATCACGTTCACGTGTGTGATCCGATTGCGGACGTAGCGGGGTTTCTTGGTGCGAGTGCGGCCCTGGCATGGCATCACCGCCCAACTCGGGGCCGGGTTGCCATGTGGCCGTCACAAAACGGGCACAACGCGGGTGCCGGGCTGGCCGGACGAAGCCGGTCGCGGGCGCGTCAGGCCTTGCGTTCCCAGCCGCCGGCGGCGGTTTGCTGCCAATAGGTGACGCTGCACGCCTCGGCCTTCGCCGCCTTCCATTGCGCGCGGGCCTGCTCGACGGCTGCTGTCTCGTGGCCGTCGAAAATGAGAACCACGCGCAGATAGCCCTCGAAACGCGACAGTGTCGCCCCGTCCACCAGGAAGCGGATGGCGGCCTGTGCGGGGTTTTCTTCCGTAAGCGTCAGGAATACGGGCTGCTCGGCCGGATCGCCGTCACGCGCGGTGCCGTGGGGCAGGAAGCTGTCGTCGGCAAAGGTCCACAGGAGCGAGTCGATCGCTTCCAGGCGCTCGGCGGTTCCAGCCTGGACGACGGCCCGCCACCCGCGCGCGAGCGTGCGCTGCACGAGCGATGGCAGCACGCTTTCCAGCGGCTGCCGTTCGAGGTGATAGAACCACACCTCCGTCTTCGTCTCGGCGACGGCTTCGCTCACGTCCTGCACTCCCTACACGGCATTGGGTCGGCCGACATCACGGTCGCGACCACCGCACGCCTGCAGGAACGAGGGTGACCGTGATAGGAGCGCCTCGCAAGCCTCAATAGCCGCGCTTCAGGCGGCGGCGATCGACATAGCCGGCATCGATCAGGGCCTGCTTGCACAGGTGCGACAGTTGTCGCGACTTCGATTCCATGCATTGGCGCAACGAGTCGGTGCCCACCTGATAGTTCGGGCAGAATTGGTAGTAGTCGGCGCGGCAGGCATTTTCCACCTTCTCGGGATAGGCCGCTGCCGGGCCTGTCGTGGCGAATGCCGCCACAGCCAGCGCGATGACGAAGCCTGCCGCCCGGCCAACGAATTTCGATCCGCTCATCATCATCCCCCCAGAGACACGTCCCAGTTGCGGGCAGAGTCTAACCGGCAGCGCGATTCGGCAATTGCCGGCAGCCGGAATCCCGCATGGAATCTTGCCTGGTGAGTCCCGCGCGACACGCTATGCGCGCCAGTTGGGCAATCCGCATCGCCTGCAGCGGCGTCAACGCTTGTCGTAGGGGTTCTCGCCCTTGCGCAGGTTGAAGCGGATGGGCGTGCCCGGCAGGTCGAACGCCTGCCGCAGGCTGTTGATGAGATAGCGTGTGTAGGACTTTGGCAGCCCGCCCGGCTGGGAGCAGAAAGCCACGAACGTCGGCGGCCGGCTCGAGGGCTGGGTGACGAAGCGCACCTTGATGCGCCGTCCCTTCGAGGCTGGCGGCGCGTGCCGCGCCATGGCTTCCTGCAGCCATCGGTTGAGCGCGGCCGTGGGCACCCGTCGGTTCCAGACTTCGTGCGCCTTCGCGATCGCCAGCATCAGCTTGTCGATATTGCGCCCCGACAGCGCCGACACCGTCACCAGCGCCACGCCCTGGGCATCGGCGAACGTCTCCTCCACCGTCTCACGCAGGTCCTTGAGCCGCTGCTGCTTGTCCTCCACGAGATCCCACTTGTTCACCGCGATGACGAGCGCCCGGCCTTCCTCGATGGCCATGTTTCCGATCGTGAGATCCTGTTGCTCGAACGGGTGCTCGGCGTCGATCAGCAGCACGACCACCTCGGCGAAGCGGATGGCGCGCACGCTGTCGCTCGCCGAAAGCTTCTCCGCCAGTTCGGTGATGCGCGCCTTGCGCCTCAGCCCCGCCGTGTCGAACAGGCGGATGCGCTGCCCCTTCCAGTCCAGGTCGGTGGCGATCGAATCGCGCGTCAGGCCAGGCTCCGGCCCCGTGATCATGCGCTCCTCGCCCAGGATGGCGTTGACCAGCGTCGACTTGCCGGCATTGGGACGCCCGACCACCGCGACGCGGATCGGCCTGCCCGGGCCCGGTGCATCGAGCGGCTCGTCCCCGTCCGTTTCCGCTTCGGCGGTCTCGTCCTTGCGCGTACGGGCGCGCACAGGCCGCTTCCATTTCAGCCCGACAGTGCGCAGGACCTCCGCTTCCAGGTCGCCGATCCCCTCGCCATGCTCGGCCGAAATCGGCAGCGGATCACCGAAGCCGAGCGCGAAGGCCTCGTAGAACCCGTCGTGGCCGGCCCGGCCTTCGCACTTGTTGGCGACGAGCACGACCGGCTTGCCCGAGGCGCGCACGATGCTGGCGAAGGCCTTGTCGGACGGCGTTATGCCGGCCCGTGCATCGACGACGAAGACGATCGTGTCCGCCGCCGCGATGGCCGCCTCCGACTGCGCGCGCATGCGGGACTGGATGGTGCCGCTGTGGGATTCCTCCAGGCCCGCCGTATCGACCAGCAGAACCTCGTGACCGCCGATCTCGGCCTCTTCCTCGCGCCGGTCGCGCGTCAGGCCGGGCATGTCTGAGACCAGGGCGGTCCGCCGCCCGGTCAGGCGGTTGAACAGCGTCGACTTGCCGACGTTGGGGCGGCCGATGATGGCAATTCGAAAGGGCATGGGGCCGGGGGTCCCGTCAAATCCAGCGCGGATGTGCGTTTATGCAGGGGTTAGGGCTTCCGCACGCCATGCGCAAGCGCGCAACGCAGGCGGGCGCGCGAATCAGCGCTTGGGTGCAAGTGTCGCCGCCAGGGCATCGACTTTGCCGCCGAGCCAGCGGTGCCCGTCGGAGGCACCCGCGAGGGGGCGGGCAAGCCGCTCGGGGAAGCGCCGCGCGTAGAGGTACGACCACCCCGCGCCGGGCCTGGTCTGCTCCTGGGGGGTGCCAGCGAGGCGCGCGACGCGCGCGGGCTCGGCAAAGCCCTCGACCGTGAACGATACCAGCCGGTGGAGGGCGCCGTTGCGCCGTGAATACCAGTCCTCGCCGCGCGACTGCGCCAGCTCCGCCAGCACCACCAGAGGCATCAGCGCGAAGCTGTGATAGTGCAGGGCGCGAGCCTTCCTGGCGATCTCGTGCGGCAGGCTGCCATCGGCCGCGATGTCGGCGAGCGCATCGTCGTAGACCGCGCGTGCTGCATGCCAATGCGCCGGGCTGTCGGTGGCCAGCCCCACGGCGCCGAGCGCCAATCCCATCCAGTACCAGTGGTTGTTCCGCTTGTGGCCGGGATCGTCGAAGAAGGCCCGCGCGCGATCTGCCGTTTCCTTCAACCAGCCCGAAATCGACCGCCGTTGCTCCGGGCGCGCATAGGCGCGGACCTCGAGATAGGCCAGCGCCAGCCCCGCGAGATCCCACTTGCGCTGATATTCGGCCTGCTTCGTCTGCATGCGTCCGAGAAGCGCCCCGCCCGCGGCCCAGGCCGACAGCCAGGCCAGCGCGCATTGCGCGGCCTCTGCCCGTGCGCCCGGCTTCGTGCGCAGGACGGCCTTGTCGCTGAGCTGTGTGACGTGACGGACGAAATCGTCGAGCGGCGCCACGGCAGCCTTGTGCGCTGCTGCGCGCTGCGGATCGACGATCGAACCGGTCGCGTCGCCATAAAAGCGCGGCAGGGCGATATCGCGAACCGCCGGCGGTGGCGCGGCGCAGTCGCGCGCACGCGCTGGAATGCTCGCTGCCGACAGCAGCAAGAAAATCGCGCCACATGCGGCAAGGTGCCGTAGCTTCATGCGGGACGGAGATGTTAGCGTTTCAACCAAAGTCGCATATCCGCTCGAACGGAGCCAACCGGAGGCCGCCCATGGAAGACCGTTATCTTAAGACAGGAGTGTTTCTCGCTCCTTTCCACGCCCTGGATGAGAACCCCACGCTCGCCATCGAACGCGACATGGAACTGGTCGAGCATCTCGACCGTCTCAATTACCACGAGGCCTGGATCGGCGAGCACCACTCGGGTGGCTACGAGATCATCGCCTGCCCCGAGATGTTCATCGCGGCTGCGGCACAACGGACCCGTCACATCCGGCTCGGAACGGGCGTCGTGTCGCTGCCCTATCACAACCCCTTCACGCTCGCCTCGCGCATGATGCAGCTCGATCACATGACGCGCGGCCGCGCCATGTTCGGCGTGGGGCCGGGCTCCCTGATCTACGACGCCGAGAAGATCGGCCTCAAGGCTGCCGACCAGCGCCGCCGCATGTCGGAGTCGCTGGAATGCCTGATGGAACTCATGCAGGGCGGCATGGTCACGCGGCAGACCGACTGGTTCACGCTGAACGAGGCCAAGCTGCAATTGAAGCCCTACAGCCAGCCGATGATGGAGATGGCGGTCGCCAGCTCACGCTCCCCGGTCGGCGCCCAGGCCTCCGGCAAATACGGCATCGGCATGCTGTCGATCGGCGGCACGTCGGACGAGGCGCTCGCCGCGCACGCCAAGAACTGGTCGATCCACGAGGAGGCGGCGCAGGCGGCCGGCGTGAAGACCAGCCGCTCGAAATGGCGCATCGTGACCTTCGCGCACGTCGCCGAGACGCGCGAGAAGGCCCGCGCCGACATGGCCTACGGCCTCGCCAACTTCGCGCGCTATTTCACGGACGTCGCGACGTTCCCGATCATTCCCGGCGGCATCGAGGATCCCGTCGATTACCTCACCTCGAACGGTGTCGCCTGCATTGGCACGCCGGACGACTGCATCCGCCACTTCGAGCGGCTGTGGAAGGGTTCCAATGGTGGCTTCGGCGCCGTGCTCCTGCTGGCCCATAACTGGGCGGACTGGGAAGCCACGAAGCGCAGCTACGAGCTGATGGCCCGTTACGTCCATCCCCACTTCCAGCGCATGTCGAATGGCCTGCGCGAGTGGAGCTACAACGATGCCAAGGTGAAGCACGAGACGGCCGGCGCGGAATCGCAGGCCGCCGTGATGAAGGAGATCGAGAAGTACAACGAGGCCAAGGGTGGCAAGGCCGGTCCCAAGGCCTGGTGAGCCGATCCGGACGGGCGGCGTGGCGATCCCATGCCGCCCGGGGCGTCCTGCGGTCAGACCGCAGCATCACAAGACGAAGGCCTCGCCGCAGCCCGGCGAGGCCTTTGTCGTCCCGTCGGCCGCGTCGGCCTCGGTCAGGGATAGTAGTAGGCGGCGACGCGCGAGGCGCCCTTGCCGTCTCCGCTCGGGATGGGCTTTGCCGCATGGCGGTAGAGGTAGCGCATCGCGCCCTCGATCGCGTTCTCCCAGACGGCCCAGTTGTGGTCGCCGTCCACGATGCGCAACTCGACCTTGCCCGGCTGCTTCTCGAACAGCGTCTTGAACAGCGTCACCGTCTCGAACGTGATGCCGAAGTGGTCGTCGTCGCCCGAGACCAGGTACATCGGCACCTTGTTCGCCTGCTTGAAATAGGATCCGCTGAGGCGCGTGTAGTGCTGCGACCACCAAGCCGAGGCATCGAACTCGCCCCGGCTATTGAGGAACGGCGGCTGGGTGCGCGCCGAGGAATCCTTCGGCACCACGCCATGGTAGACGGCCGGGCTCAGCGCCGCTGCGGCGGCGATTCGATCGGGATATTTCAAGGCGAAGCGAATGGTTCCATAGCCACCCGCGGACAAACCGGCGACGACGCGGCCCTTGCGACCCTCGATGACACGATAGCGCCGGCCCACGTCGGGCAGCAGATCCTTCCAGAAGGCGGTTTCGGCCTTGTCCTTGGCGCCATCGACCCACCAGCAGCCACGGCAGCCGGGCATCACGATCAGCGACGGCGGCATCACGCCCATGCCGATCATGCGGTCGGCCAGCGCCTTGATCTTGCCGTGGTCGACCCAGGCGTTCTCGTCGCCGCCCGCACCATGCAACAGATACAGCACCGGGTATTTCAGGTTGCTCTGGTCGTAGCCGTCGGGCGTGTAGATCCAGTACGGCAAATCGCGGCCGAGAGCGCGCGAAGGACATTTCTCCTTCCGCAATCCGCTCGCCTGTGCCGAACCGAAACTCAAGACGAAGAGTAGCGCGATGAGCGCTCTGAAACCCGCCGCCACGTGATCCCGCCCCATATGGACAACACCGCCGAGACGACTTCTAGCTCAACTTTGCGTGAGGTGGCAATCGGATCGACATGCAACGGTGAACGGAGCGTGTTGAAAAAGGGGTGCTTTTCAGAAAACGCTGGCGCCCGCGGCTCACGCCCCCGGGCGTCCCGTCTTGCGCGGCCGGCCACGGCGGCTCTTGCGCTCGGCATCGGTCGGCACGTCGATGGTGCGCTTCGTGCGCAGGTCCGGCTTGGCCGTTGATATTGGCCGGTCCATGGGCACTTCCGTGCGCCCGACCGTCATTTCGTCGAGCGAAGGCTTGTGCGGAACCGACGCCGCATCGCGTCGGGGCACCGGGCGGTCCGTGCCGGGTCCCATGTCGCCCAGGTCGGGCTTGCGCACCCGCGAGCCGGTCTTGGACAGCACGTTCGCCGCACCGGCGAATTTGCGTGGGCCCTCGAACGCTCCCGCGCGGTCTTCGATCGCACCCTGCCGCGCCATGGGATCGTCGGCGATGGCCAGTTCCGTCTCGCGCAACCGCTTGATCTCGTCGCGCAGCCGCGCCGCTTCCTCGAATTCGAGGTCGGCGGCCGCCGTACGCATCCGCTTTTCCATCTCCTCGATGATGGCGGCGAGGTTGTGCCCAACGAACTGCGCACCGTCCTGCTCGGTCAGCCCGGCATCGACGGTCACGTGATCCTGCTCGTAGACCGACGACAGCACGTCCGCGATGCTCTTGCGCACGCTCTCGGGCGTGATGCCGTTCTCGGCGTTGTAGGCCATCTGCTTTTCGCGGCGGCGATTGGTCTCCGCGATGGCGCGGTCCATGGAGCCGGTCATGTGATCGGCGTAGAGCACGACCTTGCCGTCGACGTTGCGCGCCGCGCGGCCGATGGTCTGGATCAGCGAGGTTTCCGAGCGCAGGAAGCCTTCCTTGTCGGCGTCCAGGATCGCCACCAGCGCGCATTCCGGGATGTCCAGTCCCTCGCGCAGCAGGTTGATGCCGATCAGCACGTCGAAAGCGCCGAGTCTTAGGTCGCGGATGATCTCGATGCGCTCCAGCGTCTCGATGTCCGAGTGCATGTAGCGCACGCGAATGCCGCTATCGTGCATGTATTCGGTCAGATCCTCGGCCATGCGCTTGGTCAGCGTCGTGACGAGGGTGCGGTAGCCCTTGGCCGTCACCTGCCGCACCTCGTCGAGCAGGTCGTCTACCTGTGTCTTGGCCGGGCGGATTTCCACCACGGGATCGATGAGGCCCGTCGGGCGGATCACTTGTTCGACGAACGTGCCACCGGTCTGGTCGAGTTCCCAGCCGCCCGGCGTCGCCGAAACGTAGACGGATTGCGGCCGCATCGCGTTCCATTCCTCGAAGCGCAGCGGACGATTGTCCATGCACGAGGGGAGACGGAACCCGTATTCGGCCAGCGTCGCCTTGCGCCGGTAGTCGCCGCGGAACATGCCGCCGATCTGCGGCACCGTGACGTGGCTTTCGTCGCAGAAGACGAGCGCGTCGTCCGGCAGGTATTCGAACAGCGTCGGCGGCGGCTCGCCGGGTTGCCGCCCTGTCAGGTAGCGCGAATAGTTCTCGATGCCCGCGCACGAGCCGGTGGCTTCCATCATCTCCATGTCGAACAGCGTGCGCTGCTCGAGCCGCTGCGCCTCCAGCAGCTTGCCGGTCTTGTAGAGTTCCTCGAGCCGCTCCTTGAGCTCCGCCTTGATGGCCTTCATCGCCTGCTGAAGCGTCGGCTTGGGCGTCACGTAGTGCGAGTTGGCGTAGACCTTGACCAGCTTCAGGTCGTCCGTCTTGTGGCCGGTCAGTGGATCCAACTCCGTGATCGCCTCGATCTCGTCGCCGAACAGCGAGAAACGCCAGGCGCGGTCCTCCAAGTGGGCCGGAAACAGTTCGATCGTATCGCCACGCACGCGGAACGTACCGCGGTGGAAGTTGGCGTCGTTGCGCCGGTAGTGGAGCGCGATGAGATCGGCCAGGAGCTGGTCGCGGCTGATGCGGTCGCCGACCTTCACCGTGAAGGTCATCGCGGTATAGGTCTCCACCGAACCGATACCGTAGATGCACGATACCGACGCCACGATGATCACGTCGTCCCGCTCGAGCAAGGCGCGCGTCGCGGCGTGCCGCATGCGGTCGATCTGCTCGTTGATCGAGGATTCCTTCTCGATGTACGTGTCCGTCCGCGGCACGTAGGCCTCGGGCTGGTAATAGTCGTAGTACGAGACGAAATACTCGACCGCATTTTCCGGGAAGAAGCTCTTGAACTCGCCGTAGAGCTGGGCGGCCAGCGTCTTGTTGGGCGCCAGGATCAGGGCCGGGCGCTGCGTCTGCGCGATGACGTGCGCCATCGTGAACGTCTTGCCCGAGCCGGTGACGCCGAGCAGGACCTGGTCGCGCTCGTGCTTGTTCACCGCATCGCACAACTCCGCGATGGCCTGCGGCTGGTCTCCGCGCGGCGCGAAGTCCGACATGAGGTTGAAGGCGATGCCGCCCTCGGACTTTTCCGGCCGTGGTGGGCGGTGCGGCACGTACTCGGGCATCGCGCCGGCGACGAGCGGATGGCTCGCCATCATCGGCTGGGCGTCGATCAGCGCCTGCGCCCGCTCCGAGCGTTCCTCGGGCTTGGCCAGAAGCGCGTTGAGCGCGGCGGACGGCGAGAAGTCCTCCGGCCGCGGCTTGGTCGTGCGCAGCGCCGGCAGTGTCGGCTTGGATGGCTTTGCGGGCGGCGGCGCTGCCGTCGGGCTTTCGAGCTTGCCGCCGAGCGCCAGCAGCCGCTCCAGGATCTCCGGTTGGTCGGTCAGCGGTCCGGTCGCGGTGAACGCCGTTTGCGGAGCCTCGCCGAAGCCGGGCGTGCCGGCGCGCGTCTCGACGGGCGGCGCCAGAGGCTTGCCGCTCTTGCCGCGCGAGGGGCGCGGCTTGGGCGTGTCGTCACGCTTTGCCTTGCCGGCGCCGGTCTTGCCATTCGGTGTTTTCGCCATGCCGGCAATATGGCGATCCCGCATCGCAGCGTCCAGGCGGACAGAAGAATGGGTGCCCGCCGGACGATGTAGTTTCCGTGTGTTGGTGCACGACGGCTACAGCCTGTCACAGGCCATCGCCTGCCGATGCATCAGCATGCGCACGATGACGAACGCACCCGCGGCGGCGGCCAGATGCTTCAACGTGTGCCCGCTGACCAGGCCCGCTGCGAGGTAGATGGCTCCGTCCAGCTCTTCCAGCGCCTTGGCAGCCGCATAGCAACCGAGCGCCACCAGCCAGTCGCCGCCACGTGTGAAAGGCGCAGGCGTCCGCCAGAGAACCATCGGGATGGCCAGGATCGGATAGAACTGCGCCAGCACATAGAGCCGCAGATCGTCGAACGCGGCCCAGTAGAGCACGCTGCCCAAACCGAACGCCAGCAGGCCGGCCAGTAGCCGCAGGCTCGCCGGTCCCGACAGCCGCAGCCGCTCCGAAAGGAACCCCGCGAACAGCCCCATGAAGGCGATCGCCATCGGCAGGCGGTCCCAGACGAGCGTCTGGTGACTGGGTGCCCAATGATAATACGCCGAGCCGAACGCCGTGAGCGCGATCCCGCCCAGTGTGGCAGCGTAGCACGCCTTGAGATGTCGCGGCAGTGTGCAGGTTCGCCCGAGGAGCCAGTGCAACCCGAGCAGTCCCGCAACGGCGAACGGCAGGTTGGAGACGACGTTCAGGCAATAGGGAATGCCGAGCAGCGTCCGTGTGTCGTGGAAATGGTGGTACGCCTCCGGCTGCGCGATGGGGCCGACGACGAGCAGTGCCGCCAGCATCAGCATGGAAGGACCGAGCGTGAGCGCGATCTTCCGCGCATCTGTCGAAGGGATGCCCACCCCGCGGGCGGGCACCCGGCGAGCAAGGGCCGGGAAAGAAATGCCGGGCTGGATACGCGAATGGGTCATCGATGGACGCTCTATGCAGTATGGCGTTAGGCCATCTATGTCATGCGATTGAACGATGATCAATTTAATTCTGGCTCCGGATCGCGCAAGCCGGCAGACGTCGCGCGCCACGGTCAACCAACGGTAAATTGGGCCATCGCCATTGCTCGCGCCTGCAGAGAAGAAAATTCACGAAAGGTGGCAATTCCGCCTTAGTTCCGCTCGGGAGTCGGATCACAAGCCCGCCCGTCGCGCGACCGATGGCTGTGTCGCGCGAAGGAAACCACGACCATGATCAAGACCAAGCTTGCAACCGCTGCCGCAACGCTGCTGCTGACGACTGGCCTCGCTTTCGCTCAGGCGCCCGCCGCGGCCCCGGGCGCCGATCCGGCCCCCAAGGCCGCGACCGCTGCCAAGGCCAAAGCGACGAAGACTGCGAAGAAGACGCAGGAGCGTACGCCCGAGAGCCTTGCGTGCTCGGCCGAACTCGACGCCAAGAACATTCATGGCAAGCCGCGCAAGGCCGCCATGGCCAAGTGCAAGAAGGAGGCGCTGGCCGCCAAGAAGGCCGCCGCCAAGTCACCGGCAAAAGCTCCCGCTGTGAAGGCACCTGCGGTCAAGCAGTAAGCGGCCGCCCGGCATCACGAGCCGTCGAACTTCGAGACTGGCCTCACGCACCCGCGTGGGGCCTTTTTCGTGGTGCGCCCGCAAGCGATCACGAGCCAGGCGTGTCGCGAAAATATTACCCGGATAAATCTTGCCATCTTATTTTATCCGGGTAATACATCTGGTGCATATGGATTTGGGAGACCACCGTGACCGACCAGAGCACCTACACCGCCTTCGACGGCCATCGGCAGATCGCGGCCGGCACGGCCGTGGCCGTTGCAACGTCACTGAAGAAGCGCCAGGCGGATGCCGCCGCCGTCAATGTCCTTGTCTTCGACGATCGGACCGGACGAGAGGTCGACTTCGACTTGCGTGGCACGGCCGACGAGGTCGCGGCGCGTTTGCGCCCGACGAACGTGCCTGATACCAGCACCGCCGGCCCGCGCGGACCCGGACGCCCCAGGCTCGGTGTCGTGGCGCGCGAGGTCACACTGTTGCCGCGGCACTGGGAATGGCTGGCCTCGCAACCGGGCGGAGCGTCGGTGACGCTGCGAAGACTGGTCGAGCAGGCGCGGCGGGCCTCCGCGTTCGACGATGTGCGTCGCAATTGCCAGGAGCGCGCCTATCGCTTCATGTCGGCAATCGCCGGCAACCTTCCCGGTTTCGAGGAGGCGTCGCGGGCCGTGTTCTCGGACGATCGCGCCAAGCTGGCCGAGATCGTCAGCCTCTGGCCGGCCGACGTTGCCGCCCATGTCACGCGGCTTGCGAGCAGCAGCGATATGGAAGAGGCCGGCCACTGATTGGTGTCAGGTGGCCGCCCCCGCGTTCCATCACCCTCGTCGATAGGGAAAGCAGCGGTCGCGTTCCAGGCTGAGCCTCAGGTGGTGGCCGAGCGCGGCAATCGCGGCGGCATAGTCGACGTAGGGATCGCCGTTTCCCTTGCCGACGATGATGGGCCGGAAGTCGTCGGCGCCTTTGCCGGCAGGTGGCAGCATGCCCGTGACAAGCGCCGTGCCGTCGTTCGCCCGCAGCGTGACGAACATCGGCATGGCACGCCGAACGTGGTCCTTGAGACCGATATTCTGTTCGAACGTGTGCAGGCTCGGTGGTGGCACATACGTTGCGACCGCCGCCTCGTGGGAGTCCCGAAAATAACGCTCCACGGCATGGTCCATCAGCCGTGACTCGGCCACGGCCTCGGCCTGCGTCTCCAGGCGGAACCACGTGAAGGGCGGTGCGTCGCATATGTATTGCATGCGTCCCTCCCTGGGCGCGTCGCATGTCCCGCGACCCGAGGGCCGCCCGAACTCTCGCCGCTGTCGCCGCGGACGATCGGCGCACATCTCATGCGGACTCCGAACGATGCCTAGAACGTAGGCAGTGTCGCTGGATCGTCAACCGATGCCACCGCGCGGCATCGCAGAAACTCTTTCATGCGCGCCGTGTGCGGCAGGGGTGTGTCGCAGGATCACGCCCGCCACACGGCGGTGTTCTTGATCTCGGTATCCTCTAGCTCGCGCGTGACGGGCACGCGGTAGTCCGCCATCCTGGTGTAGCGGCCACGCGGGAAATAACTGCGGCCGGGATCGCCGATCAGCACCACCGCGCCATGCTTCTTCGCCGCGTCGATGTACGTCGTGACACGCTCGGCGAGCGGCCGCTCGTAGTAGAGATCGCCCACCAGCAGCACGTCGATGTCCGGCGAGGGCGGTGCGGCCAGCAGGTCGACGCTGGTGCAGGCGACGGTGACGCCGTTCGCCTGCGCGTTGAGCGCCGTGGCTGCCAGGGAAACCCTGTCGACATCGGCCGCCAGCGTCTCTGCGGCGCCGGCCTTCATGGCCGCGATCGCCGTCAGGCCCGAACCGGTGCCCAGGTCGACGACCCGTTTGCCCCTGACGAGTTCCGGCGTGTCGATGAGATAGCGTGCCAATGCCTGCCCGCCCGCCCAGGCGAAGGCCCAATAGGGCGGCGGCACGTTCATCTCCCCCAGTTCTTCTTCCGTCTTGCGCCAGATCGGGAGGCTTTCCTCGGCCAGATGCAGCAGGATTTCCGGCACGAGCGGTGGCGCGAGCAGGCGCGTGTTCTCACGGATGAAGGCCGCCCAGTCGCGTGTGATCATCCCGTCTGGCCGGGCTTTCGGCGTCGTATCGGTGCAGGCGTCAGTCGCCACAGGCGGGCCCTCTCGAAAGGATGCGCGGGAAGCGCCGGGATCAACGGCGCATCGTACTCCGCAACGAGATCGAATGCGACCGGCGGTCGTTTCGCCGTGGTGCGGTCCGCCAGCAGCACGGCGATGCCGCGCCGGGCGGCATCCTGCAGGAAGGCGGCGACGCGGGTCGCCAACTCCGGTTCGTAGACGAGATCGCCGAGCAGGATCAGGTCCGCCTCGGGCGGCCCGCCCAGCAGGTCGTCTGTGGTCGCCGCCACGTGAACCCCGTTGGCGGCAGCATTGAGCGAAATGGCCGCCGACGCCAGTGGGTCGACATCTGCCGCGAGCACGTGCCGTGCGCCCGCCAGCGCCGCCGCGATGCTGGCGATCCCCGATCCCGCACCGATGTCCACCACGCGCTGTCCCGTCACGAGCGATGGCGTATCCAGCAGGTAGCGCGCGGTCGCCTGCCCGCCGGGCCACGCGAACGCCCAGTAGGGCGGGTACCCGTTGTCCGGGGCGTCCTGTGCGATCGCGCCGAAGATGCCCGTTGCATCCGCGGCCAGATGCAGCCTCACCTCGGGCACGAGCGGCGTGGTGCCAAGCCGCGAATGCGTTGCGATGATCGTGTCGGCGTCGCGGGTCACGCCTTGGGCTTCAGCTTGGCGGTATCGAGGCCGCCCATGCGACAGACCTCGGCCCATTCGTCCGCAGTCACCGGCTGCACGGACAGTCGCATCGACGTCACCAGGCTCATGTTGGCGAGCGTCGGATTGGCCTTCACGTCCGCCAGCTTGACCGGCGCCGGCAGGGCGGTAACGGCGCGCACGTCGACACATTCCCAACGCTCGTCGTCGGTCGAGGAATCCCGATGCGCCAGCGCGCAGACCTCGCAGACGCCCACGATCTCGAGGCCGATGTTGGAGTGGTAGAAGAAGCCCAGATCCCCCAGCCGCATTGCGCGCATGTTGTTGCGCGCGAGATAATTGCGCACGCCGGTCCATTCCTCGCCCGTCTTGCCCTTGGCGATCAATTGCTCCCACGAGAAGACGTCGGGCTCCGACTTGAACAGCCAGAAGCCCGTGGAAACGATGGGCGCGGGTGCCTTGCGGGCAGGCGCCTTGGCCGCCGTCGTCTTGGCCGGCCTGCCGGACGCGGCCTTGGGCTTTGCCGCGGCCGCCGGTTTGCCCTTGGTCGTGTGCACTACCATCGCCCGCCTCACGCTTCCAGGAAGCGCACCGGCGCGCCGTGCGCCTTGGGCGCGATCTCGCCCTGCCACATCACGCGGCGACCGCGCACGAGGGTGCCGACGGGCCAGCCCGTGACCGTCCGGCCGTCGTAGGGGGTCCACTGCGAGCGCGACTGGATCCAGGCGTTGGTGATGGTCTCGCGGCGTTTGAGGTCGACGATCGACAGGTCCGCGTCGTAGCCGACCGCGATGCGTCCCTTGTTGCGAATGCCGAACAGGCGCTGCGGGCCGGCGCTGGTCAGGTCCACCAGCCGCTGCAGCGTCAGCTTGCCGGCGTTGACGTGGTCGAGCATCAGCGGCAGCAGCGTCTGCACGCCCGTCATGCCCGAATGGCTGTCCGGATAGGGGTGATGTTTCTCTTCCGCCGTGTGCGGGGCGTGGTCGGACCCCAGCACGTCGACCGTGCCGTCGGCGATCCCCGACCAGATCACGGCCTGGTGTGCCGCGTCGCGCACGGGCGGGTTCATCTGCGCGAACGTGCCGAGCCGCTCGTAGCACTCCGGCGCC
Source organism: Hyphomicrobiaceae bacterium (assembly GCA_041397775.1). Classification (GTDB taxonomy): domain Bacteria; phylum Pseudomonadota; class Alphaproteobacteria; order Rhizobiales; family Hyphomicrobiaceae. The sequence continues at coordinate 365,865 of JAWKWB010000006.1, read as the reverse complement.
GTCAGCGTGAGATGGTGCGGCGTGACCTCGACCGACGCCCATTCCTTGTGATCGCGCAGGTACACGATTTCGTCGCCCGTCGACACGTGCAGGACGTGCACGCGCCGGCCATGTTTCTCGGCGAGCCCGACGAGCCGCTTCGTCGCGATCATCGCGGCTTCCGCATCGCGCCATTCGGGGTGCGAGGAGGCATCCCCCTTGCGACGCACGTGCAGCCGCTCGCGCAGCCGCGCCTCGTCCTCCGAATGGAAGGCGGCGCGGCGCGAGATGCGCCCGATGATGCGGTCGAGGCTGGCGTGGTCCTCGACCAGCAGGTCCCCCGTCGAGGCCCCCATGAACACCTTGATGCCGGCCGACGCCTCGAGTTTCTCGAGCGCCGGGATGTCGCCGATGTTCTCCCGCGTCGCCCCCACGTAGAAGGCGAAGTCGCAGAACATGCGGTCGCGCGCCAATCCCACCTTGTGGGCAAGCGCCGCCGCATCCGTCGTCAGCGGCTTGGTATTGGGCATCTCGAAGACGGCCGTCACGCCGCCCATCACGGCGGCCCGGCTGCCCGTCTCCAGGTCCTCCTTCTGTTCCAGGCCCGGCTCGCGGAAATGCACCTGGCTGTCGATCACGCCGGGCAGCACGTGCAACCCCCGGGCGTCCAGCGTCTCCGCAGCCTTCGCAGTGCCGAGTTGCCCGAGCGCGGCGATGCGGCCATTGCGGATCCCGATGTCACGCTCCCCGGTGCCGTCGTGGTTGACGACGGTGGCGCCACGAACGATGAGATCGAATGTGTCTGACATCGGAATGACCTTTGCGATGGCCTGCCTGCCCGCAGGCGGGAGCTTGACTGTTGGCCGCGAGGTACCCCAGATCGGCCGCGACGGGAAGACCTTGCGCGTTTGGTGCCCCGCACTGGCCGCCCTATATCGGGAGACGAGGAGAGCATCATCATGAGCCAGGCGATAATAGCAATGCTCGCGGATCGCGGCGTCGTTTCGGTGACGGGGCCGGACGCACGCGCGTTTCTCGACAACCTCGTCACCAACGACATGGATCTCCTGGAGACGCAGGAGGCCATTCATGCCGCGCTGTTGAGCCCGCAGGGCAAGATCCTGTTCGCCTTCTTCATCGTGCGGACGCCGGCCGGCTTTCTGCTGGAAACCGGCCTCGACCAGACGGCGGCGCTCGCCAAGCGGCTTTCCATGTACAAGCTGCGCGCCAAGGTGGAGATCAAGGACGCCGCTGGCGAAGTGGTCGTCGTAGTGTCACAAGGCGATGTCCGCGCGCGCCCGCAAGGGGCCATCACCTTCGTCGATCCGCGCAGCGAACGGCTGGGCGACCGCGTGCTGCTGCCCGCACCCATGGTTGGCGAACTGCTGGGTCGCATGGGAGCTGAGCGCATGCTGCCGCAGGCCTACCATGGCCAGCGCATCGGCCTGGGCGTGCCCGAGGCCGGCCTCGACTATGCCTTGGGCGATACCTTCCCCCACGAGGCGAACTTCGACCGCTTCAACGGGGTATCCTTCACCAAGGGGTGTTTCGTCGGCCAGGAGGTCGTCGCGCGCATGCAGCACAAGACGGTCGTGCGCAAGCGGATCGTGCGCGTCACGGGCGCAGGAACACTGCGAAGCGGGGCCGACATCGCGATCGGCGACGTCGTCATCGGCCGCGTCGGCTCCGTTTCCGGTAGAGGTGCACTGGCCATGCTGCGGCTCGATCGCGTCGCGGAGGCGGCCGACAAGGGCCAGACGCTGACGAGCGAAGGCACTGCGATCACGGTGGAAGACGAAGCGATGGAGCGCTATCGCGCCAGCGTCGCGGAACGGGAGGCTCTGGGCGCATGAACATGGATGGCAAGGCGCGCTGCATGTGGGTGAACATCGAGGATGCCGAGTACACCCGATATCACGACGAGGAATGGGGGGTGCCCCAGGCCGACGACCGCCGCTTGTTCGAGAAGCTGATCCTGGAGGGCTTCCAGTCCGGTCTTTCCTGGCTGACGATCCTGCGCAAGCGGCCAGGCTTCCGCGCCGCTTTCCACGACTTTGACGCCGAACGCATCGCCCGCTACACGGATGCGGATCGCGCCCGGCTGATGGCGGATGCCGGCATCGTCCGCAACCGATTGAAGGTCGAGGCCGCCGTCGACAACGCACGCGCCTATCTCGCTTTGCGCGAGCGCACGACGCTGGCCCGGTATCTCTGGGATTTTCTCGACGGCCGGCCCATCGTCCACGAGCGCGTCGCCAACAGCGACGTTCCAGCCCAGACGGAGCTGTCGCAGCGCATCTCCAAGGCACTCAAGAAGGAGGGCTTTCGCTTCGTGGGGCCGACCACCGTCTATGCGTTCATGCAGTCGTCGGGCTTCGTGAACGATCATCTCGTGAGCTGCCATCGCCATGCGCCCTGCGCCGCGCTGCAGCGTAAGTTCAAGGCACCGACCGCATGAGCGGCCTCGACGAGACGCCGGTGCGCGCGTGGCAACGGATGTTGTCGGGCCGCCGGCTGGATTTGCTGAACCCGTCGCCCCAGGACGTGGCGATCGAGGATATCGCGCATGGTCTTGCTCGTGTCGCACGCTGGAATGGTCAGACCGTCGGCGAACATGCGTTCACGGTCGCGCAGCATGCCCTGGTCGTCGAGCAGATCGCGACCGGTTTGACGCCGTCGCTGGAGCAGCGATGGCAGTTGGCGGCCCTGCTGCACGATGCCGCCGAATACGTCATCGGCGATCTCATCAGCCCGTTCAAGGCGGCCATCGGCCTCGACTACAAGGCCTTCGAGAACCGCCTGCTCGCCGCGATCCATGATCGCTTCGCGCTGCCCTACCCCCTGCCGCAGGAGATCACGGACGATATCAAGCGCTGCGACCGCATCGCCGCCTATCACGAGGCGACGCGGCTGGCGGGTTTCGATAAGGCGGAGGCGGAACTCTATTTTGGGCCCGTTGTGCCGCTGCCGGCATCGCTCGCCGAGGCGCTCGATGCCCTCGCGCCCATGACGGCGCACGAGGCGCAGGCCTCGTTCCTGGCGCGGTTCCGGCTGCTGGCGCCGGCAGCGCCCGCCCAGACCGGCTGTCGATGAATTATGCCGTTCCAGCCCGCTCGATCGTCGTATCTCCCCTCGCGCGGGCCGGTCCTCTGATCGCCACATGCGCCATCCGCAGCGCCGTCCTGTGTCTGGCGCCTGAGGATTTGGCTGGTTGTGATGTCTCGCTCGGCGGCGTGGCGGTGCTCACCCTGGCCATGCACGACATCGAGGCGCCGATGGCCGGCAAGACCCCGCCGCAACCCGAGCATGTGCGCCAGCTCGAAGACTTCGTTTCGCGCTGGGACGCGACCGCGCCGCTGCTGATCTGCTGCCGCGCAGGACTGAGCCGGTCTCCGGCAGCGGCTTTTGTCGCCGCCTGCATCTTGAACCCGCACACGGACGAGGCCGTCATCGCGCAGCATCTGCGCACGGTTTCGCCACGCGCTTGGCCAAATCGTCTGCTGGTATCGCTGGCAGATCGGCATTTGGGGCGCAACGGCCGCATGGTCAGGGCGCTGGACGGCATGGGTGTGGGCGACGTGAGCGCGCAGAACGAGGTTTTCGTCCTGCCGTCGTCGTGGGCGTGACAGAGCGCTGAATTCGGTGAGCCGCCGGTTTGGCGCCGGCAAAACGGCACGTTTCCGAAAAATGACATGATTTGGGGCGAGCTTTCGTTCCCCAGGAGAGACAGCATGCAAGATGATACCGGAAATCGGCGCTCCGGCGCATTTGTGGATGCGTTCACCTTGGTCGAGCGAAATAAGGACGACACGTCGCCCGGCGAGATCGAGCAGATCCCCGTCGGCCTGACCGCAGCGGTGATCGCGCTGCAGGACGACGAGCCCGTCGTGCTCGTCACGCGCGACAGGGAGCCGGGCGCGAACGCTTCGGCCCAATTGCCCTCGTTGGCCTATCGGCCGCGCCTGCATGGCGCGCTGGACGAGGCCGTGCGCCAGCAGGTTCTCCGCCAGACCGGCGTCGGTGTCGGCTATGTCGAGCAACTCGCGACGGCGTTCGAACTGGCCCACGACGAGCGCCGCTTCACGGCGAGCCCCCCGCGTCTCAGCATCGGTTATCTGGCCCTCGTGCATGCCGAGCACGACGCGACACCCAGCGGCTCGCTTTGGCAGAGTTGCTATTCGTTTCTCCCGTGGGAGGATTGGCGCCGGGGCAAGCCGGAGATCCTGGCCACGCATCTCCTTCCCCGCCTCGAAGTCTGGGCGCGCGATGGCCATGCCAGCCGTGAGACGGCAGACGCGGCCATGAGCCGGGAGGACCGCCTGCGCGTCGCCTTCGGCGCGAACGGTGGCCGCTGGGACGACGAGCGCGTCCTCGAGCGGCTCGACATCCTGGAAGAGGCGAATGCAACGCCGATCCTGGGGGCCAGGGGGCTGCGCGTCGACCACGCGCGCGTGCTGGCAACGGCGCTGGGACGCTTGCGATCGAAGGTGAAGAGCCGGCCGGTCGTCTTCGAGCTTCTGCCTTCGGAATTCACGCTCTTCGAGCTGCAACGTACCGTCGAAGCGATCCTGGGCCCGCATCTGCACAAGCAGAACTTCCGCCGTCTCGTGGAAGGCATGGGGCTGGTGGAGCCGACGGGCGAGGTGCGCACGCGCACCGGTGGCCGCCCCGCGCGGTTGTTCCGTTTCCGTCGCGAAGTGATGCTGGAGCGGCCGACGACGGGCGTCAGCGTGCGGGCAGGAAAGGCGGCCTGAGCGCCTTTTCGTGCCGCAGGCCTGAGGCGTCAGCCGGCATGCGAGGGCCGGCGCTCCTGCAATGCCATGTAGATGGCGCGGGCACGTTGGACATGATCGGCAAGACCGTGCGCCAAGCCTGCACGAGCGCTCGCCGTGACCCAAGTGCGCTGCGAGGCAGGCTCGGTGGGGGCGGTGGCGGCGCTCGCCGTCGCCGCACTCTTGGCGAGTTCCGCGAACGACTGCAGCACCGCATGCTTCTTGTCGTTCGAGATCCAGGCAAACCGCTGGCCACGGAAAACCACGACGCCGACGGGACCGTTGCACCCCGCCAGGCAGACGATCTCGTTCACCTCCGCATCTGCTGCGCCGTCCTGCGTTGCGGCACCGTCGGCAGACCCGGCCGTCCCATGCACGCCGCTGCGTGTCCTGCCATCCTGCGCGGGCGGTGCCGTCATGGACGCGGCGCCGGCAACCACCGGCTGCTCCCGCGAGCGCTCGTAGATGACTTTGGGAACGCCCGCAGGGCCGCATCCGGCCAGACAGATGATCAGCGCGCTATTGGGATTGGCTGCAAGGAGCGCCTTCACTTGGCTGCTGTCGCCCGGAACCTCCGGCTCGGTCTGCGCCACGGTCTCACGGGCGACGCCGACAGCCTCGTGCGGCCTCGATGCACGTTGCAGGGCGCGGCCGGCTTCGGCCGCAGCCGCCGGCGTTTCGCTCTTTGGCTTCGTGATGCTGTGCCGTGGCGAAGGGGAGACTTTCCGGCGGCCCTTCGCATCCACCGCTGTCGCGCCCACCGCCAGGCACGCGAGCGCACACACCAGACGCGCGCTGAACATACGCATGAACATCTCCACCGACATGGCCGTGGGCTTTCAGGGCACGCTGAAAACCCTGCCGCCGATCATGTGCGAAATTCGCCAACAAATGGTTTCGCGGCGTCGGCTTTTGGCGCATCCGTTGGCGCTATGGGCGCTTCAGTCCGTCCGGGCGGACCTCGCGGTCAGTTGATCTTGCCGTGCGAGCGCTGGGCGACGAGGGTCGCGTAGGCCTGCGCGATCTCCTGGGCCGGAAGCACCCTTTGCCGCGTCGCGTCGCTGCCATGGCTGCGCTTTGGCCATCGTATGGCTTCGATATCCCGCGCGACGTGCTCGATCGAGCTGAGGAGGCGATCGTTTTCCCGGCGCCGCGCTGCAGCGGCTTCTTCCGCCAACTCCTGGACGGCACAGACGATATCGCCGACGTCGAACGAGACGACCCTGTCGGCATGCTCGATCACCAGGGCATCGAGGGGGTGATCCGGAAATCGCGTAATCGCCAGAACGGGGATGCTGGTCCGGAATGCCGAATGCGCCAGGGATATCTCGACGGGTGTGTGATCGTTCAGCAGGTTGCCTCGGTCCGCATCGATCAGAACGACGTGCGACTGGGTCATCGCGATGCGGGTCAGGTTCCGCAGGCCCGCGCTGTCGGCGCCCGTGGCCGCAATATCGACTTCGCTGATCTTGTCGAGCCGATAGAAGAAGCTCGGCACGAAGTCGAGTGCCCGCAACAGTGCTGGTCCTGCGCTGGAATGAGCCCAGGCGCTCCCAAGATACAATCTGTAGACACTGATACTCACGGCAGCCTCGAACCCTGACGTGTCGGCAAGGAGTGCCTTACACGGAGAGCAAGGAGACCATAGTCTCGTGTACGTCCTGTAAATCCGGTCCGTTAAATTCGAGACGTATTGGCGGCAAGATCGAGCCAAAATCTGCCGAAACATGCCTGCCGTCGCGGTTATCGCGGATATCGCCAGTATGATCCGCTGGTAATGGAGATCTTCTCCAGTGATGGGAGGCGAAGCTCCGGCGGGCGCTGGCCAGTGAGAAGGAGTATTTCAATATCTTTGATGAGCGCCGTGCGTTCCGCGTAGGTCGAATGGTTGAGCGCCAGGTAGTCCGTCGACAGAGACGAGATGTCGATGGTGTCGACGCCGCTGACGACGACCGGCCCTAGGCCCTCCGGCACGTCGCCGGCACGCGGCACGCCACCTGCAAAGCGCCGCGATACGCCGAGCGCGACGTCGTTCGACGAAACGTACATGGTCACGCCCTGCGCCACGCCGCGGATCTGGTCGGCGAGGTACGAGAAGGAATCACGGTCGACATCCGGCGCAGCAAGGATCACCTGGCTGATCCGGGCCATCTCCGGGCTGGTGCGGCGGAAATCCCGCAAGACCTGCAGCAGCGGCTGGTTGCCCATCGAATGGGCGATGATGCTGACCCGCTTCGCACCGCTGTCCTTCAGCACCGTCTCGAGGAAGCTCCGCAGGTACTGCTCGCTCTGTTGCGCACTCTCCCGGTCGTAGGGATAGCTGGTGATGCCCCCGCCCGAGGGCCAGCTGTAGAGGAATGCCGCACCGTCGAACTTCAAGTCGTAGCTGATCTGGGCGGTTCGGAAGAGCGCGTCGTCGAAGCTGTTGTTGTAGCCGTGGATGAAGACCAGCGCCTGATCCTTGAAGCCGCGCGAAGCGCCGAGCCGCTCACGCACGACACGCAGCATCTCCTCGCGCGATAGCACGTTGAGATCCTTGATCGTGAAGTGCTTCTTCGGATCCTCGGCTTCCGAGTACAGCGTGATGTCGAGATACGGGATCTTGACGGCCCACGGCCGCTCGACATTTGGGATCTGGTGCGATTTCGGCACCGTCACCAGTGCGCGGCCGAGCTGCAGCATGTGCGCGCGATCCGAGCCGTAGGCGATGCGCTTGGCGAGGTCGCGCCGCTTGCGATCCGTGCCGTAGAAGACCGGCACGATGTCCCATTCCGTCGGAGGCGGGGCGACGACCGGTTCGGCGGGAGCAGGCGCGCCGGCAGCCGGAGACGTGATGGATCGCGTCGCGGGTGCGGGAGCAGGCGCGCTGCCACCCGACGGCCCGATGGAGCGCGAAGCCGACCGTGGCTCCGGGGTGTCCATGGCCGGTGGCGCGGTCTCCATGCTGCGGCGCGAGTAGTAGCGGCGCGTCGGGGCTTCGGGTGCGGTCGGGGCGGTCGAGGGGGCGGTCAGCCCCCGCGTTGCAGGACGCGAAGGGGCGATGACGACCGGCGGCGGAGGCGAGACCTCGAACGAACGGGACGAGGGCGCCCGCGCAGCCGCGCCCGTCCCACGCGACGCCTGCTCTCTGTGAGCCTTTTCGATGGCCATCCGGCGGCGGTATTCCTCGAAGGCCTGGCGACGCCGGGCCTCCGCCTCGGCCGCCCGCTGGGCTGCATCGTATTGCCGCTTCGCTTCGATCTGCCGGTTGCCGTCTTGCGGGCGTGCGATATCCCCGTGCCGCCTGATTTCGGCCTCGGCTTGGGCGCGCCTGGCCAATTCGAGTTCGTGCTGCCGGCGCGCAAGGCGCTCGGCGTCGGCCCGCTTGGCGGCCTCGCGTGCTCGAGCAGCCTCTTCCTCGGCAGCGATCTTCGCCTTGCGCTCGGCATCCTGCTTGGCAGTATTGGCAGTAGCCTTGCCCGGCCCCCGTCGCTTGAAAGCAATGTCGGCGTGCCTGTTGCTGCGGGTTTCGCCGACGCTGCTGAAGAGTTTGCACTGCGCCCGCCGGTTGACGACGCGCCCGCCGCGAAAGTGTTCGAGGGCGACGCACTTCGCGTCTGCCAGGCAGCGTGCCTCGCAGGCCTCGTAGTCGAGCCCGCGCAGGGTCGAATAGGCCTTGCCCGTCAGGCGCTTGTTGGCCTCGCGAACCATGTGGTGACTGCGCGACTGCGCCTCGGCCCGCTCCAGGCTGGGGACCATCGCGAGGGCGGCAATGATGAAGATCGCAAATCGAATGAAATAGCGTTTCATGCCAGCCCCCGCTTCCTCATTCCGGCAAAGCAATTTTGCGGTTTCGAGTGGGACTATGCCCCTCAATTGGGGCGATGCAAGGATGTAGCTCTTGTTTTGCAGTGCTTTTGGCGTGTCGCGTCGTGACGACGAGCCACACACGTGGCCCGCACGCCGGCGCGCGGGCCCGACATCGTCAGCAGGACACGGATCGCAATCCTCAGTCGCCCTTGGCGACGGAGATATCGGGCGCGTCCTCGTTCTTCATGCCCTGCACATGGTAGCCGGCATCGACGTGATGCACCTCGCCACTGACGGCGCGCCCCAGGTCCGACAGCAGGTAGAGCCCCGAAGAGCCGACCTCCTCGATGGTCACGGTCCGGCGCAGGGCGGAGTTGTATTCGTTCCACTTCAAGATGTAGCGGAAGTCGGAAATTCCCGACGCGGCCAGCGTCTTGATCGGACCTGCCGAAATCGCATTGACGCGGATGTTCTGCTTGCCCAGGTCCGCCGCCAGATAGCGCACGCTGGCTTCGAGCGCGGCCTTGGCGACGCCCATCACATTGTAATGCGGCATGACCTTCTCGGCGCCGTAGTACGTCAGCGTCACCATCGAGCCGCCGTTCGGCATCATCTTCTCGGCGCGCTGCGCAAGGGCCGTGAACGAGTAGCACGAAATCAGCAGCGATTTCGTGAAGTTGGCCTCGCTCGTGTCGACATAGCGGCCGTCGAGCTCGTTCTTGTCGGCGAAGGCGATGGCGTGCACGAGGAAGTCGAGCGAGCCCCACGCCTCCTTCAGGTGCGCGAACATGGCGTCCATCGAGGCGGCATCCGTCACGTCGCACGGCAGCACGATCTTGGACGAAACCTCGGCGGCCAACGGCTCGACGCGCTTGCGCAGCGCATCGCCCTGGTAGGTGAACGCCAGCTCCGCGCCCTGGGCGGCGCACGCCTGCGCGATGCCCCAAGCGATCGAGCGATTGTTGGCAACGCCCATGATCAAGCCGCGCTTGCCCTTCATCAGGGTTCCGGTCGGGATGCTCTGGTCGCCGCCTGTTGCACTCATCTCGGTTCGCCTTCGATGGCCTGTGGTTTTGTTGAACAGTGTCGATTGTCACTCGGGGGCCGCATCCTACACCAATGCTCGGCTCGGTCCAGCCGTGGCATACGTCGCGGAATTGGGCAGCCCCCTGCCGTCTCGCATCAAATCCTGTTGATCGGCAAGTATCTTGTGGCAGCTTCCCGCATCACCCTATCCAAGACGTAACTGGAAGCACGAATCGCAAGCTCGTCTCTCGTGTCCCGACCGTTCCGACCGCGGCCTTGTGAAGAGCAGCGTCGGCAAGCCAATTTCGGGACCAGGGAGTGCAATGATAACAAATTGTTTTGGTTTGGGATTATGTGTTCGCCGCCCAGCCCAGAACCCGCAGGCGGGCGGCAGGCGGACATCGGCTGTGCGACACGAGGAGTTCGCATCATGAAGCTCTATTACGCCCCAGGCGTGTGCTCACTGTCACCGCACATCATACTCGAAGAGTCGGGCCTGCCCTACGCCGCGATCAAGACCGATATCCGCGCCAAGACAACGCAGGGCGGCGGTGACTACCGGGCGACCAACCCTCTCGGATACGTCCCCGCGCTCGAACTCGACGATGGGACGATCCTGACCGAGGGCCCGGCCATCGTCCAGTACATCGCCGACAAGGCGCCCGACAAGAAATTGGCGCCAGCCAACGGCACGCTCGATCGCTACAAGCTGCAGAGCTGGCTCAACTTCATATCCAGCGAGATCCACAAGGGGTTCTCCCCGCTGTTCACCCCCGGCATGCCGGAAGAGGGGCGCCAGCTCGCCCGGGAACGCCTGGCCACCCGCTTTGCCCACCTGGACAAGCATCTGGCCGCCAATAAATTCCTGATGGGGCAAGCGTTCTCGTTGCCCGACGCCTACCTGTTCACGTGCCTGCGGTGGACGGTTCCGGCCAAGGTGGACCTCGCACCCTACCCACACCTCGTCGCATTCATGCAACGTATCGCCCAACGGCCGGCTGTGAAGGCCGCCATGCGGGCGGAGGGGCTGATCACCTGAGAAAGTTCAGCGGCGGGGGCGGCGGCGCGTCGGCGCTGCGGGAGCGTCGTCCACGTTCTCGCTGCGGTTCGTCTGCCCGCCACTGGCGCGCCCCTTGGCGGCGGTGACGGGCTGTTCCGTGGACCCGCAATCGGTCAGCCACAAATCGTAGACGGGGTGCTCGAGCGCGTTGAGGCCGGGGCTCTGCGCGAACATCCAGCCATTGAAGATGCGTTGCTCCTTGCCGTTGAGCAACTGCTCCTGGACCTCGACGAACGAGGTCGTCTTCGGCGGCTCGGTCGGCGAGCGTGAGTAGCAACTGCGGGGCGTGACCCTGAGCGCGCCGAACTGCGCGGTCTTGCCGATTTCCACCTCGAGCTTGGAGATGCGCGCCGTCACCTTGTCCAGCGCGGCGAATACGGCCTTCCTGTGCTCGATCCGCTGGGCCGCGGCAGGGGCGCTGCACGCGAGCACGGCTGTCGCCATGACCAGTGCGGCCGCAAAGGCCTTGCGCACGCCTGAGGCATACCGATCGGTCGTCTGTTCGAGGCTAGGGCTCATGCCGTCTCGCATTCGGTCGATGCATCGAGGTATCGCCGGAGCAATCCCCAGGACGAAACGATGCCTGCGCCGTTTCCGGCGATTCGTCAAAAGGTCCTGAAAAATACCGTGTCGCACAAACGGGGCGCGAGTGTGATGCCACGCCAGACCGATGCTCTTGGCCGCGTTCCAGCCGCCGGGTCCGCCTCGGTCCACTGCGATCTGGGAACGAACCTCGCGGACCAAGCGATACGAGCGGCTGCCGCTCACTCCGGCTTCCAGGCCGTGTAATCTCCGGTGGCCTTCGGCCGTTGCCCCTTGGCCAGGATCGATCCGGACGGCCGATAGGCTTGCGCCGTGCCCGTCATGTTCTCCTGGTGTGCTTTCTGCCAGGGGCGCGGGTTGTAGGCTTCCTCGGTCGGCGGTGTATCGACCGTGTAGTGCATCCAGCCATGCCAATCGGGCGGGATCTTGGAGGCTTCGGCCCCGTTCGCATAGATCACCCAGCGGCGCGGCTTGCCCACCGGCCCGACGCCCTTCGTCTGCACGTAGTACTTGTTGCCTTCCGCGTCCGTACCCACGAGGCGGCCGCGCATGGCGGTATAGATCCGGTTGGACCAGGTGTTGCCACCCCACCAGCTGAAGATCTCGCTGAAGATGCTCATGCCGTGCTCTCCGCCCGGAACGTGTCCCGCTTGCGCAGGTGTTCATTTTCGATCAGCACCGCATATGCCATCCGCCCTGCCGCCTTGTCCAGCGGCCGAATGCCTCGTCTGGGGCCGCAGCCCGGTTTCAGGGCCGCGGCAGCAGGCCGCGCTCCTGGAACTGGCGCAACCATTTCACCCACATGGCCTCCGTGTCGATCACCTCGTGGAACCCCGCCTGCATCAGCTTGATGGTGGATGAGAATGCCGGCGGCGCGGCTTCGCGCCGCCCTGTGCCGAGCTGGTAGTCGGCGTATTGGAACGACAAGCCCACGAAACGGCCAAGATCGGGGGCCTGCAGTCCATGGCGCGCCCGGATCCGGGCCCAGTCGCCCTCCCGCGACGCGATCTCGCGCGCCATGAAGCAGGTTCGCGCCGCACCGGTTGCCATCCCCATCGCATCCGCGATGGCGGGCCAGATGTTCTGCCACACGTAGACGTCGCCGTTGGCCACGTTGAACACCTCGTTGCGGGCGCTTGGCGCTTCTCCCGCCCAGGCGATGCAGCGCGCCAATACGTCGGCGTCGATCGCCTGTGCCATGCGGGGCGGTCCACCGGGATAGTGCAATGGCTCGCCGGCTGCCTTCAGCATGGCGCCGTAGACGCCGATGGCCGGCACGAGGTTCATGGCGCTGCCCAGCGAGAAGCCGACGATCAGCACGGGGCGCAGGATCGTGAAGCCCCAGTCGGCACCCGCCTGCGCTGCGCGGACGTAGTCTTCCTGCTGCCAGTAGAAATTGGCGATGTCGCGCGCCTCCGAGCGGCCTTCGCGCGCGGGCACCGCCATCGCCCGCGCATGCACCCCGTAGGCCTTGGTTCCCTGCAGCAGCGTGACGTGGCGCAGATGGCCCGCTCCCAGAAGTGGATCGAGCAGATTGCGCAGCATGCCGTCGTTGATGGCGATCTGCTCCTCCTCCCGCCATCCCGACACGAGGTCGGGCTGCTCGTGCAGGGCCGCATAGACGACGTGGCTGACCGGCCCCGCCGCCCGCAGCGCGCGTTCAGCGCCTTGTCGGTCCGTCAGGTCGATCGGGACGAAGCGCGCGCCGAACAGGTCCTCGGGCTGGCGCCGCGAGACGCACACGACGTCGCAATCGGGCTCGCTGGCGAAATGCTTGAGGGCGGCATAGCCCACGAGGCCTGGAGGCGCCTGCGACGAGAACGGTCTTGCGCGGCATGACGGGTATCCTTTCGATGGCGGCTCATTCCTTGGTCGTCGCGTGCCGGAGCCCACGGCAGCCTGCATCGGGCGCCCGCCACTGCGTGACCATTGCCAACATTACGCATTGACCAGGCAGCACCCAAGCAACAGTCTGGAGCGGGTCGTGTTGCGCAACTGTTCTGCGTCGAGGTGTAGCCGTGGTTTCTCCCCTGTTCTGGCTTCCGCTGGGCTTCATGGCCGGCGTAGCGGCAACCCTTCTGGGCGCGTCCGCGGAGGACGGCGCTCACACGCAAGACCGCAGCCCGGCAAGGGCCGGTACACCCGAAACGCGCGCCGCCCGCCTGCGCCGCTACAACACGGCGCTGGAGCCGATCGCGTCGGATGCCAGCCACGCCCGCGAGATTGCCCAGGAGCCGTCCTTCCTGAAAATGGTCGAGGTCTTCGCCGATCCCGCCATGCCGGTCGGCGACGTCCTCGACTACGCCCTGGGCACCTCGTGGACGCTGGGGGCGGCGGCCTTCACCGGGCTTGCCCGCCGTGCCGACGGCGCCAGCGCAGCCCCCATGGTCCCGCGCCGGCTGGAAGGCATGGCCGCGTGGCAAATCGAGTACGCGCTCGCGTTCCTGGCGGCATGCGATCCGCCCCTGCCCGTCGGCGCCCCGTTCGCCGGCTATCGCGCGTGGTGGGACGACAACGGACACCTCACGACGGCCGTCACCAACTACATGACGAAGGTTGCCGAACGTGGGCTCCCTATCGAGCTCGGCGACCGCGTGCGCGAGCTGTCCCCCTCGACCCAGGCGGAGCTGAAGGCCTTCCTGAAGAAGCTGCGTCACCCGATGGCCGATGGGTTGGCTGATGGGCTGCTCGGTGCCGACGTCCCGCCCGCGGAGACCCCGTCCGATCCGGCATTTCTGTCCGGCCTTGGCCGTTTCTGGGCCCCGTCCGACGCCGACGCCCCCTTTCCTGTCGAACGCTGGCAGGATGGAATTGCGGACGCGCTGAAGGCCATGCAGCGCACGCCCGTTCGATCACTCCTCGTCACGGGCGATGCCCTGGTCGGCAAAACCTCGTTTCTTCGGTTGATGTCGGAGCGCGTCTCGGGGGATGGCTGGCGCGTGTTCGAGGCGAGCGGTGCAGACCTCCAGGCGGGACAGCAATACATCGGCCAGCTCGAGGCACGAATCCGCCAGTTGCTCGACGAGCTCGGCGTGGGTCGCCGGATCATCTGGTACGTGCCCGACCTGCTGGCGCTCGCGCTGAGCGGTACCCATCAGGCCCAGAGCGCCTCGATCCTCGACCAGATCCTCCCCGCTCTGTCGACAGGCCGCCTCGTCATCTGGGCCGAGGCGAGCCCGTCGAGCGCAGCCCGCCTCCTGCAGCTGCGTCCGGGCCTGCGCCGGGCGCTGGAGGTCGTGCGCCTCGACGCGCTCGAGCCTGCCGAGACGCGCCCCCTTGCGGAGGCCCTGGCCAAGCGTCTTGCCGATGAAACGCATCATGCCTTCACCCCCGCGATGACGGATACGGCGATCGAGGTCGCCCGCCACTATCTGACCGCCAGCGCGTTGCCGGGCTCTGCGCTCTCGCTGATGCGCATGGCGGCGCTGCGCGCCAAGACCGCCGACGATGCCCCGCTCGACGGCCACGACGTCCTCGACACCCTGTCCCAGCTCACGGGGCTGCCGCTCTCCATCCTCGACGGCAGCGAACGCATCGATCTGGCGGAAATCGAGCAGTTCTTTTCGCAGCGTGTCATCGGCCAGCCGGAGGCTGTCACCAGCATCGTGGAGCGCATCACGATGCTGAAATCGGGCCTCAACGATCCCATGAAGCCATTCGGCGTCTTCCTGTTCGCGGGCCCGACCGGCACCGGCAAGACGGAGCTGGCCAAGGCCATCGCCGAATACCTGTTCGGCTCGATCGATCGCATGATCCGCCTGGACATGAGCGAGTATCAGTCGCCCGACTCCATCGCCAAGATCATCGGCGGCCCCGGCATGCCGCCGGAGGCCGACACGCTCATCGCCCGTATCCGCAAGCAACCCTTCTCGCTCATCCTGCTCGACGAGCTTGAGAAGTCCTCGCCCCTCGTCTGGGACCTCTTCCTGCAGGTCTTCGACGAAGGACGGCTGACCGACACCTATGGCCAGACCGCGGACTTCCGCCATTGCCTCATCATCCTGACGACCAATCTGGGCGCCACCAGCCACCAGACGAGCGGGCTTGGCTTCGCGCCCATGCAGAGCGGCTACACGAGCGAGCAGGTGCTGCGCGCCATCGGCCAGACCTTCCGGCCCGAGTTCCAGAACCGCCTCGACAAGATCATCGTCTTCCGCCCGCTCACGCGCGAGAACATGCGTGGCATCCTCAAGAAGGAGCTGGGCCGCCTGTTCGAGCGCCGCGGCCTCAAGGACCGCGACTGGGCGGTCGAATGGGAGGCGAGTGCACTCGAATTCATCCTCGAGAAGGGCTTCTCGCCGGACATGGGCGCGCGTCCCTTGAAGCGCGCCATCGACCAGTACGTGGTGGCGCCGCTGGCCGCCGCCATCGTCGAGCGACGCGCGCCGGAGGGCGAGCAGTTCGTCTTCGTGCGCAGCGATGGCCGCGAGCTGCAGGCCGAGTTCGTCGATCCCGATGGTGACGGCGAGCCCACCCCGCTCGATGCCCGCAGCGCGCAGCCGTCGATGTCCCGCGAGCCGGACGCGCCCGCGACGCTCTCTTCCATCATGCTGCAACCGCAATGCTCGACGACCGAGATCGAACTCCTCGCGGGCCGTCAGGCCGAAATCGCCGCGCGCCTGGCATCGCCCGAATGGAAGCGCCTGAAGTCGCAACTGTCCGAGGCGATCAATGCCGCCGGCTTCTGGTCTCGCGCCGATCGCCACGCCGTTCTCGCCCGTTACGAATTGATGGACCGCCTGACCGTTGCCGCCGACACTGCCGCCTCCCTGCAGGAGCGCCTGTCGCGCGGCCAGCGCCACCCCGGCAGGGGCGCGCGCGATCTGGTCGCGCGCCTGGGCATGCAGGTCTATCTCGTGCGCGAGGGCCTGCGCGACATCGACGACGAGGCGCCGCCCGAGGTCGCAGTGCTGGTCGAGACCGCGCTTGAGGGCAACCAGACCGACAAGGACGCCGCGGAAGCGTGGCGGCGAACGCTCGTCGGCATGTACCGGGCGTGGTGCCGCAAGCGCAACATGCAGCTGGCCGAGCTCGGTCCCGTCACCGAGGGCGGGCCGCCCGTCCTCCTCGTCGCGGGGTTCGGCGCCCATCGCATTCTCGCGCGCGAGGCGGGGCTGCACGTGCTCGAGCAATCGGAAGTCACGACCGGACCCAGCCGTATCGCCGCCCGCGTCTTGTTCTCCCCGTCTCCATTGGGCGACCTGTCGAAGGGGCAGCGGCGTACCGCCATCGCAGAGGCGTTCGCCAAGGCGCCGCGCGCTTCCCAACTCGTGCGTCGCTATCGGCGTGGCCCGTCCCCGCTCGTGCGCAGTGCCGATGGAAGCTGGCGAACCGGCAAGGTGGACGCGGTGCTCGGCGGCGACTTCGACATCCTCCTCCAGGCGGGTGAGGATGTGGCGGCGACGGCCGCGGTGCGCTAAGCCGTGTGTCGAGTGAGGGTGCGCGTGGCGCCCGACGCCTGATGGAGCTTGCCGCCGATGAAGCTGTTCTGGACCCCCGCCTCGCCGTTCACGCGCAAGGTGTCCGTCTGCGCCCGCGAATTGGGCCTGTGGGAGCGCATCGAGATCGCCCCCACGACCTGGCCCCTGACCTGGGGCTACCAGACCGTCCCGTTCACGCCGGGGCTGGCGGAGACCAATCCCGTGGCGCGCATCCCCACGCTTGTGACGGACGATGGCGCCGAGCTTGGCGATTCCACGCTGATCTGCATGCATCTGGACGCCGTCGCAGGCGGCAATCGCATCATCCCGGCCGGCGCCGACGCCTGGCGCATGTGGTCGCTCTATGCCATCGCCGACGGCATGATCGAGGCGCAGATCGCCATGCGCGCCGAGATGCTACGGCCCGAAGCCTTCCGCATGGATAGCTTCCTGGCCAAGCAGCGTGACCGCATCCGCCGCTGCCTCGATCGCCTCGAGGCGCGCGTCGACGAACTCGCCTGCGCGGCCGGGCAGACGCCCGATCTCGCCATGATCACCACCGGCATCGCGCTGGGCTATCAGGACTGGCGGTCGTGGCTGTTCGACTATCGCCCCGGCCGGCCACGGATCACGGCCTGGGCGGAGCGGTTCGCCGAGCGGCCGGCGATGCAGGCCACCGCGCCGGCCGAAACGCCCGAGCGCTGAGCGCAATCCACTCCCTGTTCGATCGCAGCCGCCAACACTTGCGGCGGCGCCGATGCCGTGTAGCCTCCAGCCCAGTGAACGCAAGAAGGACAACGCCATGCTCAGCCTGAAGGACAAGGTCGTATTCATTTCCGGTGCCGGATCCGTGGGAGACGACCCCGACGCGACCGTGTGGGGCAACGGCAAGGCGACCGCCGTCCTGATGGCGCGCCAGGGTGCCAGGATCTACGGCACCGACCTGCGCAAGGAAGCCGCCGACGTCACCAAGGCCATCATCGAGAAGGAAGGCGGGACGTGCATCACGCGCGCCGTCGACATGACGAAGGCAGGCGAGGTCTCCGCCGCCGTCGACGATTGTGTCGCCCGCTTCGGCCGCATCGACATCCTCGTCAACAATGTCGGCGGCTCGGCACCTGGCGACGCGGTGTCCATGAGCGAGGAGATCTGGGACCGTCAGCTCTCCCACAACCTCAAGACCGCGTTCCTGGGCTGCAAGTACGTGATCCCCGTGATGGAGCGGCAGGGCAAGGGCGCCATCGTCAACCTGTCGTCGGTCGCTGGCCTGCGCATGAGCCCCGAACGCGCCCACATCGCCTATTCCACGACCAAGCTCGGCATTCTCGCGTTCTCGAAATCGACGGCGATCTCCTATGCGAAGAAGGGCATCCGCTGCAATACGGTGATCCCCGGTCTCATGCACACCGCGCTCGTGGAGCACCGCCTCGCCCGCTCGATCGGCGCCAACGACGTGCAGGCCCTCATCGACAAGCGCAACGCCCAGTGCCCCACCGGCAAGATGGGCAATGCCTGGGACATCGCCCATGCCGCCCTGTTCCTGGCCTCCGACGAGGCCCAGTACATCACGGGCGCCGAAATCCTGGTCGACGGCGGCCTCACCGCGACGGCGGGCCTGGGTTGATCGCCGGCGGCCTATCGAAATCGGCGCTGATCGCGTAGGATCGGCGCCGAACACACGACCCCGCCCGCTCGCCGCTGCCGCGGCATCCGGGCCGCGCAAGGATATGGCCCCGATGCTCCTCCTCATCGATAACTACGACAGCTTCACCTACAACCTCGTCCACTACCTCGGCGAACTGGGCGCGCAGTGCGAGGTGGTGCGCAACGACCAGATCACGGTCGACGCCGCGATGAAGCTGGCGCCGAAGGCCATCGTGCTCTCGCCCGGTCCCTGCACGCCCAACGAGGCGGGCATCTGCCTCGACCTGATCGCGGCGGCGGGCGCGAAGATCCCGCTGCTGGGCGTTTGCCTGGGCCATCAGGCGATCGGTCAGGCCTACGGCGGCAAGGTGATCCGCGCGCCTGTCCCCATGCACGGCAAGATGTCCACGATCAGGACGACGGGCCGCGGCCTGTTCCAGGGCATCGATCCGAGCTTCGCCGTCACGCGCTATCATTCTCTGATCGTCGAGCGCGAGAGCCTGCCGGCCGATCTGGAGATCACCGCCGAGACGGATGACGGGCTGATCATGGGCTTGCAGCACAGGACGCATCCCGTGCATGGCGTGCAGTTCCACCCCGAAAGCATCGCCTCCGAGCACGGTCACGACATGCTCGCGAATTTCCTGGATATGGCGGGGCTGTCGCCGCGCCGCCGCAACACGAAAGTGCAGCGTGTCGCGGCCTGATCTAGGCGAGGACGCATGACGGGCGAGGCGCAGGCTGCCGATCTCGAGCGTCGCTTCGGCCGCGCCGGGGCCGTGTGGTTCGAGGCATCGCCATTGGGCGGCACCGTCGCGCATTTGACATGGCGGGATGCGCAAGCGTCCGTCGCGATCTTCGGCGCGCACGTTCTGCGCTGGAAGGCGAACGGGCGTGAGCAGCTCTGGTTGTCGCCCGCCGCGCGGCTCGATGCGGGCAAGGCCGTGCGCGGCGGCATTCCCGTCTGCTGGCCCTGGTTCGGCCCGCATGAAACCCGCAGCGATCTGCCAGCGCACGGTCTCGTTCGCGCACGGCCATGGCGGGTGGTGGAAACCGTGGCCGAAGCCGACGGCGCCGGCATCACGCTCGCCATCGCGGAGGGCACCGCGCACATCGACGGCTGGCCCGAAGGTGCAACCGCGACCCTGCGTGTCGTGCTCGGCGCCGGCCTCGATGTCTCCTCGAGACGTACAACGCGGGCGGTGCCCCCATGCGGCTGACATCGGCCCTGCACACTTATTTCGCAGTATCCGACATCGCCAGCGTGCGGGTCGATGGCCTCGCCGGCTGCGCCTATCTCGACAAGCTCGACGACAGCGCACGAAAGCAGCAGGACGGCGCCATTCGTTTCGCCAGCGAGGTGGATCGCATCTATCTCGGCGACACCGCGCACATCGAATTGCACGACGATGGCCCGCCGGCCCGCCGCCTCGAGATCGCCAGTGACGGCAGCCGCAGTGCCATCGTCTGGAACCCGTGGATCGAGAAGGCGGTGCGGCTCGGCGATATGGGCTCGGCCGACGCCTACCGCCACATGGTCTGCATCGAAACTGCCAACGCCGCCGACGACGCCGTCACACTAGCCCCCGGCGCGCGCCACACGCTCGCGGCGCGGTATGCGGCCGACTGAGGGCGATGTCGCGCGAACGTGATTTGCAGCACGCCGCACGCCAGAGCACAGCTGTTGTCCTTGGTGTCAGTGGAGGCGCGTATGTCTGCATCTGATAAGCTGTTCGCCGGCTCGATCCCCAAGCTCTATGACGAGTATCTCGTCCCCTTGATATTTTCGGGTTTTGCGGAGGATCTCGCCAGCAGGGTCGCGGCCTTGTCGCCCGATGCGGTACTGGAGACGGCGGCAGGAACCGGCGTCGTGACACGAGCCCTGGCCGCCAAGCTGCCCGCGAACGCCCGGTACGTGGTGACGGACCTAAATCGGCCGATGCTCGTTCATGCAGCCCAACGGCAAGGCGAAGATCACCGCATCACCTGGCAGCAGGCGGACGCGCTGGCTCTGCCGTTTCCCGATGCGCAGTTCGATGTCGTCTGCTGCCAGTTCGGGGCCATGTTCTTTCCCGATCGCGTCAAGGGCTTCGCGGAGGCCAGCCGCGTCCTCAAGGCGGGGGGAACCTTCGTGTTCAATACCTGGGATTCGATCGACGAGAATGTCTTCGCCAACGAGGTCACGACCGCTCTGGCCGAGTTGTTTCCGGATGATCCACCGCGCTTCCTGGCGAGGACACCGCACGGCTATCACGACGTCGGGCTGATAGAGGACGAGCTGCGTTCGGCGGGATTTTCCAGCGTCGCGATCGAGATGCGTAGCGAGGTCAGCCGCGCACCGTCCCCGCAACATCCCGCCGTTGCCTATTGCCAGGGAACGCCGCTGAGAAACGAGATCGAGGCCCGAGGGAGCGACCGGATCGAGGCGGTGACGGACCATGCCGCAGCGGCAATTGCCAGGATCCACGGCACGGGTGACGTGGCGGGCAAGATCCAGGGATACGTGGTCGTGGCTGCCAAATAGGCTGCCGTCCTACCCTGCCCTGCCCTGCCGCGTCCGCCTGCACGGCGGGGCGGGAGTTGCCACTCCCGCCCCGCCGCATCCACACACCTCAATCGAACATGATCACCTGGCGCACCACGGCGGCATCGGCGAGGCGGTCGAAGCCTTCGTTGACCTCGTCGAGCGTGATGCGCGCGCTACGCAGGCGGTCCACGGGCAGCTTGCTGTCCTTGTAGAGGCCGATGTAGCGCGGCACGTCGCGTGCGATCACGCATCCACCCATGTAGGAGCCCTTCACGGTGCGTCCGTCCTGCACCATGCCGTAGTGCTGCACGCTGAACTGGCCGGCCACCGGCGACAGCCCCGCGCTCACCGTCTGCCCGCCGCGCACCGTGATCTTGTAGGCGAGGTCCATCGCCTTCACCGTGCCGGCCATCTCGAAGGCCGTATCGACGCCGCCGTCCGTCGCCGCGACGATCTTGGCGACGCATTCGGGATCGCGCGCGTCGAAGGTGTCCGTGGCGCCGAGCTGGCGGGCCAGCGCCAGCTTCTCGTCGTTCACGTCCACCGCGATGATGCGGCCCGCGCCCGCCACCCGCGCACCCAGCAGGCACGACAGCCCGACGCCGCCCAGGCCGACCACGGCCACCACGTCGCCGGCCTTCGTCTCGGCCGTGTTCACCGCCGCGCCCACGCCCGTCACCACGGCGCAGCCGAACAGCGCCGCATCCTCGAACGGTACGTCCTTGGGGATACGCTGTACGGAGTTGCGCGGCACCACGGCCAGTTCCGCAAAGCACGACAAGCCGGCATAGTGTGCGACTTCCTGGCCATTGAGCTTCAGGCGCCGTCCGCCGGTCGCCAGATCGCCCTTTTGCTTGGCGCTGTTGAAGGTGGTGCACAGGTTCGGCCGGCCGCTGACGCACTGGCGGCACGTCCCGCAGCTCGGCGCGAAGATGAACACGACGTGGTCGCCCACCGCCAGGTCGGTCACGCCCGCGCCCACCTCGGCAACGACGCCGGCCCCTTCATGGCCGATCACGGTGGGCAGCGGACGCGGACGCGCGCCCTCGATGGTCGAAAGGTCCGAATGGCACAGGCCCGCCGCGCGCACCTTTACGAGAACCTCGCCCGCGCGGGGCCCCTCCAGATCGAGCGTCTCGATCCTGAGCGGCCGCGACGTGGCATAGGGGCGCGGCAGCCCCTGCTCGAAAAGGACTGCGCCTCGCGTTTTCATGCCTCATCTCCGTTTCTTGGAATGAACACCGCCGCCGGATCGGAACCCGGCGGCGGCCTGTCGTGTCTTAGAGTATCGGGCCTTGTAGCGGCCGCATCAAGCCGCGGCGTGCGCCGTGTCGGCTGCCTCGATTTTGACGGGACGCGGGCCACCGAACATGGTGCCTTGCCCCAGCAGCGCCCCGAAGCCGATGATCTTGGCAAGCCGGCGCTCGTCGTCGATCCGCTTGACGATCAAGCCCAGTCCGAGTTCGGACAGGTGTCGGCACAGGTCCGCCGCCGGAATGGTGCTGCCATCGGCAGGCAGGCCCTCGAGGAAGACGCCGGCGTCCAGCTTGACGAAGTGGAAGCCTTCCTTGCGCAGCTTCTCGAAGTCCATGTCGAGATCCGTTACGCCGTCGAGGGCAAAGCGCATGCCGACTTCCGCCATTGCGTTCACGATCTGCCAGTGTCCCTCGGCGAAGGCCCTGACGTCGCTTTGCCGGAACGACAGGATGAGCCGGCCGAGCAGCTCCCGGCGCGAGCCGAAGACATCCTCGAAGGTATCGAGGAAATGATCGTCCGCCAGGCTCTCGCCGACGAGACCGGAGAATAGCGAGGCCGCATTGCCCCGCGCGTCGAGACGTTCTGCGACGTTCGCCGAACGCTTCAGTTTGATGGCGTCGATCCGCGGCAGGACCCCCGAACCGGCACCGATCTCACGCTGTGCGTCTTCTTCGAACGCTGCGCCGTCGCCGTCGTGCAGCTTGAGGGCGACCTCGAAGTGCCGTGCCTTGCGATCGCCCAGTCCAACGATCGGATCGAGCAGAACCTCGACATCGTTCCGCTCCAGGGCGGCCGTCAGCGCGGCAAGGCGCGAATCCCCCGCTTTCCCAGCCTCAGATCTGCCGTGGCCGGCGCGGTGTGCGACACGGGTGCATCCGCCGCGCTGGGCTCGATGGCCTCGCGCATCGCCTCGGACGTGGTTCGCAGCGCATCGACCGATGCAGCAACGGCCATCTCGATCGGCCCGGGCGCAGGCGTATCGGCGTGCTCCTCGGGCGCCACATGCGGCTTCGCGCGGCCAGATCCGAGCTGATTTGCCAGCTGCTCGACGAGGTTCTGCATCATCTCGAGGTCGCGCAGATCCTGCCCGGCCGACGGCGCCGTCTCGCCATCGTCCGCCTCGGCCACCGCGTCGTCCCCGGAGGTGGAAAGGCGTGTCGGGTTTTCCAGCGGCGGCAGGATGCCCGACAGGGGCATGGGCTGTTCTGTCGACACGTCCACGACCGCAGTCGCGCGTGGGTCGGCTGCAGGGTCCGCGGCGCCCTCGTGTACCGGTGTCGCCGCTTTGGCGCGCACGTTGAAATGCTCGGCGAGATCCGGCATGGCAACGCGCGTCTGTTCGTCGGCGTCCGCAGCAGGGGCGTCGGCAGCATCGTTGCTGGCAGCCGTATCCGCAGCGCGCCCGGCATCGTTCAGCGCCGCCGTGATGCGATCGACGGGCGTCAGGGGCGGTGCGACGCCGGCCTCGGGCGCAACACTCGTCTGCCCCGTGGCTGCGGGCGACACGGGCGGCGGCACGATGATGGGCGCGCGCGCATCGCGGGGTGGCGGCATAGCACCTTGTGGAGGCATTTGGGCCTGCGGCGCCATGGGGGCGCCGCCATCCAGTCCCGGTGCCATGGGCCGCAGTGGCGGCGGCATTGGACGCCCGGCCATCATCGGCCTGGGCCCGGACATCGGCGGCCGGCCATAGGCCTGCATGGCCGCTGACAGGCGGTTCATTTCGCGCCGCATCTCGGCAATCGCCTGCTCGCGCTTCATCAGCGCATGGCCGAGCAGCAATCCGACCGCCAGCAGCCCGGCAATCGCCACCGATTCGACGAGCCGGACCCCCATCTGCAGATTGAGAGCCATCGCCAGGGCCGCTGCCACGAGTGGCGTCGCGACCATGACCAGGATATCCGGCAACCGGCCACGAGCTGGCACGCTGGGCCTCGTGGGCTGTTGTTGCGCTGGAGGTGGCGCGTGCGCTTGCTGATCCATGCGTTCAAAGCCTTCACAATGATTCGTATCTAATTAAGCGTCACCTCGCATCGGCGGTGTTGCAATGTGCTGTTGTTGGATTTCACCAGACTTTTCACGGGGTTCACGGAACAATTGCACGGAATAGTGCTTTTCTTGTCTCACCAAAAAGCAAAACGACGCCGGCTTTCCCGTAGGAAAACCGGCGTCATGTTCGTGTCGCCGTGATGCGATTTCGGCCGCAGCCGGCTGCCGTCAGCTCAAGGCTTTCAGCACTGTGCGCGTGCGGTCGGTGATCTCGGCGATGTCCCGCTCGGTGGCGATCAGCGGCGGGGCGACCACCAGCGTGTCGCCGGTCACGCGCACATAGAGATCGTGCTCGTGGTACATGCGCTCGATGGCTTCATAGCCGCGCATGCCGGGCTTGCCGCCCTGCGGATTGAGATCGATGCCGCACATCAGTCCGATGGGCCGGATGTCCGCGACGTGCGGGGCATCCTTCAGGCTCAGCATGGCATCGGCGAACGGCGCCTCGAGCTTCTGTGCCCGCTCGAAGAGACCTTCTTCCTTGTAGATGTCCAGCGTCGCCAGGCCGGCGGCTACGGCGAGCGGATGCCCCGAGTAGGTGTAGCCGTGGAACAGTTCCACCATGTATTCGGGGCCGCTCATGTGCGCTTCGTAGATGCCCTTGCGCACCAGCACGCCCGACATCGGCGCCGCCGCGTTGGTGACGCCCTTGGCGAACGTGATCATGTCGGGAACGATGCCGTAGCGTTCTGACGCGAAGCAGTGGCCCAGGCGGCCGAAGCCGGTGATGACCTCGTCGAAGATCAGGAGGATGCCGTGCTCCTCGGTGATCTTGCGCAACCGCTCGAGGTAGCCCTTGGGCGGCGGGATGCAGCCTGTCGAGCCTGCGACCGGCTCCACGATCACGGCGGCGATGGTGGAGGCATCATGCAGCGTGATGAGGCGCAGGAGTTCGTCCGCGCGCTCGGCACCCCAGTCCGGCTCCTGGTTGGAGAAGGCCTGCTTGCTGCGCTCGTAGGTCGTGGGCAGATGATCGACGCCCGTCAGCATGTTGCCGAACATCTTCCGGTTGGCCACGATGCCGCCGACCGAGATGCCGCCGAAGCCCACGCCGTGATAGCCGCGTTCCCGGCCGATAAAGCGCGTGCGCTGTCCCTCGCCGCGGCTGCGGT
The DNA here is from genome assembly GCA_041397775.1 of Hyphomicrobiaceae bacterium. Taxonomy (GTDB): domain Bacteria; phylum Pseudomonadota; class Alphaproteobacteria; order Rhizobiales; family Hyphomicrobiaceae. The sequence goes on along the minus strand of JAWKWB010000006.1, from coordinate 340,687 downwards.
GGTAGGCGAGCGCGACCTTCAGCGCCGTGTCGACGGCTTCCGAACCTGAATTCGCGAACAGGCAATAATCGAGATCGCCGGGCGCCAGCAGCGTGAGGCGCGAGGACAGCTCGAACACGCCGGGGTGCGCATACTGGAACGGAGGTGCGAAATCGAGCGTCTCGGCGGCCTTCTTGATCGCATCGACGATCGGCTGGCGGCCATGCCCCGCATTCACGCAGAACAGGCCCGACGTGGCGTCGATCACCTTGCGTCCATCCGGCGTCAGGTAGTGCATGTCCTTGGCGCCGGAGAACAGGCGCGGGCGCTTCTTGAACGAACGGTTGGGAGTGAACGGCAGCCAATAGGGCTCGAGCTCGTTGGGCTTCATGTCGAGCGGCGCCATGGTAATCCTCCTGTCAGGTGGGGCTCGCGTGGACGTGCAAGGGATCGGTTGTCGGCGCGCACTTTATCAGGCGCGCAAAACCGGGCAAGGCGACGTTGCGCCTCCTTTTCGGTCGCGCTTCGCCACATTGGCGGGCGTGACGGTCCCGATCGGTCGGCAACGATGATGAACGGGGGCTGCTTGAACCCGGGCGTGCATCCACTATGTGTTCGTCAAAGTTTGCACCTCGGTTCGCGCCTGGCCTATAAGGCGTGCAACTGAACAGCCATCTGGATCGGCACGGGTCGATCTGGAGAGCATCACGGGAAACAGGCTCACCTGCCTCGTGACGCTCGAGCGGCCGAACCCACCCGTAGGAGCGAGGCGAGACTGGATGCCCTGGAGCAATCAAGGCGGTGGCGGCTGGAAGAGCGGCGGCGGCAATGGCGGGGGGCCATGGGGCCAGGGCCCATCGGGCGGCGGAGGCGGTCAACAGCCTGATCTCGAAGACATTCTCAAGCGCGGCCAGGATCGCCTGAAGCAGGTCATGCCCGGCGGCAGTGGCGTCTCCGGCTGGGCGATCGCGCTGATCGTGCTGGGAGCCCTGGCGGCATGGGGAGCCTCCGGCTTCTATACCGTGCGCACCAACGAGGTCGCGCTCAACATGGTCTTCGGGAAGTTCGTCGGCCGAACGGGCGAAGGTCTCAACTACAACTGGCCCTATCCGGTCGGAACGGTCACCAAGCTCCCCGTCACGGATGTGAAGACGATCGAAATCGGATCTTCGGCACTGTTGGAGCAGCGGCGCGGCGCCCCCATCCATACGGCCGACAGCCTCTATCTCACCGCGGATGAGAACATCGTCGATATGAGTTTCTCGGTGCAGTGGCGCATTTCGCCCACCAAGCCCGAGGACTTCGTCTTCAAGATCCAGCACCCCGAGGCCTCGATCCGCGCCGTCGCCGAGAGCGGCATGCGTGAGGTCATCGGTCGCCGCACGCTGCGCAACGTGCTGCCGAGCGACATCCCCATCCTCGCGGCCCAGCCGGCGGGAAGCACTGCACCGGCGACGGCGCCCACACCCACACCTGCCCCCGCTCCCGCGGCGACGCCCGCGGCAAGCGCCTCGACATCGCAGAACGAGATCCTCGACGAGGTGCGTCACACGATGCAGCACACGCTCGATCAGTATGGCGCTGGCGTCGTGATCGATCGCGTCATCATCACGCGCATCGGCCCGCCGCCCGACGTGCTCGCCGCCTTCACGGACGTCCAGGCGGCGGTGCAGGACCGCGATCGCCTGCAGAACGAAGCCCAGACGCACGCCAGCAAGGTGGTGCCCGAAGCCAAGGGCCAGGCCGAGAAGATCGTGCTCGACGCGGAAGGCTACCAGAAGCGTCTCGTCTCCGAGGCGTCTGGTGCCGCAGCCCGCTTCAATCAGGTCTACGAGGAATACAAGAAGGCGCCCATCGTCACGCGAGAGCGCATGTATCTGGAGACGATGGAGCGGATTCTGGGGTCGACCAGCAAGATCATCATCGACAAGGCGCCCGGCGGCGGCGGCGTCGTGCCGATCCTGCCTCTCAATGACCTCCTCGGCCGTCCCGCGGCCGACGCGCGGCCCAAGCAGTAAGGAACCTCGCCATGAACAGCAATGTGCGCTTCGGGCTGCTGGTCGTCCTTGCCGCTGCAGCCTTCGTCGCCTTCAACTCGGCCTTCGTCGTACCCCAGACGTCGTCCGCGCTGGTCTTCCAGTTCGGCAAGCTGGTGCGCAAGCCGATCTCCGAGCCGGGCCTCTACTTCAAGTATCCCGTCATCGAGACCGTGACGCTGATCGACAAGCGCGTGCTGGACAACGACCTGCGTCCCCAGACCGTGCTCGCGTCCGACCAGAAGAACCTCGTCGTCGACGCCTTCACCCGCTACCGGATCACCGATCCGTTGCGCTTCTACCAGGCGCTCAACAACACGCGGTCGGCCAACCAGACGCTCGAGCGTATCGTCAACGACCGCGTGCGCTCGGTGCTTTCGGGCGCGACGACGACGCAGATCATCAACACCAATCGCGCCGAGCTCATGGAGAAGATCCAGGAGCAGGTGAACCGTGAGACGCAGGCGCTGGGCATCACGGTGGTCGACGTGCGCTTGTCGCGGGTCGAGTTGCCGCGCGAGACGACCGAGGCCGTCTTTCGCCGCATGAAGACGGATCGCGAGCGCGAGGCGGCGGATCTGCGCGCCCAGGGTACGCAACTCGCCCAGTCGATCCGCTCGCGCGCCGATCGTGACGTGCAGATCATCGTCGGCGAGGCCAATCGCAAGGCCGACCTTCTGCGCGGTCAGGGCGACGCCGAGAAGACCCGCATCATGGCTGAGGCCTACCAGCGCGATCCCGAATTCTCGAACTTCTATCGCTCGATGCTGGCCTACGAGGAAAGCTTCCGTCGCGGCGATACCCGCATGGTGTTGTCGCCGGATAGTCCGTTCTTCCGCTACTTCAACCAGCCGTTGTCGCCCGCCCAGCCCAAGCGATGAAGGATCTCTTCGTCGGGCTTGGTCTCGCGCTCGTCCTGGAAGGGCTCATCTGGGCCCTCTTTCCGGGCGGCGGCAAGAAGATGCTGGCGGCGACCGCCGACGCGCCCGAGTCCACGTTGCGGACATTGGGCGCATTGGCCGTGGCCACGGGCGTCGCCATCGTCTGGCTCGTGCGCGGCTGATTGCGCGCGCCGCGCCCCGATGCGATCAGCGGCGCGATGGATCGAACCGCTTGTCGAGACCGTCCCAGCACGCCGCATAGTTCTGCTGCAGCGTCGGCAGCTCGGCGGCATGTCGCGTCACCCGCTGTGCAAAGCGCGTCTCGAACATGAAGGCCATGGTGCCTGTCAGCTTGACGGGCTTCAGGTCCTCGGCACTGGCCTTCTCGAACGCCTGCGTGTCCGGTCCGTGGGCCAGCATGCAATTGTGAAGGCTCATGCCGCCCGGCACGAAGCCTTCGGGCTTGGCGTCGTAGACGCCGTAAACGAGCCCCATGAACTCCGACATGATGTTGCGGTGGTACCAGGGCGGCCGGAACGTGTCGTCCGCCACCATCCAGCGCTCGGGGAAGATCACGAAGTCGACATTCGAGCATCCCGGCGTCTCCGACGGCGCCGACAGCACGGCGAAGATCGACGGATCGGGGTGATCGAACGAGATCGAGCCGACGGCATTGTAGCGGCGCAAGTCGTACTTGTAGGGCGCGTAGTTGCCGTGCCAGGCCACCACGTCCAGGGGCGAGTGGCCGAGCGTCGTTTCCCAGAGCGCCCCGCCCCACTTCACTGTGAGCCGGCACGGCTCCTCGCGATCCTCGTACCAGGCGACGGGCGTCAGGAAATCGCGCGGGTTGGCGAGGCAGTTGGCGCCGATCGGTCCGCGGTCGGGCAGCGTGAAGCCGCCCCCATAGTTCTCGCACACGTAGCCACGCGCCGGCCCGCCCATCAGCTCGACGCGAAACTTGACGCCGCGCGGGATCACGACGATTTCGCCGGGCTCCGCCTCGATGATCCCGAACTCCGTCGCAAAGCGCAGCCGCTCGTGCTGCAGCACGATCAGCAGTTCCCCATCGGCATTCCAGAACACCTCGTCGCGCATCGAGCGCGTCGCCAGGTAGACGTGCGCCGCCATGCCCGTCTGGGTCGCCGCGTCGCCCGCGGTGGTAATCGTGGTCATGCCCTCGACGAACGACAGCGGTTCTGCCGGCAGCGGGGTCGCCCCCCATCGCAGTTGTCCGATCGGCATCTCGTACTCGCTGCACGGTGCCGTCCGCCACAGCCGGTCGTCGGCACGGGTGAAGCGGCCGCTGTGCCGCACCGAGGGACGGATGCGATAGAGCCACGAGCGCTCGTTGCTGGCACGCGGCGCGGTGAACGGCGTGCCTGAGATCTGCTCGGCGTAGAGCCCATAGGCACAACGCTGGGGCGAGTTGCGGCCAACGGGAAGCGCGCCCGGCAACGCCTCGGTTTCGAAGGAGTTTCCAAAGCCGGACAGGTAGCCCCTGTCGTTGACGCTGGGTGAGCTCGATCCAATGGAAGGTGTTTGGGGATGCGTGTCCTGCGCCATGGCAACCTCCTCGTTGCGAGCAACTGCTGGTCGCGCGGGGTGTCCCGCACGGGCCCGGGGCGACGACGATAGCAGTGCACATGCAAAGGAGGTAGGCTGTCGATCGCGCGACGCGCGCGGCGAGCCCGAAACCGCGCGGACCCGTGCCCTATCGTCAGTCCATGCTCGCCCAACGCATGTCCTGCCCGTCGCCGACCGGACAGAAGCGGATGCCCTTCACCTTCTTGCTGAAGGGGCCGTACCACTTGGTATTGTAGATGAAGAGGCCCGCTGCATCCTCCATCACCATGACCGACGCGCGCTCGTAGTTCTTCCGGCGCACCTCGTGGTCCACGGTGTTGAGCGCGTCCTTCAGCAGCTTGTCGACGTCGCGATTGCAGTACCAGCTGTTGTTGCGGCCGCCGATCTGATCGCAGTCGTACATCTCCCCGACCCAGTTGTTGGGGTCGGCATACTGCGTCGACTTCCATAGGAAGAGGATGTCGTACATCTTCTGCTCGTCGCGCATCTTTTCGTCGACGACCGACCATGGCTCGGAAACGATCCGCGACTTGATGCCGAGTTTCTCCAGGTTCGCCTGCAGCAGCGTGGCCGCCTGCTCCGTCTGGCGATAGCCCGCGATCGTCCCGATGGTGATCTCGCGGATGGGCTGCTTCACCTTGGCCAGGTGGTCCTTGGCTTTTTCGAGATCGAAGGCGTAGCCCTTCACGCCCTTGGGGGCGCCCCAGATGTTGTTGGGCAGCGGCACCGGATTGCGCGCCACCGAGCCGCCCAGGGTGTTCTTGATGAACCCGTCGTAGTCGAAGGCGTAGGACACCGCCTTGCGCATGTTGATGTCGTCGAACGGCGCGCGCCCGTTGTGCAGGATCGCGTAGAACAGGCGCATCGACTCCGCCTCGTAGATGGTGACGTTGCCGGGTGCGCGCAGCTTCTTGAGCTGATCCTGCGGCAGGTAGCCGTCGGTGCCGTGGAAGTCGCCGCTGATCATCCCGCTGACACGGCTTTCCATGTCGACGACCGTCCGGAATTGGATTTCCTCGATCGGCTTGGCGGGCCACTTGCGGTTCCAGTGGTCGGCGAACCGCGTCGCGCTGAAGCCCGTCGCCGGGTCGTAGGACGAAAGCGTGTAGGAGCCTGAGCCGGCATCGTTCGTGGCCAGCCAGGTCTTGCCCCAGTCGTTGTTGATCTCGTTCTTCTTGAGAAGTGCGGCGTTGACGACGTGCAACTCTGGAAGGATCGCCAGGAAGATGGCCGAAGCCTTGATGAGGTTGAATTCGACCGTCTGGTTGTCGATGGCCTTCGTCGAGCCCGGCGCAATCAATCCTGCGAACAGAGGATAGGCGCCCTGCTTCAGGGCGAGGATGCGCTCCGTCGAATAGACGACGTCGCTGGCCTTGATGTCGCTGCCGTCGTGGAACTTCGCGCCCTTGCGCAGGGAGAACCGGTACGTCTTGCCGTCTTGTGAGATCGAGTACTTTTCGGCCAGCCATGGCTCGAGCTTCGCCGGATTGTCGAGCCAGCGCATCAAGCCGTCGTAGAGGTTGATGCGGGACGCTGCCCTGCCGACGTCGAGGATCACGTGCGGATCGAGTGTGTCGTAGGAACTCGCATTGGCGTAGACGAATTTGCTCTGTGCCAGCGCCTGCCCGACCGGAGCGAGGAGTATGGCACTGACGAGCGCCAGTCTCGCGATCCAACTCGGGCCCCTTCGGCGCGACCTCATCGGCATGCTGTTGTCTTCCCCTGCGCTTATGACGGACATGCCTCTTGCGGCGGATTATTTTGTAGCCTTGGACTTGAACACACTATGAACCGATCCTCGGGGCCGCGCTCCCTCTTTGTGCGTCGTGGCCATGCTCCCGGGTGGTTTTTTTGGGTGAGGGGCCGACGGTTCGATCGGAAGCGGATGCCGCTCCGGATCGAGAATACCGATCACAGTGGCAGGCGGATGACGGCCTTGAGGCCGCCGAGCGGACTGACGCCGAGGATCACGTCTCCACCCTGGCTGCGCGCGATATCGCGCGCGATCGCGAGGCCCAGGCCGGAATTGCCCTTGTCCTGGTTGCGGGCGTGATCGAGCCGGTAGAATGGCCGGAAGACGTTCTCGCGCTCGCTCTCGGGAACGCCGGGGCCGTCGTCCTCCACCTCGATGCGCAGCCAGCCGCGTTCGGTGATGCCCCGCAGCACGATATGGTCCCCGAAGCGGGCCGCGTTGGTCAAAAGGTTGGTGATCGCCCGCTTCATGGCATTGTGTTTGAGCGGCACGATCAGCGTCCGGCGCCGGCGGTTCATCTTGAGCTCGATGGGAACGCCCAGGTGCTGCGCATCCGCATGTACCTCCTCGAGCAGCTCGAAGACGTTCGTCGGCTCGGCCACCTCCCCGCCATCGCCCTTTGCGAAGTTGAGGTAGTCCTCGAGCATGTGCTGCATGTGCCGCATGTCGGCATTCAGCGCGGCCACCTCCGGGCCATCGTCGAGGAATGCGAGCTGCAGCCGCATGCGGGTCAGCACCGTCCGCAGGTCGTGGCTGACGCCGGCCAGCATCGTCGTGCGCTGATCGACGTGCTGCGTGATGCGCTCGCTCATCTCGACGAAGGCAACCGACGCCTGCCGCACCTCCCGGGCGCCGCGTGGCCTGAAGTCGCTCGGCACCGGCCGCCCCTTGCCGAACGCATCGGCGGCGTCCGCGAGCCGCAGAATCGGCCGGATCTGGTTGCGCAGGAACAGGATGGCGACCGTCAGCAGTACCACCGAGGTGCCCACCATCCACATCAGGAAGATGTGCGAATTGGAGGCGTAGGTCTGATTGCGCGCGACGATGAAGCGCAACACCGACGCGGGATGCTTCACGCGGATCTCGACGTGCCGCGACTGCCCCACCGTGTCGATCCAGAACGGCTCCTTCACGAAGCGCCGGATCTCGGCGGACAGCGCCCGGTCGAGCAGCGCGAAAAATGGCTTCGGCTGCGCCGTCGGCAGGTCGCCCGGCGGCAGGATCTGCATGGAGATGCCGAGCTTCTCGCGCGCCATGTCCGTAAGCCGCGACTGGTCGCCGCCCGGCCTGATGCCGTCGTAGACTTCGATCAGCGCGGCGATGTCGCGCGCCGTGGCTTCCGACAGCCGCCGCGTCACGGATTGCCAATGCCGCTCCATGAAGGTGAAGGCGACGACGCCCTCCAGCAGCACGATCGGCGCGATGATGATGATCAGGGCGCGGGCATACAGGCCCTTGGGGAGCAGCTCGCTGCCCAACGCCGAGAGCCGCGTCCAGAACCAGCGCAGCGACTGCTGGCTGAACGGCTGGCGCAGGGCCTGCCTGAGACCGCTGGCAGCAGGGCTCTCGGCGACGATCTTGTCGTCAGTCATGGCCATGCCGGCATGCGTCCTTGCTTCGTCCTGTCATGCGCGCCGTCGCGTATCCGGCCACGGCGCCCCTGCCGCGCTCAATCCACGTAGAGGATGTAGCCCTTGCCCCGCACCGTCTGCAGGTAGACGGGGTTCGAGGGGTCCGTCTCGATCTTGCGCCGCAGGCGATTGATCTGCACGTCGATGGCCCGCTCGCTGCCCGTCGAGTCGTCGCTTGCAAGCTCGTGGCGCGCGATCGGCGTTCCCGGCCGTGACGCGAACTGGCGCAGCAGCTCGCGCTCGCGGTCGGTGATCTTGATCGCTTCGTCGCCGCGCCGCAGTTCGCCGCGCCCGACATTGAAGGCGTACTCGCCCATGACGATCTCGTCCTTGGCAGGCGCCGGTCCCTGCGCGCGTCGCAGGATGTTCTGCACCCGCAACAGGAGCTCGCGCGGCTCGAAGGGCTTCGTCATGTAGTCGTCGACGCCGGTTTCCAGTCCTGCGATGCGGTCCTCGGCATCCGCCAGCGCCGTGAGCATGCAGATCGGCACGGGCGAGATGCTCTTCAGGTCCTTGGCCAGGTCGAGACCGGACTCGCCGGGCATCATCACGTCGAGGATGACGAGGTCGAAGGTCAGCCCGCGCATGCAGCGGCGCGCCGCCTCCGCGCTTTCCGCCGTCGTGATGCGAAAGCCGTTGTTGTGCAGGTATCGCCCGAGCAGCTCGCGAATGCGCTGGTCGTCGTCGACGACGAGGAGATGGGGGGCGTTGTCGAGCACGGGCTCGAGCCTGGCCGTCTGGGTCGAGGTCATGGGCTGTCCTCCTGCGGGCGGTCGCGCTGCCGGCCCGGTCGCTCCGTGACCAGGCTGCTTACCTGGGCACGCGCATCGTCCGAAATCATGGCGAGCAGGAAATTTCGAGCGGCGCCTTGCGCATTGGGGCCAGCATTGCGCAACGCCGCCTCGATCCGCCGGGACTGCAGCGCGAGAAGGCGATCGGCCAGCGCCGTGCCTTTCTCCGTCAAGTGCAGGCGGCGTTCCCGGCGATCCGTCTCCGGTCGTGTCTGCACCACGTAGCCTTCGTCGACGAGCTGCTTCAGCACGCGGGCGAGGCTCTGCTTGGTGATGCCCAGGACGTCCAGCAGGTCGGCCACGCGCAGGCCGGGATTGCGATGGACGAAGTGCAGCACGCGGTGATGGGCACGGCCAAAGCCGAGCTGCCCCAGGATCTCGTCCGGCTCCGCAGTGAAGTCGCGATAAGCGAAGAACAGCAACTCCACCAGATGGACGAGATCGCACGTACGCGGCCTATCCGCCGGATCTGCCTCGGTACGCGATGGGCCGTCGAGCGGTGCGGCGGCGCGAAGCAGGGTTGAATTTATGTCAGCCATGTTGACATATTTGCGCGCGATTGTTAGCTTTGGCAACACTTCAGATGCGACCGGCCTAGCACAATCGCGACCTCCCGGTCACGCATCTGTGCCCCACGGCGACGGCCAGATGAATGTCGATGGCGGGCGGTGCCACGGTGATCGCCCATGTCGGCAGGAGTCATCTGCCCGGCTGGCTGGTTAGCATCGAAATGCAACCGATCGAGATGGGGTCTACGATGGCAGGCCAAGCGAATAGTTCGCTTAAATTCGCAATCGAGCGCAATACGACGCCGCTGGCGGTGGCCGAGCGCGCCAAGGTGCTCGCCGATCCCGGGTTTGGCCGCGTCTTCTCCGATCACATGGCGATCATTCGCTACAGCGAAGGCAAGGGCTGGCACGACGCCAAGATCACCGCCAGAAAGCCGCTCGAGCTGGATCCGGCTTCTGCAGTGCTGCATTACGCCCAGGAGATCTTCGAGGGCCTCAAGGCCTATAAGCTCGCCGACGGCTCCATGGCCATGTTCCGTCCCCACGCCAACGCGCGCCGGTTCCGCGACAGCGCCCAGCGTCTGGCCATGGCGCAGCTGCCCGAGGAACTGTTCGTCGAGTCCATCCGGCAGCTCGTGTCCATCGACAAGGACTGGTTCCCCACCGTCGAAGGCGGCTCGCTCTACATTCGTCCGTTCATGTTCGCCAACGAGGTCTTCCTCGGCGTCAAGCCGTCGTCGGAGTACCTCTATCTCGTGATCCTCTCGCCCGTCGGTGGCTACTTCAAGAGTGGTGCGCCTGCCGTTTCGATCTGGGTCTCGCAGAACTATACGCGCGCAGCCCCGGGCGGCACCGGTGCAGCCAAATGCGGCGGCAACTACGCCTCGAGCCTCGTCGCCCAGGCCGAAGCGTCCAAGCACGGCTGCGATCAGGTGGTGTTCCTCGACGCGGCCGAGCACAACTGGGTGGAAGAACTCGGCGGCATGAACGTGTTCTTCGTCTTCGAGGACGGCTCGCTGCAAACGCCGCCGTTGTCCGGCACGATCCTGCCCGGCATCACCCGCGACAGCCTGATGACGCTGGCGCGCGCCGAAGGCCTGACCGTGCGCGAGGAGCCTTACTCCTTCACGCAATGGAAGAAGGATGCCCAGAGCGGCAGGCTGACCGAGGCGTTCGCCTGCGGCACGGCGGCCGTGGTGACGCCGATCGGCCGCGTCGTCAGCCCCGAGGGCGAGTTCCAGATGGGTGCCGGGGGCCCCGGCCAGACCACCATGCGCATCAAGCAGAAGTTGATGGACATCCAGCGCGGCATCGCGCCCGATCCGCACAACTGGGTCATGCGCCTGGGCTGAGCCGGGCGACCGTCGCGCCGCGCGGCAGCGGGTGGCCCCGTGCCATCCGCCCGCCGTCCCGACGCGGCGCACCAACGGGGTGAAGTGAGATGAGCCGCCTTCACGTCGTTTTCGATCTCGACGACACGCTCTATCCCGAGCGGCAGTTCGCCGTGTCCGGCTTCAAGGCGGCGGGCCGTTGGGCCGAGCAGACCTTCGGCATCGAAGGCATCGCCGACGAGATGATCCACATGCTCGACAACGGCATGCTGGGCAAGATCTTCCCCACCGTCCTCGGCCGGCATGTGCCCGATCACACGCCCGAGCACGTCAAGCAGTTCCATGCCGCTTATCGGACCTGCGAGCCCGAGCTGGAGCTGTTCGCCGACGCCCGCGATGCGCTGGAACACTTCGAGGGCCTGGGACCGATCGGCCTCATCACCGACGGCACGCTTGTCATGCAGCAACGCAAGGTCCGCGCGCTGCAGCTCGAGCCGCGTTTCGCCCATATCGTCTACACCGACGGGCTGGGCGCCGACCGTGCGTACTTCAAGCCGCACCCCAGGCCGTTCGAGGTGATGGAGGCAGCGCTCGGCCGCGAGGGCGACCGCTATGTCTATATCGGCGACAATCCCGCCAAGGATTTCGTCGCGCCGAATGCGCGCGGCTGGACGACCGTGCAGGTCAAGCGCGCCACGCGCGGCATCCACGACGCCGACCGCTCGGTGCCGGGAGGCGACCCCCAGCACCGCGTCGCCTCGCTCGCCGAGCTGCCAGCACTGCTCGGCGTCGCCTGAAGAGGCCGCACGGCGTCGCTCAGGCGGCCGTCTTCTCGAAGCTCTGGAACGGCGATGGGATCTTCTGGATCTCCGCGACGCATTTCGACAGCCGCTCGACATCCTCGTTGGCGCCGATCTGCAGCAGCACCGTGTCAGCGGAGCCGCCGTAGCGCTTGGCGATCGCCTCGGGCAGTTCCTCGTAGCCGGTCACGGTGGCGAACAGGTCGATCAGCTCTTCGGGAATCTGCTCGGCCAGCTCGCTCCAGCGGTTCTCGCGCGGCAGCGGATTGACCTTTTCCCCGAGCCACACGAGATCGTGCAGCCGTAGCACGTCCCAGTAGGCGCGCGTCGAGCAGTAGAAACCGATCCGGAAGCGCACGTAGGCGCGCGCCTTGGCCACGGCTTCCGGCGTCGGTCCCGTGCCGATGAAACCGTATCCCCCCGCGATTACCTCGACGTTCTCGCGGCGCCGGCCCGTCTTGGCCATGCCCTCGCCGATGCGGGCAATCGAAACTTCGTCGAGATAGCGCCGTGTCGAGAAGGGATGCAGCCGCACGCCGTCGGCCACCTCGCCGCCGAGCTTCAGCATGGCCGGTCCCACCGCCGCGATGGACACGGGGATGCGCGGCAGGCCGGTTGGACGCGGCGAGAAGTTCGGCGTCATCAGGCTCAACGTGTAGGTCTCCGACTTGTAGTCGAGCGGCGTCTCCGTTTCCCAGGCGTGCCAGACGGCGCGAACGGCGCCGATATAGTCGCGCATGCGCGGGGCGGGCGGCGTCCACGGCACACCGAACCGCCGCTCGTTGTGCTGCTTCACCTGCGCACCCAGGCCCAGATAGAAGCGCCCGTTCGAGGCCTTGTGCACATCCCAGGCGTTGTGCGCCATGATCGTCGGCGAGCGCGGAAACGCCATGGCGACGGCCGTGCCCAGCTGCGTCTTCTCCGTGACGAGCGCCGCCGCGCCGAGCGGCAGGAATGGCCCGTGCGCGTTCTCGGCGGTGACGATGCTGTCGAAGCCGCACCGCTCTGCGATCTGCGCGACCTTCTGTGCTTCGCGAAGGTCGTTGTTGGGAATTTGCGTGATGACGCGCATGTGACCCTTCTCTCCGGGAGGATTGTGCCACCACCTTCGCCGAGGCGGTCGGGCGGCTGTGCAGGAAAGCGCTGGACGTCGCCTGTGTGCCAGGACGCCCGGCGCGGAGACTGGCGTCGATGAGCGCCAGTCTCCTGAAACTCGTGATTGCGCCGTGCGTGCCCGATCAGGTCGTCAGCCAGCCGAACTCCTGCGGCTTGCGGCCGGCGTTCGGATGCAGCTTGACGTTGACGAGCGCTGGGCCCTTGTGGGCCATCGCCGCGTCGAGCGCGGAGCGCAGGTCCATCGGATCCTCGATGAACCAGCCTTTGCCGCCGAAGCTCTCCATCATGCGGTCGTAGCGGGCGCCGTAGATCAGCGCACGTGGCGGGTTCTCGAAGGGATCGTCGGGGTATTTTTCCGTTCCGCTGCCAATGCCGCCGTTGTTCAGAACGACGATCTTGACCGGAAGATTGTACCGGCACGCCGTCTCGATCTCCATGCCGGAGAAGCCCAGGGCACTGTCGCCCGACACCGAGATGATCGGCCGTTCGGGGTGCACCACGGCTGCCGCGATCGCAAAGCCCATGCCGATGCCCATCGTGCCGTAGGTGCCCGCGTCGAGCCGCAGACGCGGGCTCTTGTTGGGCAGCTGCGTGCGGCCGATGTCCATGGTGTTGGCGCCTTCGCCGATGATCACGGCGCTGTCCGGCGCCCATGCGGAGATGTCCTTCAGGGCGCGGTAGTAGTTGGTCGGCGCGCTGTCGTCGTCGATCATCGGCTGGATCTGCTTGGCGTTCTTGGCCGCACTCTCCGCGATCGACTTCTTCCAGGGCGTACCTTCCGCATAGAACCACTGACGGTCGCGCAGCGCTGCGTTGAGCTGGCCCACGATGGCTTTTCCGTCGCCGACGAGCGCGACCTCGGTCGGCACGTTCTGCCCGATCGCTTCGGCCGAGATGTCGAGCTGGATAATGCGCACGTTCTTGTTGAAGCGGGGCTGCTGGCCGTAGTGCATGATCCAGTTGAGCCGTGCGCCCATGACGAAGATCACGTCGGCTTCCTTCAGCGCGTGGCTGCGCGCTGCACCGACGGACAGGGGATGGTTGTCGTCGAGCACGCCCTTGCCCATCGGCGAGGCGAGGAAGGGCAGCTTCGTGCGCTCGATGAAGGCGCGCACCTCGTCCTCCGCGCGCGACCACGCCATGCCCTTGCCGACGATCACCAGCGGCTTTTCCGCCGACTGCAGCGCGGCCAGCGCCTTTTCGATGTCCTCGCCCATCGCTGCCGTGCGCGGCGGTTCGGGTGAGCGCGGCGGCAGGGCGATCTTGTCCGCCTCGACCTCACCCTTGATGATGTCGTCGGGCATGTCGAGGTAGGTGGCGCCGGGCCGGCCATAGATCGAATGCCTCACCGCCATCTCCACGTAGAAGGGGATGCGGTGCGTGTGCTCGACGGCATGCGCGAACTTGCAGAACGGCGAGGCGATCTGCACCTGGCGCTCCTCCTGGAAGCCGCCCATGCCGTTCTGGTAGGTGGGTGAGGCGCCGCCGATGCCGATCATCGGCCAGCAGTTCTGCTGCGCGTTGGCGAGCCCGGCCAGCATGTGCACGACGCCGGGCCCCGAGACCGTGAGGCAGGCGCCGGGCCGGCCGGTGAGATAGCCGACGGCCTGGGCCGCATAGGACGCGGATTGCTCGTTGCGCATGCCGATGTACTTGATGCCCGCCTTCTGCGCCTCGGCGGCGATCTGCTGCACCGGAAAGCCGACGATGCCGAACATGTAGTCGACACCCTGGCTCTTGAGGCTTCTCGCCATCAGCGTGGCGCCGTCGATCTTGCTCATTCGTTTCCTCCGGTTGCGACGGCCCGATGTGGGGTGCCGCCGATTGCAGTCGCTTTGCGCGATCGTGATCTTCAAGCAGAACGATGGCACACCTGGGCGCGCGATGGGAACAAGGTTCGCTCTGGCGGCGGTGCGGTGGCGCCCGGGGGTGACTGGCGGCGCCCGGCGGCTAGGCACGCGAGCCCCCGCAGGGGTAAGCTGGTCCCCCCAACGACACGCGCGAGCCCGTCATGATCGCTACCTCCCCGACGCCGGTGAAGCTGCTCATGTCCGCCCATGCCAAGAAGGTTTGGGGCGAGCGGATCCTGGCGGCCGCGCCCGATGCGGGTCTCGTCTTCGTCACGGCGGAGGAGGCCGGCGCGGACGACGGCCCCTGCCTGGCCGACATCGCCTTCATGACCCGCGAGGTCACCGGCGCCTCGAGCAAGGGCAACGCCACACCGGAGCTGCGCAACTTCGCGCGCGTCCTGCGCAAGTCCCCGCATTTGCGCTGGCTGCAGATCCATCCGGCGGGCGCGGAGCTGCCGATCTATCGCGAGTTGCGTGAGCGCGGCGTGAAGGTCACGACCGCATCGGGGGCCACGGCCGTCACCGTCGCCCACACCGCGCTGGGCGGGCTGATCGCCATCAACCGGCGCTTGCCCCTGCTCGCCGATGCGCAGCGGCGGCATGCCTGGGAGCCGCGACTGGGCGCGCACGCGCCGCGTGACTTCAAGGGGCAGACGGCCGTTGTCGTGGGGCTCGGTCCCATCGGCCAGAACCTCGCGCCGCTTCTGAAGGCGCTCGGCATGCGCGTCGTCGGCGTGCGCCGCAAGGCTGCGCCCGTACCGCCGTGTGATGACACGATCACCTATGCCGCGTTGCCCGCCATCCTGCCACAGGCCGATTGCCTGATCCTGTGTTGCCCGGCCTCCGAGCTCACACGCGGCCTCGCCAATGTGGAACTCTTCGCTGAGCTGCCCAAGGGAGCCCTCCTCGTCAACGTGGCGCGTGGCGAGGTCGCGGTCGAGGCCGACCTCGTCGCCGCCTTGCGCAGCGGGCATCTCGCCGGCGCCTTCCTCGATGTCTTCGAGCGCGAGCCGCTCGATCCCGCATCGCCCCTGTGGGACATGCCGAATGTGCTTGTGACACCGCACACGGCGAGCCATTCGCTCGGCCAGAACGAGGCGATCTTCGACATCTTTCTCGACAATCTCGCGCGCTGGCGGGCGGGGCGGACCCTTCGCAACGACGTCGATCGCCTGGAGTAGCGCGCGCCATACGCAAGGGGCCGACCGCCCCCGGCATGCGCTGCCGTGAGAGGTTGTGGTGTCGTACGTTTCGCATCGCCGCAGGCCCCCGGGCATTGCCGGTCGCAGTCGGGCTGTATCGCATAAACACGCCAAGCTCTTGTTCGCATCTTTCCGAAGGCGTAGCCTCGTTCCTGTCGACCTCGAAAATGAGGCGGCGGTCATTTCCTCGGGAGGAAACAGCATGAGCCGCATGACACGGCGTAGCTTCGTCAAGAAGACTGCTCTTGGCACAGCTGCAGCAGCTTCCGGCGGGCTCGCCGGAATCCTATCAACTGGTCGCTTCCCAGCTATTGCCCAGACGAAGACGGTTCACTGGCTGCGCTGGAACGATTTCGTGCCGACCTGCGACAAGCTCATCCGCGAGAAGCTCGCCCCAGAGGCGGAAAAGGCGCTGGGCATCAAGGTCAACTTCGAAACGGTCAACGGCAACGACCTGCAACCGCGCATTACGGCGGGCATCCAGTCGGGCGCCGGCCCCGACCTGATCATGCTCTTCAACAACCACCCGCATCTCTATTCCAAGAGCCTTGCCGACCTGTCGGACGTCGCCGACGCCGTCGGCAAGGAGCAGGCCGGCTACTACGGGATCTCCGAGGGCAACTGCAAGGTCGACGGCAAGTGGGTCGCCATGCCCATGGCCATCATCGGCGCGCTGAACGCCTATCGCAAATCCGCTTTCGCGGAAGTCGGCGCCAGCAAGTTCCCTGAGACGTGGGACGAGTATCGCGCCGTCGGCAAGAAGCTGAAGGGGGTCGGCATGCCGCTCGGCCAGGCGCTCGGCCAGTCGTTCGGCGACCCGCCGACGTTCGCCTATCCGCTGATGTGGAGCTACGGCGGCATGGAGGTCGACGACAAGGGCAAGGTCGTCATCAACTCGAAGGAAACGGTCGAAGCGGTCAAGTTCATGACCGCGTTCTGGAAGGATTCCTTCGACGAGGGCGGACTTGCCTGGGACGACGCATCCAACAACCGCGCCTTCCTGGCAGGCACCATCTCCTCGACGCTCAACGGTGCCTCGATCTACCTGCTCGCGAACCGCGAGAAGGGCAAGTACAAGACGGACAAGGGTGCCGAGCTGTCGAGCGACATCCTGCATGGCGAACTGCCGGCCGGCCCCAAGGGCAAGTTCGCCTTCCACACCTACACGTCGCACGTGATGCCGAGTTATTCCAAGAACCAGGCGGCGGCGAAGGAACTGCTCAAGTTCATCCACAAGAAGGAGAACTACGAGCAGTGGTTCTCGACGGGCCTCGGCTTCTACACGCCGGGCACCAAGAGCTGGGAAACCCACGCCATGTGGGACAAGGACCCGGTGATGAAACCCTACGCCGTCGCGGGCAAGCTCGGCGCCACGCCGGGCCGCGCCGGACCGCCGAATGCAAAGGCGGCCGAGGTCCTCTCCAAGTACCTGATCGTCAACATGTTCGCCTCGGCCATCAAGGGCCAGAGCGCGGAAGACGCGGTCAAGGCCTGCGAGGCGGAGCTCAAGAAGATCTACGGCTGATGGCGACGGCGGGGAGGGCGCGAAGGCTCTCCCCGCTCTGCTTCGGTGCGTAGATCACGACGACGCCCTCGGCGGACGGCACTCCTTGTCGAGGGCCGTGCGCGTTCGCATCGCTCCATTGCTCGAACCTCCAAGCGAGAAGCCTCATGGCCGTTACGACGTCCGATTCCGCAGGGCCGTCCGCGCCCCATGCGCCACGCATGCCCAAACCGAAATGGCGGCCGCTCGAGGACGAGCGGTGGCTTGCCGTCGTCCTCCTCCTGCCGACGATGACGCTGCTCGGCCTCTTCATCGCCTACCCGTTCGTGAAGGGCATCCTGCTGTCCGTTTCGAGCGCGCGCGTCGGCGTTCCCGGCGAATACGTGGGCATGGAGAATTTCAACCGGCTGCTGTCGGACCCCATCTTCAAGATGGTGGTGTGGAACACCTGCTGGTACACACTCGTCACGACGATCTTCAAGCTGTTGCTGGGCCTTTGGCTGGCCCTCCTGCTGAACCGCGAATTCAAGTTCAAGGCCTTCACGCGCGCCTTCATCCTGCTGCCGTTCATCATCCCGACGGTGCTGTCCACGTTCGCGTGGAAATGGATGTTCGATCCCACCTTCAGCGTCTTGAACTGGATCCTCTTCAAGCTCGGCTTCATCACGCGCTACGGCGGGCTCAATTGGCTCGGGGACGGCGATCTCGCGATGTGGTCGATCATCATCGTCAACATCTGGCGCGGTGTTCCCTTCTTTGCCATCTCGCTGCTGGCCGGCCTGCAGACCATCAGCCCCGACCTGAACGAGGCCGCAGCGATCGACGGCGCCAAGCCGTGGCAGCGCTTCATCCACATCACGTGGCCGCTGCTGCTGCCGGTGACCATGGTTGTCGTGCTGTTCTCGGTGATCCAGACCTTCGCCGACTTCCAGATCGTCTACGTGATGACGGGCGGCGGTCCGGCGAATGCGACGCACCTGTTCGCCACGTATGCCTATCAGTTGGGCGTGGGCACTGGCCTGCTGAGCCAGGGCGCGGCCATTTCGCTCGCCATGTTCCCGATCCTCTTTGCGATCGTGATCGTGCAACTCCTCTACATCCGCCGCGTCGAGACACGCTGAGCGCCAAGCCACATGGAGACGAAGCTATGATCGAAGGTGGCGCCTGGCGGCGATGGGTCTACTTCCGCATCCCGCTCGCACTCTTCCTGATCTTCCTGCTGTTCCCGTTCTATTGGATGATCATCACGACCTTCCGGCCGGACAACGAGCTCTACATCGCCTGGCAGCGGCCGACCTATAAGCCGTTCTGGACGTGGAGCCCGACGCTCGACCACATCAAGTTCCTGTTCCGCGAGACCGCATTCACGACGTGGCTCTGGAACACCATGTTCATCGCGCTGTGCTCGACGCTGATTTCGCTCTTCTGCGGCGTCCTGGCGGGTTATGCGCTGTCGCGCCTGAACTTCCCGTTCGCGGGGGGATTGGGCACGGCGATCTTCATCACCTATCTGGTACCGCAGACGCTGCTCTTCATCCCGCTGTCCGAGATCATCCGGAACTACAAGCTGGGTGATACGCCCTGGGCGCTCATCCTCACCTATCCTACGTTCCTGATCCCGTTCTGTACGTGGCTGATGATGGGCTACTTCAAGGCCATCCCGAAGGAGCTCGAGGAATGCGCCCGCATCGACGGCGCCTCGCGCTGGAAGGCGATGATGTACATCATCATCCCCGTTGCGATCCCCGGCATCCTCTCCGCCGGCATCTTCGCCTTCACGCTGTCGTGGAACGAGTTCATCTACGCGCTCGTGTTCCTCTCCTCGCCGCAACAAAAGACCGTGCCCGTCGGCGTCGTCTCCGAATTGATCCGCGGCGACGTGTTCTTCTGGGGCGCGCTGATGGCGGGCGCCCTGCTGGGATCGATACCGGTAGCGATCGCCTATTCCTTCTTCGTCGAGCACTACGTCTCGGGCCTGACCGGCTCGGTTAAAGGGTGATCCAATGGCAAATGTTTCGATCCGCGACGTTCACAAGCGCTACGACGACTTCCATGCGGTGAAGGGCGTCTCGCTGGAGATCAAGGACCACGAGTTTCTGGTGCTCGTTGGGCCCTCGGGCTGCGGCAAGACCACGACGCTGCGCATGGTCGCCGGCCTGGAAAGCATCACCGAGGGCCAGATCCTCATCGGCGAGACGGTCGTCAACGACCTGCCGCCGATGGATCGCGACATCGCGATGGTCTTCCAGAACTACGCGCTCTATCCGCATATGAGCGTCTTCGACAACATGGCCTTCGGCCTCAAGATGCGGAAGTTCGCCAAGGACGAGATCGCCAAGCGCGTGAAGGAGGCCGCCGACATCCTCGGCATCCAGGATCACCTTCACCGCAAGCCGCGGCAACTCTCCGGCGGCCAGCGCCAGCGCGTCGCCTTGGGGCGCGCCATCGTGCGCAACCCGCAGGTCTTCCTGTTCGACGAGCCGCTGTCGAACCTCGACGCCAAGCTGCGCGTGCAGATGCGCGTCGAGATCAAGAAGCTGCACCAGCGCCTGTCGACGACGTCGATCTACGTCACGCACGATCAGGTTGAAGCGATGACGCTGGGCGACCGCGTCGTCGTCATGAAGGACGGCCTGATCCAGCAGGTCGGAGAACCGCTCGAGCTCTACAACAATCCCGCCAACAAATACGTGGCGGGTTTCATCGGCTCTCCCGCGATGAATTTCGCCAACGTGACCATTCGCGAAAAGGACGGCGTGCTTGCCGCCGAGAACGAGGTCATGCACATCGCCGTTCCCGATGCGTTGAAGGCCCGTCTCGCGCCTTACAACGGCAAGCCGGCAACGCTCGGCATCCGGCCCGAGGATCTGCACATGGCCGGCGATGCCGATCCGGCCGGGCTGACGTTCGAGGCCGTCGTCGAGGTTGCCGAGCAGCTCGGTTCGGAAGTCATCCTCGATCTTGCCGTCGGTGCCGACAGCATGGTGGCGAGCGTCGAGCCGACAGTGCGTGTCAAATCGCAGCAGAAGGTCCGTCTCGGCCTCAACGCCAAGGGATTGCGCTTCTTCGACGCGGCGACGGAAAAGGCGATCTGATGGCCCATTGTGCCGACCCTCCCGTGTCGGGAGGTTCGGCCATGGGACATCGCCGATGCCGCATCGCGCCCATGCGCTGGCGTGCGGGGCGATCGTTCTCGAACCACCCGGCAACGAAAAACGGCATCGGTGTCGCCACCGATGCCGCTTCCTTTTTTGCAGAACCGCTGACGATCAGCCCGCGACGGCGCGCCGGGCGATGACGCCCACGAGATGGGCCCGGTAGTCGGCGGCCGCGTGCAGGTCGGCGATCATCATGGCCGGATCGGCCTTGATGCCGTCGAGCGCGGCGGGTGAGAAGTTCGCCGCCAGCGCTGTCTCCGCCTCGCTCCAGCGATAGGCGCCATCGCCGCCCGCACCCGTCACCGCGACGCGGACGCCCCCCGCAGCGCGAGCCACGGCGACGCCGACCAGCGCGAAGCGCGATGCCGGGTTCGGCATCTTCACGTAGATGAAGCTCTGCGGCGCCGGGATCGAAATGGCGGTGATGATCTCGCCATCCTCGAGTGCGGTGGAGAAGAGCCCCGTGATGAAGTCGTCGGCACTCAGCGTGCGCGTGTTCGTGACGATCGACGCGCCGAGCGCCAGAACCGCGGCGGGGTAGTCCGCCGACGGGTCGTTGTTGGCGAGCGAGCCACCGATCGTGCCGCGATTGCGCACGTGTGGATCACCGATGCCCTCCGCCACCGCGGCAAAGCCGGGCACGGTCGCGGCGACATCGGCGGATTCCGCGATGGCCGCGTGCGTCGTCATGGCGCCGATGACGAGGGCGCCATCCTTGACCGCGATGCCGCGCATGTCCGCCAGACCGCCGAGGTCGACGAGATCGGACGGCGATGCGAGGCGCAGCTTCATCGCTGGCAGCAGCGTTTGCCCACCGGCCAAGAGCTTCGCCTCGGGGTTGGCCTTGAGGAGCGCACTCGCCTCGGCGATCGAGGAAGGGCGCGCGTATTCGAATGCGTACATGAGCTCTCTCCCTTATTCCGCGGCTTGCTTGCGGGGCATCTTCTGGATGGCGCGCCACACGGCTTGCGGCGTTGCCGGCATCGCGATGTCCTCGTGGCCGAGGGCGTCCGTGATGGCATTGATGAGGGCGGCAGGCGCTGCGATCGCACCGGCCTCGCCGCACCCCTTCACACCCAGTGGGTTGGAGGGGCATGGCGTGCTCGACATCGCCACGTTGAACGACGGCACGTCGTCGGCCCGCGGCATGCAGTAGTCCATGAAGCTGCCGGTGACGAGTTGCCCGTCCGAATTGTAGACGGCACCCTCGAGCATGGCCTGGCCCACGCCCTGCGCGATGCCGCCATGCACCTGGCCTTCGACGATCATCGGATTGATGAGGATGCCGAAGTCGTCCACCGCCGTCCAACGGTCGATGCGCGTGACGCCGGTCTCCATGTCGATCTCGATCTCGGCCACGTGCACGCCCGAGGGGAAGGTGAAGTTCTTCGGGTCGTAGAACGAGCCTTCCTTGAGGCCGGGCTCGATCTCCTCGCTGTCGAACTTGTGGGCGACGTAGGCCTGCAGCGCCACCTCGCCGAAGGTCATCTTCTTGTTCGTGCCGCGTGCCGAGAACGAGCCCTCGGCGAAGTCGACGCTGTCCTCGGGCACCTCCATGCAGGCGGCCGCGACGCGCTTGCCCTTGGCGATCACCTTGTCGGCCGCCTTGACGATGGCCGACGCGCCGACCGCGCCCGAGCGCGAGCCATAGGTGCCCATGCCCATCTGCACCTTGTCGGTGTCGCCATGCACGATCGTCACCTGGTCGATGGGGATGCCGAGCTTGGACGATACGACTTGAGCGAACGTCGTCTCGTGCCCCTGGCCGTGGCTGTGCGAGCCCGTCAGCACTTCGACGGTGCCGATCGGGTTGACGCGCATTTCAGCCGACTCCCAGAGCCCGACGCCAGCCCCCAGTGAGCCCACGGCCCGCGACGGGGCGATGCCGCACGCCTCGATGTAGGCGGAATAGCCCACACCGCGCAGCTTGCCGGCTTTGGCGCTGGCGGCCTTGCGCTGGGCGAAGCCTTTCATGTCCGCCATCTCCAGCGCCTTGTCGAGGCACGCCTCGTAGTCGCCCGCGTCATACGCCATGATGACCGGCGTCTGGTGCGGGAACGCGCGGATGAAGTTCTTGCGCCGGAACTCGGCCGGATCGCGGCCGGTCTCGCGTGCGGCAACCTCCATCAGGCGTTCCACCACGAACGTCGCTTCGGGACGGCCCGCCCCGCGATACGCATCGACCGGCGTCGTCGTCGTGTAGACGCCGTCCACCTCGCAATAGATCGCGGGGATGTTGTACTGCCCCGAGAGCAGCGGCGCGTAGAGATAGGTCGGCACGGACGAGGCGAACGTCGAGAGATAGGCGCCCAGGTTGGCCTTTGTCTTGGCCCGCAGCGCCAGTGCGTTGCCGTCCGCATCGAGTGCCAGTTCGGCCGTCGTCAGGTGGTCGCGGCCGTGCGCGTCGGCGAGGAAGGCCTCGCTGCGATCCGCCGTCCACTTCACGGGCCGGCGCACCTTGCGGGAGGCCCACACGCACACCGTTTCCTCGGCGTAGATGAAGATCTTGGAGCCGAAGCCGCCGCCGACATCGGGGGCGATGACGCGCAGCTTGTTCTCCGGCGCGATGCCGATGAACGCCGACAGCACCAGGCGCGCCACGTGCGGGTTCTGGCTCGTCGTGTAGAGCGTGAAGCTGTCCGCGCCGAAGTCGTACTCGCCGATGGCCGCGCGCGGCTCCATGGCGTTGGGCACGAGGCGGTTGTTGACGAGATCGATCTTCGTGACGTGGGCGGCCTTGGCGAACGCCGCGTCGGTCGCATCCTTGTCGCCCAGGTGCCATTGATAGACGGTGTTGGCGGGGGCCTCGTCGTGCACCTGAGGCTGGCCTGCCGCCTGCGCTGCACCCAGATCGACGACAGCGGCGAGGGGCTCGTAATCGACCGAGACGAGTTCAGCGGCGTCGCGCGCCTGGTTGAGCGTCTCCGCGATGACGACCGCGACGTGGTCGCCGACATAGCGCACCTTGCCTTGTGCGAGGGCGGGATGCGGCCCCGCCTTCATCGGCGTGCCATCCTTGGAATGGATCATCCAGCCGCAGATGAGGCCGCCGACCTTGTCGCGGGCGAGATCGTCGCCCGTGAAGATGCCGAGCACGCCGGGGGCCGCTTTGGCCGCGCTCATGTCGATGCCCTTGATGCGCGCATGCGCATGCGGCGAGCGCACGAAGACGGCGTAGCTCTGCCCCGGACGGTTGATGTCGTCCACGTAGCGGCCATTGCCGGTGATGAAGCGTAGGTCTTCCTTGCGCTTGACTGAAGCGCCGATGCCTTGGTCGGTCATGGTGTCACCTCCCGCCTGCCGTTATTCCGCTGCCTGTCGCGTTTCTGCCATCGCCGCGGCGCCGGTTTGCACGGCGCGGACGATGTTGTGGTAGCCCGTGCAGCGGCACAGGTTGCCTTCGAGCTGCTCTCGGATCGTGTGCTCGTCGAGCGCGGTACCCTTGCGGTTCACGATGTCGACCGCCGCCATGATCATGCCGGGCGTGCAGAAGCCGCACTGCAGGGCATGGTGCTCGCGGAAGGCCTCCTGCATGGGATGCAGGCCGTCGCCGGCGGAGAGGCCTTCGATGGTCGTCACCTCGCAGCCGTTGCACGAAACCGCGAGCGCCGTGCACGACTTGATCGCCCGCCCGTCGACATGGACCGTGCAGGCGCCGCACTGGCTCGTGTCGCAGCCGACATGCGTTCCGGTGAGTTGCAGGTTCTGGCGGAGAAAGTCGACCAGGAGTGTCCTTGGATCGACGTCTGCGGTGACGGATTGCCCGTTCACCTTCAGGGTAACGGTGGTCATGCGTTTCACTCCCTTGGTTTCTTTCGTTGTCGTCGGTCGATCTGCCCGTCTCGTCGCCCGGTTCCGGCCAGGCTATCCTCGGCCTCCTGTTGCAAAGCCATCTTGCGTCGGCGGCGTGCGCCCCTCGCATGTCATGATGGTGCTGGCTGGAGCGCAGAGGGCATTGGGCGCACACGCAATCGGAAAATGAATTGGATTGATCGCCGGGAGCACCAACAATCGTCTCACCGCGAAACTCCTTGGACACGCCACGTCGGGCATCGATCTCAGTCCGGAGATTGTAGGAAGGATCGGACGGTGATCAATACATAATTGGTAGGGGGCGGGACGGATCGATGGACGTGGCACATGGCGTACGCGAATGTGATAAGGCAACGGCACTAGTGTAGAGCATCTGACGTTTGTTACCCACTCGCGGCTGGGACCATGACCAAACGTCAGATGCAAAAGCTACACTAGACTCATGGTGTTGCTAGTGTTCCTTCGGGCTCCGACACTTGGTCCAGAGTATGATGCACGGGGAACCAAGTGTTGGAGCCGGAACACTAGGCTGGTGCGCTGCAGCAAGCGACGCGCGATGACAAAGAGGTTCTGGGACGATGACGGCAACCTTCAAGCCGCTCGGCGGCATCCGTGTGGTGGAGATGAGCCACATGATCATGGGGCCGTCGTGCGGCATGTTCCTCGCCTTCCTCGGAGCCGAGGTGATCAAGGTCGAGCCGCCCAAGGGCGACAAGACGCGCTATCTCTCGGGCATGGGCAGCCCGTTCTTCCCCCTCTTCAATCGCGGCAAGAAGTCGGTGCAACTCGATACGGCGACGCCGGCGGGCCGGGCCGCGCTCGACAAGCTGCTGGCGACCGCCGACGTTTTCCTCGACAACTTCCGCGACGAGTCCCTGGCCCGCATGGGTGCCGACCCGGCGGATCTCCGAGCCCGTTTCCCCCGGCTGATCCTGGCCTCGCACAAGGGCTTTCTCTCCGGCCCCTACCAGGACCGCACGGCCATGGACGAGGTCGTCCAGATGATGACCGGCCTCGCCTATATGACGGGGCCCACGGGGCGCCCGCTCCGTGTCGGCTCGTCCGCCAACGACATCATGGGCGGCCTGTTCGGTGCGATGTCGGTGGTCGCTGCAATCATGGAGCGCAAGGAAACCGGGCAGGGCCGCCACATCCGCGTCGGTCTGTTCGAGAACTGCCTCCTGCTCGTCGCCCAGCACATGGTCCAGTTCGAGATCGAGGGCGTGAGCCCGCCGCCGATGCCCGAGCGGACTTTCTCGTGGCCCGTCTACGACATCTTCGAGACCGCTGACGGCAAGCAGATCTTCATCAGCGCGGTCACCGAAGGGCAATGGGCGACGTTGTGCGATATCCTGGGGCTGGCCGGGCTCAAGAGCGATCCGCGCCTGCAGACCAAGATGGATACGATCAACGCCCGCGGCTGGACGCTGCCGATCGTCGCTGAGGCCGTCCGCGCACGCACGGCCGCCGACCTTGCCGCGACCTTCGAGCAGAACGGCATCTCGTTCTCGCCGATCAACAAGCCGAGCGACATGTTCCACGATCCCCACGTCATGCGTCCCGGTGGATTGGCGACATCCCGATTGCCCGATGGCCGCACCTTCCGTGCGCCCGCGCTGCCCTTCGAGGTCGACGGCGCCATGCTGACGGGCGGCGGCGCCGTGGCTGCCGTCGGCGAACACACGCGCGAGGTGCTGGCCGCAGTCGGGCTGTCGGATGTGGAAATTGACGCGGCTACTGGTCCCGCTGCCCGTAAGGCGGTATGAGCGCAGCATCGAGCAATCGTTCCGGCAAGGCAGGGACCATCGGTCCCACCGAGTGAAGCGCGCCCCGGCAGGACGGAGCGCGGAAATGGAAGGGGAACACGCAATGAAACTGAAGTCTGCAATCGTCGCGCTCGCGGCGCTGGCCGCCGGTGCCCTGCCGGCCCATGCGGCAGAGAAGATGCGCTGCTCGCATCAGTTGCCGCCGCCCCATCACATCGCCAAGGTCGTCGAGAAGTGGGCCGAAGTGGTGCGCAAGGAGTCGGGCGGCGATCTCGACGTCCAGATCTTCGGCGCCTCCAGCCTGGTCGACGCGCGCAAGAACATCACCGCCGTCGCCAAGGGCGAGATCGAATGCGCGTTCTCCCTGAACTTCCAGTGGGGCAAGACGCTGCCGCTGATGAACGTGACGGTGGCGCCCTTCGCCTTCGGTGACCTCGCCATCTGGCGCAAGTGGCCCGACTCCGCCCCCGCCAAGTTCCTCGAGGAGAAGCTCCTCGCCAAGGGCGTGCGCAACGTCGTGTGGATGTTCCAGACCAACACGTCCGTCTTCACCACCAAGGGCAAGTTCCTCATCAAGCCCGAGGACTTCAAGGGCAAGAAGATCCGCGGCATCAACCGCCAGTTCGACGCCGGCTTGAAGGCCCTGGGTGGCGTGCCCACCGCCATGCCCGGCAACGAGGTCTATCAGGCGCTGGCGACGGGTGTGCTCGATGCGGGTGTGACGGACGCCGCCGCCGCGGTTTCGCGCAAGTACTACGAGGTGCAGGACCACTTCACGGTGCTCCCCGTGCTCTCAGCCTACCTGCACGGCTACGTCAATCCGAAGTGGTATGACGGGCTTTCTGCAAAGGCCAAGGCCGCGCTCGCCACGGCCGGCAAGCAGGCAGCCCTTTGGGCCATCGAGGCATCCGCCGAGGCCGGCGCGGCGGCTCCCAAGCAGCTCGAAGCCAAGGGCGCCAAGGTCCACATCAACACGGCCGAGGAGAACAAGGCCCTGGAGGCCCTCATGCGGCCGGCGTTCGACGCCAGCTTCGGCGCCGATCCCGACAGCAAGAAGCTGATCGATCTCATCAAGAAGATGTAAGGCGGCGATCGTGCACGGGGATGACGGCAAAGACGCCGACGGACCGAAGATCACCTCGGGGGTGGCGCGGGCATTGCTCGCGCCTGCCCGCCTCGCGGGGATTGCCGGTGCGCTGATGCTGCTCGTCATCCTCGCGCTGATCTCCTGGTCGGTCGGCGCCCGCTATTTCGCCAATCGTCCCTTGCCGTGGGCTGACGATCTCTCGGGCATGCTCCTCGTCGCCATGGTGGGGCTCGGCGCCGCCGAAGCGCTGCGGCGCGGCGATCACATCGCCATCGACATCTTGAGCGGCCGGGCGCACGGCGGTCTGGCACGCCTGCGCGATGCCTGGGCGGCGATGGCGGTGCTGGTGTTTGCCGTCGTGCTGGGCTGGAGCACCTACGGCCAGATCAAGTTCGCCTACGACTTCGAGGCCTATACGCCAGGCGAGGTCGAGGTGCAGAGCTGGATCCCGATGCTCCCCATGCTGCTGGGCTGGGCGCTGCTCGCGCTCGCGGCCCTGGGCCAGGTCGTCGAGGCTTTCTGGGGCGAAAGAGACCGATGACGATTGCTCTCGTCTTCGCGGCCCTGCTCGCGTTGCTGCTGTCGGGCATGCCGATCTTCGCCGCGCTCGGGCTGACCGCCACGGGCATTCTGCTGATCGCGGAAGGCAGCATCGCCAGCGTCGGCGAGACGGTCTTCAGCCATCTCGACAAGGGCATCCTGACGACGATCCCGCTGTTCGTCTTCATGGCCCAGATCATGATCCGCGCGAAGGTCATCGACGATCTCTACGATCTCGCCCACACGCTGGTCGGCCATATCCGCGGCGGTCTCGGCATCGCAACCGTTCTGGCGTGCACCATCTTCGCGGCGATCTCCGGCTCGTCGGTGGCAACCGCCCTGTCGATCGGCGCCAGCGCCATCCCGCAGATGAAGCGCTTCGGCTATCCCGAGCGCGACGCACTCGGCGTCATCGCGGCCGGCGGCACGCTCGGCATCCTCATTCCCCCGTCGGGACCGATGATCCTCTACGCCGTCGTCGCGGACGCCTCGATCGGTGGCCTGTTCCTCGCGGGCATCATCCCCGGCCTCATGATGGCGCTGTTCTTCGCCGTCTTCTGCATCGTGCAGGCCGGCTGGCGCCAGGGCGCGACGGCGCCGCCCTTTGCCGGCTGGGGCACGGTGATGCGCGCCATGCGCCGTTCGATCTGGGCTCTGCTGGCTCCGCCGGTGGTGATGGGCGGCATCTACCTCGGCATCTTCACGGCGTCGGAGGCCGCAGCCGCCGGCTGCATCTATGCGCTCGCCATCGCGGTGCTCGTCTATCGCAACTTCGGCTGGCGCCAGCTCTACGAGGCCGCGCAAGCGACCATGCGCACGTCGCTGATGGTGCTGCTCATCATCGCGGGCGCCGCGATGTTCGGCCATGCCATCACCATCATACGCCTCCCCGTCGGCGTGACGGAGTGGGTCTCGCATCTGGGGCTTGGGCAGCTCGGCTTCATCATCGCCGTCATGGCGCTGATCTTCGTGCTCGGCATGTTCCTTGAATCGATCGCGATCATCCTGATCACCACGCCGATCCTGTTGCCCACCATGATCAAGCTCGGCATCGATCCGATCTGGTACGGCATCCTCCTGATGATCAATCTGGAGTTGGCGATGATCACGCCGCCGGTCGGCATGAACCTGTTCGTCATCAAGGGTATCACCGAGGCGCCGCTCTCGGAGGTGGTGAAGGGCGCGGCGCCCTATGTCGCCATCATGCTGTTCGGCCTGGCGATCCTGATCGCGTTCCCCGATATCGCGACGTGGCTGCCTCGGAATTCCGGCTTCGGGCGATAGTTCAGGGCAAGGGTGGCAGGCTGCCCGCGGTTCCGTCGCCGCCACGGCGCGGCAGGTCGCCTCATGCACGACGCCGGCATCGCGAGAATTCCCTGTCGCGCGTCGCCAGCCTTGCCGCTAACCTGTCGGCCATCGACCTGGTGGCCCGTCGTGCCAAAATCTCCCCATGGCCCAACCGCTTTCCGATTTTCGCGCGACATGGGGGTCACCGGCTAAAACATGAGCTTAGTGTGACGTTTATCGCGTCTTGATTGACGACAACCTTGCCGCACGGATTGGTCAATCAAGACGCGACGCCATACGAGCGTGGAACTCGAGAGCAGGCACCGCATGAGCACCCAATCCGGCAAGACCCCGCCCCCGCAGTTGCCGACCGCTGCCGAAAGCGATCCTGTGGCGCTTCGTTGGATGCAGGGTTTCCCGCCGCCGCCCGACAAGGCGATCACCTTCGCGGATGGCTCGTTCCGCTCGTTCCCTCAGCTGCGCTGGGCGTGGAGCAACATCCGCCAACTCGTGCCCACGGTCGGCGTCTGGCGCGGCAAGGGACCGCCCTCCCTGCTTCCCGAGGCGCCCCAGGATCTCGGAGGCATTCCGCTCACGACCATGGACGGTCGCCCGATCACGTTCGACGAGGCGCTCCAGGAAACATACGCCGACGGTGTCGTCGTGCTCCACAAGGGCCGCATCGCCTTCGAGCGCTACTTCGGTGCACTCGAGCCGCACAAGCAGCACATCGCCATGTCCGTCACCAAGT
Organism: Hyphomicrobiaceae bacterium; assembly: GCA_041397775.1. Classification (GTDB taxonomy): domain Bacteria; phylum Pseudomonadota; class Alphaproteobacteria; order Rhizobiales; family Hyphomicrobiaceae. The sequence continues at coordinate 311,318 of JAWKWB010000006.1, read as the reverse complement.
CGTTCACGGGTGTGCTGGCCGGCATGCTCGTCGCCGAAGGCAGGATCGACCCCGAGGCGCGCATGCCCCAGTACGTACCCGAACTCGCCGACAGCGCCTTTGGCGATGCGACGGTGGGCCAGGTCATGGATATGACGACGGGCCTTGCCTACACCGAAGTCTACACGGACCGCAGCTCCGACGTTTTTTCGCTGCGCCGCGCCAACGGCATGGCGCCGCCCGAGCCCGGCCAGGCGCCGCCCTCGCTGCTCGCCTTCCTCACGACGCAGAAGAAGCGCGGCGCGCACGGCGAGGTCTTCGCCTACAAGACCGTCAATACGGACGCACTCGCCTGGGTCATGCGGCGTGTCACCGGCCAGTCCATTTCCGCGCTGTTGTCCGAGCGCATCTGGCAGCCGATGGGCGCGGAGGAGGACGCCTACTACCACGTCGATCGGCTGGGCACCGAAAGCGCGGGCGGCGGCCTCAACACGACCACGCGCGATCTCGCACGTTTCGGCGAGCTGATGCGCAACCGCGGCCACTTCAACGGACGCCAGATCGTTCCCGCCAGCGTGGTCGACGATATCGCGCGCGGCGGCGATCCCGCGAAGTTCGCCCCCGCCGGCTATGCCACGCTGCCCGGCTGGTCCTACCGCAACCAGTGGTGGGTCAGTCACAATGCGCATGGCGTCTACATGGCGCGTGGCGTCCATGGCCAGTCGATCTACGTCGATCCGAAAGCGGAGATGGTGATCGCGCGCTATGCGTCGCACCACGCGGCCGGCAACGTCGCCAACGATCCCGTGACGCTGCCTGCGTTCATGGCGGTCGCCAAGGCGCTGATGGGCTGAGCGACGGCGGCTGGGCGGCGTCGGGAGGACGCCGCCCATGCAAATCCGGACATCGAGCGGCCGGCTCCGCCTAGGGTGCGCGCTTGCGCCCCGTAATCATCGCGCGCACGAGATTTTCGCCGTGCATCACGCTCGAATAGATCACGCCCAGGACATGCAGGGCGACGAGGCCGACGGTGGCGTTCGCGGAGAACTCGTGCACTTCCTCGAGCCATTTGACGCCCCAGAACGCATCGGTCGTCATCAGGTAGCCGGCCCCGCACGTTGCCGAAAGCGCGGCGATCAGCGCGATGATCATGGCGCCGCCGGCCGGGTTGTGGCCGATGTAGCGACGGGCCCTGCCTGCCAGGTCGTCGCGGACATAGGCAATGACGGCCCTGGGCCCGTGGATGAAATCGGAAAAGCGCGCATGGCGCGTGCCGACGAAGCCCCAGACCACACGCAGCCCCACGAGTGCGGCGATGGCGTAGCCGATGACGATGTGTCCGCGCTCCCAGATCTCGCTCGTCAGGTACGCGGCGGTGAACAGGACGACGAGACTCCAGTGGAACACCCGCACGAACGGATCCCAGACCTTCGTGGTCGTCTCGGGAGCCGACGGCATCGCGCCGCCGGCTCCGACTGCATCAAATCGCGAGGACGTCGCCATGTTCAGGATTGCCCGACGATGGCGCCGGTCGCGGGATCCAGGAACAGCTCGATCTTCTGGCCGGAGGGATTGGTGGTGTAGAACTCGCCGCAGGAATTCTTGATCTTGCCCTTGCGCACCTTGTAGCCCTGCTCCTCGAGCTTGGACTGGAGCACCTCCACGCTCAGCCACTCGTTGGCCGGCTTGGTGGTGCAGGGCTTGCCGAAGCTGCCGGCCTGAGCGGCGCTGGCGGGAACCAGGACGGCGGCGGCGATCGTGAGTGCAATGAAGCGGCGCATGATGTTTTTCTCTCTTCTCATCGTGCCGCGACCATCGCGGCGACCGATGCGTGGAAATTCGCATGGCCGGGCTGACGGCCACCTGTTGCGCCATGTCAGGGAATTGTCAGTCGGCAAAGGACATTCTGTCAGTGCCTGCCAACCGAGCACCGTAGAACGATGAATGTCACCAAGAACGCCAAGCCGATCCTGATCGCCCTGTTGGGCATAATCCTGCTCGCCCCCGCGAGCCTCGCGCGCGACCGTGGCCACGACAAGCTGCGCCAGGCCGTCGAGCGCGGCGAGATCAAGCCGCTTGCAGACATCCTCGAGCTCGTTCGCGCGAAGCTGCCCGGCGAGATCGCCGCCGTCGAAGCGGAACGCAGGAAGGGACGCTGGGTCTACGAGTTCCGCACGATCGACGCGAAGGGTCGGCTGCGCGAAGTCTACGTCGACGCGCAGTCCGCAGAAATCGTGAAGATCGAGGAGAAGTGATGCGCATACTCCTGGTCGAAGACGATGCGCGGATTGCCGCCGATCTCACCCGCGTCCTCGATTCCGCGGGCTATGTCGTGGAAACGGCGACGGACGGCGAGGATGCCTGGTATCGCGGCGATACCGAGGATTACGGCGCGGTCATTCTCGACCTGGGCCTGCCGGGAATGGACGGGCTCGCCGTGTTGAAGCGCTGGCGCGCCAACGGCCGCCAGATGCCCGTCCTCATCCTGACCGCGCGTGGCACCTGGGCGGAGCGTGTCGACGGTATCGACGCGGGCGCCGACGACTACCTTCCCAAGCCGTTTCGTGTGGAGGAACTGCTGGCCCGACTGCGCTCGATCATCCGTCGCTCCGTCGGGCAATCCTCGCCGATAGTCGCCGTCGGCGATGTCACGCTCGACGATCGCCGCAAGGAGGTGATGGTGCGCAGTGTGCCGTTGCAGCTTTCGCCGCTCGAATATCGCTTGATCGCCTATCTGCTGCACCATCGCGGGCGGGTCGTCTCGCAGCAGGAACTGGAGGAGAATATCTACGGCACCGACGGTGCCCACGACTCCAATGCCCTCGAGGTCCTGATCGGCCGTGTCAGGCGAAAGCTCGGCGCCGATCTCATCGAGACGCGCCGCGGCTTCGGCTACATCGTTTCTGCGAGCAGCTGATGGCGCGCCCCTCCCTCCGTTGGCGGCTTGTCGGGGGTGGCGTCGCCGCGATCCTGCTGGCGCTCGCGCTGGCGGGGGGCGCATTGGCCTACCTGTTCCAGCGGCACGCCTCGCGTACCCTCAGCGAAGACCTAGACGTCCATCTGCGCCAGCTCGTCGGTGCACTCGATGTCGACACGGCAGGCAAGCTCACTCTGCGCAAGGAGCCCGTCGATCCGCGGTTCGCAGATCCGCTGTCGGGCCTGTACTGGCAGGTTGACGGCGCCAGGGACGTGCTGCGCTCGCGCTCGCTGTGGGACCAGCGCATCGTCTTGCCGGACGACACGATCGGGCCCGGCGAGGTGCATCGCCACGTCGCCATCGGGCCGGCGGGACGGCGTGTGTTGATCGCCGAGCGCATCGTCACGTTGTCGGAGCTTGCCGGCGGCCAGCCGTTGCGCGTCGTCGTCGCGACCGACCTGGCGCGGATCGACGAGGCGACCGCTGCCTTCACGCGCGATCTCGTGCTGGCGCTGGGCATCCTCGCCCTGGCTCTCGCGTTGGCGACGACCCTTCAGGTCGCGATAGGACTGCGCCCGCTCGCGCGCATCAGCCGGAACATCGCCGAAATCCGTTCGGGCGCCGCGCGTCGCATGCCCGGTTCCGCGCCCGTCGAAGTGCAGCCGTTGTCGGACGAGATCAATGCCCTGCTCGACGCGCAGGAGCGCGAGGTCGAGCGCTCGCGCGGACGCGCCGCCGACCTCGCCCATGGGCTCAAGACGCCGCTTGCCGCACTCGCCGGCGACGTCCGGCGCCTGCGCGGCAATGGCCAGGAGGACGTCGCCGACGACATCGAGCAGGTGGCCGACGCCATGCGCCGGCATGTCGACCGGGAACTGGCGCGCGCCCGCATCCGGGGCGCTGCCAGCCGCAAGGAAGCGCCGCGCGTCGCATTGGCGCCGCTTGCCGGCTCCATCGCTGCGATGCTCGCGCGGGGCGAACGCGGTGACGGCATCGCCGTCAGGCTGGACGTCCCCGAGGGAACGGCGCTTGCCTTCGATCGCGAAGATCTGGCCGAAGTGCTCGGCAATCTGCTGGAGAACGCGGTGCGGCACGCGCGATCCGTGGTTCGGTTGTGCGCGGAGCAGACTTCGGCGGGGTTCGCCGTTTCGATCGACGACGACGGCCCGGGATTGGCGGCGGACGCACGCGCGGCCATGCTGGCGCGTGGCGTGCGGCTGGACCGGCGCGGCTCGGGTGCGGGCCTCGGGCTGGCGATCGTCCACGATGTGCTCGAAGCCTACGGCTGGCAGATCGAACTCACCGCATCCGATCTCGGCGGCCTTGGCGTTCGCCTGCGCGGGCCCGCCTGAAGCAGCGGCGCTCACGTCGCGGCTGCCAGAACCTTTGCTGTCGCAGCCCGGCCTTGCCGCGCGATGGTGGCGTCGCCCGTGATCAGTGCGGCGACGATGGCGCCGTCGACCAGCAGGCCGATTTGATGGGCCGCCTCGCCGGGGGCGGACATGCCGGTGTCTGCGACCAGCTCTGCAATGCGCCGCATGACGATCTTCTTGTGCTCGAGTGCAATGCTCTTGTAGCGCGTCTCGCGCTTGTCGAACTCGCCGACGGCATTGATGAACGGACAGCCGAAGAAGCGTTCCTCACCGAACCAGCGCTCCAGCACGTCGAAGAGACCGAGCAGCTTGTCGCCGGGCGCGCCCGGAATGGCGTCGATCTCTCCCAGGAACCAGTCGCGCCAAGCCGCCCCTTCGGCCTCGAGGACGGCCTCCACCAGGCCTTCCTTCGAGCCGAATGTCTTGTACAGCGTGGCCTTGGCGGTCCCCGCAGAGGCGACGACGGCATCCACGCCCGTGGCATTGATGCCGTAGCGGCAGAAGAGCTCGGCGGCAGCGCGCAGCAGGCGACCGCGGGCGTTCTCCTCGGGGGCGGACGCCGCGCCAATGTGGGGTGACCGAGTGTCCGTGCGCTTCTTCATCTCGTCCCGACGCATCCAACCCGGCTGTTTTGGCAAGGCCGACGCGGATTCGAACGGCATCACCGCGGCAAAGTCTACCTGATTCAGGTCGTTTTCGCCCGAGCTTCGGCCGAGGTCCAGCGCCCGCTCCGCCGGCAATCCAGGCAGCGACGTGGCTGCGGATTGGGCAGGGGCCGTGCTGCGACATTTCTGCGTCATCAGGGATATCCAAGTTATTTCATGAAGTTAATTGACGGCTACGAACTGGCATGGATCCTGCCTTGCATAAAACAGACCGGTCTGTTCGCAGGCGCGACGCAAAGCGTCCACGGGGTTGGTAGGAGCGAGGCCGCCAATGCAGCATGGGAACGAAGAGAGGGCTCGGAGCAACTGGGGGCACGATGCCTCTGCGTTCGGCCCGCTGGCGTGGAACGATTTTTCTACCGACCGCGGCGTCGACGAACACGAAGCAACCCAAAAAGCCACACGAACAGAGGACGCAGGCGCCCTTAATTGGAAGAAAATCGAATATTATTTGCTATTTTCATGCAGTAATGGACTTAAAATAGAAAAATATTCCACAATGTGGCAAGAGACGCTCCAAGGTCGGGCCTGGGCTGGCGCCAGCCCGATCGAGGAGACAACCGCTGATGTTCCAAGCACTCGTCCATGCTTCGCCGTCGGTTCGGCTGTGGCCCGCGCCCATCGCGCGGCCCCGGCAGCGGGAGGCCGCTGACATGGCCAACTTCCGTGGCGCCCACATCAAGGCCGACAACATCGGGCAACGCTATCGCGGTGCCACGACGAATGCATTGGAGGGCATCTCCTTCACCATCGAGCCGGGACAGGCGATCGCGCTCGTCGGTCGCTCCGGCTGCGGCAAGTCCACGCTTCTGCACATCATCGCCGGCCTTGCGCGACCCACCGCCGGCACGATCCACATCGACGGCCGCCGGGTCGATGGTCCCTCGCCCGACTGGGTGATGATGTTCCAGCAGCCCTCGCTCTTTCCGTGGATGACGGTGGCGCAGAATGTCGGCCTTGGCCTGCGCTTTGCCGGCCGTGGACGCGAGGCGCGCACGCGCGTTCCCGAACTGCTCGAACTCGTCGAATTGTCCGATTTCGCCGATCGCAACGTGCAGGATCTTTCCGGTGGCCAGCAGCAGCGTGTCGCGCTCGCCCGCTCGCTCGCCGTCAAGCCGGATGCGCTGCTGCTCGACGAGCCGTTTTCGGCGCTCGACGCATTTACCCGCGCCAGCCTGCAGCGCGACGTCCGCCGCATCGCGCGCGATCTGGGCATTACCTTGATCCTGGTGACGCACGACGTCGGGGAAGCGGTCCTGATGTGCGACCGCGCACTCATCATGGCGGCCAATCCGGGTCGCATCTGCCGCGACATGCCCATCAGGCTCGGCAGCGAGCGTTCGGCGGCGAGCGAAGCGTTCCAGCGCGCGCGGCGCGAGCTCCTCGAAGCCTACGAGTGCGAGTCCGGCATCCAGCTCAGTTGTGATCCCGAGGCCGCGGCGCGGCCAGCCGCAGCTGCGGCCTGCACCACGTCGTCCAACGCCGGCCGCCGCATCGTGGCGGGTGAATGAACATGAGCAACGGCATCGAGAAAGAAGGGGAATGGGCATGACGGATGACATCAAGCTGGCATGCGGTTGCGACGGCGACGCACTTGCCTGCGACGCACACCCGGCAGCGCCGCTGTTCGATGGCCTGCGGCCATCGCGCCGCCAGACCCTCGATATGCTGGCGGCAGGCGGCCTCTATGCTGCGTTCGGTGCCGCCTTCGGCGGCTATCCCACGCGCGCCATGGCGGCTGCCGACGAAGTCGTCCGCATCGGCTACCTGCCGATCACCGATGCGACGGCTCTGCTGGTGGCACACGCCAAGGGGTTCTTCAAGAAGCACGGCCTGGAATCGGAGCGCCCCACCCTCATTCGGGGTTGGTCGCCGCTGGTCGAAGGCTTTGCCGCCGGCAAGTTCAACCTCGTCCACCTGCTCAAGCCCATCCCCGTCTGGATGCGCTACAACAACAAGTTCCCCGTCAAGATCATGGCCTGGGCGCACACCAACGGCTCCGGCCTCGTCGTTGGAGCACACACCACCGCCAAGAGCTTTGCCGACCTTGGCGGCATGCAGATCGCGGTGCCGTTCTGGTACTCGATGCACAACATCGTGCTGCAGATGGCGCTGCGCGATGCGGGCCTCACGCCGGTGATCAAGGGCGAAGGGGAAAAGATCGGCCCGAAGGAGGTGAACCTCCAGGTGCTGCCGCCACCCGAGATGCCGCCCGCACTCGCCGCCCGCAAGATCGACGCCTACATCGTCGCCGAGCCCTTCAACGCGCTGGGTGAGATCAAGGCCAAGGCGCGCATGCTGCGCTTCACCGGCGACATCTGGAAGAACCATCCCTGCTGCGTCGTCTGCATGAACGAGAAGCAGGTGCAGGCGAAGCCGGAATGGACCGCCAAGGTCGTGGAGGCCGTCGTCGAGGCCGCGGGCTATGCGGCAGCCAACAAGGCCGAGGTCGCCAAGCTCCTGTCGAAGGACGGGGAAGGCTACCTGCCGGTTCCCGGCGCAGTCGTCGCCCGCGCGATGACGAACTACGACACCAAGCTCTACGGGCCCACGCAGGCGATCAAGCATGCGGACTGGGGTAATGGCCGCATCGATTTCCAGCCATGGCCCTATCCCAGTGCCACGCGCCTGATCGTCGATGCGATGACGAAGACGCTGGTGGCCGGCGATACCACGTTCCTCAAGGGTCTCGATCCGAAGTTCGTGGCCGACGACCTGGTGGCCTACGACTTTGTCCGGACTGCGCTCGAAAAGCATCCCGCCTGGAAGAAGGACCCCAGCATCGCCAGCGCGGCCGACCCTTACGTTCGCGAGGAGGTGATCAAGCTGTGACGTCGCCCCTCCTCACGTTCGACGAAGCGGACGCGGCCGGTGCGCCAAGACCCTCGCTTGCCGCCGGCCTGAGGCGCTGGGCGCCCCCGCTCGTCTCGCTCGGCCTGACGCTGGCGGGACTGGCGCTTCTGCTGGCGCTGTGGTGGCTCGGCGGCTGGGCCATCGCCGCCAATCCGCGCACGGCGTCCTTCGCGGATTTCGCGCCGGCTCCCGCACTCGCGCGGCTCGCGACGATGGTCGCCACCGGCGAAGTCTGGCAGATGGCGGGCCCGAGCTTGTGGCGCGTCGGGGTCGGCCTGCTCGTTGCCGCCACGGTCGGCATCCCCCTGGGGATCCTCGTCGGGCGTGTTGCGATGCTGCGGCAGCTGACCAACGTGCCGTTCCAGCTTCTGCGCATGATCAGCCCGTTGTCGTGGATGCCGGTTGCGGTGATGGCCTTCGCCACCTGGGACGGTGCCATCATGTTCCTGATCGCCGTCGCGGCCGTATGGCCGATCCTGTTCGCCACGGCGGCCGGCGTGCGGCGCATCGATCCGGCCTGGTTCAAGGTGGCCCGCAACCTGGGTGCGCGCCCCTTCCATCTGCTCACCACGGTGATCCTGCCCGCGATCGCCCAGGATGTGCTGACGGGGCTGCGCCTGGCGCTGGGCGTCGCCTGGATCGTGCTGGTGCCTGCCGAATATCTCGGCGTCAAATCGGGCCTCGGCTACGCCATCAACGATGCCCGCGACACGCTCGAATACGACCGCCTCGCCGCCACCGTCATCATCATCGGCATCATCGGCTTTCTCATCGATCACGTGTGCCAGCTCGCCATCAAGCGCGCGAGCTGGACGCGGGACGCCTGACCTTCGCACGAAGAGAGTTGCAACCAAGGAGACCCGACATGACAGCACAAGCCACCGTCGTTCTGACCGGCTGCCTCGCACCCGAGCCCGCCGATGGCCTCGCCCCGATCGACCGCGACGGCCTGGAACAACTCATCGCCGCCGGCAAGGCCAATCCCAAGGCGGTCAAGACCCTGAAGTGCAAGACGGTTGCCGAAGGCCGTTTCCGCCATCTCAACTACGTGCGCAACCTCGAGCCCTACATCGTCGACGAGCCACCGGGCCTGCTCGGCGACGACACCGCGCCCAACCCCTCCGAGGCATCTCTGGCAGCGCTCGGCTCGTGCCTGGCGGTCGGGCTGCATGCCAACGCCGTGCATCGCGGCTGGAAGGTGCAGAAACTCGAACTCGAACTCGAGGGCGACCTCAACATCACCGCGGTCTGGGGTACGGGTGACACCAGCGACAAGCCCGTCGGTTTCACCGATGTGCGCGTCAACGTCACCCTGGAGTGCGATGCGCCCAAGGCCGAGGTCGATGCGCTGATCGCCCACGTGACGAAGTGGTCGCCGGTGGCCAACACCTTCACCCGCCCGGTCGCCCTCGTCGTCGCCCCCAAGTGATGCGACCCAGTCGAGAGCCTCGTGCTCTCGACCGATCCCCAAATCGAAGCCGAAGAGGCATGCAATGACCCTGGCCCTCGCCACGAGCGACCATCTCGCAGCAACGCGCCCCGCTCCGTCCGCCATGTTGGCCGGTGTCCGCGACATCGTGCGCACGCAGCTTTCTCCTCTGGTCAAGATCATCGACGCCGATGGCGTCTATCCCGAAGAGGTGCTGCGCAATCTTGGCGAGGCGGGCGCCTACGAGCCGCATCTGCCGGCCTATCGTGGCGCTGCCGCACCCGATCTCGTGGCGAGCATCGACGCCATGAGCGTCGCCAGCGAGTTGTGCCTCTCCACCGGCTTCTGCATGTGGTGCCAGGACGCGCTGGGCTGGTACGTCTACACCTCCGGCAACACGGCGCTGCGTGATCGCATCGGCAGCGACATCGCCACGGGACGCCAGCTCGGCGGCACCGGACTCTCCAATCCCATGAAGACATTCTTCGGCATCGAGCGGCTGAAGCTGAAGGGAAAGCGCGTCGCCGGCGGCTATCGCGTCACGGGGCTGTTGCCGTGGGTGTCCAACCTCGGCGCCGACCATATGTTCGGCGGCATTTTCGAGCTCGAGGACGATCCTGCGCGCCGCGTCATGGCCGTGATCGACTGCGCGGGCGAAGGCGTCGGCATCCGCCAGAGCGATCACTTCGTCGCGCTCGAGGGCACGCGCACCTACTCCGTCATGCTGCGCGAGGCCTTCATCCCCGACGAGATGGTGCTCGCCGACCCCATCGACACTTTCATTCCCCGCATCCGCGCCGGCTTCATTCTCCTGCAGGCGGGTATGGCGTTCGGAATGATCCAGAGCTGCATCGACCTGATGAAGCAGGAGCGTGCCTCGCTCGGTCACGTCAACAAGTACATCGAGGTGCAGCCCGAAGAGATCGAAGACCAGCTCGCCGGCCTGAAGGCGTCTGTCGCCGCACTCTCGGCGACGCCGTTCGAGACCGATCCCGCTTATTTCCGCGGCGTCGTGGAAGCACGGCTCGCAGCGGGCGAGGCGACGGTGAAGGCGGCACACTACGCCATGCTGCATCAGGGCGCGCGCGGCTACGTCACCAGCGGTGCGGCCCAGCGGCGCCTGCGCGAGGCCTACTTCGTGGCCATCGTTACGCCCGCGACGAAGCAGCTCCGCAAGATGCTGGCCGAGATGACGCACTGAGCCCGCGCGTCAGCGGGTGGATGTGAAGGCGAGACCGGGCGCAGGAAGCCCGGCAGACGGTAAGGGGAAGAAGCGTCCCGCGAAGGTCGGCAGGCAACAACGTGCACGCATGGAGTGACCAATGCCGAAAGCACTCGTCAGCCCGAGTGAGCTTGCCAGTCTCATCGAGACCGAGCCAGTCGTCGTCATCGATACGCGCGATCCCGCCAGCTATGCCGAGGGCCACATTCCCGGCGCCGTCAACATCCACGACATCTTCACCTACCTGGCGACGTCGACGCCCGAAGGGCTGAGCGAACTCACCCAGAAGTTTGCCGATGCCTTCGGTGCCGCTGGCTTGAGCGGCAAGGAGACCGCCGTTCTGGCCGAACAGTCCATGAACACCGGCTTCGGCCAATCCTGCCGTGGCTACTACCTGCTGTCGTTCCTGGGCTACCCGAAGGTGGCCGTGCTGCACGGCGGCGTGGCCGCATGGCGTGCGGCCGGCCTGCCGCTGTCGACCGAAGCCGCCGCACCGAAGGCCGCGACATTCCCGGTGGAGCCGTCCGCTGCATCCATCATGGTCGACAAGTCCGTGGTCCTCGACACCATCGACGACAAGAGCGCCGTCCTGCTCGACGTTCGCGATGTCGACGAATGGATCGGCGAGAGTTCCTCGCCCTACGGCCGCGATTTCTGTCCGCGAAAAGGGCGGTTGCCCGGCGCCGTCTGGCTTGAGTGGTATCGCATGATGAAGCCCGGTCCCGCCGGCCCCCTGATGAAATCGCGCGAGGAGTTGCTCGCCGAATGCGCGACGGTCGGCGTCGGCCCGGACACGCCCGTCATTCTCTACTGTTTCAAGGGAGCGCGCGCGTCCAATACCTTCCTGGCGCTGAAGGAGGCGGGCATCAACGACGTGCGCATGTACTTCGGCTCGTGGAACGAATGGTCCCGGGATCCGAGCCTGCCGATTGAAAGCGGCCTGCCGTTCGCGGCCTGACGCGACGCAAAAAAACATAAAAGGGTGCGCGCTGTACCCCGCATACAGCGCGTGCCTCATCGGGCGCCAGCGCGGCCACACGGCCAGGCCGCCAACGCAGCGCGTCGTGCCTGCCGGGCAGGCCGCGCGACCAGCAGTTCATCATGCCGCGCTGAGGCGCCCGCTTCGTTGCTGGTGCAGGGTGCAGATATTGCCGTGTCATCGGGAATAGCGGCGTTGACGACGAAACGCCGTGACGCCCGGGAGGCAGGAAGCTGCCGGAATTTCCATCGCATGCCCGATATTCCAGCCGAAGAATATGCCCACGAGGCTCGTTTCAAAAAATTTATCACGCCTTAACAGGGAGTTGTTGGCTGGCGGGCAATTGGCACGGCGCTTGCCTTTCCCATCTCGCGGTTAACCAGATGCCGCGCGCAACGCCAAAGAAAAACCGAGGGGATTCGGCATGAGCTTCAGCGATCCATTCGACCCGTCCCGGCCTTTGACGGCCTCTGCCTGCAGTTGCGGGCAGCACGCGTCCCAGAGCGAGCATGATCTGGCTGTCGCTGCCGACGAGGATGCGCGCATCAAGCGGGTGGTCGAAGGTGCGGTGATGCGCGCCATGTTCCCCGAGGACGCCAGCCGCCGCGCCTTCCTCCGCGCCGTCGGCGGCGCCACCGCCGCCGCAGCCATCAGCCAGTTCCTTCCCCTGGGCTCGGCGATGGAAGCCTTCGCCGAGGGCGGAAAGATCGAAAAAACAGCGCTGAAAGTGGGCTTCATTCCCATCACGTGTGCGACGCCGATCATCATGGCGCACCCCATGGGCTTCTACAAGAAGCACGGCCTCGACGTGGAAGTGATCAAGACGGCCGGCTGGGCGGTGGTCCGCGACAAGACCATCAACAAGGAATACGACGCGGCCCACATGCTTTCGCCGATGCCGCTGGCGATTACGCTGGGCGCCGGCTCCAATCCGCTGCCCTATACGATGCCCGCCGTCGAGAACATCAACGGCCAGGCGATCACGCTCGCCATCAAGCACAAGGACCGGCGCGATCCGAAATCCTGGAAAGGGTTCAAGTTCGCCGTGCCCTTCGACTATTCGATGCACAATTACCTGCTGCGATATTATCTCGCGGAGAATGGCATCGATCCCGACAAGGACGTGCAGATCCGTTCTGTGCCGCCGCCGGAGATGGTGGCCAATCTGCGCGCAGATAATATCGACGGCTTCCTGGCGCCCGATCCCGTGAACCAGCGCGCGGTTTATGATGGTGTCGGTTTCATCCATATTCTCTCGAAGGACATCTGGAACCGGCATCCCTGCTGCGCGTTCGCCGCCAGCCAGCAGTTCGTGTCGGAGATGCCCAACACCTACAAGGCGCTCCTGAAGGCGATCATCGATGCCACCGCCTTCGCGACGAAGCCGGAGAACCGCAAGCAGATCGCCGCCGCCATCGCGCCTGCCAACTACTTGAACCAACCGGTGACGGTGGTGGAGCAGGTGCTGACGGGCACGTTCGCCGACGGCCTCGGCAAGGTGCAGAAGGTGCCGGATCGCATCGACTTCGATCCCTTCCCCTGGGAGAGCTTCGCCATCTGGATCCTGACGCAGATGAAGCGCTGGGGACAGATCAAGGGCGACGTCGACTACCAGAAGGTGGCCAAGCAGGTCTATCTCGCCACCGATGCGGCCAAGCTGATGAAGGAAGTGGGGCTGACGCCGCCGACCACGACGTCGAAGACATTCTCGGTGATGGGCAAGACTTTCGATCCCGCCAAGCCCGAGGAATACGTCGCCAGCTTCGCGATCAAGCGGGCCTGAAGCAATGATCGGTTCACTCGGACTGCGCGCGGGGCTCGTCTCGCTTGGACTGCTCGTGGCGTTCCTGGCCGTCTGGCAGATGGCCGTCTCCGGTGGAACGGCGGCGACCGGGCTCGACCCGGAATACGCCAAGCTGATGGGGCAGACGGCAACGGCGGGCAAGTCCGCCATGCCGGGCCCGGCCGATGTCGGTGCCAAGCTCTGGGAGCATCTGCGCAGTCCGTTCTACGACAACGGACCCAACGACAAGGGCATCGGCATCCAGCTTGCCTACTCCATCGCGCGCGTTGCGGCGGGGTACCTGTCGGCTGCCCTGGTCGCGGTGCCGCTCGGCTTCCTCATCGGCATGTCGCCGCTGATGAACCGGGCGCTCGACCCTTTCATCCAGCTCCTGAAGCCGATCTCGCCGTTGGCATGGATGCCGCTCGCCCTCTACACGATCAAGGACTCCAACACGTCGGCGATCTTCGTGATCTTCATCTGCTCGGTCTGGCCGATCCTGATCAATACGGCTTTCGGCGTCGCCAGCGTCAAGCGCGACTGGGTGAACGTCGCCAAGACGCTGGAGCTGGGCACGTGGCGCACCGCCTTCCAGGTGATCCTGCCGGCGGCGGCGCCCACCATCCTCACGGGGCTGCGCATTTCGATCGGCATCGCCTGGCTGGTCATCGTTGCAGCGGAGATGCTCGTTGGCGGAACCGGCATCGGCTACTTCGTCTGGAACGAGTGGAACAACCTGTCGATCACGAACGTCATCAACGCGATCCTCATGATCGGGCTTGTCGGCATGGTGCTCGACCAGATCATGGCGCGCCTGCAGCGCCTCGTCTCGTACGCGGAATGAGAACGGGGAGCATCGCAAAATGACGATCAAGCCGATCATCCAGATCGAAGGCCTCGCAAAGCGCTTTCCCGAGCCGGGCGGCAAGGGCTCGCTGACCGTGTTCGAGGATCTCTGGTTCTCGATCATGCCCGGCGAGTTCGTGTGCATCATCGGCCATTCCGGCTGCGGGAAATCGACGATCCTCAACATCCTCGCCGGTCTCGACCGGCCGTCCGAAGGCGTCATCATCGTCGGCGGACAGGCCATCGAGGGGCCGAGCCTCGACCGCGCCGTGATCTTCCAGAGCCATGCGCTGATGCCCTGGCTTTCGGCAGCGCGCAACGTCGAGCTGGGTGTGGCCTCGCGCCATCGCGACTGGAGCGGGGAGAAGATCCGCGAGCACGCGCGCCGCTATCTCTCGCTCGTGCATCTGGAGGGCTCGGAGGGCAGGAAGCCCGCGCAGCTCTCGGGCGGCATGCGCCAGCGGGTCGGCATCGCGCGTGCGCTGGCCGTCGAGCCGCGCATCCTGCTGATGGACGAGCCCTTCTCCGCGCTCGACGCGCTGACCCGCGGTTCGCTGCAGGACGAGGTGCTGGCGATCCGGCGCGCGACCGAGCAGACGATCTTCATGATTACCCACGACATCGACGAGGCGATGCTTCTCGCCGACAAGATCGTGCTGATGACCAACGGCCCCAAGGCGCGCATCGCCGAGATCGTCGAGAACACGCTGCCCAAAGGCCGGCAGCGGACCGATATGCACAAGCATCCCAACTACTACCCGCTGCGCAACCACCTGCTCGAATTCCTAGTCACGCGCTCGCGTGAGTTGGCCGGTGGTGTCGGGGCTACCGAAGCAAACCTGAAATCGCCACCCGTCGTTCGTCCGCAAGCACAGGGAGGACACCATGCTGCCGAGACCGATGTTTCCGAACCGTCCCGTGCGCCCCAGGAGGATCGTCGCTCGCGGCCCGTCACGACCCGCATCGTCCCGGCCGCACGTACCAAGCGCGGCTACGGACAGCTCTTTGCGCGCGAAGGTGATGGACCGCGCCGGCGCATCGGACCGAATTCGCAAGCCAGCTCGAAATGGAGATAGAGCGATGACGCGTGAGCAGTTGACCGAGAAGCTTCTCGACATCAAGCGCGAGAAGGGATGGAGCTGGAAGCACATCACCACCGAGATCGGCGGCATGAGCCCCGTGCTGATCGTCGGCGCGCTGCTTGGCCAGCATCGCCTGGTGAAGCCGTTGGCGAAGAAGGCGGCAGCCCTGTTCGGCCTTTCGGCGGCCGAGGAAGCGATGCTCAACGAGGTGCCCATGCGCGGCGCCGGCATTCCCATGCCGCCGACCGATCCGCTGATCTACCGCTTCTACGAGCTGATCATGATCAATGGTCCGGCCTGGAAAGCGCTGATCGAGGAGGAGTTCGGCGACGGCATCATGTCCGCCATCGACTTCGACGTCGACATCGAGCGCCTGCCGCACGAGAAGGGCGACCGCGTCAAGATCGGCATGACCGGCAAGTTCCTGCCCTTCAAGTACTACGGTGCCGAGCAGGGCGTGGCGCCACTGGGTTTCAAGGAGATGGACCTCGGCTGACACGGCCCGATAGGGTTTCGGGGCGGCGTCCGAGGGGCCCGGCGAGCGATCGCCGGGCCCGCTCTCTTGGTAGGCGTGCGGCAGCGCGGCGCCGCCACGGCATTTGCAGGGTCGGCAGGCAATGTGATGAAGTACGTGGCAGCCGCCGCAATGGGCCGCTACACTTTGCCCACGGTCGCCGGGAGGGAGAGCCAGCGCGCTCGCCTGGTCCGGACCCGGCTGTGGTCCACCGGGGCGGCGACGGCCGCGCCAACCAGAAGAGGCAACGGGACGCGACAATGTCAGACGAGAAAACGGTCATCTTCCCCGTCGAGGCGACGCACATCATGATGTTCCGGCGTTCGATCGGGGATTATTCTGTACCCGATACGGGGCTTGAAAATGCTGCCGCCCCGCCGACGTTCCCGCGCGCGGTCGCCCAGTTCGATCCCGACTATCACCTGCGCTTGAAGCCCGATGTCCCCTGGTTCGGCTCCGGCGGCAAGCCGTCCGGCATCGAAGGCAAGCCGGCCTCGTCCGGCGGTCTGCACGCCGAGCAGCACTTCGAATTCATCCGGCCGGTCCGTCCGGGCGACGTACTCACCGTGACGGAAAAGACCGGCAAGACCTGGGAGAAGGAGAGCAAGCGCGCCGGCAAGCTCATCTTCACCGAGCGGGTATCGGAATATCGCGACCAGAAGGGCGAACTCGTCTGCATCGCGCGCGGCGTCGGCGTCAGGACCGAACGCCCGGTGGACCAGAAGTGAGGGATGAGACGATGCGATTGAAAGCGAACCAGATCTCGGTCGGCGACACGTTCGAGGACGTGCTGGTGAAAGATCTCAAGCGGACGCAGCTCGTCATGTATTCGGGCACGTCCGGCGACTACAATCCACTCCACACCGACGATCGCTATTGCCGCGAGGCGGCAGGCTATCCCGGCGTCTTCGCCCACGGCATGCTGACGATGGGCATGACGGGCCGCGTCGTAACCGACCGCTTCGGTGCCGAGAACGTGAAGAAGTACGGCGTGCGCTTCACCAGCCAGGTGTGGCCCGGTGACGATCTCAAGGCCAAGGCCGTCGTCGAGGCGGTGCGCGAGGAGAATGGCGAAACGCTGGTCGACCTGGCGATCACGACCATGAACCAGAAAGGCGACGTCGTCCTTTCGGGCTACGCGACGGCACGCGCCGAGAAATAGTTGACCACAAGTCATCGCAGACGGGACGGCGCGTCACCCCCGGCGGGTTTCGCGCCGTTGTCGTTTCGAGTTTGCATTTGCGGGCGCCGCATGGCCTCGAATTCTGACATAGGTCGCATTTCGTAGCGGTTGAGACGATGCGAGTACGGATCATTGCGCTTTCGCAATGATCGGAGCAGCCGGTTTGCCTATTCCTCCAGCCGAACAGGTGGCAGTCCCGGCGGCAGGCGTCGAGCAGCCGGGCAGGATCGCCGAAGGAGGTCTACGATGGCGACCGATGTCGCTCATGCCGGGCACGCACCCGATCGGCTTGCCAATTTCCCCGTCGCATTCTTCGCATCGGTGATGGGGTTGTCGGGGCTCACACTCGCCTGGATGAAGGCCGGGCATGTCTTGGCACTGGGGGACAGTCCGCTGCCGCCCGCCCTTGCACTGCTGTCGGCAGTGGCATTCGCGGTCTTGCTGGGCGTCTACGCCGCAAAGATCGTGCTACGCGGCGCCCAGGTCGCCGAAGAATATCACCATCCCGTTCGCCTGCATTTCCTGCCGACGATCTCCATCAGCATCCTGTTGCTGTCCATCGTGGCCCTGGGCGTCTGGCCGTCGGCCGCCGCGCCCCTGTTCTTCGTTGGCGCGCCGCTGCATCTGGCGATGACATTGCTGGTCCTGAATAGCTGGTTCAGCCGCGATCACTTCCAGACGGCGCACCTGAGCCCGGCCTGGTTCATTCCCATCGTGGGAAACGTTCTGGTTCCGCTGTCGGGCGTGCCGCTAGGCTACGTCGAACTGTCCTGGTTCTTTTTCGCCATCGGGATCGTGTTCTTGCTGGTCCTTTTCGCCATCATCATCAATCGCGTGCTGTTCCATAACCCGCTTCCCGAGCGGCTGGCCCCCACGCTCTTCATCCTGATCGCACCTCCCGCCGTCGGCTTTCTGTCCTATGTGAAGCTCACCGGCGGCGTCGATGCGGCCGCACGCATCCTCTATTACTTCGCGCTCTTCATGACGTTGTTCCTCCTGACGCAAGGACCACGCCTGCTGCGCGCCCGCTTCTATCTGTCATGGTGGGCTTACTCGTTCCCCCTCGCCGCCATCACGGTGGCCAGCCTCACGATGTACGAGAAGATCGGCGGGGCGACGTTCCACGCCGTCTCGGTCGGCCTGTTGACGCTCGCGACCATTGTCGTGTCCGGCCTTTTCGCGCGCACGCTGTTGGCGATCGGGCGACATGAGATCTGCCTGCCGGAACATTGATGAACTCGTGTAGCGCATCTATCGTTTGGTACCCACTCGCGGCTGGAATCATGACCAAACGTCAGATGCAAAAGCTACACTAGAATCATATGGTTGCTAGTGTTCCTTGTGGCTCCGACACTTGGTCCAGAGTATGACGCACGGGGAACCAAGTGTCGGAGCCGGAACACTAGGATCGGCGCCGCGCGCCAAGGGAGGCCCGATGAAGGAATCGACGTCAGTCGTGACGATCCCGATGTTCGTGCTGGAGTTCGGGCAAGAGGAAACGACCGCCCGCAATCTGGACGACATGGTTGCGCACCTGCGCGGCGAGATCGAGCGCCATTCCTGCGCCCGTTTCATCGGCATCTTCGATCATTACGCCCACACGCGCGCGCTGCCGGACGGTGAGATCGCGCCCGAGATCGAGGATGCGCGCAATGTCGTCTTCTGCTTCGGCATCGCTATTCCCGAGCCGTGTGCGCTGGCCACGCGACCGCGTTCTATCGGCCTGTGCAAGCTTGCGGACAGTTTCGTGATCTCGTTCCTCGAGCACCCGATGCCGCTCGTCAATTCGGCCATGGAAGGCTGGGTTCGCGGCCTCGTGAACAAGAACTGCGCTTCGAGCGCCATGGCGTAGACGCCCGAAGTCGTGTGCATCGACCTGTGTGCGGCGTGCCTGCGCCGACGGTGACGACAGGAGACTTGCAGTATCGGTCTGGATCGTGCTCAAGGAGGAGCGCGGGCGCCTTTCGATCCGCCCTGCTCATCCTCGTTGCCGTGCCTCGATCGCCCGTGTGGCGAACGGCACGAATGCGGAAAGGCACGACCGATGAAGACCGTGACCAGCAACGACGCCTGGACCGGCATCGCCAATTGCCGCACGTGCACCGTCCGTCAGTCGGTTCTGTTCGCGGGGCTCGACGAGCAGGACTTCGATTCGATCCATCGCCCCATCGAGCAGTTCAGCTATGCTCCGGGAACCGAGATCTATGGCAGTGACGATCCCGCCGAGTGGATCATCACGATCCGCAGCGGCCTGGTGAAGCTGACGCAATATCTGCCGGACGGGACGCAGCGCATCGTACGCCTCATGCGCTCCACCGATGCCATCGGCCTCGAAGCGCTGCTCCTCGATCGCTACGAGCATCACGCCATCGTGCTGCACCAGACCGAGGTCTGCCGCATCCCCCGCAGCGTCGTGCGCAGTCTCTTGACGCGCAAACCGCAGCTGTTCAGCGAACTCATGGCCCGCTGGCATCGGGCGCTGAGCGACAGCGACCGGATGATCCGCGAGTTCAACACGGGCCCCGCGCGACATCGCGTCGTGCGGCTGTTGCTATGGCTTGCAGAACGCAATCTGGCCGAGCGCTGCGATCTGTTCGGGCGCGAGGACCTAGGTGCACTGCTCGGACTCACCACCGAGACGGTCAGCCGCACGATGGCCGAGCTGAAGCGGCAGGGTTACATTTCCGAGCCGCGTTCCAATCAATTCCTTTGTGACGTGCCCAACCTTCGCCGTATCGTCGAGTAGGCGGCGCGCGTTCGGGCGCACATCGACAATCCGCCCTGCGAGGACGAGAACCGTGACACTGCCATTGAGCTGGGACGAGTGGGCCGCGCACGATGCCGTGGCATTGGCCGAGCGCGTGCGCAAGGGCGACGTCACCGCGGCCGAGTTGGCGCGGCAGGCGGCAGCCGGTGCCGCCAGGATCAACCCGACGCTCAGTGCCGTCGTCGAGATTTTCGAGGACGCGGTCGCCGATCCGGCCGGCAATGCCACGAACCTCGCCGGTCCGTTCGCAGGCGTGCCCTACCTGATGAAGGACCTCGGTCCCACGTTGCAGGGCCGGCTGCAGGAGATGGGCTCGCTCTTCATGCGCGGCAATCGCGCGCCGGCCGACAGCTTTCTGACAGGTCGCATCCGCCAGGCGGGTCTCAACATCATGGGGCGCACCACGACGCCCGAGTTCGGTGTCTGCAGTTCGGCGGAAAACCCCGCCGTCTACGTCACGCGCAACCCCTGGAACACCGAGTACACGACCTGTGGCTCTTCGGCCGGCACCGCGGCTGCGGTCGCGACCGGCGTGGTTCCCATGGCGCACGGCTCCGACGGTGGCGGCTCTATCCGCATCCCGGCAGGCGTCAACGGCGTCATCGGCTTGAAACCCTCGCGCGGTGCGTTCTCCATCGCACCCGCGGCCTCCGATCTCACCGGCCTCGTCTCGAGCCAGGGCTGCCTCAGTCGCTCGGTGCGCGACACGGCCGCTTTCTTCGACAATTGCCGCGGCGGTGCGCCGGGCGAGTTCATGCCCTATTGGACCCCGGCCGAGCCCTATTCCCGGCTGATCGAGCGCGATCCCAGGCCGCTGCGCATCGCCCTGTCGCACGAGTGGGGGGATTACCGCGCGACGCCGCAGTTCGTGAGTGAATTGGAGCGCATCGGCCGCTTTCTCGAAGGTTTGGGACATCGCGTGGACTGGGCGCTGCCCGCGGTTGATTTCCGCGCCGCCTTCGCCGCGCAGACGACCTGCTACATCAGCAACTTCGCGCAGGTCATCGCCGGCATGCTGGCCGCGCGCGGACTGGAGCGTCCGCCCGCCGATCTCATCGAGCCGATCAACATCCGCATCTGGGAAGCCGGCATCGGCACCACCTACAGCGAGCGCTTCCAGATGCAGGCGACATTCAACACGACGGCGCGGGCCTTCGGCGCCTTCTTCGAGGACTGGGATATCATCCTCACCCCCGTCACGGCGCTGCCGACACCGCGCATCGGCACGACGCAATACCTGACGATCAGCGACAACCCGTCGGTGCACGACTGGTTCGCCAATCTCTGGAAGAATTTCGCCTACACGCCGCTGGCCAACTTGTGCGGCATCCCCGGCATCTCGTTGCCGCTGGCAGAGCAGGCCCCGGGCCTGCCGCTCGGCATCCAGGCCCAGGCGAAGCAGGCCGGCGATGGCCTGCTGCTGCAACTCGCCGCGCAGATCGAGCGCGCCATCGGCGGCCGCTGGAACGACGGACGCAGGCCGGGCATTCACGTCGGAAATTGAAAAGCGGGACGCTCGTGTAGCGCATCTGACGTTTGGTACCCGCGCGCGGCTGGGTCTGTGACCAAACGTCAGATGCAAAAAGCTACACGAGAAACAATTGGTTCTGAGTGTTCCCCTAGGTTCCGACATTTGCTCTCGGACGCCCCGCAATGGGATGCAAATGTCGGAACCGGAACACTAGGGCCGGCGCCCCGCTTTGCAGCGTGATATCAGGCCGTGCGAGCGTATCGCTCAGCCCGCGCGATACTTGTTCCTGGGAACGAAGCCCGAGGCCTCCGCCTTGCGCGGCTCGCGCACCCAGACTTCGCGGTTGGGGTGCAGGCCGCCGCCGCGCGTGGCAGGCACCGCCGTATGGCGGGCGCGATGCAGGAGGCGCGTATCGGCCTCGCCGCAGCTGGGATGGATGCCGCCGTTGTCGGCGACGACCTTCTCCCAGGCCGCCTTGCGCTTGGCCAGCGTCGCCGGATCTGCGAGCGCCGGGCAGTTCAGCTCGTTCTTGTTGAGATCGGCGATGATCTCGTCGCCGTCCTCCACGAAGGCGATCGGGCCGCCGAGCGCCGCTTCGGGACCGACATGGCCGATCACCAGGCCGACCGAGCCGCCCGAGAACCGCGCATCCGTCATCAGGCCGACCGTGATGCCGCGTTCGCGGCACAGCGTCGTGATGCGCGAGGTCGGATCGAGCATTTCCGGCATGCCCGGCGCGCCGCTGGGCCCGTCGTAGCGCACGATGATCATGTCGTGGTTCTGGAAGCTCTCCGGCGTCTTGTCGAGCGCGGTGAGCAGGCCCTGTTCGCCGTCGAAGACGCGCGCCCGGCCCTTGAACACGTTGTTCTCGAGGCCGCCTTCGACGCCGGCGAGCGAGGATGGCCGAAGTCCGGCGACAGGTTGCCGCCCAGCATGCCAGCAGGCCCGCCAGTGGGCTTGTAGGGCTTCTCGACGGGATAGATCACCAAGCCGTCGGCGCGCTTGGCGCCAGGCCGGGCGACCTGCTCGGCCAGCGTCTCGCCCGTGCAGGTCATGCAGTCGCCATTGAGGAGACCAGCTTCCAGCAGTTCGCGCACGATCACCTGCACGCCGCCCACCTCGTCGATGTCGACCATCGAATATTTGCCGTAGGGCCGCGCGTCGGTCAGCACCGGCACGACGTTCTGGGAGAGGTGGTTGAACTCCTCCGGCGTCATGACGTCCTTCCAGAAATCGGCGAAGCCCGCGGCGCGCGCGATCTCGGGGGCGTGCAGCACGACGTTGGTCGAGCCGCCGATGGCCATGGAGACGATGACGGCGTTGCGGATGGAGTCGCGCCCCACGATGTCGCGCGGGCAGAGGTTCTTCGCCATCATGTTCGAGAGATGGTCGACGAGGTCCTTGGGGAACTCATTCACGCGGCGCGGGTCGTCGGAGGGCGGCGCCACCATCTGCAGCGGCTGCATGCCCACGACGCCGATGAACGTCTGCATGGTGTTATAGGTGAACATGCCGCCGCAGCTACCGATGCCGGGGCAGGCGTGGCAGGCGATGTGGTTGCGGTAGTCGGCGTCGGGATGACCGGCGACCTGATAGGCCGACACGAGGTCGATGGACTCGCCGGTCTTGGGGTCGGTGCCCGGATGGATCGGTCCGTCCGACATGATGATCGACGGCATGTTGTGCTCGAGCAGCGCTGCCAGCGTGCCGACCGGCGGCTTGTCGCAGGCGACGACCGCGATCGTGCCGGCAAGGCCCGTGGCGCTCAGGTGCTCGCACATCGCCTCGTTCGTCACCTCGCGGCCGATCAGCGAGTAGCGCATCTCGCGCGTGCCGTTGCGGATGCCGTCGGACGTTGCGATCGTGTATTCGGGCTGCACGAGACGCAGCTTGAGCTGGCCCGGCCCCTTGCCGATGCGGTTCTTGAGTTCCTCGTGGATGGCCTCGACCTTGGTCAGAACGCCCATGTAGCACTGGCTGTCGCCCTTGGTGCCGACGACGCCGACCGACGGCTCGTGGATCAGGTCCGGATCTGTCCCCAGTTCACGGGCGATACCGATCGTCTGGCTCGAGCGGCCGGGGTGATGGTCGATCAATACGGTTCTGTTCTTGGTCACGGGGGCGTCTCCTTCAGGCAGCAGCTCGCGCTGACATCGTTCGGCCGACAGCAGTAGCCGATTGGCCGGGCAAATCAATGCGCGGATGTGGCATGGCGGGCGAAATCGGGCTCCCGGCGCGCTCCCCGCCCCCCATGCGGCTGCCGCGCCGTGACGGCTGGCAGGGCAGAGCCGCTGGATCGTGCTAGACAGCTTGAAGAAGCGAAGCGGCGCAGTCCATGCGACCGCGTTGCCATGCCCGGGAGGCTTCCTTGCAAACGCCAGCGTCGCACAGCATCGCACCTACGCGCATCGAGATCTTCCACTATCAGGCCGCCATTTCCGAACCGATCGTGACCTCGTTCGGCTCGATCCCCGCCCGCAACGCCGTGCTGATCCGGGTCGAGGATGCCGACGGAGCGTTCGGCTGGGGCGAGGTCTGGGCCAACTTTCCGCCTTGCGGTGCCGAGACCAAGGTGCGGCTACTTGAAACGCTGATCGTGCCGACGGTTCTCGGCAAGAGCTGGTCGAGCCCGGCGGCCGCCCTCGTCGACCTGACGCAGCGCATGCGCCGCAACGTCATCCAGAGCGGCGAGCCCGGCCCCTTCGCCTCCTGCATCGCCGGGCTCGAAGTCGCGTTCTCCGATCTTGCCGCCCGTAAGGCCGGCATCCCCGTGTGGCGGGCGCTGGGGCGCACCACCCGGCCCGAGCCATTGATGGCCTATGCCAGCAACCTCAATCCCAGGGGCGCGCCCGAGTACGTCGCCATGTGCCGCGAACGCGGCTACCGCGCCTTCAAGATGAAGGTCGCCTTCGATCTGGCGAGTGATCTGGAGAACGTCCGGGCGATCTGCGCCGACCTGCGGTCCGGCGAGCGGTTCATGATCGACGCCAACCAGGGCTGGGACCTCGTGACGGCGCGTCCGGCCGTGGAGGCCTTCAGTCACTTCCCGCTCGACTGGATCGAGGAGGCGATCCCCGCCGACGACCCGCCCGAGCACTGGGCGGAACTGGCGATGCTGTCCCGCGTGCCGCTGGCGGGCGGCGAGAACCTGATCGGCTTCCCGGCTTTCGATGCGGCCATCACGGCCGGCCATCTCGGCGTCATCCAGCCGGATATCTGCAAATGGGGTGGCATTTCCGGTTGCGCGGCAGTGGCGCGGCGGGTGGTCGCCGCCGGCCGGCGCTATTGCCCGCACTGGCTCAATTCGGGCCTCGGCCTGCATGCGGCCGCGCATGTACTGGCAGCCGTGGGCGGGGACGGCATGCTCGAGCACGACGCCATGGAGAACCCCTTGCAGGCCGTTCTGGCCGAACCGTTCCCGCCGCTGGTCGAGGGTCGCTTCGCGCTCGCCGACGCGCCGGGACTGGGCGTTCTGCCCAATGTGAAGGAGGCCAAGGCGTTCCTGGTCCATCACAGCGAGCATCGGCGGTAGTTCGCACGCGCAAGGGCGCCGGCGCGATTGCCTCCGGCCGCCAGTGCGTGCCCTTCTGCTCTCAGCCGGGGTAGGGCGTGTCCACCAGCCCTTCCTCGGCCGCCTTGATCTGCAGCGCCATGTACTTCGAGTAGATGCGCGCCTGCGTCAGGCTGCCGGCGATGAACCACAGCCCCTCTTGTGGCGTGCGCTTGAACATGTTGGCGAGTTCGCCATCCTTGTCCTCGCCCCACACCTGCCCGACCTTGTCCACCATGGGCTCGCCGAGCGCGCGCCGCACCAGTTCCTGCTGCGGGAAATAGCCGGTCGCCAGCACGATGAGATCGGCGGGAACCGTCGTGCCGTCCTTCAGCAGCGCGCCGTCGGCGCCGAACCGCTCGATGGTCTCATAGTGGAGCAGGCCGATCTCGCCCTTGATCATCAGATCGGAGCTGCCGGCGTCGAGATTGTAGCCGCCGCCACGACGGCGATACTTCATCTGATGCCCGGTCTCGTCCTCGCCGAGGTCGAACTTGAAGCCGATGCCCTTGAGGCCCGCGATCATGTCCTTGTCGAGGTCGACCATGCGCTTCACCGCGAGCTTGTAGGCATCGAGGATCAGCGGCGGTGTCGCTGCGTTGGCGATGATGTCGCAGTCCTCGATCGGCGGCCCTTCGTCGTAGAGGGCATAGTTCAGCTTGGCCGAGGGATCGATCGACACCACGGTCGTCGAGCCGCGTTGCACGATCGTGGTCTGGCAGCCGAAGCTGTGGAGATCGAGCGCGATGTCGTTGGCGCTCGATCCCGTGCCGATGATGAGCGCCTTCTGCCCGGCGAACGGTGCACCGCTGTCGAAACCTTCCGAATGCACCACCGTGCCCTTGAAGCCGTCGAGGCCCGGCAGTTCAGGGATCAGCGGATAGCTGCTGACACCGTTCGCGAACACGATGTGGCGCGGATGCATGACGCGCTCGCTGCCATCGGCGCGCTTGAGGGTCGCCGTCCAGCGCTTCGTGCCCTCGTCCCACGCTCCCTTGACGAATTCGGTATTCGTCCAGGTATTGATCTCCATCACCTGGGCATAGATTTCGAACCACAACCCCAGCATGTCCTTGGGGATGTACGTCGGCCAGGTCGGCGGGAACGGCATGTAGGGCAGGTGATTGACGCTGATCGCATTGTGCAGCGCCAGGGAGTGGTAGCGCTTGCGCCAGCTGTCGCCGATGCGGGGCCATTTCTCCACGACGAGCGTATCGACGCCGATCTGGTTGAGGCGCGCAGCGATCGAGAGGCCCGCCTGCGCACCGCCAACCACGAGAACCGTCGGGTCGTGATCGTCGTAGGACTGCGCCTTGCGCCGCACATCCTCCCAGTTGTCGCCGCCGAAGTTGCGGCTGTAGGCAGCGCCCGTCGGCCGGCGTTCGCCGATCTTCTCCTCGAAGCCGCGCAATTCCTCCAGCGACGTCGAGACGACCCAGGCCTTATGCCCGGCCGCGCCGCCGGCATCGGACGAGGGAACGAGCCGAACGACGCCCTCGCCACGGCCGACGGCCGTCTCGAACCGGTAGAGCACCTCGATGCACGGCCGCCCCACGCGCTTCACGCGCCGCGGGGCAACCCGGTCCGGATTGATCTGGAAACCATGCGCCTTGACGGCCGGCTGCCGTGCGAGAAGGCCGGCAGCGATCGCGTCGGCGCCGCGCTGCGGTGTGATGTGCCATGTGAAGGCGAGTACGTCGCGCCAGTGCCCGTCGGTCTCGATCAGTGCGGTAAGGGCCTGCGCATCGCCCGCCGAAAGCGCGGCCTCGAATGCGGACAGCCAGCGCGCTGCTACGGACCGAATTTCGGCTGCATCCCGTGCCGCTATGGCCGCGTGATCGATATCGTTCATGCCCTATCGTCTCCAGGTCCCGGTCAATTCGCGCGAAGCGACTGGGCGCATGGTGACCGCAGCAGGGCCTCAGGTCCAGCCCCTAAGCCGCGCGCGCGGGCAGGGGCCGGTTCTTCATGCTCAAGCGGCCAGCCCACGCTTGCGCAGCATGGCCGCGCTCGTCGGCAGCCGGCCGCGGAACAGCGTGTAGGCTTCCGCCGCGTCGCGACGGTTGCCCGCCGAATAGATGTAGTCCTTCAGCTTGCGCGCGGTTTCGGCATCGAAGATGTTGCCGCGCTCGAGGAAGGCGTCGAACGCATCGGCGTCGAGAACCTCCGACCACATGTAGCTGTAGTAGCCGGCCGCGTAGCCGCCGCCCGAGAAAATGTGCGCGAAGTGCGGCGGCCGGTGGCGCATGGCGATCTCGCGCGGCATGCCGCGACGCTTGCTGAACTCTTCCTCGAACCGGGCGAGGTCGAGATCCTTCGGATCCTCGAGCGTATGCAACTCCAGGTCGGCGAGTGCCGACGACACGTACTCGACCGTCGCAAAGCCCTGGTTGAACTTCTGCGCGGCCTCCAGGCGCTTGACGAGCGCATCGGGGATCGGCTTGCCGGTCTTGTAGTGGCGCGCGAACTTCTCGAGCACGGCAGGCTGCGACAGCCAGTGCTCGTAGAGCTGGGAGGGCAGTTCGACGAAGTCCGTCGTCACCGCCGTGCCCGCCAGCGAAGGGTAGGTGACGTCGGACAACAACCCATGCAGCGCGTGGCCGAACTCGTGGAACAGCGTTCGCGCATCGTCGAACGACAGCAGCGCCGGCTCGCCTTCCGCGCCGCGGGCAAAGCTCATGACGTTGACGACGATCGGCCGCTCCTCGCCGCCGAGCTTACGCTGGCCGCGGAACACGCTCATCCAGGCGCCCGAGCGCTTGGAGGGCCGCGCGTAGTAGTCGCCGATGAAGACGCCGACGTGTTTTCCGGATTTGTCCTGGACCTCGAACGTGCGGATGTCGTCGCGGTAGCGCTGCAGGTCGGTGCGCTCCTTGAACGTGACCCCGAAGAGCTGCCCGGCGGTATAGAAGGCGGCCTCGATGATCGCGTCGAGCTGCAGGTAGGGCTTGATTTCCGCCTCGTCGAGATCGTAGGCGGCCTTGCGTACTTTCTCCGCATAGAAGCGCCAGTCCCAGGCTTCCATGCGGATGTTCTGGCCCTCGCCGCGCGCGAAGTCCTCCAGCCGCTCCCGCTCGCGGCCCGCCTGCGCCACGGCCGCCGTCCACACCTCGTCCAGCAGCGTGCGTACGTTGGCCGGCGTGCGGGCCATGGCATCGTCGAGACGGAAGTCCGCAAACGTGCGGAAGCCCAGAAGCTTCGCGCGTTCGGCCCGCAGGGCCAGCATCTCGGTCGCCAGCACCCGGTTGTCGTGGGCACCGCCGTTCTCGCCGCGCTTGATCCAGGCCCTGTAGGCCTGCTCGCGCAGGTCGCGCCGCGCAGAGAATTGCAGGAACGGCTCGATGGACGAGCGCGCCAGCGTGATGACATGGCGGCCGGGCATGCCGAGGTCGGCGGCCGTGCGGGCCGCGGCGGCACGCACGAAATCCGGCAATCCCGCGAGGTCGGCGTCGCCGTCCAGGACGAGGCGGTAGGCCTGCTCGTCGGCGAGCACGTTCTGCGCGAATTGGGTGCCCAGCGTCGCCAGCCGCTCGTTGATGTCCGCCATCCGCTTCTTGTCGCGGGCAGCGAGCTGCGCCCCCGAGCGCACGAAGTTGGTGTGATAGCGCTCCATGAGCCGCGCCTGCTCGTCGTCGAGCGTCAGCTTGGCGCGGCGCTCGTAAAGATCGTTGATACGCTTGAAGAGGTCTGCGTTGAGCATGATCGCGCTCGAATGGCGTGAGAGCCGGGGAGACATCTCGCGCTCGATCGCCTGCAATTCGGGGCTGGTGTCCGCGCCTGTCAGGTTGAAGAAGATCCGCGCGACGCGGTTGAGCGTGCGCCCCGCGTTCTCCAGCGCCACGATGGTGTTGGTGAAGGTCGGCTTCGTACGGGCGCCCGCGATCTTGTCGATCTCGCGTTCGTGCTCTTTCAGGGCGACGTCGAAAGCCGGCCGGAACTGCTCGGCCTTGATCGTCTTGAACGGCGGCATGCGCAGCCGCGAGGTCCATGGACTCAGCAGTGGATTCTTCGCCTTGGCGCCGGTTGCCTTCGTGGCGCGTGACGTCTTTTTCCGGGAAGTCGGACCGGGCTTCGACGCTGCCTTGGCCATCGAGCGTTACTCCTGCAGAACACGTGGCGCATGAAAATGGCGTGGCGTCACGGTGTGCGGCGCCACGCTGATCGGAAACTCAATTCATATCACGAAAATGCAGATCAGGCTGCAGCTCGTGCGGCACCGTCGATGTGCGCCACGAGGTCGCCATCGATTTCCAGTGCCTGCGCCAATCCGACCAGGAAGTCATGCTCCTCTTCCGTGTCGAGATCGATGGCGATACGCGCGGCCGTGAAGAGCTGCACGGCCTCCTCGCCCGACGACACGCATCCCGCGAGGTCTTCGATGCTTGCGGGATTGGCGAGTTCGTTGGCCAGGAACTCCTCCGCCTCCGCGTCGAAGCCCGCCTGCTTCAGGCCGCCGATGATGCGCTGCTGCTCTTCCGCGTCGATCCGCCCATCGGCCGCGGCGGCAGCGATCATGGCTCGGATGTAGCCGGTCGCCGCCTCGTTCGTGACGGCGGCGGCCTCGAAGCCGGAGCCGTCCGGCGCCGCCTGCAATGCCAGCTGATCGGCCCCCGAGATCACCGGCTTGCCCGCCTGATAATTCTGCATTGCCTTGTAGGCGAGGCCGCCGATCAGCGCGAGCGCACCGAGCTTGATGGCGCTGCCGGCAATCGCGCGGCCGGCCTTGGTGCCCAGCACGAGCGCGCCGAGCCCACCCGCCGCTGCGCCGGCGCCGAGCTGGTTGTTGGCGATGAGATCCTTGATCTGGGCCAGGATGTCGTCGGGCGACTTGCCCGTGGCTTGGCCGATCGCATCGCGCATGTGTCCCGAGGCGCCCGTCGCGTCGTCGATGCGCCCGGCTCCTTCCTTCACGCCTTGCGTCGCCTGCCCCAGCACCTGGCCCAGAATGTCCATGAGGCCGCCACCCGCGCCGCCCTTGGTCCCGCCCAGCTGTTCCTGAAGCTTGCCGAGAATGTCGCCGATCCCGCCTTCGCCACCTTGCTGGGCATCGGGCGCCGCCTGTCCCGGCTGCGCGTTTGCCTCGCTGGGCACCATGTTGCGCAGAATGTCGCTGAGCCCCCCGAGACCGCCGAGCCCCCCGCCGGCCGGTGCCGGCTGTTGCGCCGATCCGGCCGAACCGCCCTGCGGCAGCACTTGCTTGAGAATGTCTTCGAGCCCGCCCAGGCCGCCGCCTGAACCGCCGCCCTGCCCTTTGGCAGCGCCGAGAACCTGCCCCAGCTGCCCGAAAATATCGCCGAGGCCACCCCCCTGGCCTTGCGCAGGAGCCTGCGATGGCTGTCCCTGCGCCGCGCCTCGCACCAGATGGTCGAGAATGGATTTCGCGTCGAACATGATCGCCTCCGAAGGGTTCAAGTCAGGGGCAGGCCACGACAGGAGCGTCGCGCGTTGCCTAAGATCAGAACGCTGCCAATATAGGAAACGAACCCGGATTGACATACGGCCGTGCGTCAAAGCACCTCTCTTTCGCGGACCACGAATGCGGCGAAAGCGTGTACGCCAGCCATTGTCGCTGGCAAAAGGCGCGCTATAAGCTGCCGCCGGGGTCTCGGGATCGCGTCGATGCGAGTGCCGGACCCGCCCCATATGTCATGGCGGAGAGAAACGAAGATGGCGAAGGCTGAAGGCACGGGCACGACAGACGGCGCGGTCGCGAAAGGCGCGGATTCGGGCGTCACGCCGCAGGCGAAGGCGCGCGTGCTCGCGGAGGTGCTGCCGCATCTCATCCGCTACGACGGCCAGACCGTGGTCGTGAAGTTCGGTGGCAACGCCATGGGCGACCAGGCCCTCGCCGACGCTTTCGCCAAGGATATCGTCTATCTCAAGCGCTCGGGCGTGAACCCCATCGTCGTGCACGGTGGCGGCCCCCAGATCGCCGCGATGTTGAAGAAGCTCGACATCAAGTCCGATTTCGTTCACGGCCTGCGCGTCACCGACAAGCCGACCGTCGAGATCGTCGAGATGGTGCTCGCCGGCGCCATCAACAAGGAGATCGTCTCGGCCATCAACCGGCAGGGTGGCAAGGCCGTGGGGATCTGCGGCAAGGACGCCAACCTGATGATCGCCAAGCAGATCACGGAGATGCCGGACCCCGAGTCCAATATCATGAAGGCGGTCGACATCGGCTACGTCGGCGATCCCGTCGAGGTCAATCCCGAGATTGTCCAGGTCATTTCGAACTCCGACCTGATCCCGGTCATCGCGCCGGTCGGTGTCTCGCGGGACGGCCAGACGCTGAACATCAACGCCGATACGTTCGCCTCCGCGCTGGCCGCACGCATGAAGGCCAAGCGCCTGCTCCTGCTGACGGACGTCGCGGGTGTCCTCGACAAGGACAAGAACCTGATCGAGGACCTCACCGTCGGCGAAGCCCGCGATCTCATTCGCAAGGGCGTCATCACCGGCGGCATGATCCCCAAGATCGAGGGCTGCATCGAGGTGGTGGAAGCGGGCGTCGAGGCCGTGGTGATCATCGACGGTCGCGTCTCGCATTGCGTGCTGCTCGAGCTCTTCACCGAGCACGGCGTCGGCACGATCGTGCGCGCCAACCGCCGGGCCTGACAGCCGCGAGGACCGAATACGAAACGCGCCCCGGCTCCAGGAGGCTGGATCGGGGCGCCTTTTTCGCTCCTCTCAGTCGAAGGCCTTGATGGGCGTCGTGTTGCCGACCGTGCCCGACATGGAGCCTGCGTCGATCGACAGGATGATGCCCGACACCCAGCGGGACTGGTTCGACGCGAGATAGACGACGCCGTTGCCGATGTCCCAGCCCGTGCCTTCGGTCTGCAGCAGCGTATTCTTGCGCCGCGCCTCGCGCAGTTCGGGCTCCATGCCGTTGACCGACACCATCGGCGTGTAGACATAGCCCGGCGCGATGCAGTTGACGCGAATGCCTTCCGGTCCGTGATGGGCGGCCATGGAGCGCGTCATGTTCACCACCGCGCCCTTCGAGGTGGAATAGAACAGGCTGGGATTGCCGCCTTTCAAGCCGTCGATCGACGCGAGATTGACGATCGAGCCGCCGCCGGCCTTGCGCATCTCGGGGATCGCGTACTTCGCCATCAGCATCATCGACGTGACGTTGATCCGCATGGCGGCGTCC
Organism: Hyphomicrobiaceae bacterium; assembly: GCA_041397775.1. Lineage (GTDB taxonomy): Bacteria > Pseudomonadota > Alphaproteobacteria > Rhizobiales > Hyphomicrobiaceae. The sequence goes on along the minus strand of JAWKWB010000006.1, from coordinate 279,546 downwards.
CAGGCCTCCGGATCGACCTGCGTCGCGTTGCCGTTCGGGCCACCGATGCCGACGTTGTTCACGAGCACGTCGACCCGCCCCCAGGCATCGACGATCGTCTTCACGGCGGCCTCGCACGAGGCCGCATCGGCAACGTCGGCGGTGACGACCATGGAGGTGCCGCCCTCCTTGTCGATCATCGCCTTGGTGGCTTCGGCCCATTCGCGCGTGGCGTCGAGCAGCGCCACCTTGGCCCCCTCCCGCGCCAGGAGAATGGCAGCCGCGCGGCCATTGCCGATGCCCTCGCCGCGCGATCCCGCGCCCGTCACGATGGCGACTTTTCCGTCGAGGTCCATTTGCGGCATGCCTGTGCTCCCGTATCGTTTATTGGATGATGATCCTTTGGGTGTCTGAGCCTACACGATCGCGAGGCCGCGCCCAGCCTCGTCGCGCATATTGTGGACGCCGGTGGATGTGGGCGTCGGATCGACAGGACCGGCAGGAACGACGAACGCCCCGTCGCAGGGCGACGAGGCGTTCGCAAATCAGGCGAATGCGATAGCAGGGCGCGCCGGCAGGCTCAGCGCCACTCGATCTTCAGGACTTCGTAGCTGCGCGAGCCGCGCGGCGTCGTCACCTCGGCGGAATCGCCCTTGGCCTTGCCGATCAGCGCACGCGCGATCGGGCTCGAGATCGAAATCTTGCCCTCTTTAACGTTGGCCTCGGAATCGCCGACGATCATGTACTTGACCTTGTCGCCAGAATCCTCGTCCTCGAGTGTCACGGTCGCGCCGAACTTGATCGTGCTGCCAGACAGCTTCGAGGTGTCGATGATGTCCGCCCGGGACAGCTTGTCCTCCAGGTCGGCCACCTTCGCCTCGTTCATGCCCTGCGCTTCCTTGGCCGAATGATATTCGGCGTTCTCCGAGAGGTCGCCATGCGCACGGGCCTCGGCAATGGCTTGGATGATGCGCGGACGCTCTACGGCTTTCAGACGTTGAAGTTCCGCTTCCATGTTGCGGAAGCCTTCAGCCGTCATCGGAATCCGTTCCATTGCCATCGTTCACTTCTCCACTGGGACGCGCACCCGCAGGACGCGCGCCGAAAACAACAGTCTTGCCCAGGTCCCTGGATTTTACCAGCCAATTGCCCACAGCTTAACCGGGCAAACAGCAAGTCGATCCCGCCTGGTTTTCAGGCAGGACGCAAACGTACACATTTCCGGCGGCGCCGGAGCACCGATTATCCTTGCGGATCGTGGCGAGAAATGGTGCCCGCTCCGGGCACCCCCGGTCAATTAGTCGTTCGCCTATAACTTTGCAACGGCGCCACGGTCAGGGCTCCCGACTTGAGCGCCCGTATTGCTTGTGTTGCGGCAATAGCACCAGCGAGCGTTGTGTAATAGGGCACCCGGTTCTGCAGCGCCGAACGGCGGATATCCTTGGAATCGCTCAGCGCTTTCGCACCGTGGGTCGTGTTGAGCACCAGGTGCACCTCGCCGTTCTTCATCAGGTCGACGATATGGGGACGACCTTCCAGAACCTTGTTCACCGCCTCGCAGGCAATTCCGTGCGCGTCGAAATGGCGCTTCGTCCCGCGTGTGGCGACGATCCTGAAGCCCAGGTCCACGAGGTCGCGCACGGCGCCGAGGATATGATCCTTGTCGCTGTCCTTGACCGAAATGAACACGGTACCCGACAACGGCAACGCCGTGCCCGAGCCCATCTGGCTCTTGGCGAAGGCCATGGCGTAGTCGCGGTCGATGCCCATCACCTCGCCGGTGGAGCGCATCTCCGGCCCCAGCACCGGATCGACGCCGGGGAAACGGCCGAACGGGAACACGGCTTCCTTGACGGCGACATGTTCGAGGCGGCTTGCCTTCAGTTCGAATTTGGCCAGCGGTTCGCCGGCCATGATGCGCGATGCGATGCCTGCGATCGGCCGGCCGATGACCTTGGCGACGAACGGCACTGTCCGCGAGGCGCGCGGATTGACCTCGATGATGTAGATCTGGCGGTCCTTGATGGCGAACTGCACGTTCATCAGGCCGACGACGCCGAGCGCCTTGGCAAGATCGCGGGTCTGCTTCTCCAGCCGCACCACGATCGAGCTGTCGAGCGTATGCACGGGAAGCGAGCAGGCCGAGTCGCCCGAGTGGATGCCCGCCTCCTCGATGTGCTCCATGATGCCCGCGACGAAGGTGTCCCGGCCGTCGCACAGGCAGTCGACGTCGACCTCGACCGCATCCGACAGATACCGGTCGATCAGCAGCGGACGTTTCGGCGAGACGACAAGCTCGGAGTGGCCGGCCAGCGTCTGCGACAGCCGCTGGATGTAGCGATCGAGCTCCCCGCCGTCGGCGATGATCTCCATGGCCCGCCCGCCCAGCACGTAGGACGGCCGGATCAGCACGGGATAGCCGATGCGCTCTGCGATATCGCGGGCCTCCGGCGGCGAGCCGGCGATGCCGCTCTCGGGCTGCTTGAGGCCGAGCCTCTCGACCAGCGCCTTGAACCGGTCGCGGTCCTCCGCCAGGTCGATCGACTCCGGGCTGGTGCCCAGGATCGGGATCCCCGCGGCGCTGATCGCCTCGGCGAGTTTCAGTGGCGTCTGTCCGCCGAACTGCACGATGACGCCCTTCAGCGTGCCGCGCGACTTTTCGAGTTCGAGGATCTCCAGCACGTCCTCGGCGGACAGCGATTCGAAGTAGAGCCGGTCCGAGGTGTCGTAGTCGGTCGAGACGGTCTCGGGATTGCAGTTGACCATGATGGTCTCGAAGCCGGCATCGGTCAGCGAGAAACAGGCATGGCAGCAGCAGTAGTCGAACTCGATGCCCTGGCCGATCCGGTTCGGGCCGCCGCCCAGGATCACGACCTTCTGCCGGTCGGAGGGGGCTGCCTCGCAGACCGGCTTGTCGAAGAGGCCACGCTCGTAGGTGGAATACATGTAGGCGGTGGGTGACGCGAATTCCGCCGCGCACGTATCGATGCGCTTGTAGACGGGGCGGATGCCGAGTCCGTGCCGCTTGGCGCGCACGTCGGCTTCGCTCGCTCCGGTGAGCTTGGCGAGGCGTGCGTCGGAAAAGCCCATGGCCTTGAGGCCGCGGAAGGCGTCGGGCGTGGTCGGCAGGCCGACGGCCTTGATCCGCTCTTCCGCGTCGATGATCTCCTGCATGCGGGCCAGGAACCAGGGATCGATGCGGCAGGAGGCGTGGATCTGCTCGTGATCGAAGCCGAGCCGCATGGCCTGGGCAACCTTCAGCAGGCGGTCGGGCGTCGGCCGTCCGAGTTCGGCGCGGATGACGTTCTTGTCGTCGCCCTGTCCCAGCCCCTCGAACGTCACGTCATCGAGGCCCGTGAGGCCGGTTTCGAGGCCGCGCAGCGCCTTCTGCAGGCTCTCCGTGAAAGTGCGCCCGATGGCCATGACCTCGCCGACCGACTTCATGGCGGTCGTCAGCGTCGGGTCGGCGCCGGGGAATTTCTCGAAGGCGAAACGGGGGATCTTCGTCACGACGTAGTCGATCGTCGGCTCGAAGGACGCCGGCGTCGCGCCACCCGTGATGTCGTTCTCCAACTCGTCCAGCGTGAAGCCGACGGGCTGTTGCGCGTCACCTTGGCGATCGGGAAGCCGGTCGCCTTGGAGGCCAGCGCCGAGGAGCGCGACACGCGCGGGTTCATCTCGATGACGACGAGGCGCCCGTCCGCCGGATTGACGGCGAACTGCACGTTCGAGCCGCCCGTCTCCACGCCGATCTCGCGCAGCACCGCCAGGGAGGCGTTGCGCATGATCTGGTATTCCTTGTCCGTCAGCGTCAGCGCCGGGGCGACCGTGATGCTGTCGCCGGTATGCACGCCCATCGGGTCGATATTCTCGATGGAGCAGATGATGATGCAGTTGTCCGCCTTGTCGCGGACGACCTCCATCTCGAACTCCTTCCAGCCGAGCACGCTTTCCTCGACCAGCACCTGGCTCGTCGGTGAGGCGGCGAGCCCGCGCTCGAGGATGTCGAAGAATTCCTCGCGATTGTAGGCGACGCCACCGCCGGTTCCGCCCAGCGTGAAGGATGGCCGCAGGATCGCCGGCAGGCCGACGTGCTCGAGGGCCTTGGCGCCTTCCTCGCGCGTGTGCGCCATCATCGAGCGTGGCGTCTCCAGGCCGATCTTGGCCATCGCCTCGCGGAACAGCAGGCGGTCTTCCGCCTTGTCGATCGCCTCGGCGCGCGCGCCGATCATCTCCACGCCGTACTCGCCCAGAATGCCCTGCTTGTGCAGGGCGAGTGCGGTATTCAGGGCGGTCTGCCCGCCCATCGTCGGCAACAGCGCGTCAGGCCGCTCCGCCGCGATGATCTTGGCCACGATCTCCGGCGTGATCGGTTCGATGTAAGTGGCGTCCGCCAGCTCCGGATCTGTCATGATCGTGGCTGGGTTGGAATTCACCAGGATGATCCGGTAGCCTTCGGCCTTGAGGGCCTTGCAGGCTTGAGTTCCCGAATAGTCGAACTCGCAGGCCTGCCCGATGACGATGGGGCCCGCACCGATGATGAGGATCGATTTTATGTCTTCGCGCTTTGGCATGGCCCGGCTTCATAATGCAGTGCAACGGGGTTGGCTATAGCTGCGCGACGCGCCAGCGTCACGCGGCTTTCGTAGGATCCTCACGTCGGTTGGGCCTTGCGTCGGCCCGCCGATGGGTTTCAATCCGCAAAGATGAACGCGCGCAGCCACCCAAAGGAGACCGCAGATGGGCCTCGCAAGCATACTGGAGAGATTTTCCAAGGCTGTCGAATGCAACGATGGCAATGGCTTGGCCGACCTCTTCACCGAGGATGGCGTTTACGATGATTATTTCTTCGGCCCCTCCGCGCCGGGTCGCCAGGGCATCGTCGACATGTTGTCACACTTCTACGAGGGCGGGGCAAACTTCAAATGGGAGTTCTGCGATCCCGTCGAGGCCGGTGGCAAGGGATACGCCAGCTACCGCTTCAGTTACGATTCGACGCTTCCCGACGCCAAGGGCGCTCGCGTGGTGTTCGAGGGTATCAGCCGCTTCGCGCTCGATGGCGGCCGGATCAAGCATTACTCGGAGGTTTTCGACCGGGGGGCGGCGCTGGCCCAGCTCGATTTCGCACCCGAGCGGATGAAGAAGATCGCCCTGAAGTATGCCAACGCCTTGAAGGCGCGCCCCGAGTCGGCCCGACATCTGAAAGGATGATGCCGGCAATTGCGGCTCCATCGCGCATCCGGGCCAAACCTCGGACTTGCATCCGGAGGGGGGAACCATTACGGCTTTGCCGCGATCGACGACGGGTCGCTGCTGCTGGTTCCCCAAAACGGGTGTAGCGGATCTGGCGTCTGGTGCCCGCTCGCGGCTGGGTCCGCGACCAAACGTCAAATGCACAAGCTACACCAGGGCGCCGGCAAGGGGCTGAAGGCCCCGTGACGCGCCACCTTTCGCATTCGAGGACACAATGCCCGCCTCCGCTCTGATGAACGTCATGATGGCCGCCGTCCGCAAGGCGGGACGCGGCTTGGCCCGTGACTACGGCGAGGTGGGCAACCTCCAGGTCTCCGTGAAGGGACCGGCGAATTTCGTCACTGCCGCCGATATGCGGGCCGAGGAGACGCTGTTTCGCGAATTGTCGAAGGCGCGCCAGGGATATTGCTTCCTTATGGAGGAGCGCGGCCGCGTCGAAGGGTCAGACAAGACGCATTGCTGGATCGTCGATCCGCTGGATGGAACGACGAACTTCATGCACGGCATTCCCCTGTTCGCCATCTCCGTGGCCCTGCAGCGGGAAGACGAGATCGTGGCAGCCGTCATCTACAACCCGGCGATGGACGAGCTGTACACCGCCGAGAAGGGCAAGGGCGCCTTCCTGAACGACCGGCGCCTGCGCGTCGCCGCCCGCCGCACGCTCGAGGATGCGGTCATTGCCACCGGCATTCCCAACCGCGGCCGCGAAGGACACCGCCGCTTCCTCTCGCAATGCGAGCTGATGATGCGCGAGACGGCCGGCATTCGCCGCAACGGCGCCGCCGCCCTCGATCTTGCCTGGGTGGCCGCTGGCCGGTTCGACGGCTTCTGGGACCACAACCTCAAGCCGTGGGACATCGCGGCCGGCGCGCTTCTGGTGCAGGAAGCCGGCGGCCTCGTCACCGGCATGGACGGCAAGGGCGACATGTTGGAGAGCGGCAGCGTCATCGCCGGCAACAATTACATTCAGAAACACATACAGAATCTTTTGAAGGTTTGACGACGCGCGCCGGACGGTGCTTCCGCTTGGCCGTGCAACGCCATGTTGTTCTGCCATGATCTGCCGCTAAGGTGGGCGGGCAGAGTGCGGGAGATTCGACCGATGGCAATTCCACGGCTTGGCGATGCCGGATCAAATCCGCTGCGCAAGGTGATGACCACGCCGGGTCCGTACCTGCGCGGCATGCTGGTGTTCGTGGCGCTCGTCGGTTTCCTGGTCGCGATCCTGTCCAATGCGCTGCTGACGGCATTCTGGAACAACCCGCTACTCAACGGCCTGATCATCGGCGTCCTCGCCGTCGGCATTCTGCGGGCCTTTGGCCTGGTCTTCCGCCTCTACCGCGAAATCCGCTGGGTGAATGCCTTCCGCATCGCCGATCCGGGTCTCGCCATCGAGCACAAGCCGGTTCTGCTCGCTCCCATGGCGACCATGCTGCGGGACCGCACGGGGGTGCTGTCGTTGTCCACGTCGTCGATGCGCTCGATCATGGATTCGATCGGCGGCCGCCTCGACGAGGCACGCGACACGGGGCGCTACATCGTCGGCCTTTTGGTCTTCCTCGGCCTGCTCGGCACGTTCTGGGGTCTGCTCGAAACGATCCAGTCGGTCGGCAAGGCCATCAACGCGCTGGATACGAAGCAGGGCGACAGCCTCGTCATCTTCGCCGAGCTGAAGGACGGACTGGCCGCCCCGCTGAAGGGCATGGGCACGGCGTTCTCGTCCTCGCTGATGGGCTTGGCCGGTTCGCTGATCCTGGGCTTTCTCGACCTGCAGGCGAGCCATGCCCACAATCGCTTCTACAACGAGCTCGAGGAATGGCTGTCGGGCATCACGGAATTGACGCCGGCTGGCGCGGCCGGTGCGGGCGATACCGGGTCGCGCCATCTCGTGGCGGCCGTCTACGACATGCAGCGCGCCGTGGCCGACCTCGCCGCCCATCTCGAGGACCTGAAGGGCATGCCCCCGCCGCCCCTGCCCCCCATCGAGGGCGTCGGGGTTTCGGCGTCGCTGGCGGGCACGGAGCAGGCCATCAAGGAGCTTGCGACCGGGGTGGATCACCTCGTGCGCCAGATGCGCGCCGAGCAGAAGATCGTCCGCGAGTGGGTCGATGACCAGGCCGCCCGCCAAGGCGAGATGTCGACCGTGCTGAAGGACCTCGCCGCCAGCCTGAACCGTAGGGAGGGCTAGGCCCATGGCCCGCGGACGTGGCCGTCGGGTGAACGAGTACGGCGAGTTCTGGCCGGGCTACGTCGACGTGCTTTCGACGCTGCTGCTCACGTTCACGTTCCTGCTGTCGATCTTCATGCTGGCGCAATATTTCGTCAGCCAGGAGTCTTCGGGCAAGGATACGCTCCTGCAGCGGCTCAACCGGCAGATCGCCCAGTTGACCGGGCTGCTGTCCCTCGAGCAGGGCAAGAGCCGTGGCCTGCAGGACGAATTGGCGGCGCTGCAGGCGTCGCTGGCATCGACGAAGGCCGAGAATGCGCGCCTGACGAGCGCGGCGGGGCTCGGCGACAAGGGCCTCGCCGATGCGCTCGGCCGGGCGGATTCCTTGAGCAAGGAACTCGAGAGCCAGAAGAACGTCTCGTCCGACGCCTTGGCGCGCGTCGATCTCCTCAATCAGCAGCTCCTGGCCCTGCGTCGCCAGATCGCTGCCCTCAACGAGGCTTTGCAGGCGGCGGAGGCCAAGGACAAGGACGCGCAGGCGCGCATATCCGACCTCGGCGCGCGCCTCAACGTGGTGCTGGCGCGCCAGGTTCAGGAATTGCAGCGTTACCGCTCGGATTTCTTCGGCCGGCTGCGCGAACTGCTCAAGGCGCGCAAGGACATCCGCGTGGTCGGCGACCGCTTCGTCTTCCAGTCGGAGGTCCTGTTCGCATCGGGCAAGGCCGAGCTGACGCCCGAAGGCCTCGCGGCGATCGACGCGCTGGCAACTGCCATCGTCGATCTCGCGCGCCAGATCCCGCCGGAGATCGATTGGGTGCTTCAAGTCGACGGCCATACCGACGTGCGCAAGATTGCCAGCCGCGAATTCCCTTCGAACTGGGAACTGTCCAGTGCACGTGCCACCTCGGTGGTGAAGTATCTGATTTCGCGCGGTGTCGATCCCAAACGGCTGGTGGCGGCAGGCCACGGCGAGTTCGCACCGCTCGATCCAGGCGACAGCGACGAAGCCTTGAGCCGCAATCGCCGCATCGAGCTCAAGCTCACGAATCGCTGACGGTCCGGGTGGGCGCCCGCCCGGCCCTCCACTTGTCTTGCAAAGCATCCCTCATCCGTGCGGAAATTCGCCGCGACGGGAAAAATTGGCGCGGAAGCCATCCGCGCTGCGAAAGAGGGAACGCCATGACCACTGCAAAGCCGCTGCTCTTCCAGCCCCACACCATCCGGGGCGTGACGCTGCCCAACCGCACCGTGCTCGCACCGATGGTGCATTACCGGGCCATCGAAGGCGTGTGCGGCACGTTCCACACGGTCCATCTCGGCAAGTACGTGCTGGGCGGTTTCGGCCTGGTATTCACCGAGGCGACCGCCATCGAGAAGCGTGGCATGGTCTCCGACATGGATCTCGGCATCTTCAACGAGACGCAGGCCCAGGCCTTCAAGCCGCTGCTCGAGCTGGCGCGCGAGGAAGGCGTCAAGATGGGGATCCAGCTCGCCCACGCAGGACGCAAGGCCGGCATGCAGTCGGCGATGGAAGGCAACGGCGCCCTCACCGACGCCGATGTGCGACGCGGGCGCACGCACTGGCAGCCGGTCGGCCCCACGACAGAGAAGATCGGACCGGAATGGCCGACACCACATCAGCTGTCCAAGTCGGAGATCGCCGATCTTGTCGGCTCGTTCGCCGCTGCCGCTCGCCGCGCCGTGCGCGTCGGCTTCGACGTCGTGGAGATCCACGGTGCGCACGGCTACCTGATCGCCTCGTTCCTCTCCCAGGTCTCCAACACCCGCAACGACGAGTATGGCGGCGACATCAAGGGCCGCATGCGCTTCGCGCTGGAAGTGACCGAGGCGGTGCGCGCGGCCATCCCCGACGCGACGCCGCTGTTCTTCCGCGTGTCCTCCGTGGACGGCACGGTGGAGGGCTGGAACATGGACGATACCGTCGTTCTGGCGCGGGAGCTCAAGGCGCGCGGTGTCGACGTGCTGGACTGCTCCTCGGGCGGCCTCATGGCCTCCGCGACGGCCGCTCCCGTGACGCGCGCGCCCGGTTTCCAGGTGCCCTTCGCCGCCCGCGCCAAGGCGGAGGCGGGCATTTCCACGATGGCGGTGGGCCTCATTCTCGAAGCGGAGCAGGCGGAAGCCATCCTGCAGGAGGGCAAGGCCGACCTCGTCGCCATCGGCCGGCAGGCTCAGTTCAACCCGAACCTGCCGTTGCACTGGTCGCACGACCTGGGCCTCAACACCCGCTTCGAGAGCTGGCCCGAGGAATACGGCTGGTGGCTCGACAAGCGCACGCGCTCCATGCAGGGCTTCGCCACGCCGACCGGGCGATTGATCGCCAGGTAATCGAGCGGCACGTAGGGGCCCCGGCCTTCGCCGCTGCGCTGGCTTTTCGTCAGGGCGCGGCGATCGCCTCGGCGTTGGCGATGAACTGGCGGTTGGGTGCGCTGAGCGGCCGCGCGGCCAGCCGCTCGTTGGCCAGCGCAATGGCGACGTCGCGCAGTCCGGCACGTGCCGCTGCGTCGTTCAAGGTCCACTCGATGACGTCGCGCTGGGCCTTGCTGCCGCCCATGCGGAAAAGCTCGGGACGCACGGCGAGCAGGTGGTCCACGGCGCGCGCGTGATCGCCGCGCTGGTAGGCGGCGAGCCCCTGCACGACCGGCAGGCCGACATCGCGGTAGGCGGGGGCGGATTCCGAAGTGTCCGCAGCCGTCCGGCGCATCGCAGCGAGCCGGTTCTCGACGGCGGTGTCGCGGCCGGCCTTCAGCTCGGCCATGGCGGCATGAATGTCGGCGAAGACGCAATAGCGCCCGTCCGCGTGGCCCCGCCACAGATCGGCCAGCGCCTGCCAGCGCTCGCCGCCCTCGCAGCCCAGGATTTCCAGGCGCCACAGCAACGCGGGCGTGTGCGTCAGGCCGATGCCGGCCGGCTTCTGCGTTGAGATGATGGGCCCGTCGTAGAGCCGCATGGCTTCCTCGTAGTCGCCGAGCTCGACGTGAAACAGCGCCTTGTGCCACCAGATGTGAGCCTGTCCCGAATGCTCGTTCTTGGACCACAGCGGCTCGCGCTGGTCCATCCAGGCGAGGCCTTCCTTGGGACGCGCCGTCATCTCCAGAACATGCGAGACGGCGTGATGCGGCCAGTAGCTGTAGGGCTCCATCTCGGCCGCCGCGCGCGAGACGTCTTCCGCACGGCCGTAATCCGCAGCCTCCTCCAGGCCGAAGCCATAGAACGAGAGCAGGATGCCGTAGCTCTCCTGCGTCTTCGACCACAATGGCAGGGCGCGCGCCGCGCGCTGGGCGGCATTGGCGAAGCGCCCGTTGAACGCATCGAGAAGCATTGCGGCGAAGTGCGCGAGCAGGTCGTGCGGATAGGCCATCAGGTGGCGTTCGAGCACGCCGACGGCCGGCCCCCGATGCCCCTCCACCGCATGCGCGAGCGCTGCCATATGCGACCTGGAGCGATCGTCGAGAGCGAGCCCGCGCGCCGTCTCCATCAACGGTCGCGCGGCGTTTGCAAGCAGGGGATCGTTGGACAGCACCAGGATCCACGCCTTCGCGATGTGCGCCAACGCGCAGGCGGGCGACTGCGCGCGGGCCGCATCGAGCGCGGCGATGGGATCGCCATAGCCCATCGTGAAGGCGCGTGTCGCCGTGTCGATGAGGGCGGCCGTCTCTGCTGTCGCGTCCGCGATGATGTGACCTTGAGCGTCCCGCGCCATTGTGTTTTCCCCCGTGCCGCCGTTGCCGCGCCTTGTGCGGAAAGGTGGACCGAAAACAGAGATCCGTCCACCGCCCGCCTCAGCGTCTCATTTCAGGAGTCCGCGCTCGCGCAGGATCGCTTCGGCGACCTTGAAGGCCTCGATGGTCGCGGGGATGCCGCAGTAGGCGACCGTCTGGTACAGCACCTCCTGGATCTCCTCGACCGTGCAGCCGTTGTTGATCGCAGAATTGACGTGCAGTTTCAGCTCTTCCGGCTTGCCGAGTGCGGTCAGCATCGCCATGCACAGCATGCTGCGTACCTTGCGCGGAATGCCCGGCCGGGACCAGATGTCGCCAAAGGCGTACGTCTCCGAGAATTGCCGCAGCGGCCGGTTGAAATCGTTCGTCGTGGTGTCGCGCTTGGCCAGATACTCCTGGCCGATCACCTCGCCCAGAACCTGCCGGCCGCGCTGCCGTTGCTCTTCGATGTCCATATGCGTCTCCTGTCCCTGACTGTGTGACGGGGACAGCATAGACGCCGCGCGGCGGGGGGACGAGAGGTGAGCCCTCAGCACGCGCCGGGGATCGCGGCGACGGGGGTCCACTGCACCTGGTCGATGTGCGTGGCGCCGGTGGCGAGCATCACCAGCCGGTCGAAGCCGAGCGCGCAGCCCGAAGCGTCCGGCATATGGGCGAGCGCGGCCAGAAAGTCCTCGTCGACCGGATAGCGCTCGCCGTAGACGCGGGCTTTCTCGTCCATTTCGGCGATGAAGCGGCGGCGCTGCTCGGCCGCGTCGGTCAACTCGCCGAAGCCGTTGGCAAGCTCTACGCCGCACACGTAGCACTCGAAGCGTTCGGCCACGCGCGGGTCCGAGGCCGTGGGCCGGGCCAGCGCCGCCTCGTGCGTCGGATAGGCGGCAAGCATTTCAGCCGCGCCCGAGCCGAGGCAGGGTTCGATGCGTTCGGCCAGAACGCGCGAGAAGAGGTCGGACCAGGTGTCGTCGTCGGCAACGCGGAGGCCGGCAGCCGCGACCGCCGAGCGCATCGCCTGTAGGTCGACGCCATCCGGCGCCAGGCAGTTGCCGAGGTCGATGCCGGCGTGTCGCTGGAACGCTTTGTGCAGCGTAGTGATGCGAAAGGCCGCCGTCGCATCGCAGGTGCGCCCACGCCAGTTCCAGCGCGCAGTCTCCGCGGTTTCGGCTGCGATGCGCAGGAAATGCGCACAGTCCTCCATCAGCCGCGTGTAGGGTTCGCCGACGCGATACCATTCGAGCATCGTGAATTCCGGCGCGTGCAGCGGCCCGCGCTCCGCATTACGGTAGACGGGCGCGAACGCGAAGATGCGCCGTTCGCCAGCCGCCAGCAGCTTCTTCATCGCGAATTCGGGGCTGGTGTGGAGATAGAGCGGCCGGTGCGCGCCGCCCTCCGTCGTCAGTTGCGTGGCGAAGGCGTGCAGATGCGCCTCGTTGCCCGGCGAGACCTGTAAGGCGGCCGGCTCCACCTCCACGAAGTCCTGGTCCTCCAGCCAACGCCGGATCGCCGCCTTGATGCGCCCGCGCGCCAGGAGGAAGGGCCGCCGGTCCGCGTGGCGGTCGGCATGCCAGAACGGCCGCGGGCCGGAGGTGGTCATGGATGGACTCCGAAATCAGCGATATTTCGCCGCCGTGATGAACTGCTCGGACTCTTATTCAAATTATCGCCAAGGCAGATAGGAAAATACTGTTAGTAAAAATAATGCGCTATTCAAGACGTGATGTCCTGGGAGTACGCCTATTAGGCAGGTTGGCGAGTGGCCGCCTTCGATGACAGTCAGAAATGCGACCACTCTAGACAGCTGGAAACGCCGCTTGCTACTTGCGGCGGCGTTTCCAGCCGATGATCAACAACACGAAGATACGCATCGCCATCTCCCGGTCTTGAACCCTACTCGTGATCCAAGAAGCATAGCTGCTTCGGTATCGAGAGTTGCAGCTCGAGAGGCCTCCATCCCCAGTCAATCAATGGGTTTTGCACATGGTGCACAGAACAGGGGTAATTCTTGTTGATGCTACAGCAACCTAGAATGGCTGCCATTATCTGTAATTCGCCGCCGTGATGAACTGCGAGAAGCTCTCGCACCAGATCACGACGGTGTCGTAGGCGGCGATGTCGATGCCGGCCGGCACGTCGACGATGAAGCCGTTGAAGGTCTTCACGTCGGCGACGAGCTTCGCCTGTGCCTTGATCTTCGCGAACCCCTCTTTCGTATCGACGAAGCCCTTCGTCAGGTAGAGCTTGTAGTCGGTCCGGCGCCAGCCGCCCTCGTGCGCGATGCGCTCCTTCATCAGCCGCACCTCGCCCTCGCCCCAGTGCAGGAAGTCGCTGCCCTTCAGGTCGCGTGCGAAACGGCCCTTGAATTGCGCGCTCGCGGCCGCCTGTTGAAGCGCCGCCCGGTCCGGTCCCTTCGGCGCGGTGAGGATCGGCAGCGTGTAGACGCCGAGCGCGAAACCGAACGCCAACATGGCGCCGTGCGTTGCGGCCAGGATGATCCATCGAAGCATGATGTCGTCCTCCTGGTGTAGCGGATCTGACGTTTGGTATCCACTCGCGGCTGGACCCATGACCAAACGTCAGATGAAAAAGCTACACCAGAATCATATGGTTGCTAGTGTTCCTTCTGGCTCCGACACTTGGTCCAGAGTATGACGCGCGGGGAACCAAGTGTCGGAGCCGGGCCACTGGTCTGGTTGCCCTCTTGGCTACCTACCAGAGTGAGAGGCCGATGCGCGGCACAAATCTCGCTGACACGCGATGAGCTTTGCGTGAGGAGGCTTTGGGCCTCCAATGGAATGGGCCGCTTGCGCGGCCCATTGTGCAGATCAGTTGTCCAGGAAGCTCCTGAGCTTACGGCTGCGGCTCGGGTGCTTGAGCTTGCGCAGCGCCTTGGCCTCGATCTGGCGGATACGCTCGCGCGTCACCGAGAACTGCTGGCCGACTTCCTCCAGCGTGTGGTCGGTGTTCATGCCGATGCCGAAGCGCATGCGCAGCACACGCTCCTCGCGCGGGGTGAGCGAGGCGAGCACGCGCGTCGTCGTCTCGCGCAGGTTCGACTGGATCGCCGCATCGATGGGCAGAAGCGCGTTCTTGTCCTCGATGAAGTCGCCCAGGTGCAGATCCTCCTCGTCGCCGATCGGCGTTTCGAGCGAGATCGGCTCCTTGGCGATCTTGAGCACCTTGCGCACCTTCTCGATGGGCATGGCGAGCTTCTCGGCCAGTTCCTCCGGCGTCGGCTCGCGGCCGATCTCGTGCAGCATCTGGCGGCTGGTTCGCACGATCTTGTTGATCGTCTCGATCATGTGCACCGGGATGCGGATGGTGCGCGCCTGGTCGGCGATCGAGCGGGTGATCGCCTGCCGGATCCACCACGTGGCGTAGGTCGAGAACTTGTAGCCGCGCCGGTACTCGAACTTGTCGACCGCCTTCATCAGGCCGATGTTGCCTTCCTGGATGAGGTCGAGGAACTGCAGGCCGCGGTTCGTGTACTTCTTGGCGATGGAGATGACGAGGCGCAGGTTCGCCTCGACCATTTCCTTCTTCGCCTGGCGTGCCTCGCGCTCGCCCTTCTGCACGGCCTTCACGATGCGCCGGAATTCGGGGATCTCGAGACCGGTCTCGGTGGCGAGTTCGTGGATGTCGCCGCGCAGGGATTCGATCTGGGGGCGCTCGTTCCTCACGAAGCGATCCCAGGACTTCACCCCCGAATTGGCGACGCGGTCGATCCAGGTCTGGTCGAGCTCGTTGCCATAGTATTCCGCGATGAAATTCGGGCGCGGCACGCCGCAGCTGTCGGCAAGCCGCATCAGCCGGCCCTCGAGGCCGACGAGGCGCTTGTTGATGGCATAGAGCTGCTCGACGAGGCTTTCGATGCGGTTGTTGTTGAGCGAGAGGCTCTTCACGTCGCGAATGATCTCTTCGCGAACCTTCTCGTAGGCCTTCTGGTCCTTGCGGTTGCCCTGTTCGCCCGCGACCTGCTGCTCGAGCTTTCTGTCCTGCTGCTTGCGCAGCTTCTTGTACGTGCCGGCGATGCTGTCGAACGTCTCCAGCACCTTCGGCTTGAGCTCGGCCTCCATCGCGGCGAGCGAAAGGGCATTCTCGTACTCGTCGTCGTCGTCGCCCTCGCCGTCGGGAGGCGACATTTCCTCACCCATGTCGTCGGCGGCGGCAGCCGGCGGAGACGCACCGTTCGTCGCCCCGTTCTGGCCCGGCAGCACGGCCGGCTGGGCCTTGGCGTCGGGGCCTTCGTAGGTGGCCTCGAGGTCGATGATGTCGCGCAGTAGAATGCGCCCTTCGTTGAGCTGGTCGCGCCAGATGATGATGGCCTGGAAGGTCAGCGGGCTTTCGCAAAGCCCGGCGATCATGGCTTCGCGACCGGCCTCGATCCGCTTCGCGATGGCGATTTCGCCCTCGCGCGACAGAAGCTCCACCGAACCCATCTCGCGCAGGTACATGCGCACGGGATCGTCGGTGCGGTCGGTCGTTTCCGCCTTCGTCTCGGATTTGGCCGGCAGGCTCTGCGCGACGAGCGAGCGGTTCTCCTCCTCGTCGCCTGCGGCATCGTCCGTGTCCGCGCCGCCTTCTTCGCCCTCTTCCTGGTCGACCACCGTGATGCCCATGTCGCTGAGCAGCGCCATGGTGTCCTCGATCTGGTCGGGCGTCACTTCTTCCGAGGGCAGAACGGCGTTGAGTTCCTCGTGCGTGACGTAGCCGCGCGCCTTGCCGGTCTTGAGCAGCCGCTTGACCGCCTGATCGGTCAGGTCGAGGAGCGGGCTGTCCTTCTCGGTCGTTTCACCAGCGGCTGCACCCGTTTCCTCGGCTTTCTGAGCCATGCGTTTCCAAGCTCCAATCACAGGCCGCGTCGCGGCAGGGTTGTCGTGCAGGCAGCGGAGCTGCCGGATGGTCAAGTCGTTGCGCGGCGGCCGCTCGTGCGCCTCGTCACGCAAGTGCGCCATCGACCGGATCGGCCAGGCGCGGAACGGCTCGCTCGAGCCCGGGCGGGGGAGCCCCGCCGGACCTGAATCAGGACTCCTCGTATCGAGCACCGGTAAGCAAGATGCGTGCTGATTGCCTCGGCAGGCCGGTGGCGCGTGCGAAACGTCTTGTCGTCATTGCGTCCGATCCGCTGTGTGGGCGCGCGGGAGGGCCCTGGCTACACGTGATGCGACAACAAGGCGCACGGCTCGAACGCGCCCAAACACGGCGGAACGCTCGAGATCAACCGTCGACACTATCCGAAAAGGCCTGTTGCCGATCGAGCACAGTAAGCTGGGCGTGCAATTCTTGGATGCGAGAAAATGCTTCCTCGCTTCCATTGTCTTCGAATGCCCGGCGCGCCACATCCATCTGTCGCCGCAGCTCCTCTCGGTGCTGAAGCCCGACGATATGACGCCAACCTTGCTCGACGGCCAACCTGTCTGCCTCTGGCTCGGCGAACTTGTCGCCTTTATGCGTGATCGCACGCTCGACGAGGGCAACGACTTTGGAAAGACCTTGATTGGTCAGATGGGCAGACAACTCATCCCTGTCAAGGGTTTTCTCGTCGGAAACGTACGCGAGAAGTTCGTCGCGCAACCCGGCCAGGCTGGCGTGCGAAAAGGTCAGGCCGGCGAACTCCTCGGCGACATCCTCGATGAGCCAGGGATGGTTCAGCAGCGTGCGCAGCATCAGCGCCTCGCGTTGCGGCACGACAGGCGTGTGCGCCGCAAGCTCGTTGCTGGCGACGACGGCCGGCGGCGGCCGGGGCACGAAGGCAGAGCCGGACACGAGCGCCCGCTCGCGCTGGCGCCAGTCGGCCTGGGCGTTGTCGCGCCGCCGCCCGGCCATGTCGCTGCCGCGCCGGCCACCCGTGCCGACGATGCTCTTGATCTCGCGGCGGTTGCGCTCCCACAGGGTCTGGCGCAACTCCGACTCGTAATGGGACCGGACTGTCTCATCGCCGATCTTGCCGATCAGCTGTTTCAGCCGCAACTCCAGCGCGGCCCGCCGTTCGGGCGTCGAGCCGGCCTCCTCGGCCGTTTCCCGTTCCATCAGCACGTCGAACAACGGCTGCGTGCGTTCGCTCAGGACGCGCTCGAAGGCATCCGCGCCCTGCTGGCGAACCAGATCGTCGGGATCGAGGCCGTCCGGAAGGAAGGCGAACTGAACGCTGAAACCGGGCTTCAGCAACGGCAGCGCAGTCTCAACGGCCCGGAAGGCGGCCCGGCGGCCCGCACCGTCGCCGTCGAAGCATAGGATTGGCTCGCGCGCCATCCGCCAGAGAAGCTGGATCTGGTTCTCCGTAAGCGCCGTGCCCAGGGGAGCCACCGTCTCGCCGAAACCTGCTTCCGACAACGCGATCACGTCCATGTAGCCTTCGACGGCGATCACGCGCTCGCGGTCGAAGGCGATGGGCCGTGCGCGGGCGGCATTGAACAGCACCGCACCCTTGTGGAACAGCGGCGTTTCCGGTGAATTCAGATACTTGGCGGGTTGATCCGGATCCAGCGCCCGGCCCCCGAAGGCGATCGTCCGCCCCTTCGTATCGGTGATGGGAAACATCACGCGATTGCGGAACCGGTCGTAGGGCGTGGCGATGTCCTCGCCCGCGATGATCATGCCGGACTGCGCCATCTCCGCGGGCGTGTAGCCCTGCCGCGCCAGATGCTCCTTGAGCACCGTGCGTCCAGCGGGCGCATAGCCCAGCCGGAATGCCGCGATCGTCTCGCGCTTCAGCCCGCGCCGCTCGATGTAGCGGCGAGCCTCGGTTCCAGCAGCCCCCCGGAGCTGCTCCTCGAAAAAGACGGCGGACGCCTCCAGCAGCGCATAGAGGCGTGATCGGGCGTCCATTTCCGCCCGCTCTTGGGCCTCGTCGCGCGGGAAGTCCGGCTTGGGCATCGGCACGCCGGCCTCGCCCGCCAGCCGCTCCACGGCTTCGGGAAAGCTCAGGCCCTCCGTTTCCATGACGAACTTGAAGATGTCGCCATGCGCGCCCGAGGCGAAGCAGTGATAGAAGCCCTTCTGGTCGTTGACGAAGAACGACGGGGTCCGCTCCGCCTTGAAGGGCGACAGCCCCCGCCACTCCCGGCCCGCCTTCTTAAGGGCGACACGACGTGAAACCACGGCGCTGACAGGCAGGCGCGCGCGAATCTCGTCGAGGAGCTGGGGGCTGAATTTCATCGGGAAATTCTATCCTGATTCGCCCATGCCCTTTGCCCGCCGCGCGCAGGCCAAAGCCGCAATTCCCGCAATCCACAGCGGACGGCGGGCATCGGCCGGCAGGACGACGAAGGAAACGGCGGCGTCTAGTGTAGCGCATCTGACGTTTGGTACCCACTCGCGGCTGGAACCATGACCAAGCGTCAGATGCAAAAGCTACAAAAAATCATATAATTTCTAGTGTTCCTTCCGGCTCAGACACTTGGTCCAGAGTATGACGCACGGGGAACCAAGTGTCGGAGCCGGAACACGAGTGTCCCGACCGCAAAGTCCGTCTCGTTCTTCTGCGGACCTTGAACGGACGTTGCGGTCAAGGAGACACTCGTAAGAACATGACCTTGGTGGGGCGTGATGACTGGAAGTCCGCTCGACGAGCCAGCTGCAAGAATGCAGCGGACTTCCACTCCGCCACACGAGCTATTTCAGCAGCTCTTTGACGAGCCCGCTGGCCTTGCCCATGTCCATCTGGCCGGCGTGCTTGGCCTTCAGCACCCCCATCACCTTGCCCATGTCCTTGGGGCCGGCCGCGCCGGTTTCCGCGATGGCTCGGGTTATGGCCGCATGGGCTTCCTCGTCGCTCATCATCTTGGGGAGGTAGCCTTCGATGATCACGATCTCGGCCTCCTCCTTGGCGGCCAGATCCGGCCGCCCGCCGCTCGTGTACTGCGTCACCGAATCGCGGCGCTGCTTGACCATCTTGGCCAGCACTGCGAGGATTCCCGCGTCGTCCAGTTCGCCGGATTTGGCTTCCAGGTCGGCAGATTTCATCGCCGCGATCATCAGGCGGACAACGCCGAGCCGCTCCTTCTCGCCGGCCTTCAGCGCGCTCTTCATGTCGTCGGTGAGGCGTTGGCGCAGCATGGCGACCTCCAATCCGTTGTTGCTGCTTTCGTTTAGGATGCCGGCGCGCACCTCGCAACCTTTGGCGCATTTCGCGCGCGCAGCATTTGACCCGTGCCACGCCTTACCCTACCTAAGGGCCGCATCTAAGGAGATCAGGCGGAAATGACGGCTGAAGCAGGCAAGACGCATGGTGGCGGCTGGGTGGAGCCCACGTACACGGCTCGGCTCGTACTGGCCGACGGTTCGGTGATCTCGGGGCACGGCCTCGGCGCTGTCGGCAGCGCCGTTGGTGAGGTCTGTTTCAACACCGCGATTACCGGCTATCAGGAGATCCTCACGGACCCCTCGTATGCCGGGCAGATCGTCACGTTCACCTTCCCGCATATCGGCAATGTCGGCGCCAACAGCGAGGACATCGAGACCTCGAACCTCGCGTCGCGCTCGGGCGTGCGCGGCTGCGTGCTGCGCGCCGACGTCACCGACCCGTCGAATTACCGCTCGGTCGAGAAGCTCGACAAATGGTTGAAGGCGCGTGGCATCGTCGGCATCGCCGGCATCGACACGCGCGCACTGACGGCACTCATCCGCGAAAAAGGCATGCCGAACGGCGTCATCGCCCATGCGCCCGACGGCCGGTTCGACCTCGCGGCGCTGAAGGCGGACGCCAAGGCTTGGCCGGGCCTCGTCGGCATGGACCTCGTGCCCGAGGTCACTGTCGGCCAGAGCTACACCTGGGACGAGATGCGCTGGGTCTGGAACAAGGGCTACACGCGCCAGGAGCAGCCCGAGCATCATGTCGTCGCCATCGATTTCGGCTTGAAGCGCAACATCCTGCGCTGCCTCGCCTCGGCTGGCTGCCGTGTCACCGTGCTGCCCGCGACCGCGACGGCGGAAGACGTGCTGGCCCGCAAGCCCGACGGCATCTTCCTGTCCAATGGCCCTGGCGATCCGGCGGCCACCGGTGAATACGCCGTGCCCGTGATCAAGCAGCTCGTCGATACGGGCCTGCCCACGTTCGGCATCTGCCTCGGCCACCAGATGCTGGGCATCGCGCTGGGCGCACGCACCATGAAGATGAAGCAGGGCCACCACGGCGCCAATCATCCCGTGAAGGACTACACGACCGGCAAGGTCGAGATCACGTCGATGAACCATGGCTTCGCCGTCGATCGCGAGACCCTGCCCGCCGGCGTGGAGGAAACGCACGTCTCTCTCTTCGACGGATCGAACTGCGGCATCCGCCTGAAGGACAAGCCGGTGTTCTCGGTGCAATACCACCCCGAGGCATCGCCCGGTCCCGAGGACAGCCACTACCTCTTCACGCGCTTCACCAACCTGATGCGCGAGCGCAAGGGCCAGCCGCCGCTCTCCGAGCGCGCGTAACGCCACACGCTTGCCGCGCACGGCCATCGAGGCAATGCATCATGCGCCTGCGTCTTGCCGCTGTCGTGATGGCGGTGCTCACCGTGGGGCTGGGCGAGGTGCAGGCCGCGTGCACGCCCGCGTCCGGTGCGGCGCATGATCTGGCTGTGAGCTGGGCGGCGACCTGTGGTGGCCGGCCGTGCGGGACGCTGGTCGACGCCACGGCACGTGCGAAACCGCCGCCGCCCACCGCGCATTGCACGGACGACGTCTGGCACGCGCTGACGGTGGCGCTCGCCCGGGTGCGCGATGCCGGCGGCATCATCCTGCTGGGCGAGGTTCACGACAATCCCGGCCACCACGAGTTCCGCGCCAGGCTCGTCGACGCGCTGCTCGACGCAACGGACAAGCGTCCCGGCATCGTCATGGAGCACGTGCGCGCCGACCAGAAGGAGGCGCTGGCAGCCGTCTCGCGACCCGGCGGCACGGGCCCAGCGACGCCCGAGGCATTCTTCGAGGCCCTGGCGTGGCCGAAGTCGGGCTGGCCCGATCAGGCGATCTTCGCACCGCTCGTCGCGACGCTGCTGGGCCACGACTTGTCCATTCTCCCTGGCGAGCCGCCCCGCGGCGTCGTGCGCGACATGGCCATGAAAGGGATGGCGGCGCTTGCAGCGGGCGATCCGCTCGCGCCGAGCCTTGCCGAGCCCTTGCCTGACACCCTGCAATCCGCACTCCTTGATGAGCTGGAGGCTTCGCATTGCGGATTGATGCCGCGCAGGGCCTTCGGCGGCATGGCCCTCGCGCAGCGCTACCGCGATGCCTTCCAGGCCGCCGCCTTGCTTGCCGCGCGTAAGGCGCATGGGGGTGCGCTTCTGCTCGCCGGCAACGGCCACGTCCGCGCCGATCGCGGCGTGCCGTACTACCTGCGCCGCCTCGCGCCGCCGGCGCCGATGCTGAGCCTGCAACTCGTCGAGCGCGAAGAGGGCGGGCGCGACGCTCACGTCTACGTGCAGCGCGGCCCCGATGGGGCACCCACCGCCGATTTCTTTTTGATCACGCCGCGGACCGCACGCCCCGATCCCTGTGACGCGATGCGCGCGCGCTTCAAGCGCCGCAGTGCGCCGCCGCCGCCGGCCAAGGCTCCCTGACGCTCAGCTGCCGCCATGCTCCGCCAAGGTTCCGGTGGCGGCCATTGCCGCGTGACTCAAACGAAACAGCCTCCGGCAAACCCGGGGCGGTTCACCTATCGCTCTGCAAACGCCAATTTGACGCCGAAACCAACAAAGGCGGCGGCGAAAGTTCGGCGTAGGGCTGTCAGGACGGATGGGCGCGACATGACATGGTGCCGTACCGCAGCAGCGAATACACCATAGATGGAGAAGACGACGAATGTCATTGCCATGAAAACGAACGACAACTCGAGCATGCGGAGAACAGGGTACGCTATGTCAGAGCCAACAAATTGTGGAAGGAACGCGAAGAAAAAGATCGATAGCTTTGGATTGAGAATGTTCACGAGAATTGCGGAGCGAATTACCTCCAAATCGGACTGTGAGGTTTGGTCTTCATCGATCTTCAAGGCGCCGTTTTCTTTGAAGGTCGTCCAAGCCATGTAGAGGAGATATGCCACACCGGCATAACGGATGATCTCGAATGCGAGCGCACTCGTGTGCAGGATCGCCGCGAGCCCGGTGACCGCGGCGATGATATGGGGGACGGTGCCGAGGGTGCCGCCAAAGGCAGCAATCAGGGCAGCGCGCCGTCCTCGTGTCAGGCCGGCAGTAAGCGTTACCAAGACACCGGTTCCAGGGGACGCCACGATGAGCAGAGATGTCAGAAGAAATTCCCAATTCATAAAGTGTTCTCCCGACGTCATTCGAAGGCGATAGAGGTGATTTGGCCCTTCCAGAAGGGGTGCGTCTTGCCGCTCGCAGCGCGGGCGATCAGGAACCCATGAGGAATCATCAGGCCCGCCACCGGCCGATAATCGTCTCGGGCGGCGCGCTCGCCTGAGCCGTGATAGGGCGTGGTCAGATTTCCGTCTTGCTCCGCATCGAAGCTTGCGAGGCTGCCGTCCGGCCGGAAAGTCGCGACCAGAGCTGCCTCCAGGCCAAAACCCGAGACGACGGCGCGGGCCCGCATGCCGTCGATGGCCTCCCAACGAACTGGTCCGCCCGGCAGCAACGCCATGGGATAGAGCGGGCTCTCCAGAAGCCACCGACGCAGTGAGGTGCGGTTCAACGCGTCGGTGGCACTCTCATCGACCACCGTCAGCGTCGACGCGATTTTTGCCCGCATCTCCATGCGGCCATCGGCAAAGAAGTCGTAGGCGCGCGCCCAAATCCCGGGAATGATGGGCGTCGTCGCGGCGAACAGCAAAGCGGGCGTACTGACGGCGATCGTTTGCGAGGCGGTGGTCCGCGCAAAGCCCTGCCTGAGAGGGCGCCTGAAATCCCCTTTCGCCGTGAGGGTCACGACATGGTAGCGAACCGCTGGATTTGGCACGGCGAATTCGAGATAGCGCCTGACCGGCGCAGGGAGTGCCTGCATTGCGGCCGGGTCGATCGGCGCGGGATGATGCTCCCCAGCTATCCGCCGAACGGTCGCTCGATGGTCCTCGATCTCACGCTCGGTGAGGAATGCCGATACGCCAACGACGCCTGCGATGGTGACGACCGAAAATGCAGCAGCAAGAATGAGAAAGTGACGACGACGCACTGAGGTATCCTTTCAGGTCTGCGATGCTTGGACGCTGTGAGTGCCCGTGGCGGTCGTGCGCCTGCATTAATCGCGACAAAACAAAAACAAGCCGGTGGCTGCGGCGAGGAATGCGGTTCCCGAGCCGACCGTTCGAACCTGGTTCCAGAACTGCCAACGTTCGGAATAGTCCCGCCAGATGATACGTGCGGCGGCGATGTCATCGGGTACCGTTACAATCGCCAGGGCCTCGTTCATGGGAACGTTGACGGCGGCGGTGACCGCTAGTCCGAAGCAGACCTGGATCAGGCTCGCGAGAGCAAAAGCGATGGCGCTACGGTTTTGAGACTGCATGAAAAGCAACAGCGCGGCGGCGGCGAGTGCAAAGGGGGTTCCGAAGAAGGCCGGTGCAAAGACGACATTACGGACCGAAGAATTCATCGCCTGCATCGCCTGAATCGAGACGCGGGGGTCGGCTGCGTCGAGCCCCCACATCGTCGAGCAGACCCAAGCGTAGAAAAAGCCGAAGATCGCCGCGCTCAGGAGCAGCGATACGAAGATCACGACCCTTGTTAGCAGATGCATCATACTCCTCCGAAACCGTACACATCTATACGCCTTCATTGATGCGTATAGATGTGTACGGTAGAAGTAAAGACCTTTCAGGGGGAGACATGGACGACAACGCGAGACGAAAGCGGGAAGCCGAGATCTACAGCGCGGCTTATGGCCTGCTGGCGCGGCACGGCTATGGTGGCGCCTCGATGCTGCGCATCGCAAAGGCGGCGAAGGCTTCCAACGAAACCCTCTACCGTTGGTACGGTGACAAGGATGGTCTTTTCAAAGCCATGGTGCGTGACAATGCCGCCGAAACAAGACGTATTCTCAGCGAATCTTTGGGCTGCCAGGGTGATCCATGGGCATCGCTCGAAGGCCTGGCTCCCGTCTTCCTGCGCATGATCCTCGGTGAGAAGGCGATCTTGTTGAACCGGGCGGCGGCGGCCGACCCGAGCGGTGCGCTGGGGGCGGCCATCTCCGCCGGCGGCCGCAACGAGGTCATGCCTCTGTTGAACCAGCTCATGCAGCGCATCTGCGCAGGTACGACCTGCGAGCCCGACGATGCCGCCGACTGGTTCGTCACGTTGCTGGTCGGAGACCTACAGATCAAGCGCGTTATCAGTGATCGCGACGCCCCGTCAGAGCAAGAGATCGAGAAAAGGTGCAGCAAGACCTTGATGGTTTTGCGCCGGTTGATTGATGGCAAGAAATCCTAGCGCGGCATGATTGAACGTTTGCTCCATTCGTGCTGCCGGCACGTCGAGCGGACGTCCAAGCCGCCACACTCCCGGCTTCCCGGAAATTACGCCCTATCCTCCCCTAACTCGGTTCCCTAGAAGGCCGCGCCCATCCTCCCCGCCGTTTCCCCGGAAGGCGCGCGGGGCGCGGACAGACAGGGGCCTTTCGCGGTGAGAGCCACGACGGGCGCAGCGGCGTGTGGTGGCAATGCCGTGGCTGGGCGTCGCTGCGGCGCGGTGCTCGACGGCGCCGGGAAAGACCCCGGCTCGGGCAGCGGCCGGGCTCTCGCCCACCCGCTCGGCCGGGGAACCGGAGGGGAGGGAAACGAGGAAGTCGTTCGAAACGCGGAGCGGACCATGGGCGACGCGCCTCACCCTCCCCCAGTTCCGCTCGAGCGTCGCTGGCTGAGGCGAAATCCCCGCTCCCGCGCCCACGGTTCTCGTGTCGGCCCCACGTACTGAAAGTGTCGGTCATCCCGCCTGTCGGTGGCCTGCCCCGGTTGCCACACTGATGCATCGCCGTATCGCGTCAGGTCCTCCGCGAGGGCTTCATCTTGGCCAGGATCGCGTCGAGCAAGGCGCCAACTTTGTCGTCTCCTGGCATATACGCGAGCATCGGCGTCAGGCGCTGGTCGATGAGGAGTGTCGCAAACCCATGGACGAGGCACCAAGACGTCGCCATGGACGCGACCGTATCGCGAGGATCGCCCTTTCCCGTGCTTCGGGCAGGCTTGCGACGCATGACGGCATCCTTCAGGACACCCGATATGCCGCTCGTCGCCTCGATCAAGGCGGCGCGCGTGAAATCCAGGGCCTCGCTGCGATACATCAAATGGAAGAGCCCTGGCGAGCTACGCGCAAAATTCACGTAGGCGCGCCCGATTGCATCCATCGCCGCTTCGGCGCCGTCTGCGTCGGCCACGGCATTCGACATTATCGCTGCCAGGCGCTGGAACCCGACGGCCGCAAGCTCGCTCATCAAGCCGCGCAGATCGCCAAAGTGGTTCTTTGGTGCAGCGTGCGAAACACCCGCCCGGCGCGCCGTCTCTCGCAACGTCAATCCTGAGACGCCGTCCTCGACGAGAATGTCTTCGGCAGCCCTGAGCAGCGCCTCCTTCAGCGCGCCGTGGTGATACGCGCGCGGCGCGGCCTTCGTGCTGATTTTCCGTGGGCGATGCCGCCGCGGATCTGTGCCCCTGTCGTTTGCCATTCCACCCCATGTTGACATCGTAAATATACGCTTGACTCTGCCGATCGCGGATATATTTACATCGTCAACATATAATTGGGCAGCGAAAACGTGACCGACCATCCGCCGGAGACCGCAATGCACATGTCGAGACTGCTGATTGGCATCGTGGTTGGTTTTCCCATCGTCTTTGTGGTCATTGCGCTCGCCCTGATCGCCTGGCCGGCTTCGCCATTATCGCAGGACCGGAACGTCGCCCGGGATGAAATGACGCGCTTTGTCGAGAGCGGGGCATTCCAGCAGCCGGCCGCAGCGCGCCTCTTCACGGCTCGCGACGGTGCCAGTCGGCTGTACAGGCTCTATGGCAGCGGCAAGGACCTGCTCGTCTTCATGCACGGTTCCGCCGGTGACTCCCGTTATCTCGCGCGCTTTGCGACGGAGTTGTCTGCCGAGGCCGGTATTCGTGTCGCAACGCTCGATATGCGCGGCCACGGCGAGCGCCCGATACGCAGGGGCGACGTCGACAATGTCGAACAGCAGGAATGGGATATCGCCGATCTCGTGCACGCGATCTCGGCCGAAGAACCGGTGCAGCGCTTGCTTGTCGGCGGGCATTCGATCGGTGGCGGTCTGGCTCTTCGCTATGCCTCCGGGCGCGAAACACCCAAGCCCGCTGCAGTTCTCTTGCTTTCGCCTTACGTGAGCCGGAAGGCCCCGTCGTCTCGCTCCGGCTCGGGTGGCTGGGCAAAACCGCGTGTGACCCGCTTTGCCGGTATCGAAATGCTGCACCGGTTCGGTGTTCACGCGCTCGATCATTTGCCGGTCATAGAATTCGCGGTATCTCCATCGCGGCGTGACGGCCTCGAGACACCCCACTACAGCTGGCGGCTCTTCGCGTCGGTCATTCCCCGCTCCGACTGGCAGGCGGATATCGCGCGTATTTCAGCGCCGATCCTCGTGCTCGGGGCCGAGAAAGACGTCATCTTCCGCTCTGAGGGATATGCCGCCGCATTCTCGGGAAACCCAAAGGCCACAGTCGAGATCGTCCCGGCTGTCGGCCATTTCGCACTCAGCCTATCGGACGACGCACCCCGGCGTTTCGCCAAGTGGCTGAAAAAAATCCAGTAACCGCAAAGACCGTTTCGCTGCGCTGCGTCAGCACCCCGGGGCGCAATTTCAGGCCGCGACGTCTCGAATGGCCTGCCAAAGCCCTTGCCTCGGCCTCTGCCGCTTCACAGGCTGACGCGACCTCGCCCCCACCGGCACCGGCTACCCCGAAAAACAAAGAGGCCGCCGTGATGAACGGCGGCCTCCGTGAGACCGGCTGCCAGGCAGCCCCGCGTCGACAAGATCCCTCAGGACCTCCCGCGCGGACAGATCAGGCGTGACGCGGAGGTTGCTCCGTCGTGGCCGCGATCCGTGCCGGCTGCATGCTCAGCGTCGCAATCCCACTCGACATCGGATCACCTCCTTTCCGTTGTTGAAGACTGGAACGCAGGCTGACATGCTTCGACACGGTGCGCCAGACGGATCGACGCGAAATGGTCAATGGGCTAGCATTCTGTGCCGTTATCGACACAGTCCCGCGACGCTCACCTTCGGGAGGCGAATATGCGTACGACGTGCATTTCGACGCTTCGTATTGCCGGCCTTGCTGCAGCGGCCCTCGTCCTGGCTGCCCCGGCGGCCCACGCCGACGCGATCGATGGCGAGTGGTGCCGTGAGGGCCGCTCGTTCAAGATCGAGGGCCAGCGCATCCAGACCTACGCTGGATCGACGCTCGACGGCATCTATGGTCGGCACCGCTTCGAGTACACCGCGCCGGCGGGCGAGCCGGAGGCCGGTGCCGTCATCGTCATGCAGTTGCGTGGCGAGGAGGAGGTGCATCTCTACCGCAAGCCGAAGGAGGGTGGCGCCTGCGATCAGCCCCCGGAAATATGGCGGCGGTGCCGCGTCACGAGCTGAGGGGAGACGTCACGACGATGGCGCAAGACGAGAAGGCGCTCGAGTTCGGCTGGTTCCTGCCGACCAACGGCGACACCACGACCTACGCACGGCCGGTCGAGGTCGAGCAGTCCTTCGAGATGTTCGAGCGCGTCACCCGCGCCGCCGAGGACGCGGGCTTTTCCTACATGCTCGTGCCCGTGCAGACGGTATGCTGGGAGGCCTGGATCGCCGGCGCGATGATGGCCGCGCGATCCTCGCGCCTGAAGATGCTGATCGCCGCGCGGCCCGGGTACATCAACCCGGTCCATCTGGCCAAGATGATCGCCACCTTCGACCGGCTGTCGGGCGGGCGCATCTGCATCAACCTCATCGCCGGCCAGAGCGAGCAGGAGGTCGCCTCCGAAGGTATCAAGCTCGCCAAGGAAGACCGCTACGCGCTGATGGAGGAGGAGGTGCGCATCCTCAAGGCGTTGTTCACCGCCAAGGGACGCATCGACTTCGAGGGCCGCTTCTACACCCTGAAGGGCGCGCAGATCCGCCCGCGCATCCAGCAACAGCCCTGGCCTCGCTTCTATCTGGGTGGCGGCTCGCGACAGGCCTGGGAGTTATCGGCGAAGCACTCCGACGTGCATCTGTTCTGGGGCGATTACCCCGAGCGCATCGCCGAGCAGATGCAGGTGATCAGGGGCCTCGCCGCCGAGCACGGCCGCCGCGCCGACATCGGTTTCGGCATGCGCCTGCAGATCATCTGCCGCGAGCGCGAGGAAGACGCCTGGGCTGCCGCCGGCAAGCTCGTCGAGGGTGTCTCCGACAAGCATCTCGGCATGATGCAGACGCACTTCGCCACCTCTGTCGCCAACCAGCGCATGATGGAGTTGTCGCGCGCCGATACCGACATGCTCGGCCCCAACCTCTGGAGCGGCATCACCAAGGTGCGCCCCGGCGCCGGCGTTGCCGTCGTCGGCAATCCCGAGCAGTGCGCCGCCGTTCTGCAGCGCTTCATCGACGTCGGCTGTCATTCGTTCTGCCTGTCGGGCTGGCTGCACGACGCAGAGGCCGAACGCTTCGGCCGCCTCGTTCTGCCGCTCGTGAAGCGCAACAACCCAGGCCGCGCCTTCGCCTGAGTTGCGCGACACCGCGCGATGTGGCCGCCGCTTGCGATGTGCGGCGGCCCTCGCTCCGTGTCAGTCGTCTGCGCGCCGGTTGATGTGCGCCTGGAGCCTGCCCTCCCGATGCCGCGGCGCCGTCTTCACCACGACGGGCGTCACCGGGCGTGTCGCGTGCGTCGGCGTCGGCTTGGCCGTCAGGTCCTTCGCGCCATTGATCAAGCGCTTCGGCGGCTTCGGCTGGTTAGGCAGGTCACCCTGCGGTGTGCTTCCCGCCAGGCCGCCGCCACCCGCACCTGTGCAGCCGAGCTTGACGAGTTTCCATCCCGTCGACTGTCCGATCGGGTTGGTCAGGTCTTCGGCCATGGCCTGGACCGGCGCACTGTGACCGACCTTGAGGGTCTTGTTGAACACGGCCTCGAACTTGCCGTTGCCGACATGCTTCGACCACGCCTCGACGAACTGGCTGGTGGCCGCGCCGCCGCCGATCTTCGTCCACAGGCGGAACTTGACCGGGCCGGCCGTCGAGGTGGCAACCCGCACGCGGGCGTTCGTGACCTGGCACTGTGTGCCGGGATTGGGCTTCGACGGGTAGCCGGCCGTGGTGAGGAACCGCAGCGCGATGCCGTTCACCTTGAACGAGGGCTTGGCGGCGGCGAGGTCGTTGGTCGGCGAGGCCGGCACCGGCTGACACACGACGCGCACCTGGAAGGCCTTGGCGGTCTGATGATCCGTCTCGTTGCTCCAGTATTGGGGAACGCCGGCTGGACCGCCGCCTTGCGAATTGGCCTGTGCAATGGCGTGCTCGCTGTCGACGACGAGCGTCGCATGCAGGGTGTAGTCGAACGCGTGCGCCTTCGTCGGGCCGTTCGCGGCGAGTTTCTCGTTGCACCGGCGCAGGATGTCGTCGCCGTAGGGCAGCGTGGCGATGTGACCGTTCTTGCTGACGGGAAGCCTGCTCGGGTCGAACGTGAAATACTGGCTGTGCTGGTAGGACTTGCCGAGATTGACGCCCGATTGCCAGATCAGCGGCGTGCTGTTGCAGGAACTGCCGCAGGCGCCCAGCACGACGCCGGTGCGAACGATCCGCGTCGCCGTCAGCGGCTTGGCGACGATGTCGATCTCGCCGAAGAACCGCGCCGTACCCGGCTCGATCTTGTTCCAGGTCTTGCGGTCGCTCGATACGACGCGCACCACCTGATTGTAGGCGCTCGTCGTCTTGAACGAGAGCGTCTTCAGATGTCCGTCGCCAGCCTGCGCCGGAACGATCGCCAGCCCCGATGCCATCGCGGTGAGTGCCGCGCCGCTGAGGCCACATCGTAAGCCTGTCGAAAGTGAGTGCAGCATGTTCGTCTCCTGAGGGTTCTGCGTTTCCATGTCGGCACCCTAGAAGTCGGCGGCTGAACCTGTGGTGAACGATGGTCAATTTATGTGTCGTAATGTCTGGCACACGCGATCGTGATCGAAGCGCTGGCAGGCGGGGGCTGGCTGGTTCTAAACTCGGGGCCCGCGGTGCATGCGCGCCGCAAGAAACGAACAAGCAGGAGAATTGGCGCATGCCGCTCATTCACTACACGCGCAAGGGCGCGGGAAATCCGCCTGTCGTCTTCGTGCATGGTTTCGGTTGTGCGCGCAGCGACTGGGACGAAGTGGTCGCCCATCTGTCTCCGCGCCACGACACCATCGCTGTCGATCTGGGCGGTCACGGAACGTCGCCGGGAACCGCCGCACACACGCGCATCGAGACACACGGGCAGGACGTTGCAGATCTGCTCGCCGCGCTCGATCTGCCTCCCGCGATCCTGGTCGGCCACAGCATGGGATGCCGCGTCGTCATGGAAGCGGCCGATCGCGCACCCGAGCACGTCAAGGCACTGATCCTGGTCGATGGCAGCCGCCTTGGCGAAACCGGATCGCGCTCGCACGAGGGCCGCGCCAAGGCCATCGCGGACGCCGGCTATACCAATGCGGCGAAGGCCGCGTTCGGCCAGATGTTCGGGCCCGACTACGACAAGGCGAAAGCGCAGGCGATCATCGATCGCGCCGTCGCTCGTCCCCCCGAAATCGCAGGCCCGCTGTTTGCCGACATCGGCCGCTACGACGCGGAGAATTTCGATCGCATCACCCGCAGCGTGCGAGTGCCGATGCTCGCCATCCAGACGACGCAGACCCTCTCCGACGGCCGCCGCCTGCCTCTTCAGGTGGGCCAGACCACGGCATATCTGGATACGCTGCGCCACAACGTGAAGGATCTCGTCGTCGATATCGTTCCGGGCATCGGGCACTTCCCGCAGCTTGAGCGCCCCGCCGAGACCAATGCGATGATCGACGCGTTTCTGCACCGCATCGCCTGACCGATACGCGGCTGCGCAAAAAAATCCGTACGCGGCTTGATCCCGGTCAAGTCGCCCCTCTCGTTTGCAGCCCTTGATTGCCGAAGGGGAGGCGGGCGCATTTCGCCATCGGTCCCGCGCGAGTGGACCGGTGGCTCTCGCAGTCTGCGCCATGACCTAAAACAGCCTCCCGCAAACGAACCGAGGGGAGAGCGCAATGACGGAGACGACAGACCCGGCGGCAGCCAGGCCCGCGACGACAGCCAAGAGCACCATGGCATTGCCCGAGATCCGCGCGATCACGGTCGTGGATCTCGTCGAGGTCTTCGGCGCGGGTATCCAGGACATGCGGCGCGCCCCTGTCCATAGCCTCTTTTTCGGCCTTTCCTACGCAGTGGGCGGCTGGCTCATCCTGTTGCTGCTCTGGAAGCTTCGCATGCCCTACCTCGCCTATCCCATGGCGATGGGGTTTGCCCTGATCGCCCCGTTCGTCGCCACCGGTCTCTATGACGTCAGCCGCCGCCTCGAGACGGATACGCCGGTAACGTGGAGGGCCGTCTTGTCGGCACCCTGGCTGCCGCAACGGCGCGATCTGCGCTGGATGGCACTCATCACGGGGTTCGCGCTCGTCTTGTGGATGGATATCGCTGCCATCCTCTCGTTCGGCTTCCTGGGCTTCCAGGCGTTGACGGCCGATCTCGTCAACGAGTTGTTCACGACGCCGTCCGGGCTGCTGTTCCTGGCAATCGGCAATCTGGCGGGCGCCATCATCGCGTTCTCGATCTTCTCGATCTCGGTCATATCGTTTCCACTGCTCTACGACCGCGATCTCGACTTCGTCACGGCAATGGTCGCGAGTGTGAAGACCGTATCGGTCAACCCGCGCACGATGGCCGTATGGGCAATCGTCATCGGCGCGCTGACGGCGCTCTCGATCGTGTCGCTGTTCGTCGGGCTGATCGTGGTGCTGCCGGTGCTGGGGCATGCATCCTGGCACCTCTACCGGCGTGTCATCGGCCCGGCGGTCACGAGTTAGTGTAGCGCATCAGACGTTTCGCACCCGCCAGCGACTGGGTCGTTGACCAAACGTCAGATGTAAAAGCTACACTAGAATCATATAGTTGCTAGTGTTCCTTCTGGCTCCGACACTTGGTCCAGAGTAGGATGCACGGGGAACCAAGTGTCGGAACCGGAACACTAGGCGAGACGCTTCAGGAACGGCCGCATCGCCGCGATGACCGCATCGCTCTTGTAGGCAGGCGCGAAGTGCCCTGCGTCGTCGATCTCCAGGAACCGCGCGCCGGGCATGCGCCGGGCGAGCCGCCGGCTCATCCGGCGCGCGACCTCGGGCGAGCGTGAGCCGGACAGAACGAGCGCCGGGACGTCCAGCGCCGCCAGCTTGTCCAGCGCCAGCGGGCAATGATGCACGGTGCGCGTCAGGTCCATCATGGCGTCCGCATCCGCCACGATCGCGCGGCGGACGCCGGCGGGTAGTTCGTCCCACGACACCTCGTTGTAGGCCTCGATGAAGCGCGCGACGCCCGGTTCGGGATCGCCGCCGGCCACACAACCGGCGAGATGGTCGATCAAGGCGCGGTCCCAGGCCATCGCCGCACGATCGCCGGCATCGGCCATGTCGAGGCAGGCCAGCACGATCGGTTCGTAGAGAAACACGGCATCGACGTCGAGGCCATCGGCCAGCGCCAGCGTTGCCACCAACCCGCCGAGGCTGTGCCCGAACAGGATGCGGGGGCGCCCCGATACACCGGCAAAGGCGTTGCGTGCGTGCGCGGTCAGGTGCGCCAGTGGCGCGGCATGTGAGGCGCCGGGCGGCAACGCCATCGGCAGGGCAGGCGCGGCATACCCGCCCGCAATCTCACCCAGGAACGCGCCAATGCCTGAAAGCGCGCGTGGTGACGAACCGGCTGCATGCAGCAGTACGGCGAGGCCGGATCTCGCGGGCAGTTCGTCGTCGCCATGTGTCCCGATCATGCAAGTCGTCCCTGGGCCGCGGAAGCGCATTGCCACGCGCGCCCCCATGACGCTACGCACTCGTGTCCCGACCGCAAAGTCCGTCGCAGTCATCGGCTGGCTCGGAACGGACTTCGCGGTCAAAGGGACACGAGCAAGACCAATAACTGAGTGTGGCGTCATGATTGGAGGTCCGCTCGACGAGCCAGCGGCAGGAATGGAGCGGACTTCCAATCCGCCACACTCGTGTCCCGACCGCAAAGTCCGTCTCTTTCCTCAGCCGGCTCGGAACGGACTTAGCGGTCAAAAGGGACACGAGCAAACACATTGGCTTAGTGTGGCGTCATGATTGGAAGTCCGCTCGGCGAGCCAGCGGCAGACATGGAGCGGACTTCCAATCCGCCACACTCGTGTCCCGACCGCAAAGTCCGTCTCAGCCGTCGGCTGGCTTTGAACGGACTTTGCGGTCAAAAGGGACACGAGCAAGACCAATAACTGAGTGTGGCGTCATGATTGGACGTCCGCTCGGCGAGCCAGCGGCAGATATGGAGCGGACGTCCAATCCGCCACACTGACGTAGAACCAATACGAGGCGAAATCACATGACGGTACTCATCATCGGTGCCGGTATCGGCGGGCTCACGACGGCGCTCAGCCTGCACCAGATCGGTGTGCCGTGCCGCATCTACGAGGCGGTGCCGCGCATCGAGCCGCTGGGCGTCGGCATCAACACGCTGCCGCATGCCGTACGCGAGCTGACGGAACTCGGTCTCGCCGGCGATCTCGCGCGCGAAGGCGTCGCCACCTCCACGCTCTCCTACTACTCCAAGAGGGGCCAGCTCATCTGGTCCGAGCCGCGGGGCAGGAATGCCGGCTACGACTGGCCGCAGTACTCGATCCATCGCGGCGCCCTGCAGATGATCCTCTATCGCGCCGTCGAGGCCCGGCTGGGCAAGGATGCGATCCGCACCGGCCATCACGTCGCTGCAGTCACCCAGACCGAAAGCGGTGTCACCGCGCGCTTCGTCGATCGCGCGAGTGGCGCCACACGCGGCACCGACGAAGGCGACATCCTGATCGCCGCCGATGGCATCCATTCCGCCGTGCGGCGCCAGTTCTATCCGAGCGAGGGCACGCCGATCTGGAATGGCGCCATCCTCTGGCGCGGCGTGACGCGGACGAGGCCGTTCCTCGATGGCCGCACCATGTTCATGGCCGGCCACGAACGGCAGAAGTTCGTCTGCTATCCCATCTCGAATCCACAAGCCGAGGGAGCCCCGATCACCATCAACTGGATCGCCGAACGCAAGTTCGCCGCCGATCATGCGTGGCGCCGGGAGGACTGGAACAGGCCGGGCCGCCTCGAGGATTTCCTGCCGCAGTTCGAGAGCTGGCGCTTCGACTGGCTGTCGATCCCCGATCTCGTCACTTCGGCTGACGCCTGCTACGAGTATCCGATGGTCGATCGCGATCCGCTGCCACGCTGGAGCAATGGCCGCATCACGCTGCTCGGAGATGCCGCGCACCCCATGTACCCGATCGGCTCGAACGGCGCGTCGCAGGCCATCCTCGACGCGCGCGTGCTGGCGCGCGAGATCAAGGAAAATGGGGCGACACCCGACGCCCTGGCGGCCTACGAAGCCGAGCGCAATCCAGCGACCGCGCGCATCGTGCTCGCCAATCGCGGCAATGGTCCCGAGCAGGTGATGCAACTCGTGGAGACGCGGGCGCCCGACGGTTACGCGCGCATCGAGGACGTGCTCACCCCGGAGGAACTGGAGGGCACGGCTGCCGCCTACAAGAAACTCGCGGGCTTCGACAAGGAGACGCTCAATGCACGTCCTCCCATCGTGACGGCCTGAACCCGCGATCACGCCAATCGCCTTGCAACGCACCATGAAATCTCGCGTATGCGAGGGGCGTGCGCATGCCTTATTTCTGATTACCAATCCCTGCGTCACCCGCTTGGCACGATGCCGACAACGCACCGGCGGGACGATCGACAAAAAGGAATTGTGAGACCGTGAGCAGCACTGCAAGCGCCGCAGGGGGCATGTCCGCCAGCGAGATCGAGTCGCGCCACGCCTGGATCAGGCTGTTTGCGGCCTTGGCGCTGGGCACCATCGGCGGCATCGGCATGTGGTCGGTCGTGGTGGTGTTGCCATTCGTGCAGGCGGACTTCGGCATCACACGCGCCGATGCGTCGTTCGCCTATACGCTGACCATGATCGGCTTCGGGGTCGGCGGTATCCTCATGGGCAACCTCGCCGATCGTTTCGGGATACTGAAGCCGCTGCGAGGCGGCATCGTCGTTCTCGGCATCGGCTATGTCGCGTGCGCGCACGCAACCAATATCTGGCAGTTCGCAATCGCCCACGGCCTGCTCATCGGCATGCTCGGAAGTGCGATCAGTTTCGGCCCGCTCATCGCCGACACGTCGCTGTGGTTCGACCGCCGGCGTGGCGTTGCCGTGGCCATCTGCGCCTCCGGCAACTATCTCGCCGGCACGATCTGGCCGCCGGTCGTCCAGCACATGGCGGCGAGCCTGGGTTGGCGGCTGAGCCACGTCCTGATCGGCATCGTCTGCGTCGTGGTCATGCTGCCGCTCACCGTCGTCATGAAGCGCGCCTCGCCGATGGTCGCCACCGGCAGCAAGGGCAGTGCGGTGTCGGCCGGCGGCAAGGCACCGATCTCGACGGGCTCCCTGCAGGTGCTGCTCGCCGTTGCCGGCGTCGCCTGTTGTGTCGCCATGTCGATGCCGCAGGTGCATATCGTCGCCTACTGCGGAGACTTGGGCTATGGCGCAGCCCGCGGTGCGGAGATGCTGTCGCTGATGCTGGGCCTGGGCA
Source organism: Hyphomicrobiaceae bacterium (assembly GCA_041397775.1). Classification (GTDB taxonomy): domain Bacteria; phylum Pseudomonadota; class Alphaproteobacteria; order Rhizobiales; family Hyphomicrobiaceae. The sequence continues at coordinate 243,624 of JAWKWB010000006.1, read as the reverse complement.
TCATCAGCCGGCTGGCCTCGGGCTTCATCGCCGACCGGATCGGCGGCCTGAAGACGCTGCTGCTCAGCACGACCTTGCAGGCAATAGCGCTCAGCCTCTACCTGCCGTTCGACGGCCTCGCATCGCTGTACGTCATTTCCGGCATGTTCGGCTTGTTCCAGGGCGGCATCATTCCGAGCTATGCCGTGGTGGTACGCGAGTATTTTCCGCCCAACGAGGCAGGCACGCGCGTGGGCATCGTCCTCACCTCGACGATGCTGGGCATGGCGCTGGGCGGCTGGTTGTCGGGCGCCATATTCGATTGGACGGGCAGCTATCAGGCCGCCTTCGTCAATGGCGTCGCCTGGAACCTGCTGAACATCGCCATCGTGATGGGCATCATCTGGCGCACCCGCCAGAGCCATGCCAAGCTGGTTCTGCAACCGGCGTGAGCGCGACGGGCTCGTGGCGTCGGGTTGCGGCTTGCCGCATGCGGGCGAGACAAGCCCTTGGATATTTCCGCGGTGCATGCGCTGCCTCGCCCGCACGGCGTTCTTTGTGTTGAGGCGTATTCTGATGAGAGATTTCCTGGAGTCTGCTGCCGCCATTCTGAAGCGCATTACCGGCTATGAAATACCCACCGACGTGATGCCGTATTTGGTTGTGGGGATCACACTCGGTCCGTCGCTGATCTGGCTCTACTGGTCGATCCGGCGTTGGCGCGGTGACTTCAAGGCGATTTCCGGCGAACTGCATCTGGCCGCAGAGTTCATCAATCACAAGACCCGTGGTGAATTGAACCAGATCGTCGACCGTTTCTCTCGGATCAACGATGAAATGAAGGGTGTGGTCATCGCACGCATCGACGCGCTGCAGATGTACTTGCGGCCGACGGAGGAAGTGAAATCACGCGAGGCCGACCGCAGCATAGAAAGCGAGCCCGAAGTCGAAACTCCCGGCAAGACCCGGGTGACGCGCCTCCTCGTTGCGCAGCAGGTGAGGAATGCCGTTGTCGAGAAATGGCTCGATGGCCGCTATCTCAGACCGTGCGACGACGATCGCGGCTGTTTCGAATTCGATGGCTATAATCAGGCTGGAGACGCATTCGTATTGCGGTTCCAAACTCCCTACCGCGCGACTATCGGTGACGATGGCAGGTTGCCGTTCACGCTGGAGGTCTGGGTCGCTGGTTACAAGAAGTTGAATTTCGAGTGGGACTCGGAAGGCAAATACGCGCTTCGTGGTTTTACGAGGGGTGATTGGGTCGAAGACGTCGCGCAATGGGGACTGACGCAAGGCGTGGAACAACAGCGCGTCGCCTGATGTTGTGCCAACTCGGCATAAGGTGGCTCCCCCCAGAAACGCAAAATGCCTCGGCTTCATGCCGAGGCATCGCGAAACGCGGGGCGCATCGGTGACGCGCGCAATCCAGCGTCAGCCGTTCAAGCTGTCTTTCAGCTTCTTGGCCGGCGTGAACTTGGGAACCTTCGTTTCGGGAATCTGGATGGTCTTGCCGGTTGCGGGGTTACGCCCCTCGCGCGCCTTGCGCGTGGCAACCTTGAACGTGCCGAACTCGGGAATGCGGATGTCGCCGCCATTGTGCATGGCGTCGGTGATGCTGTCGAACATCGCTTCGACGGCCTTCTTGGCAACGTCCTTCGTGACGTCGCACTTCGACGCGACGGCGTCGACCAGATCCTGCTTACTCATTTTGCTCGATCCTCTTGCTTGATCGGGTGTGTCGATACAGGGAGGCGTGCTCGATTGCGAGCCGATAGGCGAACCTATCCCGATCGTCCGCTGAACGCAGCGACGCCCCGCTAACAACGATTAATGGGAACGACCGTCAAGATAAAAAAGCCCCGGAAACCCCGAAAAATGGGGCTTTTGGGATGCAAAATGACGCATCGGCCACGGCACGCAGAAAGAAAAAAGCGCGGACTCTCAAAGAGTCCGCGCCTTGTTTCGGTTTGCGCGTTTCACGCAATTGCGACGGCTTCGACCGGCAAAATATGACGCCGTTCAGTGCGCCGTCGGGCGATCGCCATTCTTTTTATCGTCAGTAACCGGATTTTCCGGTTCCCATTCGATCGCCTCGGGAACGCGCACGAGGGCCACTTTCAGAACCTCGTCCATCCGCGACACCGGGATGATCTCGAGCTTGGTCTTGACCTCCTCGGGGATCTCCACGAGGTCCTTCACGTTCTCCTCGGGGATGAGCACCGTCGTGATGCCGGCACGCAGGGCCGCCAGCATCTTCTCCTTCAGGCCGCCGATCGGCAGAACGCGGCCGCGCAGGGTGATCTCGCCCGTCATCGCCACGTCCTTGCGCACGGCAATGCCGGTCATCACCGAGATGATCGCCGTCACCATGGCCACGCCGGCCGAGGGACCATCCTTCGGCGTCGCGCCTTCCGGCACGTGCACGTGGATGTCCTTGCGGTCGAACATCGAGGCCGGAATGCCGAAATCGACGGAACGCGAACGCACGTAGGCCGTGGCCGCCTGGATCGATTCCTTCATCACCTCGCGCAGGTTGCCCGTGACGGAGAACTTGCCCTTGCCGGGCATCATCACGCCTTCGATGGTCAGGATCTCGCCACCCACCTCGGTCCAGGCGAGGCCCGTGACGACACCCACCTGGTCTTCGCGCTCGGCCTCGCCGTACCGGTACTTCGGCACGCCGAGATATTCCTCGATCATCTCGGCCGTGACGTGCACCGACTTGCGCTTCTCGGTGAGAATGTCCTTGACCGCCTTGCGGGCGAGCTTGGAGATCTCACGCTCGAGCGAACGCACGCCGGCTTCGCGCGTGTAGCGGCGGATGATGACCTTGATCGCCTCGTCGTCCACGCTCCACTCGCCCTCGTCCAGGCTGTGGTCCTGGCGCGTACCCGGCACGAGGTGGCGCTTGGCGATCTCGACCTTCTCGCTCTCCGTGTAGCCGGCGAGACGAATGATCTCCATGCGGTCCATCAGGGCCGGCGGAATGTTCAGCGTGTTCGCCGTCGTCACGAACATCACGCTCGACAGGTCGTAGTCGACCTCGAGGTAATGGTCGTTGAACGAGTTGTTCTGCTCCGGATCGAGCACCTCGAGCAGGGCCGCCGCCGGATCGCCGCGGAAGTCCGACCCCATCTTGTCGATCTCGTCGAGGAGGAACAACGGGTTGTTCTTCTTCGCCTTCTTCATCGACTGGATGATCTTGCCCGGCATCGAACCGATGTAGGTGCGGCGATGGCCACGGATCTCCGCCTCGTCGCGCACACCGCCGAGCGACATGCGCACGAACTCACGGCCCGTCGCATTCGCGATGGACTTGCCCAGCGACGTCTTGCCGACGCCGGGAGGACCGACCAGGCACAGGATCGGGCCGCGCAACTTCGCCGTGCGCGTCTGCACCGCGAGATACTCGAGGATGCGCTCCTTCACCTTCTCCAGGCCGTAGTGCTCCTTGTCGAGCACCTCCTGGGCCTCGTTGAGGTCCTTCTTGACCTTGCCCTTGACGCCCCAGGGGATCGACAGCAGCCAGTCGAGATAGTTGCGCACCACCGTCGCTTCGGCCGACATCGGGCTCATTTGCTTGAGCTTCTTGAGCTCCGCCAGCGCCTTGTCCTTGGCTTCCTTCGACAGCTTCGTGCTCTCGATCTTCTCCTCGAACTCGGTGATGTCGTCGCGCTCGTCGTTGTCGCCGAGCTCCTTCTGGATCGCCTTCATCTGCTCGTTGAGATAGTACTCGCGCTGCGTCTTCTCCATCTGACGCTTCACGCGGCTGCGGATCTTCTTCTCGACCTGCAGCACCGAGATCTCGCTCTCCATCAGCGTATAGACGCGCTCGAGGCGGTCGGACGCCTTGGTGATCTCGAGGATCTCCTGCTTCTCGGAAATCTTGATGCCCAGATGCGAGGCGATCGTATCGGCCAGCTTCGAGTAGTCCTCGATCTGGCTGATGTTGCCGAGCACTTCGGGGCTGATCTTCTTGTTCAGCTTCACATAGGACTCGAACTGCGACACGGCCGAACGCGCCAGCGCCTCGATCTCGTCCTTGTTGCCGGCCGTCTCGGCCAGGCGATCGACCTCGGCCTCGAAATACTCCGCGCGATCCGTGTAGCGCACGATGCGCGCGCGCGCCGAGCCCTCCACCAGCACCTTCACCGTGCCGTCGGGGAGCTTGAGCAGCTGCAGGACGGTCGCCAGCGTTCCGATCTGGTAGATGCCGTCGGTGCCCGGCTCGTCGTCACTGGCGTTCTTTTGCGCAGCCAGGAGGATCTGCGATTCCGCGCGCATCACCTCTTCCAGCGCGCTGATCGACTTCTCTCGCCCGACAAACAGCGGAACGATCATATGCGGGAAGACCACGATATCCCGCAGCGGCAGAACCGGGAACACGTCTGGACGGCCCGGCTTTTCCTTGGCGGACTTGGTCGTTTCGCTCATGGGCTCTATTCCTTTTCTCGACCGGCGGTCTGTGCTCCCGGGGGCCGCATTAGAACGCCGTCACTGTGCGCATGCTTAGCACGCAGTCGATGCGAGAACATCTCGCCAAACGCCGGGACAGTGTGCCTGGCACCACGTTCCGACCTATCTACTACGCCTGTGTCTAAAGTGGGGATCACATTGCGCGCATCAAGGCCGCGGCTACGCGCAAGAGACAAGACTCTCTTGCAGCCGTGCACTGCCAGCGAAGCCGCAGACACGGCTCCGCTCCACGGCACGATGATGACGCACCCATTGCGCGCTATGACCGCATCCTGACCGCTGGTGATCAGGCGCTGGTTCCTTTTTCCTCGACGCGCTCGGCATAGATCCGCAGCGGCCGGGCCCCACCCTCGACGACCTCGGGGCCGATCACGATCTCCTCGACGCCCTTGAGGCTCGGCAGCTCGAACATCGTGTCGAGCAGGATCGCTTCCATGATCGAACGCAGGCCACGTGCACCCGTCTTGCGCTCGATGGCCTTCTTGGCGATGGCCTTGAACGCTTCCGGCGTGATCGTGAGCTGAACGCCCTCCAGCTCGAACAGCCGCTGGTATTGCTTGACCAGCGCGTTCTTGGGCTCGGTCAGGATCTGGATGAGGGCCTTCTCGTCGAGATCCTCGAGCGTGGCGATCACTGGCAGACGACCGATGAACTCCGGGATGAGGCCGAACTTCAGCAGGTCCTCGGGCTCCACGACGCGCAGCAATTCACCCGTGCGCCGCTCGTCGGGACCGACGACGGTTGCACCGAAGCCGATCGAGCTGCCCTTGCCGCGCCGCGCGATGATCTTCTCGAGCCCCGCGAAAGCACCACCGCAGATGAAGAGGATGTTCGTCGTATCGACCTGCAGGAACTCCTGCTGGGGATGCTTGCGCCCCCCCTGCGGCGGCACGGAGGCGATCGTGCCTTCCATGATCTTCAGCAACGCCTGCTGCACGCCTTCGCCCGAGACATCACGCGTGATCGACGGGTTGTCCGACTTGCGGCTGATCTTGTCGACTTCGTCGATATAGACGACGCCGCGCTGCGCCCGCTCGACGTTGTAGTCGGCATTCTGCAACAATTTCAGAATGATGTTCTCGACGTCCTCGCCGACGTAGCCGGCCTCGGTCAGCGTCGTGGCATCCGCCATGGTGAAGGGAACGTCGAGGATGCGGGCCAGCGTCTGGGCCAGCAGCGTCTTGCCGCAGCCCGTCGGGCCGACCAACAGGATGTTCGACTTGGCGAGTTCGACGTCACCGTTCTTGCTGGCGTGATTGATGCGCTTGTAGTGGTTGTGCACCGCAACAGACAACACGCGCTTGGCGTAGTCCTGCCCGATCACGTAGTTGTCGAGAACGTTGCAGATCTCCTGCGGCGTGGGCACGCCGTCGCGCGACTTCACGAGGGTGTTCTTGTTCTCCTCGCGGATGATGTCCATGCACAGCTCGACGCATTCGTCGCAGATGAACACGGTGGGGCCCGCGATCAGCTTGCGAACCTCGTGCTGGCTCTTGCCGCAGAAGGAGCAGTAGAGGGTGTTCTTCTCGTTCGCCATCTGCCTATTCCCGCCCCTTCCTCAGTGTCAGGATATCAAACTCGTACCACGTCGATGGCCACCTCGATTGCGGCCTCGGGGACACACAATGACGGCTAACCCGGTCCGCCGCATCGTTAGAATCCAAACGAGGTGATCTCAGCATGCTATCGGCCGCGAGATCAAGATTGGATTAACGGCACCGACTCCGTCTGCAACAAAGTTCACGCCATTGCGGACGCATTGTGACAATCTCGCCGCACCGCACATGAAACCTGGCCGCGCCGACACGCGGCCAAGGAATATATTGTGCGTTGCGACTGCAACCACAACTCCTGCTTACGGCTAATTTCGTTTCGCAGGAGGCGTCGTGCGATGGCGGCCGCCCGAGGCTGGCCGTCAGGACGACTTCTTGCTGTCCTCGCTGCCTTCCAGGTCTTCGCGGCGGGTCAGAACGCGGTCGATCAGCCCGAATTCGCGCGCCTGATCGGCGGTCATGAAGTAATCGCGATCCAGCGTCTGCTCGATCTTCTCGTAGGTCTGCTCGGTGTGCTTGACGTACACCTCGTTGAGGCGGCGCTTCATCTTGATGATGTCTTCGGCGTGCCGCTCGATGTCGCTCGCCTGGCCCGAGAAACCACCCGATGGCTGATGCACCATGATGCGGGCGTTGGGAAGCGCATAGCGCATGCCCTTGTCGCCGGCCGTCAGCAGCAGCGAACCCATGGACGCCGCCTGGCCGATGCACAGCGTCGCGATCGGGCAGCGGATGAACTGCATCGTGTCGTAGATCGCCATGCCCGCGGTCACGACGCCGCCGGGCGAATTGATGTACATGGCGATTTCTTTTTTCGGGTTCTGCGCTTCCAGGAACAGGAGCTGCATGCAGATCGAGGAGGCCATGTGGTCTTCGACCGGGCCGATCACGAAGATGATCCGCTCCTGCAGCATCCGCGAGGGCAGATCGTAGGGACGCTCGCCGCGCGCCGTCTGCTCGATGACCGTGGGCCAATAGGTGTTCGTGATCACGCTCATGGATCTGTCCTGACGTTTCTTGCGCCCTGTGCGCACCCTGAGCGCACCAAATGTGCATTCAGGGGCTCGATCTCAATGCCCGACGACTGTGGACGCAATTGCGGCTGTCGTCGGGCGGTTCTGCTGGGCTCAGCCCGCGACGGCGGGCGCCGCTGCGGCCTCGTCACCCTCGGCCGGTGCCAGAAGCTCTTCGCGGCTGACCGTCTTGTCCGTCACCGTCGCCAGCGACGCGATGTAGTCGACGACCTTCTCCTCGAAGATCGGCGCGCGCAACTGGGCGATCGCACCCGGCGTCTTCTGGAAGTACTCGTAGACCATCTTCTCCTGGCCGGGGAAGCGGCGGGCCTGCTCGAAGAGGGCGTTACGCAGCTCGTCCTGCGTCACGTCGATCTTGCCCTGGCCGCCGATCTCGCCAAGGACGAGGCCCAGGCGAACCCGGCGCTCGGCGAGCTTGCGGTACTCCGCGCGCACCTCGTCCTCGGTCTTGCCTTCGTCGGCGAACGTCTTCTTCGACTGCTCCATGCTCTGCATGAGCTGGGCCCAGATGCCGTTGAATTCGTTCTCGACCAGCGTCGGCGGCAGCTCGAACGAATGGGCCGCATCGAGCGCATCGAGCATGTTGCGCTTCATCTTGGCGCGCGAGACCTGCTCGAACTCCTGCTGGATCTGCGCCTTGACGCGGTCCTTCAGGGTCGCGAGGTCGTCCAGGCCCAGCTCCTTGGCCATGTCGTCGTCGATCGCCGGCTTGCTCGCCTTGGCGACCGAGCGCACCTTGACGGCGAAGCTCGCCTCCTTGCCCTTCAGCGTATCGACCGGGTACTCGGCCGGGAAGGTCGCGGTGACGGTGCGTTCGTCGCCTGCCTTGGCGCCGGTGAGCCCTTCCTCGAAGCCGGGGATGAAGCCGCCCTGGCCCAGGACCAGCGGCACTTCCTCGGCCTTGCCACCCTCGAATTCCTCGCCGCCGATGGTGCCGACGAAGTCGATCACGAGCTGGTCGCCGTCAGAGGCGACGCGGCCGTCCTCGATCTCGTACTTGACGTTGCGGCTGGCGATCTCTTCGAGCGCGGTCGTCACCGACTCCTCGGGAACTTCCGCCACGGGGCGCTCGAGCTTCAGGCTCGCCAGGTCGCTCACGTTGATTTCCGGCAGCACCTCGAAGGAGAGCGAGTAGGACAGATCGCGGGCGCCGGTCATCACGGCCTCGATCTCTTCCTGGTTCTCGGGAAGCTCCACCTTCGGCTGGAAAGCCGGCCGCTCCTTGCGGTCCTCGATGGCCTTCTGGCTCGTCTGCTCGACGGTCTCCTGCAGCACTTCGGCCATGATCGAACGGCCGTAGATCTTCTTCAGGTGGCTCGTGGGCACCTTGCCGCGGCGGAAGCCCTTGAGCTGGATCGTCTTGCTCGCCTCGGCAAGGCGTGCGTCGAACCGCTGGTTCAGCTCGCCCTGCGCGACCACGACCTGCAGCTTGCGTGCCAGCCCATCGCTGTTGGTTACAGAAACTTCCATATCGCTCTTCGCCTGCCTTGCCATAGGGGCCACGGAAGTGGCCGGAATTCGTTGTGCGTCGCGCCTTCGCCGGAGTAGATCTTCGGCCGGTCCCTCGGCGACGGTACGGAAGGGGTCCCGGACTGTCGCTTTGGTGCGGGCGGAGGGATTTGAACCCCCACGACTTTCGCCGCTGGAACCTAAATCCAGTGCGTCTACCAGTTCCGCCACGCCCGCACGGGATCTTTCCGGTCCGTCGGATCGCGGCCGCTGGCCGGTCACGGCGCAGCACCACGCTCCCCCGGCGCCAAGCCCGGCAAGCCGAACGGCGACGCAGATAGATCGGCCCGTGTATATCTGGGCTGTTCCAGAAGAATCAATCGTGAATGTGCAGCGCGCGCCCACGAAGTGCAAACAGGGCAAAGATGCCGGCACCCCCTGGCGGCGGACCGGGCAGGGGGCGACGCGACGAGGCCGCCCCGGATCGCGGGACGGCCTCGCACATGCATCGAGTAGTGTTCGGTCCGATCACTTCATGGGGGCGTACATGGCAGCCTGCTGGCAGCAGTCGCCGCCGCCGAAGTGATAGCGCACGCCGACCTTGATCTCGTGTGCGCGCAGGTCGTCGAGCTCCAGGCGCGGGTTCCAGGCCCCGAAGCTGCTGTCGGCGTGCGACGACCGGGCGAGGCCCATGTCGATGTAGCGATAGCCCACGTCCAGGATCATGCGGTCGGTGAGTTGGTAGCCGACGCCCGCCATCAGCGACCAGGCGAACGAGAGCTTGTCCTCGCCGAACTGGGGGTTGGGCGAATTCGGGTCGGAGATCGTGACGTCGCCCATCTTGTGGTAGGCGAAGCCGATGCCGGCGCCGACGTAAGGCACGAAGCCGGCATGCTTGCCGAAGTCGTAGTAGGTGTTGAACATCATCGAGTACGTCTGCAGGGTCGTCTGGATCGGCGGATCGACCGGCTGGTTGTTGACGACGATGTTGACGTCACCCGTGAACTTCCGGCTGTTGCGGATGCCGGCCATCATTTCGGCGCGGAAACCGCGCGAGCCCTGGCTGCAACCCAGGCCCGCCTCGAGCAGGGAGGTGTTCTTCAGGTTGGCCAGATAGACGTGGGAATCGGTGGCATTGCCCACGTACTCGCCATTGGGAGCGCTCGACCAGGAATACCCGGTGTCGCCACGAAAATAGCACGGTCCTGCCGTCGAGACGGTCGGCATGGCCGGAATATAGGTGTCTTTAATGGAGCCACCGCGAGGGTAACCGCCCAGATCGGCTGCGGCGGCAGGCGTAACGGAGGCAGCTACGGCGAGTGCTGCCGAGGCGAGACCAGCCTTCAGCGAAAAGCTCATGTTGTCTACCTTCAATTGTCAGGCACTCGTCGGAGGCCTGTTGACCTCAAGTTTCACCATCGAATAATCGCTGGCCGAGGTTAAATCGGAGTTAAGCGCCGTTTCGCGGTGGGACGCTGAATCGAAAGGGCTTTCTCTTCAGAGGGGGCAACGTCCGGCTCGCGACGCGCATCGCCCGGCCGCGACAGTGGCGCCGCGCCGCTGCACGCTTCGCTCGCAAGGGGTGTTTGCGCGCCGGCTGGTCGCTGCGACTGGACGAATTGGCCTTGACGTGAGACCGCACTCGCGCCTATTACGGCCCCGACGGTCTCGCGAGCAGCCTCGCGGGACCACATCTTTTTGGCGCTGTCGCGCGTGCTGGCGTGTTCCAATGAACGCTTGTCGGTGTGCGATATGGCGGTGCGGCAACCACTTTCCTCTCGAGGAGCGTTCGATGACCAGGCGCTGCGAGCTGACCGGTAAGCTGCCCATGTCGGGGCAACTGCGGAGCCATGCCGAGAACAAGACCAAGCGGGTCTTCCGTCCCAATCTGGTGAATGTCACGCTGATCAGCGACACGCTGAAGCGTAACTTCCGCCTGCGCATCAGCGCCCACGCGCTGAAGTCGGTGGAGCACCGTGGCGGCCTCGATGCTTACCTCGAGAAGGCGCGTGCGGACGAACTCTCGCTGCGCTGCCTCAAGCTGAAGCGCGAGATCGCCAAGGCGAAGGGCGCGGAAGCCGCCACCGCCTGATCGGGTCGTCCCGACGCAACACATTGCCCAGGTCGCCGCGCCAGAACGCGCAGCGGCCTGTTCGCGTTTTGCGCGCGCGACGCACCGAGCCGCCCCGCGATGTAAACGACGTCGTTGCGGTCGCCGTTGCGGCTTGTGAGCGTGATGGGCTTCCAATAGTGTCGACGCCTCGATATCGCGCCGGGCCGCCGCAGATCTCGTTTCTTGCGGCGCAAGCCCGGCACACCAGCGCCAGAACTCGCGAGCAATCATGAAAATCACCCGTATCCGGCACGCCTCGGCGCCGATCGCGTCGGCGATCCGCAACGCCTACATCAGCTTCTCGACCATGACGGTGAGCCTCGTCGCGGTCGAGACGGATGTGGTGCGCGACGGCAAGCCGGTGATCGGCTACGGCTTCACCTCGAACGGCCGCTATGCGCAGGGCGGCATTCTCACCGAGCGCTTCATCCCGCGCGTGATGGAGGCCGATCCCAAGTCGCTCGTCGACGAGACCGGCGACAATCTCGACCCGTTCCGTGTCTGGGCGGCCTTCATGTCCAACGAAAAACCGGGCGGCCATGGAGATCGCGCGCATGCCGCCGGCGGCCTCGACATGGCAGTGTGGGATGCGGTTGCCAAGATCGCTGAAAAGCCCCTCTGGAAGCTGCTCTCCGATCGCTACAACGGCGGCAAGTTCGACGAGCGCATCCTCGTCTATCCCGGCGGCGGCTACTACTATCCCGGCAAGGAGATCGAGGGCCTGCAGGCCGAGATGCGCACCTACCAGGAGCAGGGCTACAAGGTCGTCAAGATGAAGGTGGGAGGCGCCGACCTCGCCACCGACGTCAGGCGCATCGAGGCGGTTCTCGATATCGTGGGCGCGGGCGAGAACCTCGCCGTGGATGCCAATGGCCGCTTCGATCTGAAGACGGCGCTGGCGTTCGGCAAAGCCGTCGAGCCCTACAAGCTCTTCTGGTACGAGGAGCCGGGCGACCCGCTCGACTATTACCTCAACGCCGAGCTGGCCAAGGCCTATCCGTACGCGCTGGCGACCGGCGAGAACCTGTTTTCCGTCATCGATGGGCGCAATCTCATCCGCTACGGCGGCATGCGTCCGGATCGCGACTGGATCCAGCTCGATCCCGCGCTGTCCTATGGTCTCACCGAGTATCTGCGCTTTCTCGACGCGTGCGCGGAGATGGGCTGGCCGCGCCGCAAGCTGATCCCGCATGGCGGACATCAGCTCGCGCTCAACATGGCCGCGGGCCTGCAGATGGGCGGGTCGGAGAGCTATCCCGGCGTCTTCCAGCCCTACGGCGGCTTTGCAGACGACATTCCCGTGGTCGGCGGCTACACCGCCCTGCACCAGACGCCCGGCATCGGCATGGAGCTGAAGCGCACCATGTTCGCCCAGATGCGCCAGCGGCTCGGCTACGACGACTGACGATCGGCACGCCGTGCTGCCGGCACCGCGGATGCCTACAGCGCGACGGCGAGGCGTGTGCCCTCGTCGATCGCGCGCATGGCATCGAGTTCGGCGGCCTTCGCCGCGCCGCCGATCACGTGCGCCACGATCCCGCGCGCGGCGAGTTCTCCCAGGAGTGCATCCTGCGGCTCCTGGCCCGCGCAGATCACCACGGTGTCGGCCGGGATGGTCTTGTCCTCGGTCCCCACCGTGATGTGCACGCCGTCCTCGTCGATGCGCCGGTAGGTGACGCCCGAGACTTGCGCAACCTTGCGCTGGGCCAGCATCAGCCGGAGGATCCAGCCCGTCGAGACGCCGAGCCCGCGCCCCATGCGGCCGGGCTTGCGTTGCAGCATCGTGATCTCGCGCGGGACCGCATCGCCCACCGGCTTCGTCAGGCCGCCCGGACCGTTGTTTGGCGCATCGACGCCCCATGACGCCAGGAAGTGTTTCGGGTCGGCTGCGACTTCGGCTGCCGGCGACGACAGGAACTCCGCCACGTCGAAGCCGATGCCGCCCGCACCGATGATCGCGACCCGCCGTCCCGCCGACGCCTTGCCCGAGAGGATATCGGCATAGGAGACGCATTTCGCGTGATCGATGCCGGCGATGTCGGGCGTGCGCGCCCCGATGCCGGTGGCCACGACCACGTCGTCGAACCCGGCCAGGGCATCCACGTCCGCCCGCGTATTCAGGCGGACCGTGACGCCGTGCTTTGCGAGCATGCGTTGCCAATAGCGCAGCGTCTCGTCGAATTCCTCCTTGCCCGGCACGTTGCGCGCCAATGCGAGCTGCCCGCCGATGCGGTTCGAGGCCTCGAACAGGGTCACGGCGTGTCCGCGCTCCGCCGCCGTCGCGGCGCATGCGAGACCGGCAGCCCCTCCGCCGACGACGGCAACGCGCTTCTGGCGCGCTGGCGGCGCCGCATCGAACTCGATCTCGCGTCCCGCTTTCGGATTGACGAGGCAGCTCGCCACGCGGCCCGAGAAGATGTAGTCGAGGCAGGCTTGGTTGCAGGCGATGCAGACGTTGATCTCGTCAGCCTGGCCCGCGCGCGTCTTGGCGATGAAGGCGGGATCGGCGAGCCACGGCCGCGCCATCGATACGAGATCGGCCTCGCCGGCGGCCAGGATGCGTTCCGCTACGTCGGGCGTCGAGATGCGGTTCGACGCGATCACGGGGATGCGCACCGCGTCCTTCAGGCGCCGGGCCGCGAACGTCCAGACGGCACGCGGCACCTTCTGCGCGATCGTGGGTACGCGCGCTTCGTGCCAGCCGATCCCCTGGTTGATGATCGATGCACCGGCCGCCTCGATGGCCTGGGCCTGTGCGATGATCTCCGCGGCGGTCAGCCCTCCCTCGACGAGGTCGATCGAGGAGATGCGATAGATGACGATGAAGTCGTGGCCGACGCGCTCGCGCACGCGCTTCATGATCTCGACGGGAAAGCGCAGGCGCGCCTCCAGGCTGCCGCCCCAGTCGTCGTCGCGGTCGTTGGTGCGCGGCGCCGTGAACTCGTTGATGAGGTAGCCTTCGCTGCCCATGATCTCGACGCCGTCGTAGCCGCCCTCGCGGGCGAGCGCGGCGCAGCGGGCGTAATCCTCGATGGTGCGCTGGATGTCCGCGTCCGTCATGCGGCGCGGCGCCTTCGGATTGATCGGCGAGGCTTGGCTGGAGGGGGCGACGGATGCTCCGTGCGTGGCGTAGCGGCCGGCATGCAGGATCTGCAGCGCCATCTTGGAGCCGGCGTCGTGCACGGCCCGTGTCAGGGCGATGTGCTCGCCCAGATGCGCCGCGCTGTCGAGAACGGGCCCGCCCGGTTCGAGCAGACCGTCCCCGTTGGGCGAATAGCCCCCCGTCACGATCAGCGCCGCGCCTCCCTTCGCGCGCTCCGTATAGAACCGTGCGATGCGCTCTGGCGCGCGGTCGAGTGTCTCCAGCCGCGTGTGCATCGACCCCATGATGGCGCGGCACGAGAGCGTGGTGAAACCGAGATCGAGCGGGGCGAGGAGGTGGCTGTAGGCGGACATGCGGGCTCCCGGAATGGACGCATCTGCTGCCTCGTTGCCTACCACGATGCCTCGAATCTGGCCAACGGCCCCGTAGCGCTTGCGTGCGCCGGGCCGCTCGGCTTAGGTCAATCCGAACCGGATGCAGGCAGCATCGAGACGAGCGACACGAGAGGGATGCGGATGGCAATCGACAGCAATCTGAAGATCAACGGGCCACGCCTGTGGGACAGCCTGATGGAGATGGCCAGGATCGGCGCCACGCCCAAGGGTGGCGTCAAGCGCCTGACGCTCACCGATCTCGACCGTGAAAGCCGCGATCTCTTCGCCCGCTGGTGCCGCGAGGCCGGCTGCACCATCAGCGTCGACAAGATGGGCTCCATGTTCGCCCGCCGCCCGGGCGCCGACGACACGCTGCCGCCCGTCATGCTCGGCAGCCATCTCGACACCCAGCCCACCGGCGGCAAGTTCGATGGCGCGCTGGGCGTGATGTCGGCCCTCGAAGTGGTCCGCTCGCTCAACGATCTCGATATCCGCACGCGCCACCCCATCGAGGTCGCCATGTGGACCAACGAGGAAGGCTCGCGCTTTGCGCCGGCCATGACCGCCTCCGGTGTGTTCGCCGGTGTCCTGAAGCTGGAGGACGCGCTGAAGATCAAGGACGTCGACGGCTTGGAGATCGGTCCCGAGCTGCAACGCATCGGCTATGCGGGCGACATGGACGTCGGCGGCCGCCCCGTGGCGGCGTTCTTCGAGGTGCACATCGAGCAGGGCCCGATCCTCGAGGAAGAGGGGATCGACATCGGTATCGTGACCGCGGCCAACGGCCAGAAATGGTACGAGATCACGTTGACGGGGGTGGAAAGCCACGCCGGCCCGACCCCGATGAGCCGCCGCCGTGACGCGCTTCTGGGCGCTTCGCGCATCGTCGAGCTGGTCAACGGCATCGGCCACGCGCACGATCCCCAGGCCTGCGCCACCTGCGGCATGATCCAGGCCTATCCCAACTCCCGTAACGTCATCCCCGGCCAGGTCTTCCTGACCGTGGACTTCCGGCATCCCGATGGCGACAAGCTGCTGTCGATGGACGCGGCCCTGCGGCGCGGCGTCGAGGAGATCGCGGCGCGTACCGGCCTCGGCTGCGAGATGAAGCTCGTTGCCGATTATCCGCCCGTGCCCTTCGACGCGGGCTGCGTCGATGCCGTGCGCAACGCCGCCAGGCGGCTCGGCTACACCGCGCGCGAGATCACGTCGGGCGCCGGCCACGATGCCGTCTACATGGCGCGCGTCGCCCCCACGGCCATGGTCTTCACGCCCTGCATCGACGGCATCAGCCATAACGAGGCGGAGGACATGAAGCCGGAATGGGCGACGGCGGGCTGCAACGTGCTGCTGCAGGCCGTGCTGGAAAAGGCAGGTGTCGTCGCGTAAAGGGCGTCCCCGCGGAAGCTGCTGCGGGCATCGCGTGCGCAGCGGCCACTTTGTCCGTTGCCTTCGACGAAATCTTGGATTGCTGCCGCACATGCCGAGGGCCGCTGGTCGGGGGAACCGGCAACCGTCTTCGTCATGGCCGGCGCAAATCGCTCGGGCTTCGCCGAGGCGGGGTCCTTCACGGTGCCGTCGGGCTCCGCGCGCCCTGCGCCCACCGGTGTCCGCCTCCCGCCCCGTCTCCCCGCCACCCCCGGTTCCCCGGCCAAGCGGGTGGGCGGCAGCCCGGCCGCGCCGAGCCGGGGTCTTTCCCGGCGCCGTCAGAGCATGGCGTCGCAACGACACCCTGGCCCCGCAGCGGCGTGCACCTACGCCCGTCGTGACCCGCACCGCGAAAGTTGCCGGACAGCCGCGCCCCGCGCGCCTTCCGGGAAACCGGAGGGAATGAGTAGAGCGAGAGCGGCAATCTCTGCGAAGTGGGCGCATGGGGCCAGCGCGCGACTTGCTGCTCAGCCCGCTTCCGGGCTCTTCGATGTCGGTCGCCTGATGGTGACGTTTGCCGATCCTTGCTCGGCACGCGCCTGGGCGCCTCGACGTCCCCTTTGTCGTCCTCGCACTTGTCGCGAGGGCCCATGGCACCGCTGGCGCTGCCGACGCGGCGCTGCTCTCCGCCATCCCGCTCCCGCGCTCGGGAAGGCCTCCGGAGCTATTCGGCGGCCGCCACGCCGGTCCCGATCTGGCAGGCAACCCCCGTTCCGCCCAGGCCGCAGTACCCGAGCGGGTTCTTCGCCAGATATTGCTGGTGGTAGTCCTCTGCGAAGTAGAACGTCGGCGCGTCGAGGATCTCCGTCGTGATCGCACCGAAGCCGCGCGCCTTCAGCGCCTCGCCGAAGCTGGCCTTCGTCGCCTCCGCGGCAGCTTTCTGCGCGGCCGACGTGACGTAGATGCCCGATCGGTACTGCGTGCCCACGTCGTTGCCCTGCCGCATGCCCTGCGTCGGATCGTGGTTCTCCCAGAAGGTCTTGAGCAATCGCTCGTAGCTCGTGACCTTGGCATCGAACACAACCAGAACCACTTCGTTGTGGCCGGTCTGGCCCGAGCAAACCTCCTCGTACGTGGGATTGGGCGTGAGTCCCGCCGCATATCCCACGGCCGTGACCCAGATGCCGTCGTCCAGCTCCCAGAACTTCCGCTCGGCGCCCCAGAAGCAGCCCATGCCGAACAGGGCCGTTTCGGTTCCCGCGGGATAGGGCCCCTTGAGGGCGTGACCGTTGAGGAAATGAGCCGTCGCAGTGGGGATCGGCTCGGAACGTCCCTCGAGGGCGGTCGCGGCGGTGGGCATCTCGACTTTCTTGCGCAGGAAGAACATGGGCGGCGGCGCCTCCGGTCGTTGGGGTTCAGCGCTGTTTATAGGCCGCCGCTGCGCGAATGCACGTCACATTCGCTCGATGAAGACGTCGCGGTGAGGCTCGAACGCACGCCCCTGTCAGTTGACGAAGATCTCGATCTCGCGCCGCTTGGCGCCGATCCAGGCGAGGAGCAGGCCGAACACGCCGAGCACGAGCCAGGCGGGCAGGGACACCAGCACGAGGCCACCGCGCGACCAGGCGAGCGGATGCAGGCCGGAGAGCGTCTTCTGGAGCAGCGCCAGGCTCGCGGGAGCCAGGGCCTGCCAGTGCTCGGCGAGTGGCGTGATGACGAGCCCCGCTCCGCCCGCGATCGTCCGCGTGCCGTCGTAGACGATCGCCACGGTTGCGGCGAGCAGCAGCAGCCGGGCGAAGACCCGCAGGAAGCCGGCCATGGCAACCCGCGCCGATTTGAAAAGCACCAGCATCGCCAGCAGTGCCAGCGGCGCGACGATGCCGATGTTCATGATCAGGAATTCGGAAAGTCTGCTCGACATCGTGATCTGCTTCCGCGGCGCCCTTCGGCTTCGACTTGTCTAGACCTGCGGGGTGTTCGCATCAAGACGCACAGCTGGCAGGGCCGATCCACCGAGAACCATCACGCCACACTAGGCAATGTTGCCTCGCCCCCCTAGTGTAGCGCATCTGACGTTTGGTACCCACTCGCGGCTGGGACCATGACCAAACGTCAGATGCAAAAGCTACACTAGAATCATACGGTTGCTAGTGTTCCTTCTGGCTCCGACACTTGGTCCAGAACATGATGCACGGGGAACCAAGTGTCGGAGCCGGAACACTAATGTGGCGTCGCGTCTTGATCGACCATTCCGTGCGGCAACGCAGTCGTCGATCAAGGCGCGATGAACGCCATACTCAAGCACATGATTCATCTGGTAGCCCTCATGTCGCGCCAAAATCGGAAATCGGTCGTGGCCATGGGGCGATTTTGGGCAGCGACGGGCTACCAGGTTTGTCGGCGAACCAACGAAAACCCTGAATGGAGGAACGCGATCACATGAACAGGCTCGACGGCAAGGTTGCCCTCATCTCTGGAGGCGCGCGCGGCATCGGCGGCGAGACGGCACAGCTGATGGCCAAGGCCGGCGCCAAGGTCGTCATCGGGGATATTCTCGATGACCGGGCGAAGGAGACGGTGCAGGCGATCAAGGAAGCTGGCGGCGATGCCATATCGGTCCACCTCGACGTGACGAGCGAGGCGAGCTGGGCCGGTGCCGTGGAGGCGGCGACGAAGGCGTTCGGCGGTCTCGACATTCTCGTGAACAATGCCGGCCTGTTCCTGGGCCGCGACTTCATGGAAGTGTCGGTCGAGGAGTGGAACAAGCTCGCTGCCGTCAACCTGACCGGGGTCTTCCTGGGAACGAAATGCTGCGCCGAAGCGCTGATGGAGCGCGGCAAGACCAGCCGCCACGGCTCGGCCATCGTCAACCTGGCCTCGGTCGCGGGTATCGTCGGCTCGCAGCTCGATCCGCTCTACTCCATGACCAAGGGCGGCGTCACGCTCTTCACCAAATCGACGGCCCTCGCCTTCGGCCGCCGCGGCTGGCGCATCCGCGTCAACTCGATCCATCCCGGCGTCATCGAGACCGACATGGGCGAGCAGACCTTCGTGACGCGCGCGCGCAATCAAGGCTCGAACGACGTCGAGGCCGCCCGTCAGGCGTCCAGGACGATGCATCCCATCGGTCGGCTGGGCGTGCCCGAGGACATCGCGCTGGGTATCGTTTTCCTGGCCTCCGATGACGCGGGCTTCATGACCGGCTCGGGCATGGTGGTCGACGGCGGCCTGACCGCGCAGTAGGAGGTGAGGCACCTCGCCGGGTGTTTCGGGCGAGGTGCCAGCCACATTGATGCCCGCGATGCCATCGGCTACAGCATGGGCATGCGCGATGCCTCGACCAGCCACAGCACGATCGTCCTCGGCAGCATGTTCGATGCTGCCGCCTCCGACGTCTATGCCGCGTTCTCCGACCCACGGGAGCTGCAGCGGCTCGGCGCGGCGGGCACGGGCGCTGCCGTCGTCGTGGACGAGGTGGATTTCCAGCCGGGCGGCCGTTGCGTCTATCGCTTCGGCGCCCGCAGGCGCCCGCGCTTCCGCGGTTCGATGAACTACGTGGACATCGTTCCGGGCCATCGCATCGTCGCCACCGAGGCCGTGTTCGAGCGCGAGATCGCCCTCACCTTGTCGATCACCACGCTGGAGTTCCGCGCGATCGGGGCGGGCACCGAGCTCAAGCTCACGGTGCAATCCGCCGCGCTCGACGGCGCCGACGGCATCGAAGGCGCCGGACCCGGTAGCGAGATCCTGTTTGCCAACCTCGGCCCCTACCTCGAGGAAATCTCCCGCCTGCGGCTGGGCTATTGAAGGCGCGTCCGGCCGGCCGCAGGTCCCATCCCCAAATCCCGCCCCTTGAGGGATTGTATTGCCGCGGCAACTACACTAATTCGACGCCACGCGGCATTCTGTCGTGAACCTGACGTCACCGCGGGCCACACTGCGGAACTCGACCTCTAGCTGCTGGGAGAAGCGACTTGGACAGCGTCCTCATCATCGGCGCCGGTGCCGCCGGATCCGTCACCGCCCAGAAGTGCGCGATGAATCGCGATGTGTTCAAGAAGATCCACCTCGCCTCCCGGCGCCTGGTGAGCTGCGAGGCCGTGGCCAAGCGTTGCGTCACGCCTATCGACATCTCCCAGGTCGACGCCGACAACGTCGCCGAGACCGTCGCCCTGATCCGCAAGGTCAAGCCTGACCTCGTGATCAACATGGCGCTGCCCTATCAGGATCTCGCCATCATGGATGCCTGCCTGGAGACGGGCGTGCACTACATGGACACGGCCAACTACGAGCCGCGCGACGTCGCCAAGTTCGAGTATTCCTGGCAGTGGGCCTATCAGGACCGCTTCAAGGAGAAGGGGCTGATGGCGATCCTGGGCTGCGGCTTCGATCCCGGCCAGTCGAACATCTATTGCGCCTACGCGCAGGAGTTCCTGTTCGACGAGATCTCGACCATCGACATCATCGACTGCAACGACGGCAGCCATGGCAAGGCGTTCGCCACCAACTTCAACCCGGAGATCAATCTCCGCGAGGTGACGCAGCGCGGCAAGTACTGGAAAGAGGGCAAGTGGATCGACATCGATCCGCTGTCGATCAATTGCATGATCGACTACCCCGAAGTCGGCGCCCGCAAGTCCTACCTCATCTACCACGAGGAGGAGGAGAGCCTCGTCCAGAACATCAAGGGCCTGCAGCAGATCCGCTTCTGGATGACGTTCTCCGAAAACTACATCAAGCACCTGGAGGTGCTGCAGAACGTCGGCATGACGCGCATCGATCCCGTCATGTACAAGGGCACGCCCGTCATCCCCATGGAGTTCCTGAAGGAACTGCTGCCGCCCCCCTCGTCGCTGGGCGAGAACTACTCCGGCCGCACGTCCATCGGCTGCATTTTCACCGGCAAGAAGGACGGCAAGGACAAGCGGGCGATCATCTACAACGTCTGCGATCACGCCGATTGCTACAAGGAGACGGGCGCCCAGGCCGTGTCCTACACCACCGGCGTCCCGCCGGTCGTCGGCGCCATGATGCTGTTCAACGGCGCCTGGAAGAAGCCCGGCGGCGTCTACAACGTGGAGCAGCTCCCCTCCAAGCCGTTCATGGACGAGATCGGCAAGCAGGGGCTGCCCTGGCACTCCCGTGACATGGCTGCTGGCGACCAGAAGGAGCTGTTCGCCGTCCGCACCTGACACGCGTTTTGCCTTCTCGCCATGCCTGTATAGCGCGTGGCGAGAAGGGAGACGGCCGCCTCCGCGACCCGTTCCCGGCTCCTCGCTCTCCCTCGCCGTTCCTCCGCTTTCCTCGCCTTCTCTCGGCCCCCCGCCACCCTCTCCGTTTCCCCGGCCAAGCGGATGGGCGGGAGCCCGGCCGCGCCGCGCCGGGGCCTTTCCCGGTGCCGTCGGGCACCGCGCTGCAGTTGCACGCCCAGCCGCAGCGAAGCGCCACGACGCCCGTCGCAAACCGAACCGCGAATGCTCCCGGATAGCCGCGCTCCGCGCGGCTTCCGGGAAACCGGTGGGGGATGGGCGGTTCCGTCCAGGAAAGCTGGGGAGAGGATGCGAACCGCTCCCCGTTTCGAGCGACACTATGCACGTCCCACCCCTCTTTCCCGGTTCCCCGGCCAAGCGGGCGGGCCAGAGCCCGGCCGCGTCGAGCCGGGGTCTTTCCCGGTGCCATCGGAGCACCGCGCTGCAGTTGCACGCCCAGCCGCAGCCACACGCCGCCACGCCCGTCGCAAACCGAACCGCGAATGCTCCCGGATAGCCGCGCCCCGCGCAGCTTCCGGGAAACCGGGGGGGATGGGCGGTTCCGTCCAGGAAAGCCGAGGAGAGGGATGCGAGCCGCTCCCCGTTTCGAGCGACACTCTGCACGTCCCACCCCTCCCCCTCCGTTTCCCCGGCCAAGCGGGCGGGCCAGAGCCCGGCAGCGCCGAGCCGGGGTCTTTCCCGATGCTGTGGAGCATGGCGCTGCAACAGCACGCCGCACGCCTTCCGGGAGAACGGCGCGCGTGGGGAGCGACGGAAATTTGCGAGCCGTAGGTTGGGTTAGCGCGGTCAATGCTGCTTCAAGGCAGGTGGAGAGCATCGCGCCGCGCGTAACCCAACGAATATTGTCGGGGCTTGGCTGTTGGGTTACGCGCGGGTCTGTTCGCGGAGCAATGCTCGTTCATCCGGCCGCGCTAACCCAACCTACTTTCTTCTTTGCTCTGGAACGGACGATTGGCTCCCGCGCACCACGCTGCGGGACGCCGTGCCATCCCCCAAATGTCCTCCTCGCGCTTGTCGCGAGGACCCATTTCACCGCTGGCGCTGTCGACGCGGTTCCGCTCTCTGGTCACCTCGTTCCCTCGCCCCTTGCTTTCCCCGGCCAAGCTGACCGCCCACTCGAAATGCAAATTTGTCAGAAATGCCTCTGCGCTGCCATTTCGAAGCCGTGCTACGTTCGGCCCCGGATGCTGGAGAGCACTCTGGCAACCGCCGGAAAATGTTGGAGAAAGCGCATGTCGATGACAAGCCAGGGCGTGGTGTTCGCAGACGAGCGGCGCGCACCGGAGATCCCCGATCAGCCGTTCTTCACGAAACTCGCGATCGCACTCGCACTCTTCATCATTGTAGGTTTTGTGCAGTGGTCCTTGCGCGGCTTCGTATCGATCGGTGCGACGCCGTGGTGGGTGCATGCGCACGGGCTGTTCATGGTCCTGTGGCTGGCGATCTTCGTGGCGCAGAACGTCCTGGCCGGCCGCGGTAATTTCCAGCTGCACCGACGACTGGGCTGGATGGCGATGATCGTCGTGGCCGGCACGGGTGTCTTTGGCAGCCTCGCCGGAATCCAGGCGCTGGCGCTGCACAGAATTCCGCCGTTCTTCACCAATGCCTATTTTCTGGCGTTGACGCAGGTCGAGATCGGACTCTTCGTCGCCACCGTCGCCTGGGCCGTGGCCTGCCGCCGCCAGACGCAATGGCATCGCCGCCTCATGGTGGGCGCGACGGTGCTTCTGATGGAGCCCGCATTGGGCCGTCTTCTGCCGATGCCCCTGCTCGGCGGCATGGGCGAGTGGCTGGTGCTGGCCTTTCAGTTGGTGCCGCTCGCCATCCTGGCGCGACATGACCGCGCGAATGGTGCAGCCGTCCATCCAGCCACGCTCAGCGCCGCGGCCATCGTGATCGGGTCGCATGTGCTCGTCACGGTGCTTGCCGGCCTCCCGGCTTTCGCCGAAATCGCAAACCGTATTGCCGGGCAGTAGCCCGGCCACTACGCGGTCTCCCACGGCGCGCCGCAATGTGCGGCGCTTCCGGGAAACCGGAGCGGGCAGCTGGGGTGCGTGGAGGTGCGCCACCCCGGATGGGGGGCAGCGGCATATCATCACGATCTCGTGGGGGCATGCCCGCAGCGCTCGACAAGTCGTACCAATTCCTGCATGAAGTGCGCATGCTGCACCGCTGGCTGAACCGCTGTCTCATTGCCATCGTAGCCACGATGTTGGCCGGTGCAGCGGTCGCATGTCCCATTCATGAAGCGGAACAGCTGCCGTCGTCTGGCGCGCGCGCCCAGGCCGTCGCGGTCGAGGTGGCAGCCCTGGTTCGCCCGGACAGCCCGGATCGCCCGGCGGCAAGCGCGGTACATGGCGGGGGGCACGTTGCCTCCCGGCACGGCGGCCAATTCTCCGCGGGCTCTCGTGCAACGCCGAGTGGCGCGACCTCGACATTCTCTTCGGAACCGATCCAGAACGGTTGCTGTGGGACCGGTGCGTGCCATTCCGTTGGCACGTGTGCGGGACATTGCTGCGCCGGCAATCCCGCTCTTCTCGGTGCGGGAAGCCCGCAAGAGCGCAAGCTCGTCGTGTATGCGCCGACGAGGCCAAGTGGCTCGTCCTGGGCTCTCGCGCGTCGTGCTCCACCAGATGATGGTGTGCAGCATCGGCAGCAATGGCGTGCCGCCGAAGGCGTGCAGCGGTCGCTGCGCGAGCCGCGCCTGGCGCGGGTTGCCCGCCTCACGATCTAGTCGTCTGATCCACTGAACCGCGACGGCCGGCCCCCGGTCGCCGTGGCCAAAGATCCATCGTGCCGCACGCGCATCGCTCGCCGGCACCTGTCATGTGATCAACCGGATCAGCTCTCATGGTCTACCATCCAAACTCAGGACGGCGCTCTGCCGTCACCGGCGCCCTGCGCGTCCTCGCGGCCGGCGTGCCACTCGCCATTGCTCTCCCGGAGATGGCGCCACCCGTCACGGGGTCTGGTGCGGAAATGCTTGCGGCCGGCCCCGCGCGGGCAGCGGCACGGTGGTTCCCCATCGCCAAGGCCGAGGCGCCAAATCCCGGCGCCAAGGTCCGCTACACCTGCCCGATGCATCCGCATTACATCTCCGATCATCCCGGAAATTGCCCGATCTGCGGCATGGAGCTGGTCAAGATGGCGGCGTCCGGCGGTGGCGCGGCCGCGTCGTCGGACGAGAGCCGTAACATCGTCACCATCGCGCCGGAAGTCGTCCAGAACATGGGCGTTCGTATCGCCCCGGTGGAGCGGGCGAGTTTCGGACGCACGGTGCGTGCGACCGCCATGGTCATGGAGAACGAGCGCACACGCTCCGTCATGACGGCCCGCGTCGAAGGATGGGTCGAGGACCTCAAGATCACCGCGGTCGGCGATCCCGTCAAAAAGGGCATGAAGCTGTTCGAGCTGTTCGCGCCCGAACTGGTCGTCTCGCAACGCGACTATCTCATCGCCATGCGCGAGCGCGACAAGCGCCGCCTTGAGAGCACCGAGGCGCGGTTGCGTGCGTTCGGCCTTCAGGACGAGGCGATGCGCCGGCTCGCCCAGGACGGGCAGGAGATGCAGCGCGTGCCCTTCTACGCCGACCGTGATGGCGTCATCGCCGAATTGCCAGTCGTCAACGGTGAATACCTCAAGCGCGGCGCCACGGTGCTGCGCATCCAGGACTACAGCAAGGTCTGGCTGCTCGCCAACGTGGCCGAGAAGGACCTGGGTGCCTTGGCGGCGGGAACACGGTCAGCCGTGACCTTTCCCAACCTTTCCGGGCACGCCTTCGACACGCAGATCGACTACGTCTACCCGACCGTCGACGCCAAGACGCGCACGGGGCGTGTGCGCATGGTCATCGAGAACAAGGACGGCTTGATCCGCCCCGGCTCGTTCGCCGACGTCTCCTTCGAGGTGAAGAGCGAGCCCCGGATCGCGGTCAAGAGCGAAGCCGTGCTCCACAGCGAGCGCGGCGCGCACGTCGTCGTCTCGGTGGGCGAGGGCCGCTTCGAGCCGCGGCGCATCGAGACGGGCATTGCTTCGGGCGGCTGGACGGAGGTGCGCAGGGGCCTTGCCGTGGGCGAGCAGGTGGTCGTTTCCAGCCAGTTCCTGATCGACTCGGAAAGCGCGATCGCCGAATCCTTCCGCAAGCTCGAGCGCATGCAGACGCCGCTTCCGCTTCTGGCGCTCACCACGGCCGAGTTGGCCATGGTCGATCACATGGTCGATGCCGCCATCTATCTCCACGAGGCGCTCGTCGACGGCTACGCGGTCGAACCGAAGTTCCTCCAGCCGGCGCGCGACATCCGCAACCTGCTCTGGTCGAAATTCGGCAAGACCAAGCTCGGCTTCGTCCTCGACGACGCAGCCAGGGCCATCGGTGAAGCACAGTCCGCGCGCACCGAAAGCGAGACCAAGGCAGCGCTCGCCAAGCTGACCGAGGCCATGAAGCCGTGGATGATGGAGGGCGTTCCCAAGCACTACGCCGAAAAGAAAGTCGCCTTCTTCAGGGAGGGCGAGAGTGGTCGCCAATGGATCCAGCGCGACGCACGCCCCGTCAACCCGTTCGGGAAATCGCAGGCAACCCTCGTGCCGTGGCCCGTCGCGCGGTCCAAGACCCCGCCCCCTGCCTCTCCGGCGAAAGGAAGCGGCATCGGGCCGTCTGACGCGGCGGCCGAGCCGGCGAAGAAGAACGGAGGCTGAGCACCATGGCCAACCCCTCGCACGATATCGCGGGCCACGACCCCACCCGGTCTGGCGTGGCGCGTCTCATCCAATGGTCGGCCACCAACCAGTTGCTGGTGCTCATCGCCGCGCTGGCGCTCGCGGTCGCCGGTGCACTCGCCATCAAGCGCACGCCGCTCGATGCGATCCCCGATCTCACGGACACGCAGGTGATCCTGCGGACCGAGTTTCCGGGTCAATCCCCGCAGATCGTCGAGGATCTCATCACCTATCCGCTGTCGACCACGCTCCTCGGTCTTCCGCGCACGAAGGCGGTGCGTGGCTTCTCGATGTTCGGCACGAGCTTCATTTTTGTCGTGTTCGAGGATGGCGTCGATCAATACTGGGCCCGCTCGCGCGTGGTGGAATCGCTCTCAAAAGTAGGGGGCACCCTGCCCGAAAGCGCGCGGCCGCAGATCGGGCCCGATGCGACGGGCGTCGGCTGGGTCTTCCAGTATGCGCTGGTCGATCGCACGGGCCGTAACGACCTGGCCCAGCTCAGGTCCCTGCAGGACTGGTTCGTGAAGTTCGAGCTGGCCACCGTCAAGGGCGTGGCCGAGGTCGCCTCCGTCGGCGGCTTCGTCAAGGAGTACCAGGTCCTCGTCGATCCCAATCGCCTGCGCGCCTACAACGTATCGCTGGCACGCATCGTATCGGCGGTGAAAGCCGCCTCGAGCGAGGTCGGCGGACGTGTCATCGAGCGTGGCGAGACCGAACTCGTCGTACGCTCGACAGGCTACATCCGCAGCCTCGCCGAGTTGAAGGACGTCGTCATCTTCGCCGACAACGGCACCCCCGTGAAACTCGGCGACATGGCCAATGTCGTGGAGGGCCCGGAGCTGCGCCGTGGCGTGGTCGAACTCGACGGCAAGGCCGAGGTGGTCGGCGGCGTGATCGTCATGCGTGACGGCGAAAACGCCCTCAACGTCATTCGCGGCGTCAAGCAGAAGATCGCCACCTTGCAGCGCGGCCTTCCCGAAGGCGTCGAGATCGTCACCGTCTACGATCGCGCGCCCCTCATCGAGGGCGCCGTCGACTATCTCTCCCACAAGCTCGTCGAGGAAGGCATCGTCGTCGCGCTCGTCTGCTTCTTCTTCCTCCTGCACGTCCGCTCGGCCTTCGTCGCGATCATCACGCTGCCGCTCGGTGTGCTGGCCGCCTTCATCGTCATGGCGTGGCAGGGCATCACGGCGAACATCATGTCGCTGGGCGGCATCGCCATCGCCATCGGCGCCATGGTGGATGCCTCGATCGTGATGGTGGAGAACGCCCACCGCAAGCTGGCGGGCATGCCTGCCGACGCTACGTCCGGCCAGCGCCACGACGCCTTGCTGCTGGCGGCCAAGGAAGTGGGCCCCGGCCTGTTCTTCTCGCTGCTCATCATCACCGTCTCGTTCCTTCCCGTGTTCGCCCTGACGGGGCAGAGCTACCGCCTGTTCGCACCGCTGGCCTTCACCAAGACCTATGCGATGGCCTTCGCTGCAATACTCTCCGTCACGCTGGTTCCCGTGTTGATGCTCTGGCTGGTGCGCGGCCGCATCCGTCCGGAGATGGCGAACCCCGTCAATCGCCTCTTCGTATGGCTCTACCGGCCGTTGCTGATCGCGTCGCTGAATGCCCGCTGGCTCGTGCTTGGCCTTGCCGTCGCCATCGTCGGGTCCCTGGCATGGCCGGCCACGCGCATCGGCACGGAGTTCATGCCGGCACTCTACGAGGGCGAACTCCTCTACATGCCCACGACGTTGCCGAGCGTCTCCATCACCAAGGCGAAGGAGATCCTGGCCCAGACGAACAGGCTCATCGCGACGGTGCCCGAAGTGGAGCGCGTCTTCGGCAAGGTCGGACGCTCCGATACGGCGACCGACAACGCGCCGATCTCCATGATCGAGACGTGGATCAAGCTGAAACCCAAGGCGCAATGGCGTCCCGGCGTCACGGTCGAGGACATCACGAAAGACCTCGATCGACGCGCCAAACTGCCGGGCCTCGTCAATTCCTGGGGCTATCCGATCAAGATCCGCATGGACATGATCTCGACCGGCATCCGCACGCCCGTCGGCATCAAGATTTCAGGCTCGGACCTGGCCACGCTGGACCGCATCGGGCTGGAGGTCGAAGCTGCGGTCAAGAAGGTGCGCGGCACCCGATCGGCCTTCGCCGACCGCGTCACGGGCGGCAAGTATCTGGAGATCGAGCCCAACCGCCAGGAACTGGCCCGGCGTGGCATCGACCTCGCCGCATTCCAGTCGGTCATCCAGACGGCGCTCGGTGGCATGAAGCTGGCGGAGAGCGTGCAGGGCCGTCAGCGCTACAGCATCATGTTGCGCTACGACCGGCCGTTCCGCGAAACGCCCGAGCAGATCTCCGACATCCTCGTTCCCACGCCGGCGGGCCAGCACATCCCGCTCGGCGAGGTGGCGAGCGTGGCCTACCGTGACGGGCCGCCGATGGTGCGCTCGGAAAACGCGCGGCTGACGGGATGGGTATTCGTCGACATCACCGGCCGCGATATCGGCGGCTATGTCGCGGAGGCGCAGGAGGTCATCGCCGGTCAGGTGCGGCTGCCACCCGGCTACGCCATCACCTGGTCGGGCCAGTTCGAGCAGCTCATTGAAGCGCGCGACCGCATGGCCATCGCCATTCCGGCTGCCGCCGTGATCATCCTCGTGCTGCTGATGATGCACTTCAGGCGGCTGGACCGCACGCTCATCATCATGACGTCCCTGCCGTTCGGGCTCGCGGGTGGTCTGTGGACCGTCTATCTCGCCGGCTACAATCTTTCCGTGGCGGTCGCCGTCGGCTTCATTGCACTCGGCGGCATCGCGGTCGAAACGGCGGTCGTCATGCTGCTCTACATCGACCAGCAGGTGCGCGAGCGCCCACCCGCGACGCTGGCAGGCCTCAAGGAGGCCGTCGTTGCGGGCGCCGTCATGCGGGTGCGGCCGAAGCTGATGACGGTTCTCACCATCATCGCCGGACTGCTGCCGATCTTCTTCACCGACGGGTTGGGATCGGACGTGATGCGACGCATCGCGCTGCCCATGGTCGGCGGCATGATCTCGACGACGCTGCTCACGCTGCTCGTCATTCCCGTCATCTATCTGATCTGGGAAGGGCGGCGCTTCACCGCGTCCACGACAACCGCGGATGCCACGCGCCGCGACCTCGAATCCGTGCCCGGCGAATGAACGCCGCGCGCGGTCAATCCGCGGTGCTCGATAGGGAGCGCCGGAACAAGGGAGAAGTCTCATGAGAAAAGTTCTGTATGTCGGCCTTGCAGCGGCCATGTTCGCAGCGGCGCCCGCGCTCGCCCAATCGGGCAGCCACGCGGGCTCGAGCTCGGGGGCAGGCCACGCCATGAGCGACGCTGCCGCGGACGTGAAGACTGCGGCCGTCATCCACAAGATCGACGCCGACAAGGGCACGGTCAATGTCACGCACGAGCCGATCCCCGCGATCTCGTGGCCGAAGATGACGATGGACCTGCCGGTGACGAAGCGCGTCGACCTGGCCAAGTTCAAGGCCGGCGACAAGGTGACCATCACGCTCAAGCAGGGCGTCGACAAGCAGTATCGCGTGACGGAGATCACCCCGGCGAAGTGATCGGGGCCGAAGTCCCGTCTCGCAGCATCGACAGGCACGCCGCAAGCCCGCCTTGCGGCGTGCCACCCGCGTGGGCTCCCCGGCCACCCGCGTGGGCTCCCCGGCCACCCGCGTGGGCTCCCCGGCCACCTGCGTGGGCTCCCCGGCCACCCCGTTCCCTCGCCGCCTCCCCTCCGGTTCCCGCCTCCCTCCGGTTCCCGTGCCCTCTCCGGTTCCCTGGCCAAGCAGGCGGGCGGTCGCCCGGCTGCGCCGAGCCATAACCGTGTTCGTTGCAGCCGGTGCAGTTCATTCCGGTCTCACCTCTTTCCCGGTTCCCCGGCCAAGCGGGCGGGCCAGAGCCCGGCCGCGCCGAGCCGGGGTTCTTCCCGGTGCCATTGGGCATGGCACTGCAACAGCGCGCCGCACGCCTTCTGGGAAACGGGCGCGTGTGGGGAGCGACGGAAATTTCCGAGCCGTAGGTTGGGTTGGCGCGGTCACTGCTGTTTCAAGGCAGGTCGAGAGCGTCGCGCCGTGCGTAACCCAACGAATATTCTCGGGGCTTGGCTGGTGGGTTACGCGCGGGTCTGTTCGCGGAGCAATGTTCGTTCATCCGGCCGCGCTAACCCAACCTACTTTCTGCCAGGCCCGTCGCAAACCGAACCGCGAAAGGACAGCCGCGCCACGCGCGGCTTCCGGGAAACCGGAGAATGTGGCGTGAAGAGTTGTTCGCCATAGACGGTGCCATGCGCCCTGGTCTCACCTCCTCCCGGTTCCCCGGCCAAGCGGGCGGGCGGAAGCCCGGCCGCGCCGAGCCGGGGTCTTTCCCGATGCTGTGGAGCATGGCGCTGCAACAGCGCGCCGCACGCCTTCTGGGAAACGGGCGCGTGTGGGGAGCGACGGAAATTTTTTCGAGCCGTAGGTTGGGTTGGCGCGGCCACTGCTGTTTCAAGGCAGGTCGAGAGCGTCGGGCCGTGCGTAACCCAACGAATATTCTCGGGGCTTGGCTGTTGGGTTACGCGCGGGTCTGTTCGCGGAGCAATGTTCGTTCATCCGGCCGCGCTAACCCAACCTACTTTCTTCTGGCGCAGACCGCGGGGTGTCACGCCCTCGGGCGATGCTCATTTCCACTCGACAAACTGCCTGCGCACCTCACCGTTCCCGACCATGTCGCTGAACCGCTTGTAGTTGTTAGAAGCGCGGCGCACGCGGCCGGCGACGATTGCCGGTGAGATGCGCAATTCGCTGGCCAGCGCACAGATGTTCAGGATCGTCGGTTTGGTTGCAACGGCATGGCGCTCCCAGACCTTGTCCGGAACCGAAGCTTCTCGCGCCCAGGCGTCGGCTTCGTGTTCTTTCGTGTCGTCGTCAGTTGCGGCTAGATCGAGATCGTCGACGAAGACCGCGCTTGTGTCCGTGTCGATATGCCGACCGATGTGTGCGAGTTCGTGCAGGAGGCAGAACCAGAAATTATCCAACCGATTATGACGCAGCGTCATGCCGATCACCGGATGGCCTTCCGGTGCCATCATCACGGCGCCGTCGAGATGCGTGCGCGGCAGATGGTGAGCAATCACCAGCGCGATCCCATACCCGGCAAGATACTCTTGCGCGGCGCGAGGGCCATCGCTCCGTGCGCTCAGGCGCACGACATCAGTGAGGAACGCGGGGTTGACAACGCCGCGCTTGTAGCTCTTGGCGAGTTCCTTACTGCGGCCCGTGGCCATGACATGAAGACACCACGCATGCAACGCGTAGCCGTCCATCTTAGCGTTGCGCCGCGAGCTATCGTTCTTTTTGCGAAGCGAAAGCGCGGCAGCCTCGAAGCCGCCTGCTGCGGCGATCATGCCGCGCATGATCTCTTCGGCGTTCTCCTTGATATTCGTGATCTTCTTGATCCAACCACGCGCAGCCAGCTGGGCAATCGGGAAGCGGTTCCAATCAACGGCGGCATCCTCTGCCGGCAGCGCGCCGCGCGCTTCGGCGATGAGCAAGTCGGCGGGGATTCTGAGTGTCGTGTGCAGTGCGCGGATCATGGCGAGCGTCAACGTGCGCTTGCCATTGAGGACTTCCGAGACCCGGTTCGGACTGCCGATCAAAGGCACCAGGTCGCGATTCGTCAGGCCCTGCTGACCCATACGAAAGCGGATAGCATCGACGGGACTGACGACTTCGGCCGGGAAATGCTTGTCCTCGTAGGACTCGATGAGGGTGCTCACCACATCGAGTTCCTCGGCTTCTGGTGTGCCTTCGTCGGCCTCCCAAAGAGCTTCGACACGGGCCAAAGCCGCGGCGTAGTCGTCGGCGGATTTGATGGCGCGAACTTGAAACATGTTACACCTCCTTCGCGTCGATCTTGTCGTATTGCTGGTGCGTCCCGATGAATCGTATCCAGACGATGCCGGGCGACCGATAGCGAACCTTGGCCACCAAGCGGTATTTGTTGCCGCAGATATTGAACACGACCCGATCCGCTGAGACGATACTGGCGTTGCGGTACTGTGCTTTCACATCAGCGGACGTTGCCCATGTTGTGTCCTTGACCAGCGCGTGCCAGGCCCACAGTTCCTTGCTCGCGGCCGGCGCGTCCTTTCGCCTGTTGGCGGCGCAGAAGTCCGTGATGGCCTTCTTCGCGATGATCCGCATTGCGGTGCACTCGCTATGTAGTCCCAAATTGGGATCGAATCAAGGATACATATTTTGGGACTTGGTAGGCGAGTTGCAAACGATGCGCAAGGCACGGATGTGGCGATTATGGTGAGTCCGTCGGAGGACGGCGCACGGGGCAACGCGCCAGGGAGCGAGGAAGGCCGCGCAATCGAGGGATAGCCGCCGAGATGGGCCGCCCGAAACTATTGCCGGGCGTTGGACACGGCTAGCTCGCTGGATGTTGCGCCTGCTCAGGTCGCCCCAGGTCACTTGTGCGTGTTCACGCGGCTTTGATTTGGGCAGCCTTGCCACTCGTTGCGGACATGGCCGGGCGGCAACAACGCCTCGTCGGCGCCGCCTCGCCCGAGAGCCATTCCTGCACGAATCCGGCCGCGCCACCCAACCCGTCTTCTCCCGGCACCACTACAATCCCTCTGCGCAACCGCGCCATGATGGCCGCTTGACGGATGTCGCGCGGGACGCACATCGTGGCGGGAAACGAAAAGGGGGAATGGTGCGGGGACAGGTCTATTGCAGCGAGGCTGGGCCACGGGCGCGGCATGCGGAGCGGGCGGCAAACGCCGCCAGCAGGGGCCCCGCGTTCGCTGCGGCGTTGATCGTGTGCGCCATGCTTGCCGCCTGCGCGCAGGAGGCCGCCCCCCTCCCGGCCGCCACACCCCCTGCGACGGAAGCGGCCGGCGTACGCACCACGCCCCTCGTGCCGGGACGCCGCGGCCGCGTGTTCGTGTTCGCTGGCGTCGACGACGCCTGCAAGCCGCTACCCGAGCCGCACGTGGCGCTGACGGCGCCGCCCGCCAAGGGCGATGTCACCTTCGTGCCCGGCCAGGAGACGACCATCGCCGCCTCCGCCAAGGGCACGTGCACAGCTGCGAAGGCGCGCGGTATCGCGGTCTATTACACGGCGCGCGCGGGCACCTCGGGCATGGACCGGTTCACCGTCACGGCCACGCTGGCCAGTGGCGAAACCCTGCGCCGGCAGTTCGAGGTGACGATCGCCGAGTGAGCCGAAAGGGCAAAGCAGTCTGGATCGTATCGCGGATCTGCCCTATGCACTCGGTCGCCGGGACGTCGCTGCGCCACCTCCGGCGCATTCGATCTCCAGGCCGCCCCTGCCGGCGACGCTCACAACGCTGCGAGGCTCATCCGCAATGTCGCCGAAGCTCCCCCAAGATATCCGCACGCCAGCCTATGTCCTCGATGTCGCGGCCCTGAAGCGCAACCTCGCCACGGTCGCGCGCATCAGGCGCGAGAGCGGCGCCAAGGTGTTGCTGGCGACGAAGGCCTGGGCGCTGCCTGCTGCCTTCCCGCTGATGCGCGATACGCTCGACGGCACCACGGCGTCGGGCGAGTACGAGGCCCGCATGGGGCGCGAGGAGTTCGGCAAGGAGGTGCACGTCTATGCGCCCGCTTATGCGCCCGGCGAAGTGGAGCGGCTGCTCGCCTACGCCGACCACGTCTATTTCAATTCGCCCGAGCAGATCGCCCGCTTCGGCGGCGCCGTGAAGGCGGCCGGCCGCAAGATGGGCGTGCGCGTCAATCCCGGCTACTCCAACGCCACGCTGGGCGGTGCGCTCTATGATCCCTGCGCGCCGTGCTCGCGCTTCGGCACGGTGCGTACCCAACTCGACGCCGTGCCGTGGGACGACATCGACATCCTGCACACCCATACGCTGTGCGAGAGCCTGGCGGACGGCTCCGTCGGTCTCATAACGCATGTCGCCACCGAGCTGGCGCCATACGTGCAGCGCGTGAAGACCGTGAACTTCGGCGGCGGCCATTTCGTCAACAAGCCGGGCTACGACGTCGGCAAGCTGATCGCCGCGATCAAGGCGTTCCGCGCCGAATTCGGTGTCGAGGTCGTGCTGGAGCCCGGCGCCGGCATCGTCGTCGACACGGGTTATCTGGTCGCCACCGTGATCGGCATCCACCACAACGAGAAGGACATCGCCATCCTCGACACGTCGGCGAGCTGCCACATGCCCGACGTGCTGGAGGTGCCCTACACGCCGGATATCGTCGGGGCGGGGGAGCCGGGCGTCCATCCCCACGGCTACATCCTCGGCGGCAAGACCTGCATGACCGGCGACGTCATCGGCGAATATTCGTTCCCAGCGCCGCTGGCTGTCGGCAGCCGCGTCGTCTTCACGGACATGATGCAGTACAGCTTCGTGAAGAATAATATGTTCAACGGTACGCCACTCCCCGACCTCGCCATGCTCGACGGGGACGGCACCTATCGCGTGCTGCGCAGCTTCGGTTACGACGAGTTCCGTCGCCGACTGGGTTAGCCGCTCCGCACCGAAGCGTTGGAAGGCCTTGTCGCCGCATCCAGCCAAACCGGCACACGAGCCCCTATTGGGCAGGGCAACGGACGGCAAGGCGCCAGGAATACGGCTTGCCGTTCGCATCCTTGCCGGCACCTTCCAGATGCAGCGAACCGTTGCTCAGGCCGTGGGGAATGATGCAGTCGCTTCCCAGCATCATCTTTCGTCCCGGCAGATGCGCCGTCGGGTAGCCGATGCCGCCTTGCTCCACGCGGCCGCGAATCCAGGGATGCAGCGTGACCGCCTTTCCAAAATTGTAGACGACGGACGTGTTGCCCGTGTTGGACAGGGAATAATGAACTCGGCAAACGTAGTGCGAGCGCTGCGAGGGATGCCCACCGCTGCGATATTGGCATTTGTCGACGCGCTCGAGCTGGGCCGAAATGCGGGCGACTTGCGGCGCAGGTGGCGTCGGTCGTGGCGGCTGCTGCCCGCTCGCCCATTTCGGCCGCACGCAGGTGACCTGCGTGATGCCGCCGCAAGCGTTGGCTGCGGGAAGATTGCAGATCTGCTGCGCATTGGGTGAGCCCAGGATGCGCGTCGGCTTCATGAAGCTCCAGCGCCAGTTCTCGGCGGTCTGATAGCCTTGAAGCTGGCAGAAGCGCTGCGCGGCTTCGCCGTTGCACTGCTGCCCCCACGTCAGGCAGCGATCGATGGCCAGGCCGCCGATCCTCGGGTTCGAAAACGTCTGCCGTTCCATCGGAACGACCTTGGCTTGTCCCAGTGCGGTTCCAGCCGAAATAGCCAGCAAAACACTCGATACGGCAAGAAATCGCATTTTCCCCTCCACCGCATGATGGAGGGAATACTGAATAGGCAATACGTGTCGCTCATTGCGTCAGGTCAACGGACCATGCCCGCAGGCGATCGACTGCGGTGATCTCTGTGCGGGTCGGCATTCTCCCTTCAGCGGCGTGCTCACTTCAGCGGCAAATACGTGTCGTCCGCGCCGAGCTTGACCTTCAGGCTCGCCGAGACGATGTCGACCTGGCTGTCGACGTCGCCCACGAAGCGCACGCCACTTTCCAGGCGGTCGATCTTGTCGTCACCTACGCCGAAGATGTGCGTGTAGGCGAGATCCAGCGTGATCTTGTCGTTCCACTTGTACGTGGCGCCGATGCTGGTCCACAGCCGGTCCAAATCGGGGACGCGCAGCGACCGCTCGTCGGCGTTCTGGACCGGCGACAACTCGTAGGCGATACCGCCGCGCAGCTTCAGCCGATCCGAATAGGCGTGCTCGAGGCCCGCGGAGAAGAACCAGCTATCGTGCCAGCCCAGGGCGAGACTGCGGGCGAGCTGCCCGTTGCCCTGGGCGCAGAAGGCATTCGGCGACGTGTTGGCGCAACGCACGTCGAGCTTCTCCAGCCGGCTCCACTGCATCCACTCCACCGTGCCCAGCATCGTCCAGCGCGGCGCCAGGTCTTGCCTGAGGCTGAACGTCACCGTCTCGGGCAGCGTCACGCCCGCCTTGATGCCGGCCGCGAAGGCACCCACCTGCGGCGTCAGGAACATGGTGCCTTCGAGCGTGTGATCGATCGAGGAGCGGTAGCCCAAGCCGATGTGCGTGCTGGCAGTGGGCGTGAAGTCGAGGCCGGCCGTGAAGCCGAAGGCCGTGTCGTCGCCCTGGATCACCGCGTTCGCCGCACCCGCGCCCAGCCCTGACGCCGATTTGAGCCGTCCCGTCATATGCTCGATCTGGAGGCCCACCCCGATCGCCAGCGTCGGCGACAGGCGGTAGGCGAGCGTCGGCGAGAAATTATAGGTCTTGATGTCGGACGTGCGCGCCATGGTCTGGCCGGCCCACACCCTGTTCGATGGTTCGGTCACGAGGCCGAACGGCGAATTGAAGCTGACGGCCAGCACCATGCGCTCGTTGAGCCGGTAGCTC
Organism: Hyphomicrobiaceae bacterium; assembly: GCA_041397775.1. GTDB lineage: Bacteria > Pseudomonadota > Alphaproteobacteria > Rhizobiales > Hyphomicrobiaceae. Next base: position 207,725 of record JAWKWB010000006.1, on the reverse strand, counting down.
ATGTAGGACGCGGGGACGGCCGCGCCCTTGGCGATGTTGCCGCTGTCCGCGCGTCCGGTCCCGAACTGATTCCGGCCCATGATCTCGACGTCGCCGAAAATGCCTGCGTAGTGGGATTCCGTGTAGAGCCCGGCGGGCGCGTAGGCAGCCACGGCCGGGTTCCAGTACATGCCCGAGAGCCCGCCGCCGCTCGTCGCATTGCCCGCGAACGACATGCCCTGGAATTCCGTGGACTGTTCCCGGACGCCGAAGCCGCCGGCCAGCGCGGACTGCGGCGACGTCGCCAGGGCGCCAAGCGCCATGACCATCGATAGGCGAATGCGTCGCTTGGCCGAACCCATGATATGCCTCATCGCTGTTCGATCTGCGCTCTGGGAATTTAATCCGACGAGAGATCGACAGTATTCAGCCTATTTGCGATGCCCGGTTCAACGATTGAACATCAGTGACAATACTCAAAATGACGTTTTCCACATAAATGTAGCCGGACTGCCACAATTTCAGATGTTCAGTATTGATTTGGCCCCGGTTTCCGGGACAGGGGATTTTGCGTGCGCCGAGCCGAAGTTTCGCCAGAATCGCGACGGATGAGTGCGGCTTCATCCGTTGGTGTCGCGTGGTGGGATCGTTTCCCGAGGGATCAGACATGCAGAAGACGCGGTTTGTTGCGCCCGTCGTTATCGCGGCACTCCTCCTGACCGGCTGTGCTTCGGACACGCCGAAGCAGGATACCGGCATGGTCGTCGGCGCTATCGCCGGCGGTGTCCTGGGCAATGCCGCTGGCAGGGGCCGTGGCCGGCCGGCGGCTGCCATACTTGGCGCGGTGCTGGGCGGCATCGTCGGCAGCGAAATCGGCCGCTCGATGGACAAGCAGGATCGCATCCTCGCCCAGCAGGCCGAGTTGGCCGCCTTCGAGCGCGGTCGTTCGGGCGAGCCGGTGCCGTGGCGCAATCCCGACAACGGCCGCTATGGCGAAGTCGTCCCCGGTGCATCGTACCGGCGCGGCCCCCAGGATTGCCGCGACTACACGCACACTATTTTCATCGACGGGCGTTCGCAGGTCATGCGCGGCACGGCCTGCCGCGAGCCCGACGGCACGTGGCGCGCGGTGGCCTGATCGGGATTTCCGCGTCAACGCGGTGATCGACGACGAGGCGGCGCCGCGACAAATGCGGCCCGCTACCTTTGCCGATCTTGTATCCCCCTGCCGCCGCCCCTATTGAAAGCCCACACGAGGCGTGAGGAGCGGCGATGGTTCTGTGGGTCGGCTTGGCTGCGATGGCGGCAGCGGTGGTCGTACTATTGCTGCGGCCATTGGTCGGGTCGTCGCATCCCGACGTCGCCGGCACGGATGCGGCGGCCATCTATCGCGCCCAGCTTCGCGAGATCGAAGCCGATGTCGAGCGCGGCGTACTCGAGCCCTCCGAGGCCGAGGCGGCACGCACCGAGATCGCACGCCGCCTGCTCGCGGCTTCCCAGGGAGACGCCGCGCGTCATGACCGGTCATCGGGCTCGACGCGGGCGGTTGCATTCGCGTTGGCGACCGTGGTCCCGATCGGCGCCCTGGTCATCTATCTGGCGATCGGCACGCCAGGCATGCCGGGCCAGCCCTTCGCCGGACGGGTGCAGTCGAATGCCCAACAGGCGACACTCGATCAACTGGTTGCCAAGGTCGAAGCGAGGCTGCGCCAGAAGCCGGACGACGGCATGGGCTGGGACGTGATCGGGCCGGTCTATCTCAAGCAGGGCCGCTTCGAACAGGCGGCCGACGCCTTCGCCCGCGCGATCAGCCTGCTGGGAGAGACGTCGCGCCGGCTCGCGGGCTTTGCCGAAGCCACGGTGATGGCGCGCGACGGCGTCGTGAACGACGATGCACGCCGCGCCTATGAACGCCTCGTCGTTCTCGAGCCGCAGCGCCTGGAGCCGCACTTCTGGCTGGCGCTCGCCAAGGAGCAGGACGGCAAGCTCGCCGATGCCGTGCGCGCCTACGAGGATCTGCTGGCCCGGGCGCCGGCCGATGCGCCGTGGCGCGGCATGGTTCAGGAGCGCCTCGCCGGTGTGCGCAAGCAGGCAGGCTTGACGGCGCCAGCCGCCACCTCGGCGAACGCGGGGCCGGGCGCGCGCGGGCCGACGGCCGCCGACGTCGAAGCGGCATCCCGCATGAGCGCGGACGAGCGCGCCCGGATGATCGAAGGTATGGTTCAGGGCCTGGCCGAACGCCTGAAGAAGGACGGTCGCGACGTTGCCGGCTGGGAGCGGCTGATCCGCGCCTACACCACGCTCGGCCGCAAGGAAACCGCGATCGCGGCACTTGCCGACGCCCGGCGCAGCCTCGCTGGCGAAAAGGAAGCGCTGGCGCGCCTGGATACGCTCGCGCGCTCGCTGGGCCTGGGCTCGTGACCAACTCGTGACGCAAGGAGAGACAGCCGCATGACCCGTAAGCAGCGCCGCGCTTCGCTCCTTCTGGGGCTCCTCGTCCTGCTGGCGATTGCGGGCGGCCTCGTCCTCTATGCGCTCCGCGAGACGATCACGTACTTCAAGACGCCGAGCGACATCACCGCCGCCAGCTTTCCGCCCGAGCAGCGCTTCCGGCTGGGCGGCCTCGTCGCCAAGGGGTCCGTGAAGCGCGGGCAGGGTGCGGAAGTCGAATTCGGCGTGACCGATACACTGAAGACGATCACGGTCGTCTACAAAGGTGTGTTGCCGGACCTGTTCCGTGAAGGCCAAGGTGTCGTGGCCGAGGGCAGGCTCGAAAAGGAAGGCCGCTTCCGGGCCGATTCCGTGCTTGCCAAGCACGACGAGACGTATATGCCGCCGGAAGTTGCCAAGGCTCTGCAGGAAAAGGGCGTGAAGCTCGGCTCGGGCGCGACGCATCCAGGCGATGCTCCGCCCGCCACGCCAGTGAAATCCGGCAAGTGAGCCGCCCCAACGATCGCCAGTGCGCGAGGGAATCATGATCGTCGAGCTTGGACATTTCGCGCTGGTGCTGGCCCTCGTCGTGGCGGCGGTACAGACCGTCGTTCCAGCCTGGGGCGTCTGGCGTGGCGATTCGCGTATCATGGGCGTCGCGCACACTGCCGCACTGCTGCAGGCGGCCCTCGTGGCGACCGCGTTCCTGGCCCTGACGCATGCCTACGTGACGAGCGACTTCTCCGTCGCCAACGTGTGGATGAACTCCCATTCGCGTAAGCCGATGCTCTACAAGCTGTCGGGCGTGTGGGGCAACCACGAAGGTTCGATGCTGCTGTGGGTGCTGATCCTTGCCGCATTCGGCGCCACGGTCGCCCTGGCCGGACGCCAATTACCCGAGCGCCTCAAGACGCTGGTCCTGGCCGCGCAAGGCTCGGTCGGCCTGGGCTTCCTGCTGTTCCTGGTGGTGGCGTCCAATCCGTTCCTGCGGCTCTCCCCAGCCCCCATCGAGGGGCGCGGCCTCAACCCGATCCTGCAGGACCCTGCCCTCGCCTTTCACCCCCCCTTCCTTTATGCAGGCTACGTCGGCTTCTCCATGGCCTTCTCGTTCTCGGTGGCCGCCCTGATCGATGGCCGCATCGACGGGCCCTGGGCGCGCTGGGTGCGGCCGTGGACGCTCGTCGCCTGGATGTTCCTGACGCTGGGCATCGCCATGGGATCGTGGTGGGCCTACTACGAGCTGGGCTGGGGTGGCTGGTGGTTCTGGGACCCCGTCGAGAACGCCTCGCTGATGCCATGGCTCGCCGGCACCGCGCTGCTCCATTCGGCCATCGTCATGGAGAAGCGCGAGGCGCTCAAGATCTGGACGATCCTCCTTGCGATTCTGACGTTCTCGCTCTCGCTGCTCGGCACGTTCCTGGTGCGCTCGGGCGTGTTGACCTCGGTGCATGCATTTGCCGTCGATCCCGCGCGCGGCGTCTTCATCCTGGGCCTTCTGTCGGTCTATATCGGCGGGGCCCTGGCGTTGTTCGCGTGGCGCGCAGGCACCTTGCGGCAGGGTGGCATGTTCGCACCCATCTCGCGCGAGGCGGGGCTGGTGCTCAACAACGTGCTGCTCGCCACCGCGACCGGGACGGTGCTGGTGGGCACGCTTTATCCGCTCGTCCTCGAAGGGATCACGGGCGCCAAGATCTCCGTCGGCCCGCCCTACTTCAACCAGACCTTCGGCCCGTTGATGGTGCCGCTGCTGCTGACCCTGCCCCTTGGCCCGTTGCTCGCCTGGAAGCGGGGTGATCTGGCCGCTGCCATGAGCCGCCTGCTCGTCGCCGTGGGCGTGACGGCGATCGCCATAGTTGCAGCCTATGCCCTTGTCCGGCGCGGTCCCTGGCTCGCACCGATCGGCCTGGGGCTGGGCGTCTGGGTCATTGCGGGCGCCCTGTCGGAGATCGCGTTCCGCACCAAGCTCGGCACCGCCTCGTTCGCGGAGACCGCGCGGCGCCTCGTCAACCTGCCGCGCTCGGCCATCGGCACCGCACTGGCCCACATCGGCCTCGGCCTGTCGGTGATCGGCATCGTCGCGACGTCGGCATGGCAGACTGAGCTCATCACCGTGATGAAACCCGGGCAGAAGGTTGATGTCGCCGGCTTCGAGTTGACGTTCCGCGGCTCGTCCCCCGGCTCCGGCCCCAATTACACCGAGGTCAACGGGAGCATGGTCGTCACCAGCGGCGGCAGGCCGGTGACGGAACTGATGCCCTCCAAGCGCCTCTACGACCAGCCCCGCCAGGCGACCACCGAGGCCGGCATCTACAATGCCTGGAGCGGAGACCTCTACGTCGTGCTCGGCGACGAGCAGGCTGAAGGCGCCTACGCCGTGCGCATCTATTTCAATCCGTTCGTGCGATTGATCTGGATCGGTGCCCTCGTCATGTTCCTGGCCGGCGGGCTGTCGCTGTCCGACCGCCGCTTGCGCATCGGCGCCCCGCGCCGGTCCAGTGCGGGCGTCGCCCCCGCCGAATGAGGCACACATGAGAAAGCTGCTGACGGTTCTCGTCCTCGCGCTGGCGTTCGCGGTCCCGGTCGCAGGGCTCGCGCCTGCGCCCGCCGTGGCGGTAGAGGCCGACGAAGTTCTTTCCGATCCCGCGCTCGAATCGCGGGCCCGTCACATCTCCGCGGGGCTGCGCTGCCTCGTGTGCCAGAACCAGTCCATCGACGATTCCAATGCGCCGTTGGCCCGCGATCTCCGCCTCCTGGTGCGCCAGCGCTTGCAGGCGGGCGACACGGATTCCCAGGTCGAGCGCTTCCTCGTTGCGCGGTATGGCGAATACGTGCTGCTACGCCCGCCGGTCTCGGTTCGCACGGTGCTGTTGTGGGCGACGCCGGTGCTGCTGTTGCTGCTCGCCGCGGGATTGCTCTACGGGATGTTCGCCGCACGCGGTCGCGCTGAAACCGTCGCCCCCGCGAAGCTTTCTTCGGATGAAGAGGCACGTCTCGCCCGGATCCTCGGCGAGCGCCCCGACAAGAGCTGACTGAACGACGGGCCCACCCGCCGTTCAGGCACCGATCAGCGCAGACCGCTCGGATGCGAGCGCGTCGGTGCCAGGGCCCCCGATCGCGCCGCATGGGCAGCCTGCGCCGTCAATCGCAGCAGCAACTCCTTCGTGGCGAGCCCACTCGGCGGCAGCCCGTTCGCCCGCTCGTAGGCCATGATGGCCGCCTTCAGCTTGGGGCCGTAGCTGCCGTCGGCCACGTCCGCCAGGAAGCCGCGCGCGATCAGAAGGTCCTGCAACTCCTTGATGGATTGCGTCGAAGGCAGGATCGCAGCGCTGGCCAGACGCTCGATGTGCGCAATGAAGATCTCTGCGTTCACCGCCGTGTTGGCCACCGTCTCGATCTTCATTTTTGCGGTCGCCTCCCGCCCCCGTTTGCCGCTGGGCAGATCCGATTGCACGTAGGTGCCCACATTGATCGCCACGACCGCGGGCCCGTTGGCCGTCATCGCGAAGACCGGCGACCCCGACGAGCCCCCGCCCGTGTCGCAGGTGTGCAGCACCATGCTTTCGGGGTTCACGAACTCCGAGGAGATCGTCTTCCAGCTTGCCGCCTTGAAGTCGCGCCCCACGGGACACGCCTTCGCAAAGGCGGGGCGCCACTGCGCCCAGTCGCGATGATAGGAGATCTGGAATATCCGCCCCTTGGCCGCCTCCCCCATCAGGTCCCCGCTGCTCATCACGGCGAACGGCAGCCCGCCGCCGGGACATCCCTTCCGATCCAGCCGGAACAGCGCCCAGTCGTTGATCGCGTCGATGGGCGGCCGCGTCTTCAGGCCGTAGCTGCCTGCGAGAATATGCTGGCCGCCCGCCCCCCGGCTCGCACCCTCGATGCGTGAAAAATCGCGGATGCGATCGAAGTCGCGGGCAAAGACGAAGTCGGAATAGCGCGTTGGCACCTTGCCGCTGGAGCGCCCCAGGCAGTGGGACGCGGTCGCCACGATGTTCTCCGCGACGCAGAACGCCGTGCAAACGGTTCGCGTCCGGTTGTTGAAGAGGAGCCCGATCTTGCGGGCCACCTGCTCGAACTCGCGCGGCACGTTCGTGCGGTCGTCCGAGCCGAACACCGCCACCGGCCGCACCAGGCTCTGGTGGGAGGGGCGGCGCATGTCGCGCAAAGGTCCCGCGCTGCGTGCCGGCAAGGCCGTCGCCATCGACACCCCCGCCGCCGACAGGATCGCGAGGACCTGTCCGAGCCAACCCGTCCTGAACGATGCTGCCGTCATCCCGACCGCTCCGAATACAGACTGCCCACGCAAACGCTCATTACGAACATTTAATGCGGCCGAAAGGTCGCTGTAAGCACCGGTTCCGTATAGCGATCCCTAGTGCAGCGCATCTGACGTTAGTTACCCACCAGCGGCTGGGTCCGTGACCAAACGTCAGAGGCAAAAGCTACACTAGAAACAATTGGTTCCTAGTGTTCCCTTGTGTTCCGACTTTTGTACTCGGACGAACTGCAAGGGGAGGCGACTGTCGGAACCGGAACACGAGACGATCCATTTGCGCAGGTTCGCGAACGAGACAGGCCCGAGCGGGCCGGACCACGGCGCAAATCAGAGACACGAATCATAGCGGACCCAGGAAAGGGAACCAATAATGATTGCAGACAACGCCACCAACGGCTCCAAGCGGTTCGGTCGCAGCGCCAGGTTCGTCGCGGGCGGCCTGCTGACGGCGGGCGCCCTCAGCCTCGCGCTGCTGTCGAGCACGGCGCCCACGCTGGCGCAGCGCAGCGGTGAACCCACCACCGTCCAGACGCCCTACGGCACCGCCCCGCTCTCCTTCGCCGACATCGTCGACCGGGTGAAGCCCGCCGTCGTCTCCATCCACGTCACGGCCGGCGGCCCCAAGATCGCCTCGCGTGGGCGCGGCCGGCGCGGCGAGCCGTTCCAGGGCTTCCCGGGCCTGCCCGAAGATCATCCCCTGAACGACCTCTTCAAGAACCTGCCGCGCGACGGCCGCCCGGCCCCGGTGCCGCGCCCGACGCTGGCGCAAGGTTCGGGCTTCCTGATCTCGGCCGACGGTTTCGTCGTCACCAACAACCACGTGGTCGACGGAGCGACCAAGGTCCAGGTGAGCTTCGACGAGAACAACAAGCACGACGCCCAGGTGATCGGCACCGATCCGCGCACCGATCTGGCGCTGCTCAAGATCAAGAGCGACCGCAAGGACTTCCCCTTCGTCAAGTTCGCGGGCACCCCCGTGCGCGTGGGCGACTGGGTGCTGGCCGTCGGCAATCCGTTCGGTCTCGGCGGCACCGTCACGGCCGGCATCATCTCGGCGCTGAGCCGCGACATCGGTTCGGGCCCCTACGACTTCCTGCAGATCGACGCGGCCGTGAACCGCGGCAACTCCGGCGGCCCGACCTTCAATCTCAAGGGTGAAGTCGTGGGCGTGAACACCGCGATCTACAGCCCGTCCGGCGGCAACGTCGGCATCGCCTTCGCCGTGCCCGCACGCACCGCCGCGGAGGTGATCCAGCAGTTGCGCGCATCGGGCTCCGTCAGCCGCGGCTGGCTCGGCGTCAAGATCGAGAACGTCGACACCGACAAGGCCGCGAGCCTCGGCATGAGCGAAGCCAAGGGTGCGCTCGTCAACGAGATCACCAAGGACGGCCCCGCCGCCTCGTCCAGCCTGAAGGCCGGCGACGTCATCGTCTCCGTCAACGGCTCCAAGGTCGAGAACAGCCGTGATCTCGCCCGCAAGATCGCCGAGATCAACCCGAACACGACGGTCAACCTCGACGTCGTGCGCTACGGCAAGTCCGAGCGCGTGTCCGTCAAGCTCGGCACGTTCCCGACCAAGATCGACGTCGCGGCCCGGTCGTCCGAGCCCGAGCAGGACGGTGCGGCCGGCTCCAAGGCGCTGCCCGAGATCGGGCTGACCTTGTCGACGGGCACCGCCAAGGGCGGCCAGGACGGCGTCGAGATCGTCGAGGTCGACAACGCCTCCAACGCGGCTGTCAAAGGGCTCAAGGCCGGCGATGTGATCCTCGACGTGCAGGGCAGGAAGGTCGTGTCCGCAGCCGACGTCGAGACGGGTATCGCGTCCGCCAGGTCGTCGGGCCGCCCCGCGGTACTCCTGCGGATCAAGTCCGGTGAGGCCATCCGCTTCGTGGCCGTCCAGCTCAAGAAGAGCTGAGCACGTAAGACGAATGACGTGGCGCGGCTGGCTGGTCCGGTCGCGCCGCGCTATTTTGTGGGAAAGGTGATACGGGGAGGGCTCGGAGCATGCGCGTTTTGGTCATCGAGGACGACCGCGAGATCGCGCATTTCGTGGCCAAGGGCCTGAAGGAAAGCGGCAACACCGTCGACATCGCCGAAGATGGCGATACGGGGCTCGAAACCGCACGCGGCACCGCCTACGACGTGCTCGTCGTCGATCGCATGCTGCCGGGCCGCGATGGCCTTTCGGTCATCCAGATCCTGCGCGCGGAGGGCAATCGCGTTCCCGTCCTGATCCTGTCCGCGCTTGGCGAGGTGGACGACCGCGTGAAGGGCCTCAAGGCCGGCGGCGACGACTACCTCACCAAGCCGTTCGCCTTCGCCGAGCTCATGGCCCGCGTCGAAGCGCTGGCACGCCGTTCCGCGCCCGAGGAAAGCACCACACGCTATACCGTCGCCGATCTGACCCTCGACCGGCTCACCCACAAGGTGCATCGCGCCGACCAGCACATTCTGCTGCAACCCCGTGAGTTCCGGCTGCTGGAATATCTGATGCGGCATGCCGGCCAGGTCGTCACCCGCACCATGCTGCTGGAAAACGTCTGGGACTACCACTTCGACCCCCAGACGAACGTCATCGACGTGCATATCTCGCGCCTGAGAGGCAAGATCGACAAGGGCTTCGAAAGGCCGCTTCTGCATACGGTCCGCGGCGCGGGGTACACGATCCGTGATAGCGCCGACTAGTCCGTTCCGATCGACAATCTTCAGGCTGACGCTGCTCACCCTCGTCGGGCTGGGTCTTGCCTCGATGGCGATTGCGCTTCTCGTGCGCAGCGCGGCGAACCGCGTTCTCACCGAAGCCGTGGAAGTCACGATCGAAGCCGACGCGCGCCAGCTGAGCGAAGTTCTGTCGGCCGGCGGCATGTCGGCGTTGCAGTTGGCGGTCGGCGAGAAATCCCGCCATTCGTCGGGCGGCGTCTATCTCCTCCTGGACGTGGCGGGCCGTCGTCTTGCGGGCAACATCCAGGAGCGGCCGGCCTCGTTCGAGGGCGGCAGCGGGGCCGGCGTCTTTCGCTACAGGCTGGCAGGCAGGCAGGGACGGGGTGCGCAGCCTGACGAGGAGCGCCTCGCCGCGGGGATCCAGCTCGATCTGGATGGGGGGGGCACGCTCGTCGTCGGACGCGAGATCGAGAGCCAGCGCCAACTGCTGTCCTCGATCAACCGAAGCCTGCTCTTCGGTCTCGGCGCATTCGCCGTGTTCGGGATCGTCGGCGGCTTTCTCCTCGCCCGGCATATCCTCGCGCGCATCGACGCCATGAGCCGCGCCAGCCAGGCGATCATGGCCGGCGATCTCGCAGGGCGCCTGCCGCGCAATGGGTCCGGTGACGAACTCGATCGCCTCGCCGAGCAACTGAACGAGATGCTGGCGCGCATCGAGCGCCTCATGAGCGGCCTGCGCGAGGTGTCCGACAATATCGCGCACGACTTGAAGACGCCGCTCAATCGCCTGCGCAACAGCGCCGAGTCGGCCCTGCTCGATGCACGCGGCGCCCCCGCCTGGCGCGAAGGCCTGCAACGGACGCTGGAGGAGGCGGACGATCTCATCAAGACCTTCAACGCGCTGCTGCTGATCGCACGGCTCGAGGCCGGCAGCATCGCGGAGAGTTTCGAGACGGTGGATCTGGCCGAGATCGCCCGCGACGTGGCCGAACTCTACGAGCCGTCGGCCGAGGAAGCCGGGCTCAGCCTCGCCATCATCACTCCTCCGTCGGTGCCGACGCGCGCCAACCGGCAACTCGTCAGCCAGGCGCTGGCGAACATGCTCGATAACGCCATCAAGTACGGCGTGCGCCAGGCGGGAAGCCCCAGCGTCGCTGGGCCCGGCATCCTGGTCGCACTCGACGCCGAGGGAGACACCGCCCGCCTCAGCGTCGCCGACCGCGGCCCTGGCATCGCGGAGGCCGACCGCAAACGCGCGCTCGATCGCTTCGTGCGCCTGCAGCCCAGCCGCACCAAGCCGGGCTCGGGGCTCGGCCTCAGCCTCGTGGCGGCCGTCGCCCAGATGCACAACGGCAGCGTCGCGCTCGAGGACAACCAGCCCGGCCTGCGCATCGTATTGTCGCTCCCGCTCGCGGCAGGGCCGCTGTCTGTGGCAAACTCGGATCCGAACCGAAGTCGAGCGCGGAACGCAAGCGAACATGGACATTCAGACTGAAGACGATGCGCCCCTCTACCAGCGTCTGACGAAGGCGCCGATCCCGTTCGACCGCACGGTTGCCGAGGAGCGCCTGGCCGATCTCCTGGCCGATGTCGCCGAACGTGAGGATGCCCGCATCGTCACGGATCTCCTGGAGCGCCCTGACGTGCGCGCCCTGTTGCTGGGCGTGCTGGGGTGCTCGCCCTATCTGGCCGGCCTGATCCGCCGCCACCCCGCGATGCTCGCGCGCATCCTCGTGCGCCCGCCGTGTCCGCGCCTCGGCGGTATCGATGCGAGTGGCGTGCTCGCAGCGGCGACGGATGCGGACGCCATGCGCCTCCTGCGCCTCTACAAGGCCGAGGTGGCGCTGGCGATCGCATTGTGCGACCTGGGCGGCGTTTGGAGCCTGGCCGACGTCACGCACGCCTTGAGCACCGCCGCCGACAACGCCTGTGCGCTGGCCATCCGCTATCTCTTCCGCCAGGCGACGCGCAAGGGCGACTGGCTCGCCGACGATCCCGATGCGCCCGATGTCGGCTCGGGCTACATCGTGCTGGCGATGGGCAAGCACGGCGCGCGCGAGCTCAACTACTCCAGCGACATCGACCTCATCGTGTTCTTCGAGCCCGAGCTGGCGCGTGTGAAGGCGGGCGTCGAGCCGTTGCCGTTCTTCGTTCGCATCACGAAGGCGCTGGTCAAGCTGCTGCAGGAGCGCACCGCGGACGGCTACGTCTTCCGCACGGATCTGCGGTTGCGGCCCGATCCAGGTGCCACGCAGGTGGCGATATCCACGCCCGCTGCCCTCAACTACTACGAGAGCTTCGGCCAGAACTGGGAGCGCGCGGCGCTCATCAAGGCACGGCCCGTGGCCGGCGACCTCGACGCGGGCTACGCGATCCTGAAGGAACTCGCCCCCTTCGTCTGGCGCAAGTATCTCGATTTCGCCGCCATCGCCGATATCCACGCGATGAAGCGGCAGATCCACGCCTTCCGCGGCTTCGGCGAGATCGGTGTTGCCGGCCACAACATCAAGCTCGGACGCGGCGGCATCCGCGAGATCGAGTTCTTCGCCCAGACGCAACAGCTCATCGCCGGCGGGCGCCAGACGGACTTGCGCGTTCCCGACACGCGCACGGCGCTGCAACGCCTGACCGAGCGTGGCTGGATCGAAGCGGAGATCCGCGACGACCTGCAGGCGTCCTACGACTACCTGCGCACCATCGAGCATCGCGTCCAGATGATCGCCGACGAGCAGACGCAGACGCTGCCGACCGCCCCCGACGATCTGCTGCGCCTGGCGAATTTCTCCGGCTATGCCACGACGGAGGCGTTCGCAGCCGCACTGGTCGCGCAGCTGCAGCACGTCCAGCGCCACTACGCCGCCCTTTTCGAGGATGTGCCCGAACTGACGCGGCCCGGCGCCAACATGGTCTTTGCCGGCGAGGCGGACGATCCCGACACCATCGCCACGCTGGGCAAGCTCGGCTACCAGCGCCCATCCGACGTCATAGCGGCCGTGCGCGGCTGGCATCACGGCCGCTTCCCCGCTGTCAGGACACCGCGTGCGCGCGAGCTTCTCACGGAGGTGCAGCCCGTGCTGATCGAGGCGCTGGCCGGCACGGCCGATCCCGATCTCGCCTTCCACGGCTTCGACCGCTTCCTGTCGCAGTTGCCTTCGGGCATCCAGCTCTTCTCGCTGTTGCGCGCCAATCCCGGCCTGTTGCGTCTGGTGGCCGACATCATGGGCACCGCGCCGCGGCTGGCCCGCATCCTGAGCCGGCGGCGTAACATGCTCGATGCCGTGCTCGATCCAGGCTTCTTCGGCAATCTTCCCGACCCCGAGGCGCTGGAAGCTCTCGTCGCGCGCGAGCTGGCAGGGGCCTCCGACATGCAGGAGGCACTCGACCGCGCCCGCATCCTGGGCAGCGAGCAGACCTTCCTCATCGGTGTGCGCGTGCTGTCCGGCACCATCGGCGCGGCGCAGGCGGGCACGATCTACGCGACCATCGCCGAATGCCTGATCCGTGGCCTTCAGGCCCGCGTCGTCGACGAGTTGGAGCGCGTTCACGGAACCATTCCCGGCGGTGCCGCCTGCGTCGTGGCGATGGGCAAGCTCGGTGGACGCGAGATGACGGCGGCCTCCGATCTCGATCTCATCGTCGTCTACGATCACGATGCCGACGCCACGCAGTCGACGGGCGACCGCCCCCTCGCGCCGAGCCAGTACTATGCACGCCTGACGCAACGCCTCATCTCCGCCCTGTCCGCACCGACGGCGGAGGGCAGCCTCTACGAGGTGGACATGCGTCTGCGCCCCTCCGGCCTCAAGGGGCCGGTCGCCACGCGCCTCTCCAGCTTCATCGAGTATCAGACCAACGAGGCCTGGACCTGGGAGCATCTCGCCCTGACGCGCGGCCGCGTCATCAGCGGTCCCCCCGAACTGCGTGCCGCTGTCGAGGAAGCCATGCAGGGCGCCCTCGTCAAGGAGCGTGACCGCACCAAGACCGCAGCCGACGTGCGCGAGATGCGCGCCTTGATGGAAAAGGAGAAGGGCACCGCCGACATCTGGGATCTCAAGCAGGTGCGTGGCGGCCTCGTCGACATCGAGTTCATGGCCCAGTACCTGCAGCTCGTGTGCGCTGCGAAGGCTCCCGGCGTGCTGAGCCAGACGACGACGGACGCGCTGAACCGGCTCGCGGATGCGGGGTGCCTCGAGCCCCGCCACGCCGATGTGCTGTTGCCCGCGGCCCGCCTCATCAACGATCTGACGCAGGTGCTGCGCCTGTGCATCGACGGGTCCTTCGATCCGGGCAAGGCGCCCGACGGGCTCAAGAACCTGCTGGCGCGCGCCGGCGAAGCCCCCGACTTCCGCCACCTGGAGGAGGGATTGCGGCAGACCCTTGGCGATGTCGCGGCAATCTTCGGCGAGGTCGTCGCCTGAGAATTTCCGCACATTTCGGCGACGGATCGGGCCGCCGTCACTCGTTCTATTCCTCGAAACGGTAGAGTGCCGGGCGCTCCTGCCCGGCAGTGTCGAGGAGACCGTCATGTCAAGGAAGAAGACGCTTTTGATCGCTGCCGGCACGCTGGCCGTCGTAGGGGCCTTCGCAGGCGCCATGGCGCAGGGCGGACGCCACGGCCACTGGGGTGGTCCGATGGGTGATGATCAGGGCTTTCATGGCCCCCGCATGGGTGGCTTCGCATACCGCTTTCGCGGCACGCTGAGCAAGGAAGACTTCGACGGTCGTGCCCGCGAGCGCTTCGCCCGCATCGACAAGAACAGCGACGGCGTTCTCGATGCCGCCGAGATCGAGGCCGCGATGAGCGAGCGCGGCGGCTGGCGCGGACGCATGGGCAAGGGTCAAGGTCATGGCATGCGGCAGGGCGGCCGGATGGGCGAGCGCATGCTCAAGCGCTTCGACACGAACAACGACGGCAAGGTGACGGCGGAGGAGCATACGGCGGGCCTGCGCAAGATGTTTGCCGAGATGGACCTCGACAACGATGCCAAGATCACCGACGCAGATCTGCCTCCGATGATGCGCGGTCGTAACGCGCTGGCGGCAGATGCCGCAGGTCCGGGCCGTGGCATGGGCCGGGGCATGCCGATGATGCGCGCCATGCGCGGTGCCGATGCGAACAAGGACGGCGTCGTCACGCTGGACGAGTTCCTGGCCGCGGCCCAGAAGCGCTTTGCGCAAATGGACCGCAACAAGGACGGCGCCATCGACAAGGCCGACTTCGAGGCGCTCCGCAAGGAGATGACCGACTATCGCGTCAAGCGGTTCGTGCATCGTTACGGTGCCGACAAGGATGGCAAGGTCACGCGCGAGCAGTTCCTGGCCAAGGCCGGCGAGCGCTTCGCCATGATGGACACCAACGGCGACGGCTCGGTCACACGTGACGAGATGCCCGGGCGCGGGCGTTGGGGCGGCCATCACGGTGGGCCGCGCGGTCACCGCATGGGCTCCGGCGACGGCATGGGACCGGGCATGGGCCCCGGCCAGGGGCGTGGCCCCGGGCCCGACGGTGAAGGTTCCGGTCCGCGGCGCGGCAACTGATCCCGCGTACTGAGGAGTGGAACAGTCCGGCGTGCGCACCTATGTTGGGTGGCACGCCGGGCCGGTATCGACAAGAGGTGCACGACCTCGTCGAGGAGAGGCCATGGGATCCGGCGGCATGAGGACAGTGCTCGCCATGACGCAGGAAACGGACAGCGCGCAGACTGCCGCCGCGTCCGTTGTGCTCGCGCGGGATGCTGCACTGCTTGCGCGGGCAGCCAAGGGCGATGCCAAGGCCTTCCGCGAGATCGTGGCTGGCCATCTGCCCGCCTGCCTTGCGATCGCCCGCCGCGTGCTGCGCGACGATGCCGAAGCCGAGGACGTGGCGCAGGAAGCCCTGGTGCGCGTGTGGCGCAGTGCCGCCACGCTGCAGCTGGGTCCCGGCGGCCTGCGGCCCTGGCTGAGGCGCGTCGTATCCAACCTGAGCATCGACAGGATGCGGTCCGGGCGGCGCGTCAGCGTGGTGGAAGACGTGCCGGAAACCGCCGAGCCGGCGAGCCAGATGCGCGAGATGGGCGAGCGCGAATTGGCGTCCCGCGTCGAGCAGGCTCTGGCAGGATTGCCCGAGCGCCAGCGGTTGGCGCTCACGTTGTTTCACTTCGAGGGCTTGAGCCAGAGCGAAGTTGCCGCCACGCTCGAGATCTCGGAGGACGCGGTCGAATCACTGCTGGCGCGTGCGCGCCGCGCGCTGAAGGCCGAACTAAAGGACGAATGGCGTCAGCTCTTGCCCGACGCGGAGGAGACGCCATGACGAGGACGTGGACTTTCGGAGGCGGGGCGATGTGCCCCGATGTGGCATGACGAGGCAGGATGTGACGCCGCTCGAACTCCATCAGCTCGACGATCTGCTGGATTGCTATGGCGCCGACGCCGAGCGTTGGCCGGCCGGCAAGCGCGCGGCCGCCGAAGCTCTGCTGGCAACGAGTGCGCAGGCGCGCCGGGCGCTGGCCGATGCGGCGGCTCTGGACCGGCTGTTGGCCAAGGCCCCCGCCGTCCAACGCAGCGCAGATGCGGCTCTGGTCGATCGCATCGTGGCGGCTGCGATGTCGGAGCCGCGCGAGCATGCGAGCGAGACGGGTGATGGGGTCGTCGTGCCGTTCAAGCCGCGCACGGGCGTGGTCCTTCCCCAGGCGGCCGTCGCGCGGCGGGCGGGATCGTCGCCATCGCGCGTCGAGCGTGGATTGCCTTGGCGCGCGGCGGCGGCACTGGCAGCCTCGCTGCTGTGCGGCGTGCTCGTCGGCACGTTCGATCTGGCGCCCCAGCCGGTTCGCAACCTGATGGAGATGGCGAACGCGGAGACGGGCGTCAGCCAGCTCCTCGCATCGCTGGGCAATGACAGCCTCACCACGGTTCTCGACGAGGAACAGCTATGACCCAGACGCGCGCCCCAGCTTCGGCCTGGTCGACGGCGCCACGCTGGATGCGCGTGACGCTGGTCGCGTCGCTTGCCCTCAACCTTCTGGTTGCCGGGCTCGTGGCGTCCGCGATCGTTCGCTTCCGTCACGCACCTCTCCCCTCCCTCTATGGCGGACCGAGCGTATTGGGCTTCACGCAGACCTTGCCGCGTGAGCGCCGGCAGGCGCTGTGGGCCGGGACGAGCGAGCTGCGAACGACGCTGCGGCCGATGCGTTCCGAGATCCGCGAGGCGCGCAAGGCGGTGACCGACGCCATGGCCGCAGAGCCCTTCGATGTCGCGCGCTTCGAGAAGGCGCAGCTCGGGCTGTTCGAGGCCGATAGCCGTCTGCGCAGGAGGGCGCTCGATCTCTACAGTGCCATCGCGCAGAAGATGACGCAGGAGGAGCGTGCGGCGTTCGCCAAGTGGCGCCCCGATCCGCATTTCCGCGGCAGGCGATGGCGCAAGAATCACGGCGAACGCAACCCCGATGGAGCACCCGATGGCGCGCCGGCCGAGAAGCGTCCGTGACATGCGCTTCTTTCAGCGCACGCGCCGCCCGATGCCCAGGATCGCCACGAGCGGAACGACGAGCCCGATGAGCCACGCCGTCGTGTAGAGCGCCGGCAGGTGCTCGTAGTGCCCGCGATCGACGGCGAAGATCAGGTTCAGGTATTTCGTCTGCAACTCGCCGGCCGACAGCGCGAGGTTCATCAAGGACGCCATCAGCGCGAACCAGATCGCACGGTGCCCGGCCGGCGCATAGATGGCGATCAGCGTCAGCATCGGGATCATGCCGAGCTGCGCCAGCGGCGAGGCGGTCGCCGCATCGACGATGGCGATCGAGCGCGCCCCGAAGCCGAACATGGCCTGTGTCCAGTCCTGCAGTCCGAGCGTCAACCCGAGGCCGGGCAATCCGACGATGGCGCCGGCGATGACGAGCCACAGCAGGACGCGCGTGACCGGCTGCCGCGTGATCGCATCCGAGAAAAGCCAGGCCGCTGCCAGCGCCAGCCCTGCACCGATCTGCGCCAGCACGCCCTGGAAGGCTTCGTCGAACCCCAGCTTGTCGATCGTGAACCAGCTATAGCCCTGGCCGACACCGGGCGAGGAGCGGTAGAGGAAGATCAGGACGGCGGCGAGAACGATCTTCGTCTGCGTCGCCCGGTCCACCTCGCTGACGACGCGCCGCAGCATCCAGATGACGACGCCCATCGACACCAGGAACACGATCTCCTGGCCCAGCGGCACATCGCCCAGCCCCATGGCGACGACGAACACCCCGAACGCGATGCCGCTGCCCAGGATCTGCCAGTCGGTCGGTCTTTGCTCGGGCGTTTCCAGTCGCACCATCAGCGCACCGCTGATCGAGATGACGGGAATGACGAGGCCGATCAGGAATACGGTGGCATAGGGCAGGGTTCCGGCCAGCCAGCCGGCGAGGCCCGCCGTCGAAAAAGCGCCGAGCGACAGGGCGAGACGGCCCAGCACCTGCACCATGCCGAGGTCGCGGTCGATGTCGGCCTTGTCGCGCGGACTGCCGTCGCTCGTCACGCGGGCCACCACCTCGGTGCTCATCGCATCCGCCACCACATCCTGCAGGACGAGGCCCACGACCATGACCAGCGCGGCGGTGACATAGAGCTGGTTCGGCGTCATGAAGGTGATGGACTGCGACGCCGCGCCGGCCAGCAGCAGCAGCCCGAGCGCAACGAGCCCTCCGCCGATCAGCACATAGCCGCGCCGCTGCGAGCCGAACACGGCCACGCTGTCCACGAGTTCCCCGAACACCATCTTGATGGTCCAGGGAATGTTGAGCCAAACGGCGATGGCCGCCAGCTCGACCGGCGTCAGCGTCAGGGACTTCTTGACCCAGAACGCCTGCGCCACCGCCACCAGCCCCGTCGCGCCATAGGCGAAGTAGACCATCAGCAGTGGCAGGTAGGCGAGCCGCATGGAGCGGACCGGGTTGAGAACGGCCGACTTCAATTGCTCCACGAGATAGGCGCGGGAGAGGACCGCGGGCGGCGCCGTCGCGGCCTCCGTCTCGTGGCGGTCTTGCTCCTCGATGGTCATGCGTCGGCCCCCATGCGGGTCGAAGCGCGCCCGCGCCCCGTCTGGGCATGACGTAGCACGATCTGCGCTGCCGCAAGGCTCGGCGTGCCCGCTTCCAGATGCATGCGCTCGGGAACGCGGGCCAGCGCCGCCAACTGGCGCGCGCGCTCCGGGCCGTTCTCGATGATCGCACCGAGTGCGGCGGCGAGCCGGACCGGCTCGCAATCCTCCTGCATCAGCTCGGGAAAGGCGCGTTCGCCCAGAACCAGATTGGCCAGCGCAAAATGCGGTGTCTTCACCAGGAACCGCAGCTGTGCCGCCAGCGCATCGACCCGGTAGGCCACCACCATCGGCGCGCCCGCGAGCGCCAGCTCCAACGTCACTGTGCCCGATGCCGCCAGTGCCGCGCGTGCGAGGCGGAAGGCGGCGAGCTTGTCCGCCTCGTCGTCCAGGAGGTGGGGCCGTTTCACCCAGGCGCCAGCCTTGGCTGCCACGATCTCGCGCACGTGCGGCACCGTCGGAATGACGACCTCGAGCGAGGGATCGTTCTTGCACAGCAGCGCCACCGCCTCGCCGAAGGGCGCCATC
Organism: Hyphomicrobiaceae bacterium; assembly: GCA_041397775.1. Lineage (GTDB taxonomy): Bacteria > Pseudomonadota > Alphaproteobacteria > Rhizobiales > Hyphomicrobiaceae. Next base: position 188,802 of record JAWKWB010000006.1, on the reverse strand, counting down.
AGCCGCTCCACCTCCGAGCGGCGGCTGCCTGGCAGCACGACCAGCACACGCGCATCGGTCACAAGGCCCAGCCTTGCCGCGAGCGCTGGCGCATTGGCGCTCTGCAAGGCGGCATACCGCTCGATCAGGGGATGGCCGACGTAGGTGCAGTGCGGCCCACCAAGGCGGCGATGCACGTCCGGTTCGAAGGGCAGGAGCGCCATCACCTCGTCGATGTAGCGCGCCATGCGCGGTGCGCGTCCCGGCCGCCACGCCCACACGCTCGGGCTCACATAGTTGATGATCGGCACATCCGGCAGCCGTCGCCGGATGCGCTTGGCGATCGGCTGCGTGAATTCCGGGCTGTCGATGACCACCACGACGTCGGGTGATGTCGCTGCCGCCGCCCGCGCGGCCTGCTTCACGCGCCGCACCAGCAGTGGCAGTCGCTTGAGGATCGCGAGCGGCCCCATCACGGCGACATCCGACAGGGGGAACAGGGAGGTCAGGCCGCGCGCCTCCATCAACGGTCCGCCGACGCCCGCATAGGCGATTTCGGCGCCATGCAACTGGTCGAGCGCGGTCATCAGCTTCGCGCCGAGGGCATCGCCGGAATGCTCGCCCGCGACGAGATACACCCGAAGCGGACGGCGCGTGTCTGAGGCGGTCGGTGTCATGGGTGATCGGTCACCAGGAACAGCTTTGCCTCATCCGCCCATGCGATCGCGTCATTCTTGAGATCGTCGGGCAGCGGCGCACCCAGGCAGGCGATGCCGGACAGCCGGGCATCGCGTGCCGCACGCAGCACCTCGATATCGAGCAGCTGCGATATCGGCGGCGTGGTGCCGTCATGTCCGGGCGCAAGGTCGATCAGCAGCGTGCCGATCTGGCCCTTCAGGCGCCGCAAGCCCCAATGCCCATGCGCGGCCGAGGCGCGCAACATGGCAGTAACCGGCAAGGCGCCCGCGATGGCCAGCACGTGCTCGCCGCCGATGATGCCGGCACGTCCGGCCCCATGCGCGCGCAGTGTCAGGACCAGCTTGCGCGCCAGGGCGATGTCCGCCCGATCCTTTGGTGTCGGCGCGCGCCGCGCGAGAATGGCGAACGGGGTATCGATGGTGGTGGCAACTGCAGGCGCCTCGGCGTCTCCGGCGTCGTCGTCGAGGCCGACGACGAAGATGCCGGCCGCATCGGCTGCGCGGCGCGCTTCCTCCCGCTGCATGACGAGCGACGCGCCCGCGCCCACAGCAATGCCGGCGAGCCCGGCAGACACCGCACGCGCAACGGTCACCGGCCCGATGGTCGGCAGGTCGACACGCCGCTCCTGCCCGGGCTTGGGCAGCTTCACGAGCACTGCGCCGGCCCCGATGCCCGCACCTGCGCCCTCGCGTGCCAGTTCCCGCAGCATGGCATCCGTGCCGCGCACGCCCTCGACGGCGACGATGCGCGCGCGCGTGACGACCGCGCCCTGCCCCACGTCGAAGGGACCGAGCGCCGCCAGCAGTGCCTTGGCGCGCGCGATGGCAGCCAGATGGTCGGGGTCCGGCGACAAGGCACCCAACGGCCCTGTCGTCGCCAGCAGCTGCGGAGCCACGTCCCCCACGCCGCACACGTGGAAGCCGTGGCCTTCGAAGAACCGCACGACCTTGCGCAGCACGCTGTCGTCGCCGCCGCGCGTGAGCGCCAGGACCGTGCCGAAGTTGCGCAGGAATCCGAGGTCGATGCGCAGCCGCATGAGATCGGGCCGTTGCATCGCCCCTGCGATGACGAGGTCCCGGCAGCCGGCGGACTTGAAGGACCCGAGGATGCGACCGACCTGGCCCAGGCTCGCCCAGGCGTGGGGATGGCGCGCGACGCCATCGGCATCGGCCAGTCCTGTCAAGGCAACGATGAAAACGGCCCGGCCCTTCGCTTGGGCCGTGGCCGCGATCTCCAGCGGCAAGGGTCCGGACGCGGCGAGGATGCCCAGCGGACCGCTGGCGTCAGGCTTCATGAGCATCGCGTGGCGTGCAAAGCGAGCGCTTGCCGCCGACGCGGATGAAGGCGACGATCTCCTGCACGATGGCGTTGTCGGCGTATTCGGTCGCCACGTCCTCGAGCCGCTCCTTCAAGGTGCCTTCGTCCGCGAACAACAGCCGGTAGGCGCGCCGGAGGGCATGCACCTGTTCGCGCGAGAAACCGCGGCGCTGCAGGCCGATGATGTTGAGGCCAGACAGGTAGGCGCGATTGCCGAGCGCCATGCCATAGGGAATGAGGTCGTTCTCGAGGCCGGACATGCCGCCCACGAAGGCGTGCGAACCCACCCGCGCGAACTGGATGACCGCCGCTCCGCCGCCGATGATCGCGAAATCGCCCACGTCACAGTGGCCGGCCAGCATGACGTTGTTGGAGAAGATCACGTTGTTGCCGACCCGGCAGTCGTGCCCCACATGGCTGTTGGCCAGAAAGGCGCAGCGGTCGCCGATGGTCGTCACCATGCCGCCGCCTTCGGTACCGGGATTGAAGGTGACGCCCTCCCGGATGATGCAGTCGGCGCCGACCGTCAGCGTGGAAGGTTCGCCGTGGTACTTGAGATCCTGCGGCTGATGGCCGATCGAGGCGAACGGGAAGATGCGCGTGCGTGCACCGATCTTGGTGCGCCCCGCAACGACCACGTGGCTGAGCAGTTCGCAGCCGTCGCCGATCTCCACGTTGGAACCGATGACGCAGTAGGGCCCGATGCGGACGTCTGCGCCGATAATGGCACCGTCCTCGACGATCGCCGTAGGGTGCCGGTCAGGTTTTGACATTTGCTGGATCCACGATCATGGCGCTGATCTCGGCCTCGGCGGCGACTTGACCGTCGACCTTCGCCTCACCGTAGAAGCGCCATACTGGACCACGATTACGGATCTTGCGCACGTGCAAATGCAGTTGATCCCCAGGAACCACCGGCTTGCGGAACTTCGCTTTGTCGATGCCCATGAAATAGACGATGTGCGGAATGTCCGTCTGCCCGGAATTGTGCACGCACAGCGCACCTGCCGTCTGCGCCAGCGCCTCGATGATCAGCACCCCCGGCATGACGGGATAGCGAGGGAAATGGCCCTGGAAGAACGGCTCGTTGATCGTCACGTTCTTCAGGCCGACGCAGCTCTCGTCCCCGTCCATGTCTCGAATGCGGTCGATCAGGAGAAAAGGATAGCGATGCGGCAGCAGACTGAGAATGCGTGCGATGTCGGCGCTCGCAAGCTCTCGTTTGTTGTCGCTGACGTTCATGGTCATGTCGCTCCATCCATCCTGAAACACCGCTCTGGGGTGTGTTCAGCCCGTTTCCTTGTCGTCCTCGCGTCGCGCAGGGCCGCCGCGTCCCAGCTCCCGAATGGCAGCCAGGCTGCGGGCCCACTCCTTGAACGGAACGGCAGGCGTCCCGCCCAGGCGCGAGCCGGGTGGCACGTCGTCCTTGACGTGTGAGGCACCCGCAATCTGTGTTCCAGCGCCGACCTTGACGTGACCGACGACGCCGGCCTGGCCGCCAATGACCACGAAATCCCCCAGCTCGCACGAGCCCGAAAGCCCGACCTGGGACACGATCACGCAGTGGCGGCCGATGACGACGTTGTGCCCGATCTGAACGAGATTATCAATTTTTGTTCCCTCGCCAATGATCGTATCCTTAAGCGCGCCCCTGTCGATGGTGCTGTTGGCACCGATCTCGACGCTGTCCTGGATGATCACCCGGCCGATCTGCGGCACCTTCAGGTGCCCCTGCGCGCTCATCGCGAAGCCGAACCCGTCCTGGCCGATGCGAACGCCGGCATGGATGACGACGCGATCACCAACGAGCGCGTGCGTCAGCGACGCGCCAGGCCCGATATAGCTGTCCCGCCCCACGTGGACCCGGTAGCCGATCACGGCGCCAGCCGCGATCTTGCTGCCACGTCCGATCCGCGCTTCGCGCCCGATCACGGCGCCCGCTTCGATGCGCGCGCCCTCCTCGATCTGCGCGGTCGGGTGGATCAGCAGCGGCGTGTCGTCCGCCCCGAACTCGGCGGTCTTGGAAAGCATCGCCGTGGGATAGAAGAGCTGCAACGCCAAGGCGAAGGCGCGATAGGGCGCACGCACCACGAGCGGAACGGTGGTGGCGGGGACACGGGCCACGAGCGCAGGCGAGACGAAGCAGAAGCCTGCGCGGCTCTCGGCCAGCGCCGGCAGGTACTTGCGGTTCTCGATGAACGTGACGTGCTCGCCGAGCGCCTCGTGCAAGGGCTTCACGTCGCTGATCATGCGGCCCGAAGCATCCGCAGCCGCGACCGGTTCGGCGTCGACATGTTGCGCGAGCGCTTCGACGGAATACGGCCCGGCACGCTCGAAGAAGCCTGGATGCTCCATCACCGTCCACTCCACCAATAAGAAAGCGCCCGAGCATGATCACAGATGCTCGGGCGCCGATAGATCTCGAATTTCAGAACATCGGCAGGAGGAGAGCACGCTCTCCTCCATCGTGCGCGGCCTCAGAACTTGGTGCTGGCGCCGAACCGGAACAACTGCTCCTTGTCGTAGTCCTGCTTGATGACGGCCCAGCCGAAGTCCGCCCGCAGCGGCCCCATCGGCGAGTCCCAGATCAAGCTGGTGCCGACGGAAACACGCGGATCGGTCGAGTCGACGACGTTGACGATGCGCCCCGTGCCGTCGCCTTCGTTGGTGCCGTTCAGCTTCTTGGCGATGCCCGACAAGCCGAACAGAGAGCCGGCATCCACGAACAAGGCGCCCTTGATGCCCAGGTCTTCCGGGATGAACGGCAGCGGATAACGAACCTCCGCGGTTGCGGCCCAGAACGTCGTACCGCCCAGCGGGTCGTCCGTCGTCAGGTCACGCGGGCCAATGCCGGCCTTGTTGAAGCCGCGGATCGTCTCGCCACCCTTGTAGTAGGTGTCGATGAGGCGGATATCGTCGCCGCCCCAGCCCATGATGTGGCCCGCGATGAGGCGGCTCACGAAGGTGATGCGCTCGGTGACGGGATAGTAGAAACGGCCTTCACCCGAGAACCGAACATACTGCGCATCGCCACCCAGGCCGGCGAAATCGACACCCGTCGAGAAGTAGTAACCGCTCGTCGGATTGCGCGGATGGTTGCGCTTGTCGAAGGCGAGGGTCGTGCCCACGAGCGACGTCCAGTAGACACCTTCCGATTCCCGGATTGCACGGGAGGCGATCCGCCCGTCGTCGCCAAGGTTCTTGTCGACGTCGTAGATCTCGTCACGCGACAGCGTGTAGAAGGTGTTGACCCACAGCGCCTCCGAGAGCGGGAAGCCCAGCCGCAGCGATCCGCCCGTCTTGCGGTTGCGGAACACGGCGTTGTTGGTCTGGCTGACGTCCTTGTGGAAGATATCGAACCCGGCCGAGAGATTGCGGTCGAGGAACCGCGGCTCGGTGAAGCTGAGGTCGATCTGCAGGCGCTCGAGCGAGCCCGACAGGCGGATTCGCATGAACTGGCCGTTACCCATCAGGTTGCGTTCGGTGAGGCTGATGTCACCGATCACGCCTTCGCTCGTCGAGTAGCCGGCGCCGAAGGACAACTCGCCCGTCGGCTGCTCCATGACTTCGACATCGAGAACCACCCGGTCGGGCGCACTGCCCGGACGGCGCTTGACCTCGACGGTCTTGAAGAAGCCCAGACCCTGCAGGCGCTTCTTGGCCCGGTCGACCAGCATCGGGTTATAGGCATCGCCCTCTGCCAGACGGAACTCGCGACGGATCACGTGGTCGCGGGTGCGCGTGTTGCCGACGACGTTGATACGCTCGATATAGACGCGCGGACCTTCGTCGATGGCATACACGAGGCTGATCGTGCGCGACACGGGATCGCGGTTGGCCCGCGGCCGCACCCGCGCGAAGGCATAGCCTTGCTCGGACGTGGCCAGCGTCATGCGCTCGACCGACTTGTCGATTTCCGAGGCGTTGTAGACGGCGCCCGGCTTGGTCAGCAGTTCACCCTGCAGTGTCTCGGGCTTGACGCCGGAGAGCGAGGATTCGATGCGAACGTCGCCGAAACGATAGACCTCGCCTTCTTCCACCACGAACGTGATGAAGAAGCCCTGGCCTTCACGGTCGAGGTCGGCGTTGCCGGAAACGACCCGCGCATCCGCATAGCCGTTCTTCAAATAGTACTGCCGCAGCAACTCGCGATCGAGCGACAGCCGGTCGGGATCGTAGAAGGCGGTATTCTTCAGGAAGTCGAACCAGCCCGTCTGCGTCGTCGTGATGACGTCGCGCAGCTGGCTGTCGGAGAAGACCCGGTTGCCGACGAACTGGATGCTCTTGACCTTGGTGGACTGCCCCTCGCTGATTTCGAAAACGAGGTTCACCCGGTTCTGGCTGAGTTCGATGATCTTGGGCTCGACGGTCGCTGCGAACAGGCCCTGCCTGCGATAGACGTCGAGGATGCGCTGCACGTCGGCCTGAACCTTGGCGCGTGTCAGCACGGAGCGCGGCTTGAGCTGCACTTCGCTCTCGAGCGTCTTCTTCTCGACCTCTCTGGCGCCCTCGAAGGCCACCTGATTGATGATCGGGTTCTCGACCACGTGCACGACGACGACAGAGCCCTGTCGGTCGATTTTCACATCGGTGAACAAGCCTGTGCCGAACAGTGCGCGCAGTGACTGGTCGGCGGCTGCGCCGCTGTAGGCATCACCCACGGCGAAACGCAGATACGAGCGTACCGTTTCCGGTTCCACCCGCTTGTTCCCGGTGACTTGAATGTCGCGGATACGGCCTTCTTGCGCCATGGCCGCAGGCATGCGGCCCGATGCGAGATCAGGCAGGACTACCGCAAAGGCGATTGCCGCCGTCAAAAGACAGCGCACTCCCCACGACCTCTTGGTCCGAATAATTGGCATTCTCAAGGTCTGCCCTTCGGTTCGCCGATCCCCCAATTAGTTAGCGATTGTCCGTCGGCGTCGGACCTTCGCTTCAGTGGGCCATTATGCAGGCCTCTCGTACTACGCTGTCGACTCGTGGGCTCCATATAACGTACACGGACAGCCCAAGATCCAGACTAGCTTTCTTAACGATTCAATCACCCACATGGAAGTGGCAAGAATGCCCCACTGAGCCTCTATCCAAAGGGCTCGGCGGGGCATTCGTCATACTTTGATCAAGATTCAACCCAGGCCGAGCTTGCGCATGAAGTCGCCCAGGAGTGCCGCGACCATCATCGTCGCCAGAAGGGCCATGCCGATCTTGAAGCTCAACTCCTGCTTGCGCTCGTCCAGAGGTTTCCCGCGGAGACCTTCGATTGCGTAGAACAGAAGGTGACCACCGTCGAGCATCGGGATTGGCAGCAGGTTCATGATGCCCAGCATGATCGAGAAGACGGCCATCCAGCCCAGCAGGCTCGCGGCGCCGGACTTGCTCGCATGCGCCGTCATCTCGGCGATGGCGATCGGACCGCCGATCTCGTTCTGGCGCTGGCCGCTGAACACCTTGACGATGGCGCCGGGCAGTTTCGGGATGGCGGTGAGGATCTGGCTCGAGACATAGGTCGTCTCACGCACGGCCAGCACCACGGACTGGGGCAGGCTGTGCGTTTCCTGGCGCCAGTTCGTGGGCGACGTGTTGCGCTTCACACCGATGGCGCCGACCTTCAGCTTGTTGCCGATCGGGTCGACGATCTCGCGCAGTTCCGGCGTCACCGTCAGGACATAGCTGCGGCCACCACGGTCCACGGTGAAGGCCAGGGGCGTGCCCGGGCTCTGGCCGACGATGCGCTGCAGGTCGGAGAACCGGGTGATGTCGGTGTCCTCGATCTTCGTGATCGTGTCGCCGGACTGGATGCCCGCGCGTTGCGCCGCGCTGCCGGGCAGCACCTCGTCCACGACGGCTGCCGTGCCGAAGGTCCCGAACGCCCAGAACGTCATTACGTAGATCAGGAACGCGGAAATGATGTTGAAGGCCGGGCCGGCCGCGACGATGGCGGCGCGATGGCGCAACGGCTTCGTCTGGAAGGCGCCCGCGCGCTGGTCCGACGTCATGCCCTCCAGCGATTCGCGGGACGGCGCGCTCGCCGCATTGGCGTCGTCGATGAACTTGACGTAGCCGCCGAGCGGCACCCAGGCCAGGCGCCAGCGCGTATTATAACGATCCGTCCAGCCGAAGATTTCCTTGCCGAAGCCGATGGAGAAGGCCTCGATCTTGACGCCGCACCAGCGCGCCACCAGGAAGTGGCCGAGCTCGTGGATGAACACCACGATGGTCAGGACGGCCAGGAAAACGGCTGGGACATAGAGGAAATTTGCAATAGCGCTCAAGGCTTTGCTCCAGTTAAAGACGCAACGCGCGCCGCTCTCTGCTTTCCGACCGGCGACCGTGGAGATGCGTCAGCGTGCACATCCATGTCCCAAGTCGCCCACAAGGGCAACCCTCGAGCAGCAATCGCCGTGCCAAACCGTAGGACGGCCGTGTCCCGCTGTGGCCGCGATGGCCGGCATCCGCAGGGCCGTCATGGCCCCGATACGCACGGGCCAATACGCACCGGCCACTACGCACCGGCCACTACGCACGGGCCACTACGCACGGGAATGAGCAGATACGATGGCGTTCGCGGTCACTTGGACGCCGACAAATGCCTGCGCACGCCAAAATCCTCTTGCATCGCGCGGGCGCCGGTTGGACTGTCTTGGCGCAACCGGCGCCCTGCGCCGTCCCTGTTTCATACGAGAGGCCCCGCCATGAGCTCCGCCATCGTCCGCCGCATGGATAGCCGCCCCGCGCACGCCGAAGCAGCCGAAACGGCGGTCGCCGGTCCAGGCATGTACCCCGCCGTCCGCATGCGCCGCAACCGGAAGTCGCAATGGTCCCGTCGTCTCGTCGCCGAGAACGTGCTGACGATCGACGATCTCATCTGGCCGATCTTCCTGGTGGATGCTGCCGAGCGTCGCGTGCCCGTGGCCCACATGCCCGGCGTCGACCGCGTCAACATCGAGGAGGCGGTGGCCGAGGCGGAGAGGGCGGCAGCCCTCGGTATTCCCGCCATTGCGCCGTTCCCCTATGTCGACAAGCCGCTGCGCGACCCGACCGGCAGCGAGGCCGTGCGCGCCAACAACCTGATGTGCCGCGCCATTCGTGCGATCAAGAAGGCGGTTCCGCAGATCGGCATCATGGCCGACGTGGCCCTCGATCCCTACACCAGCCATGGTCATGACGGTGTCCTCGACGACGTCGGCCGCGTCCTGAACGAGGCAACCATCGACGTCCTGCGCGGGCAGGCGCTGGCCCTCGCGGATGCGGGCGTCGATTGCGTCGCCCCCTCCGACATGATGGACGGCCGCGTCGGCGCCCTGCGGGCGGCCCTCGACAAGGCCGGCTATCAGGAAGTTCAGATTCTCTCCTACGCCGCCAAGTACGCCTCCGGTTTCTATGGCCCGTTCCGGGACGCCATCGGCACCAACGCGACGCTGATCGGCGACAAGCGCACCTACCAGATGGACCCCGCCAACACCGACGAGGCCCTGCGCGAGGTCGCCCTCGACATCGCCGAAGGCGCCGACATGGTGATGGTCAAGCCGGGCATGCCCTACCTCGACATCGTGCGCCGGGTGAAGGACGCCTTCCAGGTGCCGACCTTCGCCTATCAGGTGTCCGGCGAGTACGCGATGCTGAAGGCCGCCGCACTGAACGGCTGGCTGGACGGCGACCGCGTCATGATGGAGAGCCTGCTCGGCTTCAAGCGGGCGGGATGCGACGCCATCCTCACCTATTTTGCGCCGGAAGCAGCGAAATTGCTCAAGGCCGGCGCCTGACGGCGTTCGTACATCGCATCCTCGCCGGCGCATTGCGTCACCTCCGCATGACGGCGCGCGCCGTCGTGGCGCTGGGCATTGGTCTGTCGGCGGCGGCCTGCGATCGCGGCATCGATGCGGGCGAGGCGCGCGTGTGCCGGCAGATCGTGGCCGCGCTCCATATCGATGCAGACCGCATCGCGATCGATCGCATCGTTGCGGCACCGGAAAGGACGCCCCGGCATGGGCGTGCGCGCGAGAGCAGCCTCGTCGTCGCCTATCGCGTCGAGGATCGGTCGGGGTATGCGAGAAGCCATGGCATCGTGTGCCGCTTCGCGGCGAACCACGATCCAGCCAGCATCGCGGCCAATCTACGCGCCGTCGAAACCGAGCACGGCCCCCTCTCGTCCGCCCGCATCTACATGCTGCGGCGCTACTGGCTCGAACTGCCCGACGCAGCGACCGCTGATCCCGAACCCGTCTCCGGCGCGTCGTTGGCGCCGCAGGTGGCGCTCCCGGTCGCCATCGCCATCCAGAACGGGCTTGCCGCCCTGCCCAGGATCGCCATTCACGCCGTCCTCGCGGCGGCTTGCGCGCTCGTCTATGGCCTTGTGGGGCGTGTCAATCTCGCCCTCGGAGATCTCGCGGCGTTGGGTGGTTATGGTGCCCTTCTCGGGTTGATCGCGGCTGGCGGCACGCAACCCTGGACCTGGCGATTGTGGCTGGCAGGCGCGTTCGCGCTCTGGGGCGCGGGCGTGGCTGCAGCCTGGCTCGGCCGCCACGTCTTCGTCCCGTTGCAGCGCGACAGGGGCCAGGCACCGCTGGTTGCGAGCGCTGCGCTGGCCGTCGTCATCGCCGAGGCGACGCGGCTGCTGCAAGGCGACAATGCGCACGCTGTCCCATCCCTGCTGTCACGCCCGCTTGCCGTCGTCCGCGCCGGCGACTACGTGGCGACGACGACGCCGCTCTCCCTGGTCGTCGCCGCGGCGGGCGCGGCGGTCACGCTCGGCGTCGTCGTGATACTGGCCCGCTCGCGCTACGGCCGTCGCTGGCGGGCTGCCGGCGACGATCCCGACGCGGCCGCGCTATTGGGCATCGACGTCGCACGCCTCTCCGCGTCGACTTATGCGCTGGCCGGGGCATTGGCCGGTTTCGCCGGCGCCTTGTCCGCCATTCAATACGGCGGTGTGGCCCACGGCACGGGCCTCGTTCTGGGCCTCGAGGCCGTGATGGCGGCGATCCTGGGAGGATTGGGCTCGCTTTCCGGTGCCGTCGCCGCCGCGGTCCTGATCGGCCTGTTCGAGGCGGCCTGGTCCGCGCTCGTGTCCATCGAGCATCGCGATGCCGCCGTCTTCGTCGCCCTGTCCGTCCTGCTCGTGCTCAGGCCCGGCGGCTTCTTCGGCCGTCCCGGTCTCGAACCGCGTCGTTGAGGCACGGGGCATGGGAACCGGCTTGCCCGGCAGCGGGAAGCATGCACCATGAGCCGCATGATCTGAAACCGGAGGAGCCCCATGAAACTCGGAATGTTGCTGCGCTACAGCGGCGAGATCGGCGGACCCGATATCGACCTCGTGCAGGAGGCGGAGCGGCTCGGCTACGATCAGGTCTGGCAGGGCGAATCCTACGGCATCGACAGCGTTTCGCCGATTGCCTGGACGCTCGCGCGCACCTCGAAGATCAAGTGCGGCACCGGCATCATGCAGCTTCCCGCCCGCACGCCGGCCTGCGCCGCGATGACGGCCATGACCATGAACGCCATGTCGCAGGGCCGCTTCCTGATGGGCCTCGGCCCGTCCGGCCCGCAGGTGGCGGAGGGCTGGCACGGGGTGCCCTACGGCAAGCCGCAGGAGCGCATGAAGGAGTACATCTCCATCGTGCGCAAGATCTTCGCCCGCGAGGAGGCCCTCACCCACAGCGGCGAGCACTATCAGATCCCCTACAGTGGGCCGGGCGCGACGGGGCTGGGCAAACCCCTCAAGACCATCATGAAGCCGGACCGCGATATCCGGATCTATACGGCCGCGATCGCGCCGGCCGGACTGCGCACGGCGGGCGAGGTGGCCGACGGCGTGCAGCCGATCTTCATGATCCCCGAGAAGGCCGATGTCGTCACGAAGCCCGTGCTGGACGGCATGGAGAAGGGCGGGCGGGGCACGTCGCTGGAGAACTTCGACATCACGCCGTTCGTGCGAGTGTCGATGGGCGACGATCTCGAGAAGTGCCGCGATGCGCTGAGGCCCGAGATCGCCCTCTATGTCGGCGGCATGGGCGCGCGCGCCAAGAACTTCTACAACGATTACGCCAAGCGGCTGGGCTACGAGGAAGCGGCGGTCCAGATCCAGGATCATTTCCTGGCCGGCCGCCGCAACGAGGCGATGGCGGCGATCCCTGCCAAGATGATCGACGAAGTGGCCCTGGTCGGCACGCCCGACCGCATCAAGGCGCGGCTGAAGGACTGGAAGGCAGCGTCCAAGGGCGGCGCCATCGGCACCATGCTGCTCTCGGGCGCCAACAAGGAGATCCTGCGCATCGCCGCCGAGGCGGTGGCCTGACCGCCGGCCATCTCACGCCATGACGGCAGCCGGGGTGGTGCCTTCGCCTACTCCGGCTGCGACGTGATCATGAGCGACATCTGCCGCAACATCACGCCCGGCGCCATGTAGCCGGTCATGCGGTCGACTTCCTGCCCCTCACGCATCAGTACGATGGTGGGCAGCGTCTGCACGGGCGACGACAGCCCGAGCCCGCGCTCGTCGATCCGGGTGATGTCCACGAAGCGCATGGGAACCGCGCGCGACGGCGTGCTGCTCTCGTAGAGCGGCCGGATATTCTGCCGGACGAGATCGCAGACCACGCAGTTGCGCACCTCGAGCACGAGGAACTCCAGGCGCGGCCCCTGTGCGGGCACACTGTCGTCGCGTGCTGCGCTCAGCGGCGTCGCGCCGAGGCCGAGCATCAGGAGAAGGCAGGCGAAAAAGACGCGAGCGGTCCGCATTCGGGTATGTCCATGCTACGCGAGCCGGCTGCATTTGGCTCAAACTTTACGCAAATCGTAGCAATGGAGCGTGCGCCCCGACAGCCCGGCCTTGCAACTGCGTTAACGGCCGGCCCGTCGCGACACACTCAGACGAATGACTGCGGTGAGAGCGAGCCCAGGAAGAGCACGATCCCCAGCACCAGTACCGCGAGCGATCCGCCGATCCCCGCCGCCAGCCGCACGCGCGTCGCCCATGGCGAGACCTCGCCGCCGCTCAGGCGTGCCGCAAGCTCGCGCGACCCTACCGCGACGGCCGCCAGGAACGACACCGTGATGGCCGTGCCGAGCGCCATCGCGAACGTCGCGAAGATGCCAGCCCACAGCAGTCCCTGGCTCAGCGCGAAGCCCAGGATGAACACCGCGCCCGTGCAGGGTCGTAATCCCACCGCCATCGAGATGGCGAGCGCGCGCGGCCACGACCATCCGCTCTCCAGCTGGCGCGGATCGGGCATGTGCGCGTGCCCGCAGCAGGCGTCGTGGTGCCCATGATCATGCGCGTGTTCGTGCTCGTGATGCGCGCAGCAGGCGGCCCCGTGCGCATGTGCGGGGTCGTGGGAATGGCCGTGGGAATGGGCGACCGGCGCCCCGGCAGGCACGGCGAGAAGCCGGCTCTCGCGCCAGTGCGCATGTGCTTTGCGCAGTTGCTGCCACAGCAGCACCGCACCCAATCCCGCGACGATGCCCCAGCTGATGGTTTCCAGCCAGTCTTCCGTGGCCTTGCGGGCCAGGCCCGAGGCGCGGAACGCCATCACCAGGACGCCGACGAGGATGATCGCCGACAGCGCCTGGAAGAAAGCCGCCAGGAACGACAGCGCGATGCCGCGCCGCACCGTGCGTTCGTTGGCCAGAACGTAGGAGGAGATGATCGCCTTGCCGTGCCCCGGACCTGCCGCATGCAGGATGCCATAGGCAAAGCTCAGCGCCGCCAGAAGGATGGCCGCGGTCAACGGCTCGCCCGTCTTGATCTCGCGCAGTGTGCGGGCCAGTTTGCGATTGTACTCGCCTTGCCGCGTCACGACCCACTGATAGAAGCGGTCGATCACGCCCGGTTGCGTGCTGGGTGCCGCGGGGCGCTGGGCCATGATCGACGGTGGGCGCGCCGGGCCGCTGCTTTGCGCCTGCGCCGTCTGGTGAATGGACGACAGCGCGAGCAGGGCGCCGATCATCAGGCCGACAAGCGCGCGCATCGTCATGAGCGCGGCCCGCAGGCAATCTTCACCGTCCGGGCGGCTGCCGCACCGAAGTTCTGAGCGCCCAGCTGCGTGGCGAAGGCCTCGCCCAGCTGCTGCGCTTCTGCGGCCTGCTTTTCGGCGTCCTTGATGTCGATCCGGCAACCGGCCGGCGCTCCGGGGCCGAGCTTGATGGCATCTTTGGTCTTGGCCCATTCGAACGCGATGAAGAACGAGGCGTCATAGACCCCGAAGTTGAAGTCCGGCGCGTCGACGAGTACCGGCTGTTTCAATGGCAACTTGAAATGCAACGTCAGGACCTTGGGGGCCTCGACCTTGCCTGTCCCGCCGGATTTCTCGCCGCCGAAGATCAGCGCGCCCATGCGCGACATCAGGCCGTCTTTCTTCTGCGCCTGTTGCGCAGACCCGTCGCTCTTGGGCGGCGTGGCCTCCGCCTTCGGCGCGCCCTCGGGATCGGGCGGGGCGTCGTGATGATCGAGCCAGTAATCCCTGGGCGCATCCAGCGCGAGCCGCGCTTCGCCCAGGTTGGCGTTGGTGAAGTAGCCGAACTCCTTCAGGCCGTCGATGTTGATCTTGGCCAGTTCCGCCAGCTCTTCGCGCGAGTACCTGCCGTCCTTGTTCGTATCGAGATCCTGGATGGCCATGGCGGTGTAGAATTCGTCGAAGGTCCACTTGTGCGCGAAGCCCGAGATGCTTCCACCCTCGAACAGGACCGTCGTCTCCACGCTGACCCAGACGTGCGGATGTGCCTGCACCGGGCCCGTGGCGCCCGTCGCGAGGGCAAGTGCCAGGCCCGCCCTAAGTAGCGTGCGCATGTTCGTCGATATGGCCATCGCCGCACCTCTCCGCATTATCGCCGCACCGTGTCCTCCGGTCCCCGAAAATTATGGCGACTCGCGGGCGCAATGCCAATTCATATGGGGGAGGCCCGCAGCGCCACAAGCCGGCCGGCGCCAGGATCGGGGGAGGCGCGCCCAGGTGCCGCAGTTCTGACGCATGGTGCGCCCATTATCGCTGGTCGACCAACAGTCTGCATGGAGTCCCGCCCGGGTCCACATGAGTAAGCTGACGCACTTCGCACTTTGCCCCCTGTCGCGGTCGATCCGCATCCTGCTCGCCGAGATCGGCATGCCTTTCGATCTGGCCGCGGAAAGCCCGTGGGAGTGGCGGGCCCAGTTCCTGGCGCTGAACCCATCGGGAGACCTGCCCGTGCTGGAGCTGGACGATGGTCTCGTCCTGGCAGGCGCCTACGCGATCTCCGAGTACATGGGCGAAGTCTCGCGCACCTCGCCGCCCGACGACCGCCCCGAGGACCCGTTTCCCGGCTCCCTGGAGGACCGGGCCGAGGTGCGCCGGATCGTCGACTGGTTCCACCGCAAGATGCACCGGGAGGTGACGCGGGAGGTGCTCGAGGAGCGCGTCTACGGGCGGCTCGACGTGGAGCGCAAGGCGCAGCCGCCCGACGCGGCGATGCTGCGGGCACTTCGGGCCAATCTGCGCTATCACATGAGCTATGTCGGTTATCTCGCCGATCAGCGCACCTGGCTTGGCGGCGATACCCTGAGTTTCGCCGACATGGCCGCGGTGGGCCACATCTCCGTGCTCGACTACCTCGACGAAATTCAATGGGAGGCCTACCCGCAGGCGCGAGAATGGTATGTGAGGATGAAGTCGCGCCCCTCGGTGCGCCCACTCCTGGCCGACCGTGTCACCGGCATCGCCCCGCCGGCACACTATGCGGACCCCGATTTCTGAAGGACCCATGCGCCCCGATAACGAGCCGAGCCGACCGACCCCGATGCAGTTGCGTGAGGCCGTCCTGGTCGCAGCCGGGGCCCTGGCCTTCGATGCCGTCGGTATCGCCAGCGTCGACAGCCTGGGAGAGGACGCCGGCGCCCGGCTGATGGAATTCATCGAGACCGGCGCGCACGGCGACATGGACTGGCTCGCCACGCACGCCGGCCGGCGCAGCCATCCGCGGCGGCTGTGGCCAGAGGCGCGCACGGCCATCATGCTGGGCGTGAGCTACGCGCCGGCCGCCGATCCGCTCGCGGTGCTGGATGTGGCCGGCCATGGCGCCGTTTCGGTCTATGCGCAGGGCAAGGACTACCACGAGATCGTCAAGCCGCGCCTCAAGCATCTCGCCCGTGCCGTGGTCGCGCTGGCGCCCGGCGCCGACGTCAAGGTCTTCGTCGATACCGCGCCGCTCATGGAAAAGCCCCTGGCCGCACTGGCGGGTTTGGGCTGGCAGGGCCGTCATACCAATCTGGTCTCGCGCGCGCACGGGTCCTGGCTGTTTCTCGGCGCCATCCTGACGACGCTCGACATCGCCCCCGATGCGGCCCATCCCGATCGTTGCGGGCGCTGCCGGCGCTGCCTCGACGCCTGCCCCACCGATGCCTTTCCCGCGCCCTACCGGCTCGATGCGCGACGCTGCATCGCCTACCTGACCATCGAGCACAAGGGGCCGATCGGCCGTGAATTCCGCCCCCTCATGGGCAATCGCGTCTTCGGCTGTGACGACTGTCTTGCCGTCTGCCCGTGGAACAAGTTCGCCGCCGCTGCCCGCGAGGCCCGGCTGCATCCGCGCGTCGAGACGTCGAACCCACCGCTGGCCGACCTGCTCGCTCTCGACGATGCCGCCTTCCGCGCGCGTTTTGCCGGAACGCCGGTCAAGCGCACCGGCCGCGACCGCTTCGTGCGCAACGTGCTGATCGCAGCGGGCAACTCCGGCGATCCTGCGTTCGCGCCACACGTGGTGGCATTGCTCGACGATCCCTCCCCGCTCGTGCGCGGCACGGCGGTCTGGTCGGCGGCCCGGCTCGTCGCCAACGACGAGCTTCGGCGATTGGCTGCGGCCCGCAGGCCGGCCGAAGCCGATGCAACCGTCCGGGCCGAATGGGATTGGGAGCTGTCGCAATGAGCGATCTGCTGTGTCTGGGGCTCGGCTATTCCGCCCGCATGGTGGCAACGCGGCTGGCGCGCGAGGGCTGGCGCATTGCCGGCACCGCGCGCGAGGCCGGCGGCCTCGACCGCATCGCGGATGCGGGCTGGCGGGCTCTGCCATTCGACGCCGCCGCCCCCTCGCCCGCGTTGGCGGCAGCGCTGCGGGCCGCGACGCACGTGCTGGTCTCGATCCCGCCCGATGCTGCGGGCGATCCCGTTCTCCGCTGCCATGGCGACGACCTGCGCCAAGCCGCCGGGCTGTGCTGGATCGGCTACCTCTCGACAGTCGGCGTCTACGGGGATCACGCTGGCGGCTGGGTCGACGAGGCGACGCCGCCCGCACCCGTGTCACAGCGCAGCCGCTGGCGCGTTGCCGCGGAGGCCGAATGGCTGGCCGCGGGTGCAGCATGCGCCGTGCCAGTGCAGGTCTTCCGCCTTGCCGGCATATATGGACCGGGCCGCAGCGCCATCGACAGCCTGCGGGCCGGCACGGCGCGGCGCATCGTCAAGCCGGGACAGGTCTTCAACCGCATCCACGTCGAGGACATCGCGACAACAGTGCTCGCGGGCATGGCCCATCCCGAAGCGACCGGCCTCTTCAACGTCACGGACGACGAACCCGCGCCACCCCAGGATGTCGTGGCTTTCGCCGCATCGCTGCTGGGCGTCCCCCCACCGCCCGAAATGCCCTTCGAAACGGCCGAATTGTCCCCCATGGCGCGCAGCTTCTACGGCGAGACGAAGCGTGTCGCGAACGGCCGCATCAAGCGCGCACTCGGCGTCACGCTTCGTTATCCGTCTTACCGCGAAGGCCTGGCCGCGATCATGGAAACGGCCGGTTCCTGACGAAATTCATCCCTCGTTCAAGGTTCGACCGCGAAGCCGCCCGAATGTGCGCGGACACTCCCTGGCGTGGTGGTCTGTATTTTCAGCGCGACGGGAGCGTTCCATGGCCGGGGCGGCACGCGGCATTGCGGCGGCGAGTATCGTGATTGCGGGACTTCTGGTGATCCTCTCCCTGCCCGCCCGCGCCGAGAATGCCGCCGCCCACGCTCTGGCGGGGAAATTCGCCGCCGAGGCCGACAGGGGCGAGCGGCACAAGCGCGAGAAAGAGAAGGCGCGCATCGAGGCGCTGCGCAAGCAGCAGGAAACCGACATGCTGGCGCGCGCGCGTGCCGAGGCGGATGCGCGGCGCATCGCCCTGGAAGAGGCGCGCCGCGCCCAGGAGGCAGCCGCCGAGGCTGCGCGTCGTGCTGCCGAAGCCGAGCAACGGGCGATGAACGAGCGGCGTCTCGCCGCCGAGCGGGCGGCTGCCGAAGCCGAGCGCGTGGCGCACGAGAAGCGCCGTCAGGAGGAAGCCGCGCGTCTGGCGGAGGCCGCCCGCCGCGCCGAGGCGGAACGGCAGCGCGCCGCCGCCCTTGCGGCCGAGAAGGCGCGCGCAGAGGCCGAACGCCAGCGTATCGCCGAGGAAGCTGCAGCCCAGGAGCGGCAGCACCGGGAACTCGTCGCGCAGCGCGAGGCGGAGACCCATCGCCTGACCGCGGCGCTGCGCGAGGCCCGCGAGCGCCGTGCACGGCACGAGGCATCGTCGCGCGCTCCAACCGCAGCGCTGCCCGGAGCGGACCACGGCCGCCAGCCGCGCATCGCCACGCAGGCAGCCCCCACCGTTCCCGCAGCGCCTGCGCGCGATGAAGCCCAATTCCGCGAGCGTGCTGCGCTGGGCGGTCCCGCCCCGGTCGCGGAGGATGCAGTCGCTGCCGCCAACGCCGAGACCATGACCGTCCTCATCGTGATGCAGCCGGGCAATCGCGGCATCCGTCGTCACAACAAGACCGCCGATCCGTTGATCTGCGGCGCGGGTGGCTGTTACGTCAGCAATGGACCCGACGCCGAGGCCACGTTCATGCCCGGCCATCGGGCGCTCGGCCTGCGCCGCACCCTGTCGGGCCGCGCGGGCGCCTGCAAGAACACGCTCGGCTGCATCTTCCGCGGCGTCGACCTGGCGATGCTGCATCACTTCGTGCAGCCGGTGGACATGCGTCTCGTGCGACACGATCGCCGCGAGGGGCACTTCATCGAGACGGACTCGCGCTGCGGCATGCAGGGCCCGCGCCTCGCTTGCGCCGCACCCGTCCGCGGAGCCGATTACGTGATGTGGCTGGTGCCCGAGGCGCTGGCGGCGCGTGTCGGCGCCGCCGTGCTCGAGCAGGCGCTGTGGGACGGCCTCGGCGAGGGGGCAGCAACAGGCACCGTCAGCTTCCGCAACTGATCGCACGCCCAGTGTGGCGTCAATCAAGGCGCGACGGGCCACGCGTGTGGCGTCGCGTCTTGATTGACCGATCCGTGCGGCATTCGATCCGCCTCGCCGCGGCCTTCGCGGCCTTGACCCCTCCGCGTGGGCGGGACCAGTATCGGCGTCCCGACAAACAACAGGGGGCGCCATGCGCGACGATGCCGGAGATGGGGTGACGCCCGACGAGTTGCGCGACCTGCGCCGCCTTGCAGGTTTCATGGTGCCGGCCTCCGATCGTCATGGGGTGCCCGGTGCCGACGACGACGCCATCTTCGCCGACATCGTGCGCTCGCTGGGGCGCGACCGCGACGCCGTCCGCAGGGCGCTGGCCGAACTGCGCGAGGCATCTGGCGGCCGTTTTGCGGATCTCGACCCCGCCCGCGCGCAGGCAACGGCAATGGCCTTCCTGGGCAAGGGCGGTGGCCTCGTCACCGCACTCGGTCGCGCCGTGCTGCAGTGCTACTACCGCGACGACCGTGTGATCCGGTCGCTGGGCCTGGAACCGCGCGCGCCCTTCCCGAAGGGGCATGTCCTCGAGCCCGGCGACTGGTCGCTGCTCGATGCCGTGCGCACCCGGCCGCGCATGTGGCGTGACGTCGACGGCAAGGGGGCCTGACATGGCGAACGAATTCGATCCCGCCAGCGCACGTCCCACCGACGAAATGGTGGACGTTCTCATCATCGGCTCGGGCGCCTCGGGCGCCGCCGTCGCCTGGAGCCTTGCCGAGACCCGCATGCGCATCCTGTGCCTGGAGCAGGGCGACTGGATCAAGCCGACGGAATTTCCGAGCAACGGGCGCGACTGGGAAGCACGCCGCTTCGCCGATTTCGACATCAGCCCCAATCGCCGCGGGCGCGATACGGACTACCCCGTCAATGACGACAATTCGCCCATGAAGGTGGCGAACTTCAATGGCGTGGGCGGCGGCACGGTGCTCTACACGGCACACTTCCCGCGCATGCACCCGTCAGATTTCAAGGTCAAGACACTCGATGGCGTGGCCGACGACTGGCCGGTCGACTACTGGACGCTGGAGCCCTACTTCGCCGAGAACGACCGCATGATGGGGGTCGCGGGGATTGCCGGCGATCCCGCCTATCCCGCACACCAGCCGACGATGCCGCCCGTGCCGCTCGGCAAGACCGGCACGCGCTATGCGCAAGCCATGAACAAGCTCGGCTGGCATTGGTGGCCCTCCGACATCGCCGTTGCGACGACCGAGTACGACGGCCGCGCCAGGTGCATCAACCTCGGCCATTGCACGCCGGGCTGCGCGCAGGGTGCCAAGGCCAGCGTCGACATCACGTATTGGCCACATGCGATCCGCGCCGGAGTCGAGTTGCGCACGCGCTGCCGCGTCCGCGAGATCACCACGAACGAGAAAGGCATGGCCTCCGGTGTCGTCTATTACGATCCCAACGGCATCGAGCGCTTCCAGCCTGCGGAAGTCGTGATCCTGGCGGCGAATGCCGTCGGCACGGCGCGCCTGCTCCTCAACTCCACGTCGGGCCGTTTCCCCAATGGCCTTGCCAATTCGTCCGATCAGGTCGGCCGCAACCTGATGATGCATCCCTGGCCGCAGGTCTACGGCTACGTCGAGGACGAGGTGGACGGCGACCGCGCACCGATGACGGTGATGTGGTCCAAGGAGTTCTACGAGACCGACCGGGCCCGGGGCTTCGTGCGCGGCTACACGCTGCAGTTCGCGCGCGGGACGGGGCCCGCCAACGAGGCGATCCTCAGCATGGCCGCGGGACGTCTCCCCTGGGGGGCGGAGCATCACGACGTCTATCGCACGCTGCTCTACAAGTCGCTGCGCGTCGGCGTGGCGTGCGAGGACCTGCCCGAGGCGCACAACCGCGTCACGCTCGATCCCGTGCTGAAGGACGGCCACGGCATTCCCGCGCCACGGCTCGACTACACCGTGAGCGCCAATACGCAGGCGATGATGGAGCACGGCATCGCACGCTCGGTGGAGATCCTGGAAGCGGCGGGCGCTGAGAAGATCTTCCTGCCGCAACCGGGCGTCCTCAATAGCCCCGGGCATCTGCTGGGCACCGCCCGCATGGGCACCGATCCCGCCCGCTCCGTGGTCAACGAGTGGGGCCGCGCGCACGATGTGAAGAACCTCTTCATCGTCGACGGCAGCATCTGGGTGACGTCGGGTGGCGTGAACCCCACGTCCACGATCCAGGCCCTGGCGCTCTACATCGCCGATGCCATCAAGGCGCGGCTGGCCAACCTGTTCGATTGAGCCTGTCGCGCCTGCGGTCGCGTGCGCTGCTACTTCGCGGACTTGATGCGGGTCAGCCTCAGCCCGTCGAACCAGGCCTCGCCGGAAATGATCTCCTCCGACGCGGAGCGGGAGGCATGGAAGAGGCGGACCACCTGCGCCTCGCAGTTGTCGCTCGCGCCGACCTCGAAATCGACCGTGAACGACCGCCACTGGCTCATGCGGCCCGAGAAGAGTTCCGTTTCACCCAGCGGCTTCTTGGGGCTGTTGAACAGGCATCTGACATCCCATTGCAGCCCGCGCTTGGCGATGATCGAGCCCCGCACTTGGCCCGTCAGTCGATAGCGGCCGGGCGCCAGCACGATCACCTGCTTGACGACTGGAAATCGCACCCGGCCATCATTGAGCTGGACGTGGAGCAGGCGTCCTTCGCCCGCTTCATCGCCCGGCCGCCGCGTGAATTCCGCAATGGCGTTGGTGCCGGCCTGGATGCGCCAGTCGAACGAGACGCCGCTCGGTTCGCTCGCAAAGTTCGCATTGGTGAGGAGGCCGAGGCGCGACAGTTCCTCCGGCGAAAGTAGGCTCAGCCATGCCGCATAGGCGAGGTCGACCTGCTCCTTGACCAGGAACGTATCGATGAGGTTGGAGCCTTCGGCCAGCGTCGTCGGCACCCCCGCACTCTTGATCGCCGCGAGCAACGGCAGCCCGACGCGCAAGTCGCGCATCGCCGCGGGAAACGTCTGGTAAAAGAGACTGCGCCACGGCGGCCTGCGCGCCATCTGCCGGGCGATGACGTCTCGCCCGGTCTGGCTGGCCGCGATCGCTGCCAGATACCCCATCACCGGTGGGGCGAGTTCGGGGCGCGTGCGCAGGAGAATGTCGGCGTACTCCAAGGCAGCCGCCGCATCGTTGTGCGCGACGCTGTCGTTGAGCAGCCAGAACACCGCGATCGTTTCGCGGCGCGAGCGACGCGCGGCCTCGCGCATGTAGATGCGCGTTTGATCGATATCGTCCGAAAGCTCGCCGAGCATCCGATAGGCGGCGGCATTCAGCGGCTGGACCGCCAAGGTCCGCTGCGCCAGATCGCGGATGACGCCGCGCAGCCGCGCGCGTTCGGAGCGTTCGGCGGCAGTCGGGGTGGCGACTGCAGCTTGAGAAGGCGCCGTGCGTGTGCCCTTGCCCTGGCGCACCGCACCCTCGCTTGCCGCCTTGCTCTCGGACGTCACCAGCTCGAGCAGGTCGGCGCGCGCCCGCTCCGCCTTCGTGATCAACGCAACGGGATGCTCGCGCGAGAGCATCAAGGCCAGATCGGGCGACGAGGTGGCGACCGCGTCGGCCAGGCTCGTCGTGATCACGAGCCAGCTCAGCGCCAGAAATGCCAGGAGCGCCGCCACCAGACGCCCGCGACCCGGTGCCGGAGCGGCAGCCACAGGCGGTGTCGATGGATCGCGGCCCGCCTCGGTTGCGGGCGGCCGAGGCCGAGGCGCCATGCCGTCGCGCATCATGTTCGCCTCAGCCAAACGCTCAGCTTGTCACGCAGCAGGCTCAAAGGGTGAGGCTTGCTCTTGACCCGCCCAGGCGCGGGCCCGGCGGGCCTGTCGAGCCGCCGCATGCCCGCCGCATGTATCGGGCTGATCCTCATGCCTGCGCCATGCGGCCGCCCGCCGGCACTGTCGCGCAGGCTGGCTTCCTGGGCGGCGCGTTGGGCGAGCGTGGCATCGTAGGCCGCGCGGCGATCCTCCGTCTTGAGGTCGTCCCAGGCCCGCGCGACACGGTTCGCAAGCAGGCCCCGGTCGAGAGCCCCCGCGGGCTTCACGTGTTCCGAAATATCCGGATGCAGCCACCGCATCAGCAGGGCCATGTGCCGGCGCAACTCGGCGGTCGTGGCTGTCGGCCGGCCGCCGAGCACGCGATAGCTGTCCGATGTGTCGCTCAGGAGAACCTGCTCGACGAAAAAGCCCGCGGCCTCGTGCAGGCGCTCGGCTTCGATGCCGCTGGACGCGGCGAGTTCGGCGATGATTTTCGCATCTCCCGAAGCGATTTCGAGAAGGGCATCGACGTCCTCGGGCAAAGGCAATCGCTGGGCCGTGCGTGCCATCTGCGGCATGTCCGCCAAGGCAAGCGCAAGCTGCATGGCCTTTGGAAACCGCATCGCCTAGGCCGCCCGTTGTCCGTTCAGCTGCTTGCGCCCGCGCTCGCCGCCACCGTCGGAAACCGTGTTGCCGTATTGGTAGGCCTCTGCGCCGCCGTACCCATATCCGTAGCCATAACCGTACCCGTAGCCGTACCCGACGGCGCTGGAATCGAACTTGGTCAGGACGGAGCCGATCAGGTGGACGCGCCCGAGCTGCAGGCGTCTGAGCGCCGTGCGGATCATGCCGCGCCGCTGCTGGCCCGCGCCCACGACGAAGATCGAAGCCGAAACCGCACTCGAAAGCAGCTGGGCGTCGGCAAGGCCGAGCATCGGCGGAGCATCGACCACGATGAGATCGAAGATCTCCAGGCCCACCTTCACCAGCGAGAACATGCGCGTGCCGCCGAGCAGATCGGCCGCGTTTGGCGGCAGCGGGCCCGAAGCCATGAACGCGAGGTTCGGATAGGCCGTGTCCTGGATCACTTCCGGGGGCGTGCTCGCACCGGTCAGGTAGTTGCTCAGGCCCATCGCATTGTCCGCGCCGAGCTTGGTATGCAGCGACGGCTTGCGCAGGTCGCCGTCGATCAGCAGCACCTTCATGCCCATCGTCGCGAAGTGCCGCGCGATGGCGATGGCCGTGCTGGACTTGCCCTCTGCCGGCCCGGTGCTCGTCACGGCAAGAGAGCGTGGCAGGCCCGCTTCCGTCGAGAACTGCAGCGCCGTTGCAAGGCTGCGATAGGCTTCCGCCACCCCCGATCTTGGATCGTTGAGCTGCTCCTGGAAGTCCATGTCCGTAGCCGACCGGGGGATGATGCCCAGTGTCGCCAGCCCCGAAAGCTGCTCGATATCCTCCGGCGCACGCACCCGGTCGTCCATGAGTTCCAGCGCATAGGCCAGACCCAGGCCTGCCACGATCCCCAGCATGATGGATATGGCCAGCGCGCGCATCAGGTTGGGTTCCGACGGCACCTGGGGTGTGATTGCCCGGTCGACGATGAAGATGTTGTTGGTGCCTGCTCCGCTGGCGATATCGACTTCCTTGTAGCGCTGCAGCAGATTGTTATAGAGGCTGCGATTGGTCTCCACTTCGCGCTTCAGGATATTGTATTGAATTCCTTTTTTCTGAAGATCGAGCACGTCGTTGCGTAGCGCGTCGATGCGCGCCTTCATCTCGACTTCCTGGTTCAGCGCCGACTCGTAGGACGCCTTCAGCGAGGCGCGGATGGTCTTCACCTCGTTGGCGAGCTGGCGGTCGATCTCTTTGATCTTGTTCGAGATCTGCACCATGTCCGGGTAGCTCGGCTTGTACGTCTGGAGCTTTTCCTCGTACTCGGTGGTGAGTGTATTGCGGCGCGCGCGCAGCCCCTCGATCACGCTGTTGGTCAGAAGCTGCGGCAGGTTGATGGCCCGGGCGGCATCGACCTGTCTCCACAGCTGCTCGCTCTTGACGCGGGCGGAAATGAGCTGTCCCAACGCGGCATGGGCGGCGGCAAGATCGGACTCTGCGATGCTGGCCTTTTCGTTGACCTCGACGATGCGCTCCTTTTCCGCAAAGCCGAGTTGTGCTCGTTCGGATTCTTCGAGGCGGATCTTCAACTGCTTGATCTGGTCCTCGAGGAACGTCTTGGCATAGGCGTTCGCCTGGAACCGCTTGTCCAGCCGCGACGCCACGTAGGCGTCGGCATAGGCGTTCGCGATCTTCTGCGCGCGGACCGGAATTGGGTCGGTGTAGCTGATGTCGACGAGCCGCGATCCGGGAACCGGCGCGACATTGACCTGCTTCATGACACGGACGACGGCGCGACCTTGCCGGGCGGCCGCAGACGACGCCTCGTCCGACGCGCCGCCGAAGAGGTCGACGATCACCCCGAACAGCGACGCCCCGCGCGCGTTCATGAAATCTTCGTCCTCCTGCAGCTGCAGCGACGACACGGCCCGTTCGGCGATGTTGCGGCTCTTGAGCAGCTCGAATTCGGTACGCAGGAAGTCGGTGGAGAACGTCTCGGCCGGGGTCGAGACGCCGCCGTCGACGATCTTGATCGATTCCCGGTCGATCTGCACGCGCACGACACCCCGGTAGAGGGGCGTCGTCATCAGCGTCTTGAGAATGCCGATGGTGACGAAGCCGATCAGCACGCTCAGGATCAGCCACCGGCGCTTGACGATCATCCGCACGTAGGCGGCGATGGTCGCCGCGACGTTCATGCTCTCGTCGGCCATGGGCTGGCCATAGCCCTGCGATGCGAAAGCATCGCGACTCATGGCCAGGGCATCGGGGCCTGCGTGTGCCGGCAGCGCTGCATTGCCGGTTGGGCGACGACCTGAATTCGATGGTAGCTCTTGCATTCGAAAAAAACCCGGTCGACGGTCGGCAGGCGAACTGCCAGGGACGTTAAAGTACGGCGAAGACGCTCGCCAACGGCAGCAACTTGATGAAATTGCCCCAGCCTTCCTTGATGGAGGACTTGCCGGCGACGATCACGTCGCCCGGTTTGAGCTGGGGGTCCTGGGCCTTGCCGTCACGAATGTCGGAGACTTCGAAGCGGGCGGCCGAGCGCTGCCCGTTCTCCGATCGCAGGATCAGGACCGTATCGTCCGAGACGGCTTCCAGCCCGCCCGCCGTCGCCAAGGCCTGCAGCAGCGTCAGGCCGCCCTGCATGGGATAGACGCCGGGCTTCTTGACCTGCCCTTCGAACGTAATGCGCTTGCTGTTGTATTCCTTGACGAAGACACCGACCTGCGGGTTCTGGAGGTATTTGGCGCCCAGGGCGCGCGCCAGGCTCTGCTCCACCTCGCGGGGCGTCTTTCCCGAAGCGTCCATTTCGCCGACGAGCGGGAAGTTGAACGTGCCGCGCTCCGATACCTGTGCCGTCTTCGAGAGTTCGGGCACTTTGAAGACCGTAATCTCCAGAACGTCGAGCGGGCCGATCTTGTAGGCCGCGCTGACCGGCGCACCCGATACCATCGGCGAATCAGTCGCCCCCCTCGACGCGGACGCTGTCGTCCACGCGCCGCGTTCCCCGGAGGCACTCGCGAGCATTGCGGCAGAGCCGACTTTTTCCGAACCCGTATCGGCCAATTCAACCGAAGAAGCGCCGCAACCGCTGAGCAAAATTGCCCCCAGGGCTGTTGCCGACGCTATCGCTCTGCGCATTCCGTCCCCCGCTCTGCGCTCGTCCCACGGCGGCGCTCGGCAGTGCCGGCTGCTCTGTAGGATTTAGTCTGTTCAAAATACCCCATGGGCGGATGGCAACCAAGTGCCAAGCTTCTTCCTTGCCCACCAATCTCTCGGCGGCTTGAAAGCCGTCCCACAAGTCCGGCCGGCGCGTGGTCGTGTTGTGGGCGTCGGAGGCCAGGATATGGACGAGCCCCTCGCCGAGCATTCGCTCCGCCCAATATTTGGGACGCCGCCCGAAGGCCCCGCGCACAGAGCCCGACGTCACCTGCATCCACACGCCGCGCGCAGCCAGAGTGAGCACCCTGTCGTATTGCTTCTCGATCCAGGTCAATCGCTCGGGATGCGTCAGAATAGGAATATAGCCTGCAAGCAACAGTTCGAAGAACATGTCTTCCATCCGGGCCGGCGCCACGTGATGCGGTGGCTCGACGAGGACATATTTCGAATCGTCCAGCGTCAGCAGGCGACCGTCCCTCAGCCCTGCGGCAAAGCCCGGGACGATGTGATTGTCGGCGCCGGCCACCAGGGTGAGAGGAATGCCTTCCTGTATGATTTCTGTCTGCAGTGCGGCGACGGCAGCGCGGATCTGCGGGCCGGTATTCTGATAGAGCCCCGGGAGAATGTGCGGCGTGCAGGCGACGTGTGTGACGCCCTGGTCGGCAAACCTCCTGGCCATCTCGAGGGACGTCGCAAGATCTCTCGCGCCGTCGTCGATGCCCCACAGTATGTGGCTGTGCAGATCGATCATCTGAGCCGCCCCGAGTAAACGCACCGCCGCCCCGTCGCCACCCTCGAGGCCCGCATCGGATGCGGTCTTCTCCGGCACGAGAGCAGCCGATCTTTGCACTGTAAGACGCGCCGCTGTTAAGCATCTTCGACGCGACATTGCAATCGACAAACCTGCGGATAAGAAGACTGCGCTCTTGAAATCGCCGCGAATCGATTATCGTCCAGTTGCCGGATCGGCGGATGGCGTAAATCTGCAACAGAAGAAGATCGAACCCTGATGATCAGATCACTGTTGCTTGTCGGCAGTTTAGCATGGTGTTAACCAATCCCGTACATAGACTGTGCTCTAACCTGGGCACGGAGTGTGTGTCGTGTGGGCGCATGCGGTCGCCCGGAGGGGACGTCTGATGAGACAGAAGATCATTCTTGCCGCCGTCGGCATTGCATTCTCTGGAATTCCCGCTCTGGCCGCGAGCATTGAAGGCGTGCAGGGTGACGTCTCGATCAATCGTGGAGATGGGTTCAAGCCAGCGCTCGGCGCGGAGGAATTGTCTCCTTCTGATCGCGTCATGGTCGGCGCTGGCGGCGCGGCGGTCGTGATCTACGACGCGAAATGCAAGGTGGCCCTGCGCGAAGGTGAGGCGATCGTCATTCGCAGCCAGTCGCCCTGCTCGAAGTTGAGCCGCAACGAAGACGGATCCTTGGATACGTCGAAAGCCTCGTTCCTTGGCATGCAAATCCCGACCCAGGGAGCCGGTGGTGCTGGGGGCTGGGCATCAAGCGGCGTCGGTGGACCTAGTGGCGGCGGTGGCGCTGGTGCCGGCGGCTTCGGTGGTACCGGCGGCTTCGGAGGTGCAGGTGGCAGCGCTGGCACAGGCGGTGCTGGTGGTGGCGCGGGTGCTGGCGCAGGCGGCGCGGGTGCTGGTGCTGGTGCTGGTGCAGGTGGTGCCGGTGCAGGCGCTGGCGCAGGTGCCGCGGGCGCAGGTGCTGCTGCTGGCGGTGCTGCTGCTGGCATTGGTGGATTGGGCGGCCTCGGATTGGGCGGCCTCGGTGGATTGGGTGGTGTTTTTGCTGTAGGCGGTGTGGCAGCTGCTGCTGGTGTTGGTGTTGCTGTGAATCAGCAGCAAAATCAGCAACAAGTGAAGAAGAATGTAGCTTCGGGGATCACCGTGCAGGTGCCATTGCTCAATCCCACAGTGCCGGTCAGCCCGTGATCTGATCTGGTCATCGTGGCGCCCGAGGTGGCGCGGGCTCCGGTGATGGCGAGGCTGCCGTGCCTTATGTTCTGATGAGTTTTGTCGCGTTGCTCGCCTTGGGGGGGGCAACGCGATCTGGTTTTCTATCGCTGGTCATTTCAGAATTCATCGGCGTCGCGTTCCTTGTCGGCCTGCTGGTTTCGCCGCGGGCAAACGGCTTGATGCGCAGGCCCGGCGTTTGGATCGCTCCGGCACTTCTTGCTGTCGTCGGTCTGGTTGCGGCGATCCAGCTCGCCATGCTCGCCCTGTTTCCCGTTCCGCCGTCCGAAGCGTTGCTGGGTGTCGGAGACTTTCTGCTGCCCACCATGGTGCAGGCGCAGGCCGGCTACGCCGGCGCGTCGATCTGGGAAGGGCTCAGTGCCGCCATCATTCCCGTCGCCGTCTTTCTGGTTGTCGCATCCCTGACGGCGACTGAGCGCATACGCTGGACGATTGCGGTTCTCGCCTTCGGCGGATTCTCGGTGCTGCTGGGACTGTTGCAGGGCGTCCAAGGGCCGGCAAGTCCACTCAGGCCGTTTTCCGTCACGAACCCGACCGAGGCGGTGGGGTTGTTCGCCAACCGGAACCATTACGCCGCGTTGCTCTATGTGACGCTGGTCCTGGCGTGCGCCTGGCTTCCCGGCAGTGCGGCCCGGGCGATGGCCAGGCATGGGAATCGCACGTCGGCCGTCGTCTGGCTCGCGATCGTATCCGCTCTCGTCTTGGCCTGCCTCGCAGGTCTGGCCATGGCCCGCTCGCGCGCCGGCGTCGGGCTGACGATCCTGGGCCTTCTCGGCATCGGCTACAAGGTATGGAGATCGGTCGGCGCACAAGCGCCGCATGACGTGCGCAGTGGCGACGCATCGGGCTGGCGGCGCCCGATCCGGCAGGTCGCAACGGGGATCGTCGTTTTCTCGATCGTATTTGCCTTGCAGTTCGGGTTGGGCCGTATCCTGACGCGCTTTCAGGACGACCCCCTCCAGGATCTTCGAGTCCCGCTCTTCTGGAACACGTTGGAAGCAGCGTTTTCGGCGATGCCATTTGGAACCGGCATGGGCTCCTTTGTCGGCGTTTACGCCTCGTTAGAGAAGAATCACGATCTTATCGTCTCGTATGTAAATCGAGCGCACAACGATTTCTTGGAGAGCTTCCTGGAAGTCGGCGTGTTTGCTCCAGTCGCACTGGTCGTGTTTGCGCTATGGTTGGTCTCGCGCGCACGCGACATTTCGGGAGGCTTGTCGGCGCAGCGACGGGGATTGGAGAATATGGCCGATCTGCAGTTTGCAGCTTTGTTGGCAATTCTCCTGTTGCTGGCGCACTCGTGGGTCGACTACCCGCTGAGGACTGGCACGCTTGCTGCGTTGTTTGCGTTTTTATGCGCCCTGCTGACGCCGCCAACCCCGGAGGCAGCACCCGCGATCCAGGACCCGTCGCGCAGTAAAAGCAGAGTTAAGCCAAAAAGACGAAACCCGGTAGTTGAAGTCGAAAAACAAGCCGATGTTGCTGCAACGTCATGGAAAAATAGCACTTCAATTCCGTCGGAGTGGCGGCGCGGCAACAAAAATGAAAAGCCGTGATGGTGTAGCGGGACGCGCGTAATCGGAAAAAATAGCATCGTCGTGCGGAACGGCGCTTGGCGGCGCAGGCGAGATTAGTTAGAAAGACGTGGGCTGAACGGCGGGAGCCTCGGTATGCAGAAGCGCATGGTGTTAATTTTTATTGATGTAAGTCTTTTGCTCCTGTCGGCGCTTGCAACCGCGACATTGTTGGAGAGCGAGAGCGCCCCGCATTACAGTATATTCAACCTGGGTCCTTACTTTCTCGCAACCGCTGTATTCGGCTTGGCGTCGGTTCTGGCATTTCGTCTCGACGTGAGTGTCTGGCGCTTCAGCCGTCTGCCCGACTATCTCAGAATTGTCGGCGCAACGTCGGCGACCGTCATCTGCTCGATCGCCGCCGCCTTTGCCTACAACAGGCTCGAGGGCGTGCCGCGCTCTCTGCCGGTCTTCGCATTGCTTGTCGCCTCGAGCCTCCTCGTCGCCGTGCGCGTTGCCTGCCGCGTCGTTCACACCATGCGCCAGAAGCGCAAGACGCTGAAGCGCCAGCCTGTCGTCGAAGTTCTCAATGCCGTCGACAATGTCCTCGTCGTCGGCGTGACGCCGCTGGCCGAAGCCTACCTGCAGGGTGTGCGGGAGTTCGGTGCCGGCACGATCCGTATCGCGGGCATCGTCGGCCGCTCCTCCAGCCAGACGGGGCGGTTACTGTCCGACGTCGAGATCCTGGGAACGCCCGAGGAGATCGATCGCATCGTGCGCGACCTGGAAGTCCATGGGATCCGGCTCGATCGTATCGTCGTGAGCTTGCCCGCCGAGCAATTGTCGGAAGATGCGCGGGCGCAATTGCTGCATCTGGAGCGGGCTGCAGACATCGAGCTTCGCTTCCTGGTGGACGATCTCGGCTTCAGGTCGCTCGCCATGAAGGCGCAGCAGCGCACCGATAGCCGTGTCGTCCAGAAGCCCAGCGTCAGCTTCGATCTCCCCGAGGCGCGGCGAACTGAAATCCTCGCGCGCCCTTTCTGGGGCCTGAAGCGCCTCTTCGACTTCTCTCTGGCCCTGATGCTGCTCGTGGCCCTGGCCCCCGTGATGGCGCTTGTGGCGATGAGCGTCGCCGCCAGCATCGGATCGCCGATCGTGTTCTGGCAGTTGCGTCCGGGCCGAATGGGCCATGGCTTCCGGCTTTACAAGTTTCGCACCATGTCGGCGCAGCACGATGCGAGCGGGCGGTCGCTGGCTGACGACGAGCGCGTCTCACGTGTCGGCAATTTCCTGCGCAAGACGCGCCTCGACGAACTGCCCCAGCTCGTCAATATCCTGCGTGGCGAGATGTCGTTCGTAGGGCCGCGGCCCCTGCTACCGCGCGACCAGTCCGAAGCCTATTGGACGCGCCTGCTCGTGCGCCCCGGGTTGACGGGGTGGGCGCAGGTCGCCGGCGGTCGCGAAATCTCTGCCGAGGACAAGGCCGCGCTGGACATCTGGTACGTGCATAACGCGGATGCGCGCCGGGACATCCAGATCGTGATGCGCACGATTCCCATGATCCTGCGCGGCGAGCGCACGTCCGCCGAGCAGATCCGCCGGGCCTGGAGCGATCTGGAGTCGATGGGCCTCGTGCGCCGTCATGGCCGGGCCGCCGGCCGCCGGGCCGCATAGCCACGCGCATTCCGCAGCCCACACGACGGCCCACACAACTGGTCGAGTACAAAGGCCAAAGGCGCAGCGAGACATCGCCGCGCCGCTGCCCGTTGAGGGGCTTCCCGTGCCCATCGATGCGGCTGGGATTCTGCCGCCTGCATGCAATCACCGACGACGTCCGGCAATGCCAAATACATCGGCGCCCGCCGCGGGGTGCGGTCGGGCGCCAGTGTCGCATTCCATCGGCTCGCCTCGGGTGGGCGGCATTCGCATTGCCGATGCGCGATCAGTTCCCCGCGAGCGTGCGCGTGTCCCAGACGCCGCGCGTATCGATCACCACGCGACCGCTGACGCGCGACGCAGGTACCTCGCGGAACTGCTTGTGATCGACCAGCATCAACACGAGATCGCAACCGAGCGCATCCTCGGTCGAGGCGAGCGTGACGTTCTGCGCGCCATCCAGCTCGTGCGGCAGCTTGTCGACGAACGGCTCGGCCACGCGCAACACCACGTCGCTTCCCAGCATGTGCAACTCGCGGGAAAGATACTCCACGATCTCCACGGCCGGGCTCTCGCGCAGGTCGTCCACGTCCGGCTTGTAGGCGAGGCCGAAGCAACCGATCGAGCGGATCTTCTTCGTTTCGATCGCATCGAGAACCTTGCGCACGATCTGTCGCGGCCGGCCGCTGTTGATCCAGCGGGCCTCGCGGATCAGGCGGGCCTTCTCGCCCAGAGCCGAGACGATGAACCACGGATCGACCGCGATGCAGTGGCCGCCCACGCCCGGACCCGGCTTCAGGATGTTGACGCGCGGATGGTGGTTGGCCAGCGAGATCAGCTCCCAGACGTCGATGCCGAAATCCTCGCAGATTTCCGCCAGCTCGTTGGCGAAGGCGATGTTGACGTCGCGGAACGAGTTTTCGCTGAGCTTGCACAGCTCGGCAGTGCGCGTGTCCGTGACGAGGCAATGTCCCGTGACGAACGTGCGGTAGAAGTCCTGTCCGACCTTGCCGGCCGCGTCGCAAACGCCACCGATGACGCGATCGTTCTCGACCAGCTCCTTCAGCATCTGGCCGGGCAGGACGCGCTCGGGGCAGTGCGCCACCAGGACATCCGCCGCGGCTTTCGAACCGCGCCGCGAGCAGGTCAGGTCGGGGCGCAGCGTTTCGATCCAGCGCGCGACCTGTTCGGTCGCGCCCACGGGAATTGTCGATTCCACGATGACCAGATTGCCCTTCGTCAGCACCGGTGCCAGCGAGCGCGTTGCAGCTTCGACGTAGGCGAGATCGGGCTTGTAGCCGCCCGTGAACGGCGTCGGCACGGCAATGATGTAGACGTCGCCATTGCTGGGTGTCGTCTGGCACGTGATCATGCCGTTGCCGACGAGTTCGGCCAGCGCCTCCGGCAGGTAGGGTTCCTCGATCGGGCATTTGCCCGCATTCACCGCATCGACCGTGCGCTGGTTGATGTCGACGCCGATGACCTTGGTTCCCGACCGGGCCACGACCACGGCGGTCGGCAGTCCGATGTAGCCCAGCCCCACGATCACGCACGTCTTGAACCGCTTCGCACTGCTCATGCTGCGAACTCCTTCGTCTCTCTGTCGGCAAGTATGTCTGCGATGCGGCGGGATGCGAGGCCGTCGCCATAGGGGTTGTGGGCGCGGCTCATGGCGTCGTAGGCCGCCTCCTGCGTCAACACCGTGGAAACCTCGCCGAAGATCCGGTCGCGATCCGTACCCACGAGCTTGACCGTGCCCGCCGCGACCGCCTCGGGACGCTCCGTGACGTTGCGCATCACGAACACCGGCTTGCCCAGCGACGGCGCCTCCTCCTGGATGCCGCCGCTGTCCGTGAGGATCACGTGCGACCGTTTCATCAGGTAGACGAACGGCAGGTAGTCGAGCGGCGGGATCAGGTGGACGTTGGGCACGCCCTGCAGCACCTGCTTCACCGCCGACTGGACGTTGGGATTGAGGTGCACGGGATAGACGACCTGGATGGCGTGCGCGCGCGAGAGATCGCGGATCGCCTCGCACAGGCTGAGGAACGGAGGGCCGAAGTTCTCGCGGCGATGCCCCGTGACGAGCAGCAGGCGCTTGCTCGGATCCAGGAAAGTGAACTGGGATTGCAGTCCTGTCGCCAACTCCGCGCGCGTGTCGATGCGCTGCGAGATTTCCAGCAGCGCATCGATGACGGTATTGCCCGTCACGTGGATGGCGGAGGCCGCCACGTTCTCGCGCAGCAGATTGTCGCGCGACTGCCGGGTGGGCGCATAGAACTGGTCGGCGATGACGTCGGTGACGCGCCGGTTGATCTCTTCCGGCCACGGTTGCAGCGGATCGCCCGACCGCAGGCCCGCTTCGACGTGCCCCACGGGGATTTTCTTGTAGAAGGCCGCCAGGGACGCGGCCATCGTGGTCGTCGTGTCGCCGTGCACCAGGATGCGGTCCGGCTTGGCGTCGTCGAGAACGGCGCCGAGCCCGTTGAGCACTGCCGTCGTCACCATCTCCAGGCCTTGTGCCTGGGTCATGATGTCGAGATCGTAGTCGGGCTTCGTCTCGAAAAGGTCGAGGGCCTGGTCGAGCATCTGGCGATGCTGCGCGGTCACGCAGATCTTCGCGTCGAAGGCAGGATCGTCGGCCAGGACCCGCGCCAGCGGCAGCATCTTGATCGCCTCCGGACGTGTTCCGAAAACCAGCAGAATTTTCTTCTTCATTGCCCACCCTGCAGTGCGTTGTCGGCGCCGGAGCGCCAGTCGGTCGGTTCTGTCGAATGCGGTGTTCAGCCCGTGGTCTCGCGCGTCGTCTGGCCCCGCGGGCCGGCGCGTGGCATGCCCGCGCACACCCTGTGCAGGTCGCCGAGCATTTCAACGGCCAGCGCGGCACGGTCGTAGCGCCGGGCGGCCGCGCTCCGACATGTCGCGCCGTCGCGCCACGTCGCCCGCAAGGCTCAGGATGTCGGCCGCCAGCGCGTCGGCATTTTCCGGCTCGAAGAGAAGGCCGCAGCCTTCGCGCCGGACGATCTCGGCCGATTCACCCGGCACGCCGTGCAGCACGGGAATACCCATCGCCATGCACTCGAAAAGCTTCGAGGGCACGACGGTCTCGAACAATGGCGTCCGCCTCAAGTGGATCACCGCCAGATCGACCAGCGACCAGTAGCGCACCACGTCCTGGCGCGGCACGCTGTCGAGGAACGTGACGTTGCGCAGCCCCTTCGCGGCGGCCAGGGCCTTCAGCCGCGCCTTCTCGGCGCCATCCCCCAGCAGCATGAAGTGCACGTGACCAGCCTCGGCGTCCGGCAGGGCCTGCAGCCGCTCGGCCGCGTCGAGCACGGTATCGAGCGCATGCGCCATGCCATGCGTGCCGACGTAGCCGACGATCGTCTTGCCCTCGAGGCCCGTCGCGCGCGCCAGCGTATGATCGCGCACCACCGGCGCGAAGCGGGACAGGTCGGCGCCATTCGTACGCACGGTGATCTTGGCCGCCTCGACCCCGCGGGCGACGAGATTGCGCTTGAAGGCCTCCGTCACGCTGACGACATGCGCAGAGCGCGCATAGAGGAACAGTTCGAGCTTCTCGAGAACATCGAGAATGCGCGCATTCCTCATTGCGCCCACCGCGCGGATCGACTCCGGCCACAGGTCCCGCAGCTCGAAGACGTAGGGGCGACGCTTGAGGCGGGACACGACATAGGCCGCGCAGGGCGTGAAGAGCTGCGGCGACGTGGCGACGATGACGTCGACGTCGCGCACGCCCAGGCCGGCGGGAATGGCCGACGCCATGAAGCTCATGTAATCCAGCGTGCGCTTTACGAAGCCTTCGTTGGCCGTGATGTACGTCCACACGCGCACGACATCGATGCCGTCCATCGTCTCCCGCGCGCGCCAGGCGTTGCGGTAGCCCTGGAGCAGCTCGCCCTTCGGGAAGTTCGGCGCGCCAGTGACCACCGTCACCTTGTGGCCGAGCCGCACCCATTCGCGGCAATGCTCGAAGGTGCGCGAGGCAGGTGCGTTGACTTCCGGCGGGAAATTGTCTGTCAGGAAGAGAATGTGCATGGTCACGACCAGCCGATCGTCATGGACATTCGCCCGTTGCCCAAGGCGGCGACGAGATGCTGATTGGGAACGCGCCGGCCGAATTCGGGCGACCACGTTCCCGCCTCGAGGCGCATTGGGCAGCTCGATCGCCAGTGCAGCCGGTTGCCGGCCCGCGTCACCAGCGCCCCCGCCGTGCCGGATGCCTCCAAAGCCGCGGTGATGCCGGGTGCCAGGTGATAGCGTGCGACGGCAGGCGGCGGCTGCGCGCCCTCGATCGCGTCGTCGATGGTCACGGCGTCGGCGGTGAACGTCCACGTGCGCCGATGCAACGGCCGGCCGGGCAGTCGCGCGCGATAGCCGTCGTGCGCCGCACCGATGCGATCGGTGCCCGCGTCGTGCGTGATCTCGAGGTCGGTGATGCGCGCCCTCCGCGCCACGCGAAAACTCGACCAGACTTCCGAGGAATCCAGACCGTCGATCTCGACCGTGTTGTGGGCAGCGGTCGCGCGCTCGGCCTTGCGCCGCGCGCCCGCCTCGTAGGTCGAGGTGCCCGTATTGACCAGCACGCGCTCGCCCGCATGCGACAGCTCGAAGGACAGCGTATCGGCGTGGGCGTGACCTGGAATGTAGTCGGGACCAATCGCCGCCGCGTCGAGGATTGCAGCGACGGGACCGCGATTGACGCGGACATAGCCCGACGCGACCAAATGGTGCGCGCCTTCGCCCGGCGAGGAGACCTGCGGCATCTCCAGGCGCCCCGCGTAGGCTTCCAGCGCCTCTCGTCGCGGCGCGATGCCGAAGGCGGCGTCGTTGAAGAACGCCGGGCCGCCGTCCGGATGCGTCATGGCGGCAAGCCAGGCGCGCATGCGCGTGACGATGTCCCGCATGCCGGCGATTTCGGGTTGCGCGCTCTGGCCGAAGCTCTCCGCCATCGCGAGGATATCCATGAGATCCTCGAGAATGATGGCATGGTACATCGGCGACAGCTCGAAATGCCCGCCATCGGCGAGCACTTGTTCGGGCAGTTGCCGCGCGAGGATCGCAAGCCCCTTGGCAAGCCAGCCCTCGGCTTCCGGGCCCTCGAAGAAGAGCCCTGCGATCACCAGTGCCTTGGCGTTGGCCAGCAGGTGATTGCCGAGCAGGTGCCACTCGATCCGTTTGCACAGCCAGCGCATCTGGACGGCGAGGCTGTGAATGGCGGCATCATCGAGCGGTTCGACCAGCACCCCCCATTTGATCCAGTTCACGACGCGCAGAGAAATCGGATAGGGCTCCCAACCCGAGCCATGGCCCGGCGGATTTTCCGAGATCCAGCGCAAAATGAGCGCGCGATGCCAATCCCGCCGATCGCCGGCCTGCGTCGCGGCGAGGTCGTCGAAATAGTGCAGATTATAGCGCCACAGTTTGAGGCACTGCGGATCGTCCCAGCCGCAGCTGTCGAGATCGCGCGTTTCATTCAGAAACCGGAACGTGGCCGGGCCGAGCATCGATGGGACGCGGGTGGCAGGCGCGACATGTGCCGCGCGAAGCGGACGCAGCCGCGGTGCCGCGCGCAGATCCGCCTTCGGGCGCGTCGCCTTGAACAGCACGCGACCGTAGATCTGCACTGGCTTGAGTTCTTTGAGCGTATGCCAATACGTTGCCGCACCCGGTGGAGACATACCTCACCCCACCCGGTTCAAGAACTTGAACCGACGTTAAAGTCGAACCCAGACATTCTGGCAGCCCCCCAGCCCCAACTCGAAATTTCGAGCATGTCCTACAAAAACGTCAATGAACCCGGAGGCCTTGGTCGTCAAGGTAAAATAGGATGCAAATCAGTCTTCCGAATCTGCGTTTTGGGGGTGCGGCTCGGAGCGAAACGAAGAACTCTTTCCGGGGGCTTTTGCTGATACCCCATCTTATTGAAAAACAGATATTTTGATGGCTCGCGGGTCGCTTCGCAGGCGGCTGCGATCCGCTCGAAAAGGGGGCCGTCCGGCACCGTCGGCCCCGCTTCGCGAAGACCGGCCCGCATCTTTGTGTCCGTATGCTGGCAATTTGGCAACAAATTGGGGCACACGCCGTGCGGCGTGCGCCCCTCCGAGAAGCTGCGTTACGGCAACGTCAGGCGGCAACCACCATCGGCGGTGGCACCGTCGCGTCGAGCTTGCGATCGATGAGGCCCACTTCGCAGGCCTTGATCTGCTGGGCGAGGTACTTCGAATAGATGCGCACGTGCGGCAGGCCCCCGCCGACGAACCACAGGCCCGGCTGTGCCGTCCGGCACCACATGTTGCGGATCTCGCCGCCCTCGTCGAAGCCCCAGACCGTGCCGATGCGGTCCGCGATCTCGTCACCCAGGAAATGGCGGGCGACGTCCTGCTGGTTCTTGTAGCCCGTCGCGGCGACGATGACGTCGGCCTCCACGAGGCTGCCGTCCTTCAGCTGCAGGCCCTGCGGCACCACGCGTTCGATGTCCTGGTGGTGCTTGAGCTTGATCTTGCCGTCGATGATCAGGTCGGAGCAGCCGACGTTGAAGTAGTAGCCACCGCCACGGCTCAGATACCGCATCTGGAAGCCGGTGTTGCCGGGATAGCGGTTGTCGAGGCGGAAGCCGCGCGCCTGCAGCCCGTCGAGGAGCGACTTGTCGCCGGCCTCGCAGGCCGTCGCCGTCATCTCGTAGCTCTTCTTGAGCACCGGGAACGGGGATGCCGTGGCGATCAGGTCGCAGTCGTCGGTCGACAGCCCCTCCTGGTAGAGGTCATAGACGCGCTGCGCCTCCTTCAGGCTGACGATGAGCGTCTTGGAGCGCTGCACCATCGTCGTGTCGACGCCCGAAACGCACAGGTCGTGGGCGACGTCGTGGCCGCTGTTGCCCGTGCCCAGCACGATCCCCTTCTTGCCTTTCCATTTGTGGCCGCTGTCGTAGCGCGACGAATGCATGAACTCGCCCGCGAACGTGTCGAGCCCCGGCAGGTCCGGCGTGATCGGAATGGCGCTGACACCGGTCGCGAAGATCACATGGCGGGGATGCAGGACGCGCTCGCTGCCATCGGCGCGCCGCACGGTCAGATCGTAGCGATCCGCCTTCGCATCGTAGCTGCCGCCTGTGAACTCCGTGCTGTTCCAGATGTTGATTTCCATCGTGTCGGCATAGAATTCCAGCCAGTTCGCGATCTTGTCGCGCGGGATATAGACCGGATAGTTCGGCGGGAACGGCATGTAGGGCAGGTGATCGACGAACACCTCGTTGTGCAGCGTCAGGTTGTGATAGCGCTTGCGCCAGGCGTCGCCGACACGCTCGTGCTTGTCGATCACCAGCGTGTCCACGCCCAGGATGTTGAGGCAGGCCGCGATGCCGAGCCCAGACTGGCTGCCGCCCACGACCACGACCGCCGGCTCGCGATCCGCATAGGCGACGGTCTTGATGCGATGATCCATCCAGTTTTCGCCGCCGAAGCCCCCGGACCATTCCTCGCCGCGCGGGCGCCGTTTGCCGATGCGCTCCTCGTGGCCCCGGATCTCGTCGAGCGTCGTCAGGAAGACCCACGCCTTGTGCTTGGCTGCGCCCGGCGCCTCGGGAACGAGGCGCACGAGGCCGCTGCCCCGTCCCGTTTCCGTCTCGAAGGTGATCATGGCTTCGATGCACGAGATGCCCGCACGCTTCACGATCTGCGGCGGCGTGCGTCCGGCGGCGACACTGAAGTTGCGCGGCTTGGCGGCCGGCATGCGCTCGCGCATAGCTGCCCGGATGGCGTCGCGGCCGCTGAAGGTGCGGATGTGCCAGGTGAACGCGACGAGGTCGCGCCAGTGGCTGTCGGCCTGGAACAGGCTGGCCGCTGCCTCCATGTTGCCTTGCGCAAGCGCGGCTTCCAGGTCGCCGAGCCAGCTCTCGACGATCGCGCGTTCGGTATTCGGGTTCGTTTGGACAGTCACGATGGGCGGTCTCCGTTCCAGGGGTGTTATAGTCGCCGAACGGGTCCTGCCGGAATTCCGCGCCGCCGGTTTGGAGCGGCGCTCGGCCGTTGCCCAATCCCGTACCGCGTGCGGCAGGCGCCACGTTTTGCGCCAATTTGTCCGGACAAATTACGAAGAGGCGGCGGTTTTGACAAGTGCGCCGCCTGTCGCTCCGTCTGTCGTGGCCCTCGATTGGCGTGGTATCCGACGGCTGTCGATAACGCCGTATGCGCACGAAATCTGTGCCTTCCCGCGGGCCGTGCATGGGCCTGCAGCAACCGAATCGGCTAATTGGGCCTGTCCGATGGCGTTCCGCGGGTCGCAGTTTAGTCACATTGGCGGGCAAAAAGCAGCCTCGGGGAACGCTTTCGGTGCAGGAAATTGTGTGGCAATGACGACAATGCACGCGCGTGTCCGGGCGGACCGCGGGGGTGAAACGTGTCATGGCGGCAGCCCGCGGATCTAGGTCAGGAACATGAATCCCACGGACGTTCTCAAGAGCACGATCGGCAAGGCCGGCAGCGTGTCCTTTCTCGAAATGTTTCTGCAGGCGCATATCGTCGTGCAGATCGTCATGGTGGGCCTGCTGCTGGCGTCGGTGTGGTCGTGGGCCATCATCTTCGAGAAGCTCGTCGCCTTCCGCCGCGCGCGCAACGAGGCCGACCGCTTCGAGCAGATGTTCTGGTCGGGCCAGTCGCTGGAAGAACTCTACACGGGGCTGGCGCGCGGCCGCACCATCTCGATGGCATCCCTGTTCGTCGCGGCCATGCGGGAATGGAAGCGCTCCGTGGAAGGCAACGCACGCGCTTTCGGCGGCATCCAGTTGCGCGTGGAGAAGGTGATGGACGTCACCATCAACCGCGAAATGG
Organism: Hyphomicrobiaceae bacterium; assembly: GCA_041397775.1. Classification (GTDB taxonomy): domain Bacteria; phylum Pseudomonadota; class Alphaproteobacteria; order Rhizobiales; family Hyphomicrobiaceae. The sequence continues at coordinate 148,049 of JAWKWB010000006.1, read as the reverse complement.
AGCGGCTGGATCGCAGGCTGCTGTTCCTGGCCACGGTAGGATCGACGGCCCCGTTCGTCGGCCTGTTCGGTACGGTGTGGGGCATCATGTCGAGCTTCCAGGCGATCGCGAGTTCCAAGAACACGAGCCTCGCCGTCGTCGCCCCCGGCATCGCCGAGGCGTTGTTCGCGACCGCGCTGGGCCTCCTCGCCGCTATCCCGGCAGTGATCGCCTACAACAAGTTCTCGGCGGATTCGGCCCGCCTCGCGCAGCGCTTCGAGGCGTTCGCCGACGAGTTCGCGGCCATCGTGTCGCGCCAGATCGACGTCAGATCGTAAGGACAAGCCAATGGGCGCCAGCCTGCCGGCAGGTGGAGGAGGCCATTCGGGCCGTCGTGGACGGCGCCGTCGGCACGCTCCCATGAGCGAAATCAACGTGACGCCGTTCGTCGACGTCATGCTGGTGCTGCTCATCATCTTCATGGTCTCGGCGCCGCTGATGACGGCTGGCGTGCCGCTCGAGCTGCCGTCCGCCAAGGGCAAGCCGCTGGAGTCCAACAAGGAGCCGCTGGTCGTTTCCGTCACGCGCAAGGGCGACGTCTACATCGGCCAGGAAGAGAAGGCCGCGATGCTGCTCGACGAATTGCCCGCAAAGCTGAAGGCGATCGCCGGCAGCCGGGGCGGGACGGACGAGCCGATCTTCGTGCGCGGCGACAAGAGCGTCGAATACGGGCACGTCGCCCGCGTGATGGCGCGCATCAAGGAGGCCGGCTTCAGGAAGATCTCGCTCGTTACGGAGATCGAAGGAGGGGGTTGAGCAGCCGTGCGCGTCGGACTGGTCATCTCTGCGCTTTTGCACGCCGCGCTGCTCGCCTGGGCGCTCGTTACCATTGCCGAAACGCATGAGATGAAACTGCCTCAGCCCGACCCGATCATCGCCGAGGTCGTGTCTGCCGACGAGCTCAACCGCATGCGGCAGGGAAGCCGTGATGCCAAGCTCGACGTCGCCAAGCCGAAAGAGGTGCCCAAGCCCGACGAGGCGAAGAAGGAGATCAAGCGGCCGCGTCCCACACCTCCGCCGCCCCCGGCCGCGGCAGCCGAGCCGCCTCCCCCGCCACCCGAACCCGAGACGAAAGTGGCCAAGGTCGAGCCGCCGCCGCCCCCGGCGCCAGCCCCGCCCAAGCCCGTGGTGAAGCCGGAACCCGACAAGGCATCGCTCGACAGGAAGCTCGAGGAGCTGGCCCTGCAGCAGGCCGCCGAGGAAAAGGCCCAGGCCGAGGCAAAAGCCAAGGCGGAAGCCGCCGCCAAGGCGAAGGCGCAGGCCGAAGCCAAGGCGAAGGCCGAGGCGGAAGCGAAGGCAAAAGCCAAGGCGAAGGCCCGCGAAAAGGCGAAGGCACTGGCCAAGGCACGCGCGGAAAAGGCGAAGGCCGCCGCCAAGGCAAAAGCCGAGGCGAAGGCCAAGGCCGATCGTCTCGCACGCGAGAAGGCCAAGCTCGATACCAGCCGGCTGTCCGCCCTGCTCGACAAGACCCCGGACCCGAAACAGGCGCCGGCCGCCGCGCCGCAGACGCAAGTGGAGACCAAGAATGTCGGCCCCGTGCGCGGCGACCGCGACGGCCGCGATCACGTCATTTCCGCCAACGAGGCGAGCTTCCTCGCCGGTCTCATGCGCCAGGCCGTGAGCCGCTGCTGGAACATCAATGCCGGCCTCGACGGCATCGACAAGGTCGTCGTGAAGATCGAGGTGCGCTTGAACCGGGACGGCCAGATCAACGGCCAGCCACGCATCGCCAATCCCCAGAACTCGCCCGTGTTCCGCGATGCCGCCGACAGCGCGATGCGCGCGCTCGTCCAGTGTGCGCCCTACGAGTTGCCGCCCGACAAGTACCAGGGCGGTTGGGAGCACATGATCGTCGTCTTCGATCCCGCGCGCATGTTCTGAAAGGCCTGCCTGTCTTCGGCGCCGCCGCGTACTGGGCGCAGGGGCACCGCACCTATCGCCGCCAACGTGATTGGTCTAAGACGCTCGCTGGAATTGGCGATCGCGCGGACGGGCAGCGCGAGGCCGCGACGGAGGGCGTTTGCATGAAGGTACTGGTCACGGGTGCCGCCGGCTTCATCGGGTTCCACACGGCAAGGCGGTTGCTCGAACGGGGCGACGACGTGGTCGGGTTCGACGTCGTCAACAGCTACTACGACGTGACCTTGAAGGAAGCGCGGCTGCGCCGGCTCGACGAGATCGCGGGAACATCGCGCGGCGCCTGGACCTTCGTGCGCGCCAATCTGGCTGATCCGGCCGCCTTGCGCGATACCTTCGCCGCGCACCGTTTCGATCGCGTGATCCACCTTGCGGCGCAGGCCGGCGTTCGCCACAGCCTCACCCATCCTCTCGACTACGTGGAATCGAACTTGACGGGCTTCACGAAAATCCTCGAAGCCTGCCGGCACAACGCCACGCCGCATCTCACCTACGCCTCGACCTCGAGCGTCTACGGTGCCAATACGCGCATGCCGTTCTCCGAGCATCGCGGCGTCGATCATCCCTTGCAGTTCTACGCCGCGACCAAGCGCGCCAACGAACTGATGGCCCACGCCTATAGCCATCTCTTTCGCCTGCCGACGACCGGCTTGCGCTTCTTCACGGTCTACGGGCCGTGGGGGCGGCCCGACATGGCGCCTTTCCTGTTCGTGCGCGCCATTCTCGCCGGCGAGCCGATCAAGGTCTTCAACAACGGCAATCACACGCGCGACTTCACCTACGTCGACGACATCGTCGAAGGCGTGATCCGGACCTCGGATCGTATCGCGACGCCCGACCCGGCCTGGAACAGCGACGACCCCGATCCCGCGACGTCGAATGCACCTTATCGCATCTACAACATCGGCAACAACGCGCCCGTGAAGCTCATGGATTACATCGAGGCGACCGAGGAGGCCCTCGGCCGCAAGGCGGTCCGCGAGCTGCTGCCGATGCAGCCGGGCGACGTGCCCGACACCTTCGCCGACGTCACCGAGCTGGCCGATGCGGTGGGCTATCGCCCTGCGACCCCAGTGCGAGAGGGCGTCGCGCGCCTGGTCGCGTGGTATCGCGATTACTACGGGGTCTGACGGCGGCAAGCGGGCGTTGCCGCGTTCGGCCGCACGTCGCCATGAACCACACGAGCGAGGTTGATCGATGACCGACACGTTTCACGTGCGCCCCATCGGGCGCATCACATCCGGGCGCCGCGAGGCCATCGACGACGGCTGGGATGCGATCCCCGCTGCCGTCGAATTGGATGCAGCGCAGTTCACCGCCGAAGCCCTGATGGGGCTCGATGGCTTTTCCCACGTCGAGATCGTCTTCCTGTTCGACCGCGTGAAAGAGAGCGAAATCGAGAAAGGCGCGCGCCACCCCCGCGGCCGCAACGACTGGCCGCGCATCGGCATCTTCGCGCAACGCGGCAAGAACCGGCCGAACCGCATCGGCTGCACGGTCTGCGAGGTCGTCGCGGTCGATGGCCTGCGGCTCGTCGTCAAGGGCCTCGACGCCATCGACGGCACGCCCGTTCTCGACATCAAGCCCGTCATGTCCGGCTTCCAGCCGCGCGGTGCGTTGCAGGAACCCGATTGGGCCAAGGAGATCATGGCCGCCTACTGGTGACGGCCATGGATCCATCCCCTTGCGCCGCCCGCAGCGCTCAATCCGACACGGCGAACAATGCGATCTGCGGGAATGCGATCAGCAGTGCCACGATGAAGATCTCCATGAGCACGAACGGCAGGCAGCCCATGAAGATCTCCTTGAGTGGGACGTCGGGAGCCATGCTCTTGACGACGAAGGCATTCAGGCCCACGGGCGGCGTGATGGCGCCGATCTCCACGGATTTCGTCACCAGCAGCCCGAAAAGCACGCCGTTGTAGCCGATCTGGGTGACGATCGGGTACACGATGGGCATGGTGATGAGGATCATGGACAGCCCGTCCACGAAGCAGCCCAGGATCAGGTAGGGGATCAGGATCACGATGATGGTCGCAGTCGGCGACCAGTTGAGATCGCTCACCATTGCCGCAAGCTTCGTCGGGAACTGGGTCGTCGACAGACCCAGGCTGAACAATCCCGCACCGATCACCAGTGCGAAGATCGAGCACGTCGCCGAGCCCGTATCCCGCATGCCCGACAGGACGTTCTCCTTCCGGTTCGGACGCCGCAGCACCGCGATCAGCGAGAAGAAGGCGCCCATGGCCGCAGCTTCGGTCGGCGTCGCCACCCCGAGGTAGATCGTTCCCATCACGGCAGCGAACAGGATCAGCAGCTCCCATGTCTTGCCCAGGACGGCGAATTTCTCGCCCCAGCTGGGCGCGGTCTGCTTGTCGTTCGTCGGCGCCAGCTCGGGACGCAGCTTCACCCAGACGTAGATGCCGATGATGTAGATCACCGCGGTCATGATGCCCGGTACGAAGGCCGCCACGAACAGCTTGACCAGCGAAACCTCGGTCACGATCGAGTAGACGACGAGAATGCCACTCGGTGGAATGAGGACGCCGAGCGTGCCGCCCGCAGCCACGCAACCGGCCGCGAGCCGAGGCAGGTAGCCCTGCCGCAGCATTTCGGGCATTGCCACGCGCGCCATCGTCGAAGCCGTCGCCACGCTGGAACCACAGATCGTGGAGAAAGCGGCGCAACCGAACACCGTTGCGGCTGCCAAACCGCCGGGAATGCGGCCAAGCCATTTCTGGCCGGCCTCGAAGGCATCCCGCGACAGGCCCGCCGAGAAGGCCATCTGGCCCATGAAGAGAAACAGCGGCAGCACGATGAACGCGAAGTTGGCCGTCGTGCTGTAGGCGAATGTCGAGAGCAGATATTCGACCGCGCGCCACGGCCGGGCCATGACCAGACCGGCGACGCCCGCTCCAGCCAACGCGAAGGCGATCGGGATGCGAAGCGTCAGCAGCACGAGAAGCAGGCCGATGATGCCGAGGCCGGGGCCGAGTTCTTGGAGGATCATTCTGGGCCAACTCCCGAATGCGTGTCGGCGGGTTCGATGGACTTGGGAGCGCCAAGAAGCAGCCGGAGGATGTCGCACGTGAACTGCACGGCCAGCACCCACAGCCCGAAGGCGAGGATGAAGCGTGCCGGCCAAAGCGGAAAGGCCACGATGCCGAAGCCGGCCTCGCCGCGCGCGAAGGAATTGAAGGCCTGCTTCTGGCTGGGCCAGGCGAGCAGGACGACGACACCCAGGCAGAACGCATAACCGACGAGTTCGAGCAGCTTCTGCGCCCATTGCGGCAGGTGCCGGCTGGCCACGTCGATCGCGTAGTTCTGGCGGCTCTGCTGCGCCGAGCCCAGGCCGAGGAAGACCATCGCCACGAGCAGCAGTTCACTCAGTTCCACGCCACTGTGCAGCGGACTGTTGAAGATGGCGCGTCCGGCGACGTCGACGACGACGATGATCGTGATGACGAGCGTGGCGAAGCCGCTGACCACGCCGAGGCGCATGATCAGCCACTCCACCGCTTCGATGAGAGCAACCATGAAGAATGCCTGAGGAAAAAAGGAAACCGTCGAACCGCAGTCCTTGGTGGAAACCAACTGCGTGCACACCCGCGAGCGTCAAGGCACGGCCGTTGGCGCTCGCGGTCCTCGTGGCCTGGGTCAGCTCTTCCCGCACTTCTTGGCGTAGCGATCGAAGCCCGGCACGTAGGTGCTCGACTTCTCGTAGTTGCGCACATAGCCGAGGAACTCGTCGAGCATCTTGCGCCCGTCGGCCTTCGTCTCGTTCTTCACCCGCTTGAGCCAATCGTCCTGCATGCTCGCGGCTGCGAGCTTCTGGACCTTGGCGACCTCTTCGGGAGAGAACTTGGAGATCGTCAGCTTGTCCTTCATGGCGCACAGCTTCGCGACAGCCGAATCGACGCTCTGCTCGAGGAACTTGATGCCCTGGCGGGGCACTTCAGCCGCCACCTCGTCGATGATCTTGCGGTGCTTCTCGCTGAGCTTCTTGTAGCGATCGAGACTGATGGCGATCGTCGCCATGGCGAAGATGCCGGTGCCGCCGAGATCCGTGCCGAACTTTGCAACGTCCTGGGCGCTGCCGTGGACGGCCGAGTCGAAGGGGGCCGACGACATGGCATCGACGACGCCGCGTTGCAATCCTTCCAGGCCGTCGGGCCAGGCCAGCGCCACAGGCGTCGCGCCGAGTTTCCGGATGGCGTCGGAAACGGTCGGCACGGCGCGCACCTTGAGCCCTTTCAGGTCGGCCACCTTGGCGATCGGTTTCTTCGACCAGACCGTATTTTCGGCCCATGCGAGCGAATAGAGGACCTTCGCCCCCTTGGCTTCGAATTCCCCGCGGAAGCTGGCGTTGTTCTTGTAGAGATCGGCCCACGCCAGGGTCATGGCATCGCCCCGCGTCGACATGAAGGGCATGACCACGTTGGCCAGCGGGTATTCCTTGACGTTGTAGGCGTGAGGGGCGCCGAGCACGACGTCGGCCGCGCCGCTGCGCAGGCCGGGGAAGAGATCCGGTGCCTTCAGCAGCGAACTCGCCCAGTATTTTTCGAACTTGATCTCGCCGCCGCTGCGCTTCTCGATCTCGTTCATCATCCAGATGTCGGACTTGCTGGCCGAATAGACCTCGGAAATGTAGCTCGCATAGATGAGCTTTTCGGCGGCATTCGTTGGGCCGTTGAACAGTCCGAGCATCGCGATCAGCGATGCACTGCCCACCCCGCGCAACCGGGCACCAAGCTTCGACATTGGCAAAGACCTCCTGGATTCGTTTCCTCGCCTGCTGGAGCATCTGTTCGCGCGCGATCGGCGGCGCGCGACCGGCTCCTTGGCACGCACGTCGAGCGACGATCTTCCCGCGGTCGAGCAATGCCAATGCGGGGATCGCGCCCGGCTAAAGGCTGCGTCACAGTGCGCTGCGATGGCAAGCGCAATCTGTTGTGCAGTGCCCATCGCGATCCGCCGCAAGTCCATCCCGGGCGGGCCGCGCAACATCGCAACCGCGCGCGAATGCGGCAGCTGCGAAGCCTCTTGGTTGCGATGCCATCCGATGGCCGATACCGTTTTGGCGTCGACACAGCATGGAGATGCTCGCCGATGGATCATGTTCGCTACATCGACCGGACGCGCGATGACTATCTGCGCCAAGGCTACGAGACGTCCTACCAGTGGGCGCATTTCGAGGACGTGCCCTTCACGCCGCTGAAGAAGCCGCTGAGCGCGTGCCGCATCGGCCTGCTCGGCACGAGCGAGGTCGCCGTCCATTTCGATCCCGCGACCGAGACCAATCCCATCGACGAGGAAGACTTCCGCGGCGTCTACACGATCCCCGCATCGACCCCGACGGAAAAGCTCTATTCCCGCACGCTTTCCTTCGATCGCAATGCGACGCATCTCGACGATGTCGGCGCGTTCTATCCCGTCGACCGGCTGCGCGAGGCCGTGGCCGGCGGGCGCGTCGGCGCGATGCCCGAGCGCGTCTACGGTGCCTACAACAACTACAGCCAGCGCAAGGTGCTGACCCAGGAAGCGCCCAAGGCGCTCGCCTACGCGCGCGAGGACGGGCTCGATGCCATCGTCCTCGTGCCTGTCTGACCCGTCTGCCATCAGACCGTGAGTCTGATCGCCAGATACCTCGAGGAAAACGGCCTCCCCACCGTCGTGATCGGCGCCGCCCGCGATATTGTCGAGCACTGCGGCGTCGCCCGCTTCGTGTTCGTCGACTTCCCGCTCGGCAGCCCATGCGGCGAGCCCTGGAACGTCGCGCAGCAGCGCCGCATCTTCGGCGAGGCGCTGAACCTCCTGGAAACCGCGACCGCCCCGCGCACCACGGTGGCTCCGCAACTCGCCTGGAGCAAGGGCGACGCCTGGAAGCGCCTCGTCTTCACCGAGGAGCAGCCCTGGCAGGATCCCGAGACGCAGGCCAAGTGGATGGCCCGCAAGGAGGAATATCGCCGCCTCAAGTCGGAAGGAAAGCTATGACGGAGAAACCCGCGGAGGTGATCGTCTACACCTCGCCGATGTGTGTGCCCTGCGAACAGCTCAAGAGCTATCTGAAGCACTTGGGTGTGTCCTTCCGCGTCCGCGATCTGCTGATGGACGAGGAGGCGCAGGATCGCCTCGACGAGGCACGCATCCGCTCGACGCCGGCGCTGGAGGTCGGGGGCGTTCTCTATGCCGGCAGCGAGCTGACGCCGGAGAAAGTGCGCACGCTCGTCGGCCTGTGATTGGCGGAGGGCGTGTCAGTAGGCCGATTTCAGGATCTCCATCACCTGATCGGGCGACGTGATCCGGCGCGGATTGGAGAACGTCCAGTCGTCCAGCATGCAGTTCTCGGCGAGGCGTGGCAGGTCGCCTTCGCCGACGTTCACATCGCGCAGCGTGCGCGGCATGCCGAGCGACCGGATCAGGCCGTCGACCACGTCGCTCGCAGGCTCACCGGGCCGGCCCATCGCAGTTGCGATCTCCGCCTGCCGCTCGGCGTTGACCGGCAAATTGTAGGCGAGCACATACGGCAGCATCACGCACGACGTATGGCCATGCGGCACGCCCGCCGAGCCGCCCAGGATATGGCCGATGGCATGGCTGGCGCCGAGCCGCGTGCCCGTCACGATGCCAACCATCGACAGCCAAGCCCCCATCATGCACCGCAGCCGCGCGTCGAGATCGCCGGGGTCCGCCTTGACGCCGGCAAGCCCCCGGCTCAGCGACCGCAGCGCCTGCAGCGAGGTACCGTCCGTATAGTCGTTGGCGTCGATCGAGAGATAGGTCTCGACGGCATGATCCACCGCGCGCACGCCCGACGACAGCCACAGCCACTCCGGCGTGTGCACGGTCACGGCCGGGTCCAGGATGACCGTTTCGGGCACGATGCCCGGATGCAGGAAGCTCTGCTTCAGGCGCAGTCTCGGGTCGGTGACACCGGCACGCGCGTTGAACTCGCCGGCCGAGAGCGTGGTGGGCACCGCGATCTGGCGCACTTTCGGTGCGCGGAAGTCCGGGATGTGCCGCTTGCCGTCCTTGACCACCGAGCGAAACGGTTCGAGGCCATCCATGTCGCCAATGTCGTGCTCGAGGCAGATCGTGACGGCCTTGCCTCCGTCCGTCACTGAGCCGCCGCCGAACGTGACGAGGAGATCGCACCCGGCCTCCCGCGCGGCATTGGCGCAGGCCACGACGGCATCGCGCGGGGAGTGCGCGGGCATGTGATCGAACACGCCGGCAAAGCGCGGGCCCAGGGCCGCTTTCACCTTCGCGATCTCGTCGGTCTCCCGGTTCAGCGTTCGCCCCGACAGCACGAACACGCGCCGGGCCCCCAGTCGCTCCGCTTCGGCAACGATGGACGGTGCCGCGCCTTTCCCGAACATCACGCGGTTCATCCGGGTGAAGACCATGGTTCCGCTTTGCATGGCAAGCCTCGCTGCAGGTGTCGCTGAACCTGGCGAGCATAGCCGAAAGACGGTTATCGGGTACGCGCATTCGCGCCCGGTCAATGAAGCGGCCCCGACTTCTGCGTTCGCTCCAAAAAAAAATGGCCCGAAGACACCGCCAAGGCCAAGCTTGACGGCGCTATCGAGCCAGTCGCAGGCAGCAGATCCGGGGTGATGCGCGATTGTCGCCTCCCGCGTCCCGGATCCAGCCTCACTGCCGTGCGCAGGTTCTCACGGCAGTCTACTCACTCACGCCAACACGCGAGAAACGTACGGGCACCCGCTCACCCCGCCAGCGCGCCGCCGCCGCACCGGATGCCGTGGACACGGACATCTGCTTCCCCCAGATGCACGCCCAGCGTGGCGAGCAGATCCGTGAGAAGGGCATCGATGGGCTTCAGGACGGGCGCCAGCGTATCGGCGAGTGCCTTGGTGACCGCGCCTGGTGCCGCAATGCCCAGTCCCGGGAGACGGACCTTGAGGTCGGCGTCCGCGAGCAGGGACGTGACCAGCGACTCCGCGGGATTCTGCGTGCTGGTGCGCTTGATCGTGCCGTTGGCGACGTCGGCGTTGTCGAACTCCAGCATCGTCTCGCTGGTGCTGCCGACGTCGACGTGGGCCTGGCCGTCGATCCGGACCAAGGGCGCCGAGACCAAGCTCGCCAAGGTCACGGACGGTTTGCCCGAGAAATCCGTGAAGGCGCTGTCGTTCACGTTCCCGATCCACAGTTCGGCTACGCCCGAGCGGGCGGCAACGACAGCCCTGGGCTCGCCGCCGGCCGCACAATCGATGGAGGCCAGCCGCGCTTCGCCGTAGGCCAGGTCGAGATAGAGCGGCAACCGCACCTTGATGCCGGCCAGGGCACCGACGCCCCCCACCTCGGCGGTGAGCCGCAAGCGGGTCTGTGCCGTGCGGACGCGGGCGGATGGTTGCCCCACGGCGGTCGACGCGGACTTCTGCGGCGGTTCGCCGATGGCCAGGTCGAGCTTGAGGCTCGCCACACCCGGCACACTCGCCGTGAGGTCGAGCTGCACCTGCCGCGTGCCGTTGGCCAGCACCGCGGCGGCCGACACGATGTCGAGCGCCGACAAGGTGGCATCGAGGCCGGGGGCGGGATCGCCGATTGCGGTGGACCCCAACGGACCCGCATTGATCAGCGCGTCCAACGGAACGGTCTGGGTGAGGCTGCCGCTTTGGGTCAGGAAGGACTTCAAGGTCGCCGTCGCGGACGTTTGCCCGGATTTCTCGGTGACGTCCGCAGCAGCGTTGATCACGTTGCCGAGCGAGGCCGAGGAATTGAGAACGTCGTCGTAGGTCCCCGCAGTGATGTTCAGCCGGCTCGCCAGGGCGTCTGTGAACTGGGCGAGCTTGATATCGGCTTTTGCCAGGCCTTCGTAATCCATGACCGAGAGCGAGATCTCGCTGCCGGTCAGGCCGCCCAGGATCTTGTTGGCAATACCGTCGCGCACGGCAAGCAGCCGGCTGCCGATCGAGAATGCGGCCAATGCCGCGTTGGCAGCGGTCGAGGTGACACCGATCTCGAAAGTCTTGTCGGTGAACGAGCGCGCGAAATAGAGCTGTCCCGGCTTCACGACATTGACGCGCACGGCGTTGTAGGGCGCCACACCCGGCTTGAACCGCTCGTTGACCGGTATCTTCGCATCGGGCGCGTACTGGCCGCGCTCGATGGAAAACGAGGCGGTAACGCCGTTGGCCTGGAGCGTCGCGTTGACCGCCGCTTCTGCCCGGTCGATGTTGGAGGCGGCAGCGATGGCGGCAAGGTCGGTCGCGCCTTGCAGCGTGCGTCGCTCCGTGAACAAGGCGCCCGCGTCGACCGCGATCGCCGCGACGCCGAGACCGACGGTAATGAAGGCTGCCGACATGATCGCCATCGAACCGCGATCGTCCCTCAGCCCCAGGCGATCGGACAGCGTCTTCAATGAAAAGGTGAACATTGGAGGAAATCCTTGGCTACCTAAAATCCGCCGCGCTTGATCGTCGCCGTGCGCTCGATGATCTTTGCGGGCAACGGGACGATGCCGGCGAGCCCCCAGATCGGCAGCTCGGCGGAGTCGTAGCGAATGGCGACCCGGAACTGCGTGGTGTCGGAGGCGAGGGGGGCCGCCTCGACGGACACCTTCGTCGCGTCGATCAGCATGTAGGCGCCGGCACTCGCTGCCACGTGCTGGCGTGCGATCGATGCCCGCTCGGCATCGTTGAGGCCGGCGACCGAGGCACGCGCCGCATCTGCGGCGAGCTGTGCTGCGCTGTTGGCCGCGCCGAAATAGATGCCGTAGACGACAGTGCCCATGGCAATGAGAAGAAAGACGGGCAATACGAGTGCGAACTCGACGGCGGATGCCCCCGAGTCGTTGGCGCGGATGCGGTGTAGTCGGAGAGACATTGTTAATCTCCATACTGTAGGTATGCGCACGTTGGTTTTCCGCGATGGGCCGCAGAGCGAGCGTGGCCTCCCCCCCGTGTTCGGAGGGCAGAGGGTGTTCGGCCTCGGCTGAGCGTCGTCGTGTCGCAGATTTTGAAACCCGATCTGCTAATTTTTCATCTCTGAATATTTCTGCTTTTTAAAATGTGTCTTGAAAATCGCCGACCTGGGAACTCATGATTAAGTATATGTTTCAGGTCGTGCCGGTTTCGGCCGCGAACGCGTCGCTTGGGAGAATGATCGGGCACGCCTTCTGCAACTAAAGTCGCAAGCGCGGCATATCCTGCAAAACGCCGCGCACAGGCATACGCCCCCATCCGGCAGAACCGGCCGGATGCAGAACGCCTATCGCGGCAGGACGCCACGGCAATCGGGGATATATCGGTATGCCGGGTTGCGGCGAAGCGCCCGCTGCTCAGATCACGATGATGTCCGCCTCGGTCAGCGTGCCCGTCGTGAGCTGCGCGATCACTACGGCGTCCGAGGTCGTGCCGCCCGTCTGGTCGAAGTAGAGGCGGCCGCCCGTACTGTCGAAGTAGAGCGCGGGACTCGACCCCAGCGTTGCCATGAGACCGTCGCCGGCCGAGAAGACGCCACCGGCCAGCGCGCCCGCGTCCAGCCCGAATGCTGCCGACGAGAGCGCGATCCGGTCCTCGCCGCTGACGAAATCCTGGATCGTGTCGAAGCCGTCGGCGAGATCGACGAACGCGAACGTGTCCGCGCCCCCACCGCCATGCAGCGTGTCGTGGCCCGCGCCGCCGATCAGCGTGTCATCCCCGCCGGAGGCCCAGAGAAGGTCGTCGCCGCCGCCACCCGTGAGCACGTTGACGCCGCTGTTGCCGACGATGGTGTTGGACAATTCGTTGCCGGTCAGATCGAGATCCTGTGTGGTTGCCGTGCCCCACGTGCGCAGCAGCTCCACGCTGACGCCCGCGCCGAGTGCATAGGTCGTGTCGGTGATCACAGTGTCGTAACCCTCGCCGGCAACCTCGATGATCGCATCGTTGAAGTTGTCGACGTAATAGATGTCGTTGCCGCCATAGCCGCGCATGACGTCGGCACCGCTGCGTCCATCCAGGGCGTTGGCGCCGGCATTGCCCTCGAGCCGGTTGGCGAAAGCGTTGCCGGTGAGGTTGATGGCGTCGCTCGACCCGGCATCGTGAACTCTCAGCGTCTCGATCTCGGCGGCATTGGCGAGCGCATAGCTGATCGTCGTCATGATGGTATCGTTGCCGCCGCCGACGGCCTCGATCACCGTGTCGCCGGTGCTGTCGACGAGGTACGTATCGTCGCCGCCATAGCCCCACATGCTGTCGTCACCGCCGCGCCCGTCGATCACGTTGGCACCGCTGTTGCCGACGATGGTGTTGTTCAACTCGTTGCCGGTGAGGTCGAGATCCTGCGTCGAGGCCGAGCCCCACGTGCGCAGCAGTTCCACGCTGACCCCGGCACCGAGAGCATAGGTCGTATTGGTGATGACGGTGTCGTAGCCTTGTCCGGTCACTTCCTCGATCGTGTCGCCGATGTCGTCGACATAGTACGTGTCACCGCCTGCGCCGCCGATCATGTGATCTGCACCCACGTCGCCGAACAGGATGTCGTCGCCGCCCTCGCCGCGCAGCGTGTCGTTGCCGCGCCCGCCGAACAGATGGTCGGCGTTGGCCGTGCCGGTGATGTCGCGCGGCGTAGCCGACGTGTCGAACACGAAGTTCGGCGAGGCGTAGGATTTGTTGACGGCGAGGAGTTCCCCGGATGTGACGCCCGTGAGGGTCAGCGTCTGCGTCTGCCCGTTCCACAACCCTGTCAGCTGGAAGTCGCCGCCGCCGAAACCCCAGATGCGCGACAGGGCGATCAGCGATGCCGGTCCTTCGGGTCCCAACACGATGCGATCGCCGCTGGCGATATCGAAGTCGGTAACGGTGTCGGACTGGCCTGCCGGATCGTTGCCGTTGCGCACGAAGTCGTCGGCACCTGCGCCGCCCGTGAGCGTGTCGCTCCCCCCGTGCCCGGCGAGCACGTCGTCCCCAGTAGAGCCCTGGAGGGTGTCGTTGCCCGCGTCGCCGATGGTGTGCAGCACCGATAGCGTCAGCGTCTCCTCGTAGCTGGCGCCCGAAGCGTCGGTGACGCGGACGAGAATGTCGTAGTTGCCGGCTGAACCGGCATCGAATGTGACGCCGGGACGAACCCGCACGTGGTCGCCCGCGACCTCGAAGTAGCCGGAAGGATCGTCGACGAGCGTGAACGTATGCGTGTCGCCGGTATCGGCATCGACCGCGCCGAGCGTCCCCACGATGGTGCCGACGGCGGCACCTGTCGTCACGGTTGCCGAGGACAGCGTGATGTCGGTGGGGGCGCGGTTGGCGGGAGGGCTTGCCTCAAATCCGGTGATGGATAGCGTCCGTGCGAACAACCCCCATCCCGAACCGTCCGCGCCGCTCCCGTCGCTGTAGAGCGCCAGGATGGTCCCCTGGGAGTTTGCAGCAGCGAATTCGCCGAACTGGTGCCCCGTTTCATTGGGGTTGAGGAGAAGTTCGTCGCTGATGACGTTGCCGTCTTTGCCTATGATGCGAGCTTCCGCACCTTCGCCCGAGCTGTCTTGGCCGCGCCAGGAGTAGATGACGCCCCCGTTGGGAAGTGCGCTGGCGAAGTACGTCCAGCCTAACCGCAGGCTGGTCGTCATTGTCGCGGCCGGCGCAACCGGCGTGCCATCGGGCTCCAGCACCTGCGCGAGCAGGGACGAGCCGGCGCTCCAGGCGACGGCAATCCGCCCCTCCGAAGTCAACGTCAGCTTCGGCCAGCCGCCACTCGCCGCAACGGTGAACTCGGCACCGTCCATGGTTCCGTCGTTTGCCAAGAATCTTGCGTGGATCGATCCGCCTTGCGCCCACGCCACGAGCGCACGCCCATCCGGCAGCGTGACGGCATCGATCATCGAATGATAATTGATGTCGGCGGTCGAATTGCTGATCCGGGTCGTCGTGCCGACCGCAGAACCGCTCGCGTCGAACCGTTGCAACAGCAGTCCAGTTGAAACTTGATCATAAAGGAGCCCGTAGCCGCCGTTGCCGAGGGCGACGATGTCCTTCGTCACGAACTCGTTGAACGTCCCACTCGGAACCTTGAACTGTGGGCCGGCCATGTTCCCGTTGGCATCGTAGGCTTGGATGCCGATGTTCACGTATCCATCGACCGAAGCTGCGATGACGAAGCCACCGCCCGTGAGTGCCGTCGAATAATAGTACCCAGACGCGGAGGCTTGCTTTGCTATCGACGCCTCCGGCTGGCCATCCAGGCCGAGAATGACCCCGAAGTCCGGCGACGTGCCCGAGTAGACCACGATCCGACCGTCCGCCAACGTTATCATCCCCGGGTCGTAGCCGGAGCTGCTGCCGGCCAGGATCACGTACTCCGAGCCTACCTTGGCTCCCGACGCATCGAAGATCTGCGCCTTCACCTGCTGCTCGTAGGTGTCGTTCCAGACAACGATGAACCTGCCGTCTGGCAAAGTCGCCACGCCAGCGGGATTGTACTGATTCCCCTGTGATTGCGTGTTCACCTGGATCGGCGCGCCCGTAAGTTCCACGCCCTGCCAGAAGCCGCTCTCGGCGAGGTCGACGAGGAAGATCTCTCGCGAATAGTTCGGATTTTCGGGGCCGAGATTCGACGCCTGCGAGGTGAAGATCACATAGCGCCCGTCGGCGGATATCGACGGTGCGGAGCTGTTGTGGTTGGCCTGCGTGCCGTCGTCGGCGATCGAAAGCGGCTTGACCGCGCCAGTCACCATGTCCTTGACGAAGATTTCCTGGACGCCATTGGTGTCGTTGGGGCGCAGGTTCGTCGCGGAGCTTTCAAAGACCACGAAGCGGCCATCGTACGAGATCTGAGGCGTAATGCTGCCGTAGCCCGGACCTGTCGCCGCTTCCCCCGTCGACGTCGTGCTGACGAGTTCGCTGACGCCTGTGAGGCGGTCGTAGCGAATGATGTCTCCGAACTGATTGGTGTCGCCGGGTGCGATGTCGGTGGCATTGGTCAGGTAGACGATGTAGCGGCCATTGCCGGAAAACACGGCGCCATTGCTGTCGCGATTGGGATATTGGCCGGGATTGACGTAGCTGTTCGAAATGCGCTCGATGCTGCCGGTCTCGAAATCCTTCAGGAAGATATCGTAGCTCGGCACGCTGCCGGGAAAAAATGCGCCCGTATCGCCAGGGGCGAACTGCACGTCGCTGTAGAAGACAGCATAGCGCCCGTCAGGCGACAGTTTGATGTTCGAGGAATTGATGCCCGTCGCAACCGTCCCGTCTGGAAACGAATTGGCGACGAGGCTTTCGCCGGTTTGAATGTCGTAGCGTACATTCAGGAAGGTCGGCGAAAGGTAGCCGAGATAGCGCCCGTCGTCCGAAATGGACGGCTCGCCATTCGCGTTGTCGTCGGGATACGCCACCCCGGCAATGACGACCTCTCCTGTCAGGAGATCCTTCCTGATGATGTGGGTCTCCGACGCGCCGGTGATGTTGCTCGCCTGCGACTTCATCACGACGTAGCGGCCATCGGGGGTGATCGTCGGGTCGAAGCTCGCGCCGTTGCCGCGCGTGCCGTCCGATGTCGTGCTGATCCGGCTGGTCGTCCCGGTCGATCTGTCGAACAGGTAGACCTCGAGGTAGCTGTTTGCGCCAGCCGATGTATCTGTCGGCAAGAGGTAGTCCGAATAGCTTTCGTAGACGATGAACCTGCCGTCTGCACTGATCGAGGGCCCGACACTGCTCCGGCTCGATGTGCCGTTCTGCTCCCCGCCCTGGCCAACGCTGATGCGCTCGATCGACATTGTTTTCCCACTCTCGATTGTAAATTCGAGTGAGGACACCGCACGAGGTCGCGACGCTCTATTCCGCAGCGCCGCACCGTCGATGCCGACAAGTGCGCTCACTCAATATCAAACTCAGTATTGCCCGGACCGCGAGCGAGGTGGACGCGCGTCACGCGCTCCTCGGTCCGTCCGTTGTCCTACAGTCCGTTAACAACTTTTGAGGCATGCGGCTGTGGCTGCGCAAGTGATATGCCGCGAACGAAGCGGGCCTTGCGCTGGCCTGTGGACAAGACCAGTCCGCGTCGTGCGGCGGCGCCCCGGGGCGGGGTGTAGGACGCTAGTGTAGCGCATCAGACGTTTGGTACCCACTCGCGGCTTGGCTCGTGACCAAACGTCTGATGCAAGAGGTACACTAGAAACATATAGCTGCTAGTGTTCCTTCTGGCTCCGACACTTGCTCCAGAGTACGATGCACGGGGAACCAAGTGTCGGAGCCGGAACACTAGGCGGCGGCGTTCACGGGAGAGAGGCCGTAGGGCGATTGGAGGTCGACAGGGATCGGCCGATTGTATCGAGACCTGGCCCTCGGCGGGAACGGCAGGCCATTCCCTTCCCTCGAAGTTTTTTTCAGTGCGCTGTCAATGATGCCGCGCCGCTGAAGAATTTCAGCAATCATCAAAATTGGCATATGATGTGCAAATCCGTAACCTCAAGCGAAGGGCGATCGCGTGAGACAGTAGTCTGTAACGATTTGAGACAGGTGCTAGTATGGAAATTTCGCGTCGCAAGGCAATCCAACTCGGGTTGCTTCTAGGAGGAGGGCTGGTGACCAAAGCGGGTCCTTCGTTCGCATCACCGGGTGCCGGCGTGCCAGCCATCAATCGGGCGGAACTGCAGAAGGATGCGGAAACGGCGTGGCAGTTCTTCGCGGCCATGACCCCCGGCACGAAGAAGGGCGTCGTCCCGGCGGCCGTCTGGCGGCAAGACGGAGGTTATGGCAGCTATGACATCCTGACGATGTGGGATGCTGGTTCCATCATCCTCGCCTACGTCTCCGCGCGCTCGATCGGCCTCATCGATGCGAAGGAGTTCGACGAGCGCATCAGCAATGTCATGGCGTTCCTGAAAGCCGCGGAATTCCGATGGGGCAAGGGCGTCCTGCCGAACTACCGGACCAGCGTCACCAACTACAAGGCCGTCGAGGTTGGGTACGACTCGACCGATACGGGCCGTCTGTTCGTTGCCCTTCATATTCTCGATAAGGTGACCAACGGGGCCTATGCCGCCGACAAGCTCATCGCGCATTGGAACCTTCCCGACATCGTGCAGAACAAGGCGCTCTATGACATCAAGGGTTCCAAGCGCATCAAGAGCGAATGCTACAATTATGTGTTCTATATCTCCCGGGGCCACAAACTCTGGAATATCGACGTCGCGACGGGCTACGAACAACCGCTAGATCCCGCGGACGACGCATCCCGGAAAGCCTTTCTGGCGCACGTGGCCAAGATCGGCTCCATCGCGTCGGAGCCCTCGGTCAACGAAGCAATCGAGCTGGGCCATTCCACGCACTCGAAGGTTCTGGCGAACGTGCTCTATGCGGCGCAGAAAGAGCGCTTCGACAAGACGGGTGTTCTCACGTGCGTCTCCGAGGCGCCCATCGACAAGAATCCCTGGTTCACCTATCAGGGCTACGATCTCACCGCGGAGGGTTGGCATCGCTGGCCCGTGCACTCCTCCGTGACTGCCAAACACTGGCAGACCAAATCGTTCGCCGACGCCTACCGGATGGTGAGCACCAAGGGTGCTTTCATGTGGCACGCGGAGAATGGCGACGACTATTCGAGAAAGCTCATCGAGCACGTGCGCGCGAAGGCTCGCACCGAAGGGCGGGGCTTTGGACCGGGCGTGTTCGAGGCGAACGGCAAGCGGCCCAACATCATGGATGTGAATACGAACGGCATGGTTCTCGAAGCGATCGCCAGCATCTTCAGCGGGCGCAAGCCGCTGGTGGAGTTGAAGATCTAGGATCGCTTTTGCATCCGACGTTCCGTCACGGACCCGGCCGCGCGGGTACAGAACGTCGGATGCACGACACTAGGCCGCGAAAGACCAATATTTCCGGTCACTCCCGACGCCTTGGCACATGCCGGGCGTCAAGTCCCCGAGGGGCGTTGCACGGCGCGTGAGGCAGCCGGGCAACGCCCCTTTTTCGTTTCGCCGGTATCAGTCGCCGCATTGTCCGATGGTGAGCCTGCCAATCCGATCGTCTCATCCTGGCACGCGCGCACCGGATCGGCTCACGTTGACGGGATGCCGAAGCTCGCGAAGCAGCAGGTAGCGTCTGTGGATCGGTAGGAGCCGGCGGGGCTTGCGCCTCCGACCGGTCTGAATGCAGCCGCTCCGGCGGCGAAGTCCGTTCGAAGCCGGCAGAGGCATGAGGGGCATTCGCGATCGCGACACGTGCGACCAGGTTCCTCAGTTGGCGGCAATCGAGAAAGACATAATAATATCATGTGATTGCCAGTGTGTTCCTTGGTTTCGACGTTGGCTCCGGGACACGCTGCGCGAGGTGCAAATATCGAAGCCCGAACGCTGGGAACAAAAATCATATCCGCCACCGGCTGGCCGTGGGCTGAAAGTGCGCCGGCGCGTTAACCTTAACGAAAAGTTGAAATTAAAATTTTCTTCAATTGGAGCAAGATTTGCCTGCGGTTTTGTTGGGTTGATGTAGCGCGTCCCAAAACCGACAGAAGCCAGCGCCTTCAGCCCGTCAAACCATCGTTTCCGAGGCCAGTAACGCCTCGGGAGACCACGGAGGGCTGTGCTTCCAATGTCTTCGGGACAGAACCAGGTCTTTTTCGATCCAACCGGAAAGCGTTCCAAGTGGGTCAGCGTCGCGCTGGCGGCCGCATGCCTGTGCCTCAGTGCAATCGCCGCAGTATTCGTGATCAGCTCAGCGAATGCGCCACTCCTTCCGGCGATCCCCCTGGCGCTGGAACGGGAGTTCCTGCCGCCATTGCCCGCCCCTCAGCGCAATGCACATCGTGAGGACTGGGATCTTCGGGAGGATCGTGTCCGATCCGATCCGAACCTGGCGACGTCAAACGTCACCAGGTTTGCGTTCTATACCAATTGGGACAAGAACAGCTTTCTCTCGCTGCGCGCCCACGCCCACGATCTGGACGTCCTGCTTCCGGAGTGGCTGCATATGACGGGCGAGCACGGGCGCGTCGTCGCCGACGACGAGCGCGAGCAACAGGTTCTGGGCGACTGGATCGAGAAGAATGCCTCGCATCTCCAGGTTATTCCCGTCATCAACAATTACGACAACGCCGCCAAGAAGTGGCGCGGCGCGGAGACGGGCGCCCTGCTGCGTTCCAAGGAGGCACGCTCCGGGCTCGTCGACACGCTCCGGCGCTATCTGCAAAGCGATCGCATCGACGGTCTTGCGATCGACTTCAAGGAGATCCCCAAGGACGACCGAGCCCTTCTCGTCGACTTCGTCAAAGAGCTGAAAACCGCAATTGCCGGCGCGCGGAAGAAGGTTCTGGTGGTTCTTCCCGCGTACGACCGGCCAGACAGCTATTTCAATATCGTCGAGGCGGCAGACCAGGTGATCCTGCTGGCCTATGACCAGCACTCCGCCTACGACAGCCCCGGGCCCTTGGCAGCGCAAGGCTGGTTCGAGGCGCTTCTCGACCAGTTCTTCGAGAAGGTGGCGGGCCGCAAGATCGTCGTGGCGATCGGTTCCTATGCCATCGATTGGAGCGCTGCTGGAGAGGCGAATATCGTTTCGATACAGGAAGCCTGGGACATTACGCATCGCGCCGATGCCAAAATGGCTTTCAACGAGGAATCCCTGAACCCCGAATTGTCCTATCGGGAAAGGTCCTCGGGGGGAACGCACACGGTCTGGATGCTCGATGGTGTGACCACGTTCAACCAGATGGCTGCGGCGCTAGCGATGGAGCCGGGCGGAATCGCATTGTGGCGACTGGGCACGGAAGATCCCACCGTCTGGGCGACCCTTGCGCGTGGTCGGGCACCCAATCAGAAGGCGCTCGCGGACCTCGAGGTGCTCGATCCGGGGCAGGCCGTCGCCTACCAGGGCAAGGGTGAGATCTTGAAGTTCGCGGGTCAGGCGCGGCTGGGAAAGCGCGAGATCCAGCACCTCCCGAAATACAATCTGATTACGGGGCAGTGGCTGAAGTCCGTTTCACGATCGATGACGATCTCCCGCACGGGGTTCAACAAGGAAAAAGTAATCGCGTTGACATTCGACGACGGGCCTTCCGTCTACACGGCGCCCATTCTCGATGTTCTCAAGCAGAAGAAGGTCAAGGCGACTTTCTTCGTCGTCGGGGCTGTCGCGGCGCTCGCGCCTCGGGTCCTTCGTCGGATCCACGCGGAAGGGCACGATATCGGCAACCATACGTTCACGCATCCCGATCTGAGCGAGATACCGGGTGCGCAGCTCGATATGGAGTTGAACGCGACGCAGCGCGTTCTCGAATCCCAGATCGGCATTCGGACGACGCTCTTCCGCCCGCCATTCGTGAAGGATGTCGAGCCGGAAACGCAAACCCAGGCACGCACGCTGCAGGCGTCGGCGGCGCTCGGCTACATCACCATCGGCCAGCGCATCGACCCGCTGGACTGGGACCGCCCGGGTGCCGACGAGATCGTGAAGCGAACCGTAGCGTACGCCTTGCGCCAGGACGGCAACATCGTGCTTCTGCACGACGGTGGTGGCGACAGGAAGCAGACGATCGCAGCCCTGCCGCGCATCATCGACGAATTGCGCGCCAAGGGCTTCCGTTTCGCAACCGTGCACGAGTTGCTCGGTCTGCAACGCGATGCGCTGATGCCGCCTCTGCTGAGCAACAGCGATTACGTCCCGATCGTCAACGACGTAGGCTTCTCCATCGCGCGCTCGTTCAGTGATGGGCTCAAGGTGTTTTTCATCCTCGGGCTGTTCCTGGGGGTCGCCCGGCTCGTGGCGATCTCGCTTGCGGCCGGCTGGCAGACGATGACCTATGCCAAGCGTCGCAAGCCGCTCGAGACCCGTCCGACTCTGGCGGTCATCGTGCCCGCCTACAACGAGGAGCGGGTCATTGCGGACTGCATCCGATCGCTCCTGGGATCGCGCCGGACGGATTTCGAGATCGTCGTCGTCGACGACGGCTCGGTGGATGGCACGTCGGGCGCCGTCCGCGAGGCCTTTGCCGGAGAGCCACGGGTTCGCCTCATCACCAAGGAAAACGGTGGCAAGTCGAGCGCCCTCAACACCGGGATTCTCGCGACGTCGGCCGAGATCGTGGTCTGTATCGACGCCGACACGCGGCTGGCCCCCGATGCACTCGACAAGCTCATCGCCAACTTCGGCGATGAAGACGTGGGGGCGGTGGCCGGCCTCGTGACCATCGGCAACCGGTCCACGCTCCTGTCGCGCTTTCAGGCCCTGGAGTACATCACGGCCCAGAGCATGGACAGGCGCGCCTTCTCGCTCGTGAACGGGATCAGTGTCGTTCCCGGCGCCATCGGCGCTTGGCGGAGAAAGGCGATCGTGGACGCGGGCCTCTACGACGGCGATACGTTCGCGGAGGACGCCGATCTGACGATGAAGCTGGAGCGTGCCGGCTGGCGGGTCGTCAACGAGGCTGACGCCATTGCGGTCACGGAAGCACCCGAGACCCTGCGGGAGTTCAACAAGCAGCGTTTCCGCTGGATGTTCGGCACGATCCAGGCCGCCTACAAGCACCGCGACATCTACTTCCAGCGCGGGGCGTGGGGGCTGAAGGCCTTCACGTTCCCCAACATCATCATCTTCCAGTTCCTGTTCACGTTGATCTCGCCGGTCATGGACCTGCTGGTGGTGCTCGCCATCGTGTCGGACGGATGGAGCTATCTGTACCACGGCGGCAGTTTCGTCTCCGACCGCACATACGAGATCGGCAACTACTGGATGATCTTCCAGGTGCTCGAGTTTGCGTTTGCCGTTATCGCCGTCATGCTGCACCGGCTGCCAGGCAACTGGAGCCTGCTGCCGCTCGTGTTCCTGCAGCGCTTCTGCTATCGCCAGCTGATCTTCTGGATTTCGTTCAGAACGTTCCTGGCGGCATTGCGCGGGCGCCTCGCGTCCTGGGGAAAAGCCAAGCGAAAAGGATTGACGCAAAGCCAATCCGACTTGGCGATGGGCTCTGGGCGCGGATTGCATCCCGCCGAATGAGCTAGCGCGGCAGGCTCGCTGCCGGACACGAAAAAGCGCCCCGCACGGCAATGTGCGGAGCGCTTTTTTTCGCGCAGGACTTCGCCTGGATCAGAAACCGAACGAAATGCCGAGCGAGCCGTAAGCACCTTCGCCGCCGCTCGATCCGCCGCCCGTATTGCCCGTGAACTGATAGCCACCGCTGATGGTCAATTCGACCGGGCTCTGTGGCGACAGGTAGAGCTTGGTCATCATGAACGCACCCGCACGCTGTGCGTCCCAGCCGTCACTGCCGAGCGCCGTGCCTTCCGGGCCGAGAATGAAGCGACCCATATTGGCACCGACCCGGCCGCGGGCCCAGTAGGAGTCGAAGGCGGTGGAGTAGTAGCCTTCGAGCGATGCGTAATGCCGGGGACCGCGCATGCGGATGTCGCCCCCGAACCGGGCACCGGCTTCACTACCGCGCACCTTGTTGGACGGATCGTTCGGCGTCAGGTCGTAGTTCTGCCAGTCGACGCCGCCATAGATGCCGACGGTGACGCCAGGCTGGATGAACAGATAGCCGAGCATTCCCGACAACTGCGTACCATCACCGTCGACGATGCCGCCGGCGACCGACGGATTGGCGTACTCGTAGGCCGCGTAGCCCGAATAGAGCTGCAGGACCGGGCCGCTACGGCTGAAATCCCGGTTCAGCGAAACGAGCGCACCCGTATAGAAGTAGTTGGAGTCCTTGGCGAAATCCACGCCGGAGTAGGTGATCAACCAGCCCGGCCCGGAGTCTGGAGCCGTATTGGGTTCGCTGGCAAGCGCTGGCGTCGCCACGGTTGCCGCGGCCAGACCCAGGAAGCCGAGTAGTGCCTGATGCAACTGCTTCATTGGTTCAGTTACCTTTCTTCAACCTCAACCGCGCCAACGCAAGCAACGACAGATCGATAGTGAGCGGGTTCTTGTTCTGCAAAAAAGCGTGATTCGCCCCTAACAACAAGTAAGAGTGATAGGCAACTCATCTTTGTCTGACGTGCTGGGGCAATGGGGGCACACTGGCGGGCGTCGCATAATTCTTTGCGCCTGAACCGCGCATTGCTGCCAAGGTTGCCGGTCCGCAGCCAAAATTCGGCATACGATTTTGGCAGAGTATTTTCGCATGGCGCGGGGAAAAATCCCCTGGATCGTCGATGCGCGATGAGTTGTTGTGGGGTGGCGGAGGAGGCAGGAGTCGAACCCACCAAGAGCCGTCGTGCAGCCCTCCCCGGATTTGAAGTCCGGACGCCCCACCGGGGACGATTCTCCTCCACGAGGGTGGCCGGCCTGACGGCGGTCCCTCGGACCGGCTGCGATGCGCGGGCTTGGAGGCTCCCTGCCGCATTCGCCAGTCCGGACGACGCAGCGACAATAGTCGCGAGCGGCGCCTCGGCACAAGGCCGCTGCTGCGCGATGCGCGCGCAACCCTGCGTACCGGTCCCGCTGTCCTGTCCCGCTTGGCGCCCGTGCCCGGTCGTGCTCTCTTCGGCATTTCACCGAGACCGTCGCCAATGGATGCCCCATGACGAAGCCCAGCATGATCCATCTCGCCCAGTTCCTCGTGCACGGGCCCACCTATCACAGCCTCGGCATGTGGCGGCATCCCAGGACAGACCGCGCCCGCTTCGACTGGCGCCGTCCCGACCTCTACCAGCACATCGCCCGGACCTGCGAGCGCGGCCTCTTCGACATGGTCTTCTTCGCCGACCTCAACTACATCTCCGACACCTATCGCGGCTCCCTCGACCCCGCGCTGCGCTACGCCGCCCAGGCACCCGAGCACGACCCCGTGCCGTTGCTGTCCTACATGGCGGCGGCGACGCGGAACATCGGCGTGGCTGCGACCTTCTCGACGAGCCATCACCATCCCTTCTATGCCGCGCGCATGTGGGCGACGCTCGACCACCTGACGGCCGGTCGCGTGGGCTGGAACGTCGTCACCTCGATCAACCACAACCAGGACGACAACTACGGAGCGCAACGGCCGGACGCCGACCAGCGCTATGATCGCGCACACGAGTTCATCGAGGTGTGCCGCCGGCTCTGGGAGAGCTGGGACGAGGACGCACTCGTCATGGACGCCGATGCGCCGATGTTCGCCGATGCGTCGAAGGTGCATCGCATCGATTACGAAGGCCGCTTCTTCAAGTCGCGCGGACCGCTCAACGTGACGCGCTCGCCGCAAGTCGGTCCTGCCATCCTGCAGGCCGGCACCTCGCCCAAAGGCAAGGACTTCGCAGCGCGCTACGCCGACGCGCTCTTCGCCATCCAGCCGCGCGCCGAGGATGCGGCGGCCTACTTCGCCGACATCAAGGGGCGGATGGCCGACCTGGGCCGTGATCCCAGTCACTGCCGCATTCTGTTCGGCATGCAACCGATCCTCGGCGCCACCGAAGCCGAAGCACGCGACAGGCAGGCCGAGCACAACGCGCTGGTGCCGCTGGAGGGCGGCATGGCCATTCTGTCCGCCCATCTCGATTTCGACCTGTCGCGCCTCGATCCCGATGCGCTCATGAGCGAGCGTAACGAGCCCGAGCTGCAGCGCCTCAAGACGCGCTATCGCAAGCCCGACGGCAGCCCCATGACGGTCGCCGAGGTGGCCGCCCGGCACGGTGAGAGCGTCGGGCTGCCTCAGTTCGTCGGCACGCCCCGCAGCGTCGCCGACCAGATGGAAGCCTTCATCGACGCGGTCGGCGGGGACGGCTTCATGCTGTCGCCGATCTTCAGCCCCGGCGCCATCGAGGACGTGGTGGACACGCTCGTGCCCGAGCTTCAGCGCCGTGGCCGCCTGCGCACGGCCTATCGTGGCACGACCATGCGCGAGATTCTGCGCGAGAACGGCTGAGCACCTGCTGCGGCCGGTGCGCTTCGCCGCTGAATTGCCTCGGTTGGGCCAAGGCAACGCCCGTTTGCCTGTTTATCCACAGGATCGCGGGGGCGACGTCGCAACAGCGAGGCAGAGGCTCATGTGTAAGCGTATCGACAGGAAAGCGTGGCGCAGCGCCGCCATCGCAGCCCTTCTCCTGGTTTCGGCAACGGCGGGAGCCCAGGCATCGCCATTGTCGTTTCCCGCCGACGGCCCTCTGGTGCCCTTCGTGATCGGGGCTGCCTTCGCGCTGCCGGCCGTCGCTGCCTACTTTTATGCGATCGTGCACGCCGCGCTCGGCCGCCGTGGGCGCATGGTGGGCCCGATCGCGGCCTTGGGGTTGCTGGCAGGGGTCGGGCTCGCCGCAACCGCCTACCTGCAGCCCGGCATGCTCAGTGGTATCGGCATTTGAGCGCCGCGGGCATTGAACGGCGCTTTTTACCATGTGTGGCTGAGGCGCAACTCAATGTGTGCCACACGCCTCTTTTGGGCCATAAAGTGAGATCAATCGTTAAGTCATCCAAGGAGGTTGCTACGGCAATCTCACCCATGGGCAAGTGTGTTGCCAGGGTTACATGGCAGCCTACACGTCCTTACGTCAGCGGGCACTTCGGTGGGCGGACCTGTCGTGGTTCGGTTCGCACCGGAACGGTCTGCTGGGCTCGAAGCACAGAGGCTGTGTGATGATCGCTGGGTTGTTCATTCGGTCGAAGCGAACCATTCCGCACGATTGTGCCACGTCCAAAGCAGCGGAGGCCGCGGGGCGACGCCGTCTCCACAAGGTCTGCGTCGTCGGCCTCGCAGGCGCACTGCTGCTGGGTCATCTGATGCCCGCCGCCGCCAGGGATCGCGTGACGTTCGCGTCGCCCGAGGCGGCCCTCGATCAGGGCATAGGCGCCTATCGCGCCGGTTATTTCCAGATCGCATTGCAGGCCCTTCGCTACGCCGCCGATCATCGCCTGCTGGTGGGGGAATACCACCTCGGCCAGCTCTACGCCGACAATCAGAGCGCGATGACGGACCACGCCAAGGCCTATGAGCTGTTCTTGCGCATCGCCCAGCGGCATGCCTCGACGATCGACGTCGAGGACGATGCGCGCGCGCCCTATGTCGGCAAGGCCTTGACCGCGTTGGCGCGCTACAACTACCGGGGCCTGCCCGAGGCGGGCGTCGAGCGCAATGTGGCTGCTGCGGCGGCCTACCTCGAGGAAGCGGCGACGTTCTTTCGCGATCCGGACGGCCAGTACGAACTTGCGAAACTGTACCTCACGGGCGAGGGCGTCCCGCAGGACCGTCGCAAGGCGCTATATTGGCTATCGCGTTTGGCGCAGGACGGCCACGTCGGTGCGCAGGCCTTTTTCGCCCAGCTCCTTTGGGAGGGCAAAGTCGTCAACAAGGACGAGCGCCGTGCGCTGGCCCTGGTGACGATCGCCGCCGAGAACGCGCCTCCGCACGAGCGGTTCTGGATCGACGACATCCATCAGCGGATCTTCTGCGGCATGCTGCCCGGTGTCCGCCAGCAGGCCGAAGGACTGGTCGCCTCCTACCGGCACTCCTATGTGCAGCGCTCCGATGCCTCCCCGACGAGCGAACGTGTTGCCTCCGAGCTCGCACTGACGCGCACGTGCGGCAATGGCGAGGTGGTGCCCCTCCTGCAACAACGCGGCGACCTGACGCCGACGGAAACAGCTGGCGCGGTCATTCCGAAGTCGGATCCGGCGCCGCCCGCCTATCGCGGCAATTCCCTCGGCTTCCGCGAGGGCGCGCCGCGCCGCTGAGGCCCGGCATGTCCGCTCGAAACACGAGACGGGGGCGCTTTATTTGAAGCCCCCTTCGTCCCGCGCCCGATCTCAAACGTCGAGATCGACCCATACCGGGACGTGATCGGAGGGCTTCTCCCAGGCGCGCGTGGCCTTGTCGATGCCCGCACTGCGCAAGCGATCGGCAGCCTGCGGCGACAGCAGCAGATGGTCGATCCGGATGCCGTGATCCTTCTGCCAGGCCCCCGCCTGATAATCCCAGAACGTGTAGATGCCCGGCTGCGGGTAGCAGGCGCGGATCGCATCGGTCAGTCCGAGCGCTTCGAGACGCCGCCAGTTGCGCCGTGTCTCCGGTTGGAACAGCGCATCGTTCACCCAGGCCTGGGGATTGCGCGCATCGGCCGGCTCCGGAATGACGTTGTAATCTCCAGCCAGCACGAACGGCTCCTCGTAGGCCAGCAGCGTGCGCGCGTGGGCCTCCAGCCGCTCCATCCATGCCAGCTTGTAGCTGAATTTGTCGGTGCCGATGGGATTGCCGTTGGGCAGGTAGAGGCCGCCCACCCGCAGCACGCCCCGTTCCGTCGTGATCACGCCCTCGATGTAGCGCGACTGCGCCTCGTCGGGCTCGCCGGGCAACCCGCGCCTGACGTCTTCGATCGGCGTGCGCGACAGGAGCGCGACGCCATTGAAGCCCTTCTGGCCATGCACCGCCACGTTGTAGCCGAGCGCTTCGATTTCGGCGGCGGGAAAGGCCTCGGTCTGCGATTTGATTTCCTGCAGGCACACGACGTCCGGTGCGGCCTGCTGCAGCCAAGCGATCAGGTTCCCGATCCGCGCCTTCACGCCGTTGATGTTCCACGTCGCAACTTTCATGGGCCCGCCCGTTCCCGACACCATCCCGCCACGCGCGTGGCTGAAGCCACTTGCGCATTGCCCGATTCTCAACGCTTTCGTGAAGCCTACCATGCATCGGGCGCGATCGGGTGCGCCACTTGCCGGAGCAGGACCAGGTATGACGAAGGCTTTCATCACCGGCGTGAACGGACCGGAGCTGTCCGGCGAGGAAGCCGCGTTCCTGGCCGCCGAGCGCCCGGCCGGCCTCATTCTCTTCACCCGCAATTGCGAGAGCCGTGAGCAGATCTCCCGTCTCGTCGCCACCTTCAAGCGCTGTGTCGGCAGCGACCGGGTCCTCGTGCTGATCGACCAGGAAGGCGGTCGCGTGCAGCGTCTGCGCCCGCCGTTGTCGCGCCTGCTGCCGCCCGCCGCCGCCTACGCCGCCCTGTTCGGCGACGATCCAGTGAAGGCCTGTGCATGGGCACGCCTCGTCGCGCGCCACACCGCCGAAGATCTCGTGGCGCTGGGCATCGACACGAATTGTGTGCCGGTGCTGGATGTGCCCGTGCCCGGCGCCCACGACATCATCGGCAACCGCGCCTATGGCACCAGTCTCGACCAGATCATCCGCCTGGGCCGCGCCGTCGCGGAAGGGTTCATGGCCGGTGGCGTCCTGCCGGTCATGAAGCATATCCCCGGGCACGGCCGTGCCACTTCGGACAGCCATCTGGAGTTGCCCGTGGTCACGCAATCCATCGAGGCGCTCTGCAGCACCGATTTCGTGCCGTTCGCCGCCCTGTCGACACTACCCGCCGCCATGACGGCACACATCGTCTATACGGCACTCGACGCCACCGAGCCCGCGAGTACGTCACGCTGCGTGATCGCGGGTATCGTGCGCGGCCGCCTGGGGTTCGACGGTCTGCTCATGAGCGACGACCTGTCGATGCAGGCGTTGTCGGGCAGCCTCGGCGCGCGCACCAGCGCCGTCCTCGGGGCCGGCTGCGACCTGGCGCTCCACTGCAACGGGCATCTCGACGAGATGCGCGAAGTCGCCGCTGCGACGCCGCTGCTCGACGGCATGGCGCGCCAGCGGTTCGATCGTGCCGTCGCTGTGACACATGCGCCTCGTAAGTCCTACGACGTCGATGCGGCGGAACGGGCGATCGAGACGCTTTTGTCGCCGCAGAGCTGAATCAGTATATGGTCCGCCACGCACAGGATATGCACAGGACGAAACGAAACCCGTGAGCGAGAGCGATAACCCCAGCGGGCAGCCCAACGTCACGGCTGCGGACGACGAGGCGGCAGCCTCGGCGGATGCTGGTGCTCGCGCAGCGAATGCCGACTGGGGTGCTGCCGATGACGCCGACGAGCTGGCGCCGGGCGAGAAGCTCAACGTCGACGTGTCCGGTTTCGAGGGACCGCTCGATCTGCTGCTGGCGCTCGCCCGCACGCAGAAGGTGGACCTCGCCCACATTTCGGTGACGCAACTTGCCGAACAATACCTGGCGTTCATTGCCGATGTTCAGAAAGTCAGGCTCGAGCTGGCCGCCGATTACCTGGTGATGGCGGCATGGCTCGCCTATCTCAAGTCGCGGCTGCTTCTGCCGAAGGAGAAGAAGGTCGAGGATGGGCCGTCGGCCGACGAAATGGCGGCCCTGCTGGCCTTCCGCCTGCAGCGGCTCGACGCCATGCGCAAGGCCGCAGCGCAGCTCTTCACGCGCAAGCGGCTCGGACAGGATATCTTCCCGCGCGGCATGCCGGAGGGCGTCCGTACCTTCCGCGAGCGCCAGTATTCCGCCGAGATTTTCGATCTGTTGAAAGCCTACGCAGACCAGCGCAAGCGCACGACGGTCAAGCGAGCCCACGTGGTCAAGCGCCGCGTCGTCTGGTCGATCAAGGATGCGCGCCAACGCCTCGAGCAACTCGTGGGCGTCGACAGCAAGGAGCGGTGGGTGCAGCTCGACCTGTTCATCGAGCGCTATCTACCCGCCCCCGAGCTGGGTCGTACGGCCCTCGCCAGCGCCTTCGGTGCCACGCTCGAGATGACGCGCGAAGGCCTGATCGAAATTCGCCAGGCCGGACCCTTCGCGCCGATCTATATGCGGCGCAAGGAACCGGGCGCGGAGTGGCAGCGGGTCTCCTGACCCGCCGGCAGTCGATATCGTTCGTTCAAGGTTCAAGTGACGTTGCGTGTGGTGCGTGTGGATGAAACCTCCTGAAAAGAGGAAGCGCATGGAATCGCCCAGGCTGAACATCCGTCTCGTCGAGGAGATCGGTGGCTACGACGACGCGCCCGATCGCGACGAGCACGACGACGCGGGCGGTTCGGCGCAGGCGTCCAACGTCGCACGCCTGCCGGCGCCGCAGAGCGAGGAAAACCTGCGTATCCTCGAAGCGCTCCTGTTTGCGGCATCCGAGCCGCTGAGCGAGGAGCACATGGCGCGGCATATTCGCGGCGGCGACATTAGGGCCCTCCTCGGGGACTTGCGCGCGCAATACGCCACCCGGGGCGTCAATCTCGTGCGCGTCGCGGGCAAATGGGCCTTCCGCACGGCCGAGGATCTGTCCTACCTGCTCGAGAAGCACGCCGTGGAGGAACGGCGCCTGTCGAAGGCGGCGCTCGAAACGTTGTCGATCATCGCCTACCACCAGCCCGTGACGCGGGCGGAGATCGAGGAGATCCGCGGCGTCGAAACCTCGAAGGGCACGCTCGACATTCTCCTGGAAACCGGCTGGATCCGCCCGCGCGGGCGCCGCCGCGCGCCGGGCAAGCCGCTGACCTACGGCACGACGGCAGCCTTCCTCGAGCATTTCTCGCTCGACAACATCAAGGATCTGCCGGGGCTCGCCGAGCTCAAGT
Source organism: Hyphomicrobiaceae bacterium (assembly GCA_041397775.1). GTDB lineage: Bacteria > Pseudomonadota > Alphaproteobacteria > Rhizobiales > Hyphomicrobiaceae. Next base: position 116,840 of record JAWKWB010000006.1, on the reverse strand, counting down.
CAGCGGGCCTGCTCGATTCCAACCTGCCGCCGGATTTTGCCGTGCCCGAGCCGACGGATGTCGCTAAGCTGATGCCGGACGAATTGCCCCTCGAAGAGGATGAAGGCGTCCAGGAGGAGCTGCCGCTGGAGGCCGCCGGCGTGCCCGAAGACGAGGAGCCGGCCGCCACGGCGGACGATGACGATGCGCCCCGGTCGCCTGCGTAGTGCATCTGACCTTTGGTGCCTGCCAGCGGCTGGGTCCGCGACCAAACGTCGGATGCAAGAGCGACACTGGAATCGTAGTGTTGCTGGTGTTCCATGTGGTTCCGGCATTTGCTCTCGGGTGAGCTTCGAGGGGAATGCAAATGCCGGAACCGGAACACCAGACGACCAGGAGGCGAAGGGCGAATAGAGGGCGCGTGTTCGGATCGATGCGTATTTTGTGTGCCGTGTTTTTCGTTCTGGCCTTGGCTCTGGCGCCCGCCGGCGCCCAAGCGAGCCCGCCGGAGATCTTCACCTCGCTCGAAGCCCCGCCGACACCTGAAGAGGTGCGGCAGGCCTTTGCACGCGGTGTCCGCACCTTCGAGATGGATTTCGACAAGCCGGGAGCGACCGAGGCCATTGCCGAGGTGCGCAAGCTCGGTGGCCGCGCGGTCGCCTATCATGTCGGGGGCGGTGGCGGCCGTGCCTGGGGCAGTGTCAAGGCCGGAGAGTTCGTTCGCAAGTACAACACCCCCGAAGAATTCACGGCACTGACCGCAGACGTCGCACGTCTCGTCGCCATGGGGGCCTCGCTCATCCATTTCGACAACACCCACCGTATGAGCGGCAAGCGGCTGGAGGCGATCGTCGACGCGATCCAGGCGGGCGGCGCGGGCTTCGTCGCCAAGAACAATCCCTCGAAATGGCGGCTGGTCATGAAGCGCCGGCCCGATCTCAGGCCGGCCTATGCCGTCATCGAGGAAGCCATGACCGACGAGGACCTGACGCAGGAAGCCTACGAGCTGCACGAGCGCGGTGTGCCCGTCTATATCGTCGGCTTCCGCAAGGTCATCGACAAGGGCGCTGAGGGCGTCACCGACGATTACGCGAAGGAATACGCCGTCAACAACCCATGGGCGACAGTGCTGCTCATGGACGACGAGCAGGCCTACGACAGCCGTACCGGCGTGTTCGTCCATTGAGAGGCGCGGTGATCCGTGCGGCGCGCCACGGCCCCCGGCAGGCGCGCGGTTAATCACGATCCGTGACAGGACGTGCCCGGAGCAGGTGCGGTTCGTAGGTTGTGAGGCGGCACGCCGGTCGCCCGGTCGATCGACGGGCGCCTTGGCGCGAGGCGAAGTCTTGCCATCGCCGTGCCAAAGTCGGCTGGAAGAAGACGGTTTGGTCCTGCAATCGCGCGTGTGCGGTCGGGACCCGAGTTCAGGGTGCAAGTACGATGGCGATCGAGAGACGTAGCGTCACGGGGCGCAGGAAATTCGTGATAGGTGCAGCTGTGGGCCTGGCAGCCGTGCTGGCGGTGATGCCGGCCCTTGCCCGCAAACCCGCGCATGCCGCCATCCCCCCCGGCCCCGTCGGACTTTGGATCGACCACACCGGGCGCGGCGCCGTCGAGATCGCGCAATGCGAGGGCAAGGCCACGCTCTGCGGCTGGATCGTGTGGCTGAAGGACCCGCTCGACAAGCGTGGCAAGCCGCTGCGCGACCAGCTCAACGAGGAGCGCGCCAAGCGCAACCGCCCGATCTGCGGCCTGCAGATCCTCGGCGAATTGAAGCAGCAGCGCGATGGCTCCTGGGATCTCGGCTGGATCTACGATCCCGAGCGCGGCGAGGCCTTCGACGCGGAATTGCGCATGCGCGGCACGGACCGTCTCCAGGTGACCGGCTACAAGGGCTTCAAGTTCCTGAGCGAGACCTTCCAGTGGCGCCGCGCGACCGATCCGGTACCGCCGCGCTGCACGGCCTGAGATGCCCGAGGCGCCGACCGGACAGGGCGGGCCCGAGGCCGGCAGGCTGTCGCTGCGTCCCCTTGTCGATGCCGATCACGAGACCATCCGCCTGTGGCTCGCGATGCCGGACGTCCAGAAGTGGTGGGGCGGGGCGGGCAGCGCGCTCGCCCAATTCCGTATCGCGATCGATGACGAGGCGGCGTTGTGCCGTCTCATTGTCCTGGATGACGTTGCCATCGGCTACGCCCAGGCACTGGAGCAGGCCGCATTCGGCACGCAGGCCGCCGATGACCTGGGGCCGGGCACCTGGGAATGCGCAGCCTTCGTATCCTCGCCGGAGCATCGCGGTCGCGGCCTCGGCTTGTCGGCAATCGAACTGCTCGTGCGGGAAGTATTCGAGACCACGCTCGCGCTCGCCTGCGTGCTGCGCGTGCCCGTGCGCAGCGAGGGGCTGGCGCGCGGCCTGGAACGCCTCGGCTTCGCCTGGCAGGACATCCGCAAGGACACGAGCCTCGGCCCCACGTGGACCATGCGCCGCGAGCGACCGCGCCGTTGAGCCTCACGCCGTGTAGCCGCGCGCGCGTGCAAGCAGAGCCGCCCCCGCCGCCTCCACGCGCGCCGCCGTGTCCGAAACGAGCCGCACATCGGCCTCCAGGCGTTGCACGCGCGCGGCCTGCATGCGCGCGATCTCGCCCGCCGCCGGGCCGCCGGTCACCGTGCGCGAGGCGAGGTTGGCGGCCGGGTCCAGGGCCCGTCGGATGGCATCGGGCGCAATGTCCAGCGGGGCGCCGAAGAGTGCGGTCGCTGCCGCGTCGATGTCGCCCGAGGTGATCTGCGGGGCGGTGCGGCCCGCCGCGATGGCCTCACGCACCACCCGTCCGACGATGTTGTGCGCCTTGCGGAACGACAATCCCGTCTCCCGCACGATCGCGTCGGCAAGCTCCGTCGCCGTGCCATAGCCGTCCGCGGCAGCCTTCGCCATCACGTCCGGCCGCACGCTCATGGTCGCGAGCACGCCGTCGAGAACTGCGAGCGTTGCCGACGATTTGCCCGCCGCTTCGAGCACTGGCACGTTGAGCGACGTCACGCCGTCGTTGACGTCGCTGTAGGAGGTGTTCTTGGAAGCCGCCAGAACGGCCGTCAGCGCGCCCGTCACCTGCGCGGCGGCAGCCTTCGCGAATTCGAGCGCCTGCGGGTTCTTTTTCTGCGGCATGATGCTGGAAACGCTGGAGTAGGCATCGGACAGCTCGATGAATGCGAATTCGGCCGTGTTCCAGTTCTGCAGATCGGTCGCAAGCCGCGACAGGCCGGTCATCATCACGGCGAGTACGGCCGCTGCCTCGTGCGCATCGTCGCGGCTCGACACCGCGTCGTAGGCCACCTCGACGAGCCCGGCGAAACCGAGCGCATTGGCCACCGCCGCCCGGTCGATGGGAAAGCCCGTCGTGGTCAGCGCGCCCGCCCCCAGCGGACTGAGGTCGCAATGCGCGAGAGCACCGGAAAGCCGCCGGAAATCGCGCGCCAGCACGTCGCCGAACGCGAGCAGGTAGTAGCCCAGCGAGATCGGCTGCGCGTGCTGCGTGTGCGTGTAGCCCGGCATGACCGTTTCGGCATGCCTCGTCGCCAGGTCGAGCGCCGTCGCGCGCAGGGCATTGAGCGCGCCCCCCACGGCCAGCAGATGCTCGCGCAGCGCCATCCGCCATGTCGTGACATTGAGGTCGTTGCGGCTTCGCCCGGTATGCAGCCGCCCGCCGACATCGGGCCCGAGCGCTGTCACCAGGTGCCGCTCGACGTAGGAGTAGAGATCCTCCTGGCTGTAATCGACAGCGAGTGCATCGCCGCCTGCCTCCATCAGCGCCAGCATCACCGGCAGCGCCGTGGCGATATCGGCACGCGCCACGATGCCCTGGTCGGCGAGCATCAGCGCATGCGCGAGATGTGCGCGCATCTCGTACGCGAACACGAACCTCACGCCGTTGGCGATGGCCGGGCGGTAATAGCCCGCAACGAGCGCAGGCGCGGGCGGCAGCTTGACGCGCTCGCGCAGCGTCACGGTCTCTTCCTTGGACATGTGCTTCAGCCTCTCCGCGTGGCATTCGATCCAGCCTAGCCGCCTCTACTATCGCGAGCCGGTGCCGCGCCGTCGAGCGCGACCATCAGCCCGAACCTTGCCGAGGAGGCCCGAACGCATCTAGCCTCGCCAGAACGTAGAACGATGCGGCATCCCCGGAGGCAAGCCCATGTCCGATCTCGTCCTCGCCATCGACCAGGGCACCACCTCGACGCGCGCGCTCGTGCTGGGACGCGATCATGTCGTGCGCGGCCTGGCCCAGATCGAGCTGCCGCAGCACTATCCCGCATCGGGTTCGGTCGAGCACGACGCGGAGGATATCTGGTCGGCGACGCTGGCCACCATGCGCGAGGCCCTGGCGCGGGCCGGCGTTGCACCCGCCGCCATTGCCGGCATCGGCATCACCAATCAGCGCGAGACATGCGTCATCTGGGACCGGCGCACGGGCAAGCCCATCCATCGCGCCATCGTCTGGCAGGATCGCCGTACCGCCGATCTGTGCGCGCGTCTCAAGGCCGAGGGCGTGGAGCCCCTTGTCACGCAGAAGACGGGCCTGCTTCTCGACCCCTACTTTTCCGGCACGAAGCTCGCGTGGCTGCTCGACAACGTGCCGGGGGCCCGCGCCAGCGCCGAAGCGGGACATCTGGCGGCGGGGACGATCGACGCATTCCTGATCTGGCGGTTGACCGAGGGGCGCGTGCACGCCACCGACGCCACGAACGCTTCGCGCACGCTGCTGTTCGATATCCACGCGGGAGCATGGGACGACGAGCTTCTGCGCATCTTGCGTATTCCACGCGCGCTCTTGCCGGATGTCCGCGATTGCGCCGCCGACTTCGGCACCACGACGCTGCTGGGCGGCACCATCGCCATTCGCGGTGTCGCGGGTGACCAGCAGGCCGCCACCATCGGCCAGGGCTGCTTTCAGCCGGGCATGGTGAAATCGACCTATGGTACGGGCTGCTTCGCGCTGCTCAACACGGGAACGACAGCTGTCGCCTCCAACAGCCGCCTGCTGACCACGGTCGCCTATCAGCTCGATGGCCGGCGCACCTATGCGCTGGAAGGCGCCATCTTCATCGCAGGCGCCGCCGTGCAATGGCTGCGCGACGGCCTGAAGCTCATCGACAACGCCGCGCAATCGGGCGACCTGGCGGCGCGGGCCGATCCCACGCAGAACGTGGTCCTCGTGCCCGCCTTCGTCGGCCTCGGCGCCCCTCACTGGAACGCGGAGGCTCGCGGCGCGCTGCTCGGCATCACGCGTAACACGGGCGCAGCGGAGATCGCGCGCGCGGCGCTGGAATCCGTCGCCTACCAGACCGCCGATCTGCTCGACGCCATGCGCCGGGACTGGCCCGGCCACGACGCGACCGTGCTGCGCGTCGATGGCGGCATGGCCGCGAGCGACTGGACCATGCAACTCCTGGCCGATGTCCTGGACGCTCCGGTGGACCGCCCGGCGATGCTGGAGACGACGGCACTGGGCGCTGCCTGGCTTGCGGGCATGCATGCGGGCGTGTGGCCCGGCCCCGAGGAAACGGCGCGCGCCTGGGCTGCCGAGAAGCGGTTCACGCCATCGATGACGGAGAAAGAGCGCCGCCGTCGGCTCGATGGCTGGCGGCGTGCCGTCAAAGCCGCGCTGCTCTTTGCAGGGACCGAATGAAGCGATGCCGGGCCGCGATCATCGGGCGCCGGCCCGGCACTCTCGTCCCCGGCACGCTCGTCAAAGCGCCAGCAAGCGGTCGCGAAGCTCTGCATCGTCGCGCAACTGCTGGCTCGGTCCGGAGAATTCGACCGCACCCTTCTGCAGGACGTAGACGCGGTCGGCCAGCGCCAGCGAGAAGTCGAGCCCCTGCTCGGCCAGCAGGATCGTCAATCCTTCCTGCTTCAGGCGTTGCACCTGGTGCAGCATGTTCTCGACGATGACGGGCGCCAGTCCCTCCGACGGCTCGTCGAGCAGCAGCAGCTCCGGATTGCCCATCAGCGTGCGCGCGATCGTCAGCATCTGCTGCTCGCCGCCCGACAGCACGCCGGCCATGCGGTCGGCTAGTTCCCTGAGCTTGGGGAACAGCTCGTACACCCCCTCGATCGTCCATCGTCCCGGCCGCTTGGCCGCGCGCTGGGCGACGTCGAGGTTTTCCCAGACGGTCAATTCGCCGAAGACGCGGCGGTCCTCCGGCACGTAGCCGATCCCGGCGCGTGCCATCTCGTAGGGTGCCCGCCCCGTCACGTCCTGGCCCTTGAAGCGCACCTTGCCCTGGTAGGGCGGCGTCAGCCCCATGATCGACCGCATCGTCGTCGTCTTGCCGACGCCGTTGCGGCCGAGCAGGCACACGCACTCGCCCGGCTTGATGTCGAGCGAGATGCCGAACAGGACGCGGCTGCTGCCATAGGCCGTGTGGATCGCCTCCACCTCGAGAAGGTTGGTCAATGCTTGCCTCCACCCAGGTAGACGCGCCGCACCTCGTCGTTCTGGCGAACCTCGTCCGGGTTCCCCGTCGCGATGATGCGGCCTTGATGCAAGACGGCGATCTTGTCGGAGATCGAGAAGACCACCTCCATGTCGTGCTCCGTGAACAGCAGGGTGAGACCCCGCTCCTTGGCGATGCGATCGAGGAGCGCGATGGATTCGTGCGTCTCCTGTGCGCTCATGCCCGCGGTCGGCTCGTCGAGCAGCAGGATGCTCGGGTCGCCGGCCAGCGCGATGCCGAGTTCGACCTGCTTCTGCGCACCGTGACTGAGTTCGCCCGCGATGTTGTAGGCGAGATCGTCGAGCGCCAGGCTGTCCAGCATGCGCTCGGTCTTGTCGCGGAACTGCCGCGTCGCCACGCCGAACATGTTGAGAGATTGCCCGCCATAGGCGATGAAGGCGGCCTGCAGGTTCTCGTACACCGTCAGCTTGGGAAAGATGTTGGTGCGCTGGAACGAGCGGGCCATGCCCATGCGGCAGATCTTGTGCGGCGCCACGCCGGTGATGTCGCGCCCCTCCAGGACGACGCGGCCGGACGTGGGCGCGAGGTGGCCGGTGATCAGGTTGAAGAGCGTCGACTTGCCCGCGCCGTTCGGACCGATGACGGCGGTGACTTTCCCCTTCTCGGCCGTCAGGCTGACGTCGTTCGTCGCCACGAAGCCCGAGAAGGACTTGACCAGGTTCTTGACCTCAAGCATTGGCCTGCCCCCTCAGTCGGCGGTAGAGCGCCTCGATGCCGCCGAGCAGTCCGCCAGGGAAGGCGAACAGCAGGAACAGCAGGATCGAGCCCAGGACGAACGGCCAGTACTCCGTATAGGAAACCACGACGCCGTTGAGCAGGATCAGCACGGCGCTGCCCACGGTCGGTCCCCAGAAGTGGTTGATGCCGCCGAGAATGCTCATGATCAGCACCTCCGCGCCCTTCGTCCAATAGGCATAGTCGGGGAACACGCCGCGCTTGTAGATGCCGAAGAGGCCGCCTGCCAATCCCGCAAAGCCGCCCGCGATGATGAAGGCGAAGAGCTGGTAGCGCCTGACGTCGATGCCGATGAATTGCGCCCGCTCGGCATTGTCGCGGATGGTGTTGAGGATGCGGCCGAACGGGCTCTTGGTGATCCGCCGCATCGCTGCGATGCAGACGGCAGCCAAGACGAGCGCCACCAGATAGAACTTCGCCGTGATCAGGCCGCGGCCCGACACTGGCAGCCAGTCGAGGAAGGCCATGTCCGGCATCGGCACGCGCGGATAGCCCTGCTCGCCGCCCGTCACCTCGTTCCACTTGAAGCAGATGGCCCACACGATCTGTGCGCAGGCCAGCGTCAGCATCGAGAAATAGACGCGCGTCAGGCGCACGCAGAAGAACCCGAAGAGCGCCGCGAAGATGGCTCCGCCGACGCCGCCGAGCACGAAGGCCAGCAGGAACGGCACCTTGAGTTCGCCCATCAGCAGGCCGCAGACGTAGGAGCCGATGCCGAAATAGGCCGCATGTCCGAACGGGACGAGACCCGTCGTGCCGAGCAGCAGATTGAGGCTGGTGGCGAAGATCGCGAAGATCGCGATGTAGGTCGCCAGGTCCACGTAGTAGCGCGACGTCACGAACGGCACCATCGCGGCAGCGAGCGTGATCACGAGCGTCCAGGGAATGCGATCGGTCCAGGATTGCTGGTTCATTTCACCGGCCTCCCCAACAGGCCCCAGGGCCGCACGATCAAGACGGCAGCCATCATGATGAAGGCGGCGAAGATGGAGAAGCGCGGGAACAGCAGGATGCCGAACGACACCACCATGCCGTAGATCAGCGATCCGAGCAGCGTACCCCAGAGCGAGCCCAGCCCCCCGATCACCACGACGATGAAGGCGTCGAGAATGATCTCGATGTCCATGCCCGGAACGATGCCCTTGATCGGCGTCACGAGTGCCCCGGACAGGCCGGCCAGGAACGCCGCGAGCGTGAACATGCCCGTGTAGAGCCAGGAGACGTTGGTGCCGAGTGCGCCGAGCATTTCACGGTCGAGCGCGGCCGCGCGGATGATACGTCCCCAACTCGTGCGGTTGAGCATCAGCCAGAAGCCGTAGGCGATGCCGAAGCCGATGACGACGATCATCAGGTCGTAGAAGGGCATGCGCACGCCGGCGACTTCGAAATAGCCCGCCAGCAGCGTCGGTCGCTGCACCGAAACGGGTTGCGTACCCCAGATGAACTTGCAGACGTCGCCGAAGATCAGCACCAGGGCGTAGGTGAAGAGCAGCTGGTAGAGTTCCTCAACCTTGTACATGTGCCGCAGCAGCAGCCGCTCGATCGCCAGTCCGATAAGCCCGACGGCGGACGCCGCCACGATGACCGCCGCACCGAAGCCCAGCAGGCTGTTGCCGACGAGATAATGCACGATGTGCCACGCGATATAGGCACCCAGCATATAAAGCGAGCCGTGCGCGAAATTGATGATCTTGAGAACGCCGAAGATCAGCGACAGTCCCGAGGCGATCAGGAACAGGAACATCGCCGTGGTGAGCCCGCTTCGGAATTGCCCAAGCAGCAGCGTCGGATCGAGAAAAGCGAGAAGCAATGGAACCCCCTGGGATCGTGCGCGCGCGCACTCGAACGCGCGCGCCGATGCGTTGGCGCCGACATGAAACGGGCGGCCCGCTGGGGCCGCCCGTTGAAAGCCGCATCATTCCATGAAGGGCTTGGGATCGATGTACTTCACCTCGGTCATGACGGCATTGCCGGTCTTGGGATCCTTGACCATCTTGCCGTAGAACTCGCCGCGGTCGGCCTGTTGCAGCGTCGGGTGGATCGTCTGCTTGCCGATCGGCGTGTCGATCGTCAGCCCCTTCAGCGCCGCCGACACCTTGTCGCTGTCGATCGAGCCCGCCTTCTTGATGCCCTCGGCCAGGAACTTCATGCCGATGTACATCATGATGGGCCAGCTCGACGGCACGCTTTCCTTCGTGAACGCCTTGACCTTCTCGATATAGGCCTTGTGCTCCGCGGTCTGGCCGTCGAAGGCCGGCAGGTCGTAGGCATTGGCGTAGATGCCGAACGGATACTCGCCCGCCATGGCGCGCGTCGCCTCGACGGAGCCGCCCTCGCCGCCGTTGACGACGCGGTTCTTGACCGCATCGAACAGGCCGAGCGGCTTGGCCTGCTTGGCCCATGTCACGAAGTGCCCGCCCCACATGGCCGAGAAGATGGCGTCGGGCTTCTTTGCCATCTGCGCGTTGATGAAGGGCGTGTAGTCGCTCTCGCCCAGCTTCGGCCACTGCATGTCCACGACCTGGATGTCGGGCCGCAGCTTGCGGATGTGGTCGGCGAACTGCTTGGCGACATCCTGCCCGTAGGCGTAGTCGTGCGCGATCGTGGCGACGCTCTTGATGTCCTTCCACTTGGCCATCAGCTCGGCCACCGAGCGGCCTTCCATCGTCGTGTTGGCGGCGGTGCGGAAGACATACGGGTGCCGGTTCTTCGGCGCCAGAAGCTGATCCGTCTTCGGGATCGGCGCGATCAGGATGATCTTGTTCTCCTTGGCGATCGTCGACACGGCGGGGCCTTCCGCCGATGTCAGCGTGCCGACGAGGAAGTCGACTTCCTCCTTCAGGATCATTTCGCGCGCGACACGCACCGCTTCGTCGGGCGTCGCCTTGCTGTCGCGCACGATCAGCTCGATCTTGCGCCCCAGCACGCCGCCCGCCGCGTTCAACTCCTGCACGAACATGTGCGCGCCTTTGAGCGCAGGCTCGCCGAAGAGGGCGGCAGGCCCCGAGAGCGGAATGGGAACACCGACCTTGATCGGCTTCTGGGCCAAGGCGATCCCAGGTACCAGCACCAGTGCTGCGGCGAGGCCGAGCACGTCACGACGTAGAAGCGTCATTCGATTTATCTCCTCCCGTGGCCCGTCCGCTCCTGCGCTCATCGGCGAGGTGACGACCGGCGCCGACATGCTGCCTTTCGACGCAGCCGAGCGCAAGCCTGATATGTCAGTGGGCGGGAAGGTGGTCTCGCGAGCGCGAGATGCACGGGGGATGGGAGCACTCCAGACGCAAGAACGGGGACCGCGAGGCCCCCGTTGCAAAGTTTCGATACGTTCTGCCATTCGCCCGATGCCGGACGCGCGGCACCTCACATGCCGATCTGCTTCTTCAGATCGTCGAGCTCTTCCTTGAGGCGCGTATTGCCGCCCAGCTCATTTTCCACCTTGCGTATGGCGTGCAGGACGGTGGTGTGATCGCGGTTGCCGAAGCGGCGCCCGATCTCCGGCAGCGAACGCGACGTGAGCTGCTTGGCCAGGTACATGCCGATCTGGCGCGGCCAGACCACCGAACGATGCCGGCGCTGGGAGAGAATGTCCCCGCGCGAGATGCCGTAGTGCCGCGAGATCACCTTGAGGATGTCCTCGATCTTGATGCGGCGCTGGTCGCCTCCGGTCTGGATGAGATCGCGGATGACGCTTTCCACGAGCTCGAGCGTGATCGGCGTGCGCATGTACTGCCACGTCGCGTAGAGGCGCGTGACGGCGCCTTCCAGCTCGCGACCGCTCTCGCTGAGCTGGGACGAAAGCATGTCCACGACCTCGCGCGGGATCTCGAACGAGGGGTCCGTGATGCGCTTTTCCTGGATGCGGCGCTCGAGGATCTTGCGTCGCAGTTCGAGATCGAGCGCACCGATCTCCGTCACCAAGCCGCGCTGCAGGCGCGACCGCATGCGGTCGTTGAGGCGCGAGAGCTGGCTGGCCGGCCGCGCCGAGGCGACGACGAGCTGGCGACCGCCGTCGAGCAGCGTGTTGATGATGTGATCGAACTCCAGTTCCGTCTTTTCGCCGTGCATGAACTCGAGATCGTCGATCAGCAGCATGTCCACGGAGCGGAAGCGATCCTTGAACGCCATCGCATCCTGCGCCTTCAAGGCCTCGACGAACTGGAAGCGGAACCGTTCGGCGGTGAGATAGAGCACCTGCGCGTGCGGGGTGCGGCGGCGCGCCTCCCAGGCGATGGCATGCAGAAGGTGCGTTTTGCCATGGCCGACGCCGGAGTGGATGTAGAGCGGGTTGAAGCCGCGCTGTTCGGCGAGCACGGTTTCCGCCACCTGCGTGGCCCCGGCATGCGCCATCCGGTTCGCCGCGCCCACGACGAAGCTCTCGAAGGTGTAGCGCGGATCGAGCGGCGAACCTTCGAGCCCGTTGACGATCGTGCGGGCCATCGGGCCGCTCGGTGCCGGCATGACGCGCGCCGCCGGCCGCAGCACGTCACCCTCACGGTCGATCGGATCGACGACACGCTGCGGGTTTTGGAATGTCGGCCGCGCAGCACCGCCGCCGGGTTGCCGCAAGTGCACTTCGACGCGCTCCAGGCCCGGGATTTCGCTCGCCGCGCAGCGATGCAGCGCATCGGCGTAGTGCGTCTGGATCCAGCTCTTCAGGAATTTGACCGGCACCGTGACGCGCAGAACCTCGCCGTCATAGCGCTCGAACTCCAGCGCGCCGAACCAGCTCTTGAAAATCTCCTCGCCGAGCTGTGCCCGCAGGATCGCGCGGATTCTCGGCCCCTTCTGCTTGAGATCGATGGCCATGGCGCTCGTCTCGCCCGTGTCGCCCGTCTCCGCAATCATCGTTTCTTCGCTGCTATCGCAGGCAGCATTGTTCGTCTCGCCCAAGCCGTCGGTGACGACTGGGTCGAATCCACGCTTGTCCATCATGACAGTACCCCCGCACGTCAAAAATCAACGAATTCGCCAGCGGCTGGAACGCTGATCGGGACGACCCCGCATGGTCGAACGAGATCAGCCGACGCCGCTTACGGTTCTTGTTACGCCTGTACCCAGGGCAGTTCGTCGGCCTTCCATCCCGACTGCCGTCCACGATGCCGTGCTGCATCGAGCGGTCCTTCGAACCCCTCGGCGACATTGTGGCAATTGCGATAGCCGGCAGCAGCCATGGCGTTGGCAGCCTGTAAGCTGCGCGCGCCAGAACGGCAGATGAAATAGAGGCCAGCGTCACGGTCGGCACCCATCTGCTCCAACGTCGCCGTCAACTGGGCGACGAAGGCCGGATTGGGCCGGTTCTCAGGGAAGGTGAGCCACTCGACGAGCAGCACCTGCTTTCCGATCGACGAAAGGTCGGGCGTGCCTACGAACGACCATTCTGCGCGAGTCCGCACATCGATCAGAAAGGTCGCTGGCTCCGCCTTCAAGCGGTCCCACGTCGCCCGCGTGGGGACGTTGTCCACCGGAATAGGAACTGCCTGCGTCAACACCAAACTCCTTCCACTGCCGCTACTGCACCCAAGCACACTCCAGCCCGCACGGACGGGTACCATCGGCTCCGGTGCTGCATGGCTGCGCCATTCACGCATGACCAAGCATCGACCGTCATACCAACCGGCACACGACGCGACGAACTGGACGCTTTACAAAAGGGCACGGAACCAATCAGGCCGCAGCAAGCGCCGCGGTTGAACACATTCGATGGCGCGGACCGCTCGCCAGCGGCACCCTACGCCCGTTGCCCTCTGCCCGACGACCGACCCGACCCTCTTACACAACGGGTGAGGCCGCCTGACGAGGAGGACGTTAACCGATCTTTAACCGGTTCTGCAAACCGACTCGTTCGACCCGGGAGCTCGTCCTGATCAGCGATCAATCCTTCGCTCGCGCCATCCACAGGTTCGTCGGCTGGTCGAGCGATTGTGGATAAGTAGCTTGAGTCCGAAGGCAAAAAATTTGGACGGTCGGAGGGGGGTGGAAGGTGCTGCGATGCGATCTCGCAGCGCGAAAATGAATCGAGTTAAGTCTTTGGAGAGCCGAATTCAGCGGCTCGGCGGGATCGGAGAAAAATTCGAAAAAGTATTGAAAATCAGATTTGTGAAGCCTGAATGACGATCAGGTAGGCATCGTGTTCGTGTTATGGACTCAACAAGAGACGGCGAGCCTGAATCGGCTCGCCGCAAGGGCATCTCGAGGCGTCAAGCGCTCATAGCCTTGACCCGTGCGGCAAGGCGGGAAACCTTGCGGGACGCGGTCTTCTTGTGGACGATTCCCTTCTGCGCGGCGCGCATGAGGATCGGCTCGGCCGACTTCAGCGCCGTCGCAGCGGCCGCCGCGTCGCCGGAAGCGATTGCTTCTTCCACGCCGCGCACGTTGGACTTCATATTCGTGCGGCGGCTCTTGTTCACTTCGGTCCGGCGCTTGGTGACGCGGGTCGCGCGTTTCGCCGATTTCGTGTTCGCCATCAATGGGCTCCTGTCGTGCTTTCGCTAGTCTTGAAGCGTGCCGGCTGCTGCTTCCAGCAGAACAGACGGCACTGTTCCTGGAATTCATCCGCACAAACGCAGTTATCGCCCGCGGCTGAAAGCCCGAGCGGAAGCGCTTGACAGCCTATAGCTCTGCGTGCCCACGCCGGTCAACGTGAATTACGGTGCAGGGTTGCACCTGCGGCGGCCGAAGATAAAATTGTAGATATTAATGAAAGCCTTGGAGACTTCGCGCGGGCGCCCATCCGTTAAGCGGACGTCAACGAGACTGCGCCATGTTGACGGTTGAAATTAATCTCGAACAGGGCAGTCAAATGACTTCAATGCTTATCTGGATGCTTGGCATCGGCTTCAGCATCTCGTCGCTGGTCCTTACCGCTGCCATGAAGATCCCGTATGCCCATATGGCGATCGCGGCCTTCATAAGCATCCTGGTGGCGCTCGCGGCCTTTTCCGAATTGCGCAAGCCCGACCTCACCAGGGACGAGATGTCGGTCGTGGTCGGCACGAACCTGCGTCACATGGGGCTGATCTGGAGCTGGGGCGCCATCGGCCTGCTCGTGACATATGCGTTCAAGATCCTCGAGTGGCGCGAGTGGCTTCACTTCTTCGTCGCCTTCATCGTGCTTGCCGGCCTGACCTATTTCCTGGCCATCACCTTCAGCAACGATGGCCAGGGCAAGGAGAACGACCCCACGATGATCCGCATCGCGCGCGGCTTTGCCATGTTCATCATCGCCGCCATGCTGATCTCGATGATCGGCCTGCTCATCGACGGCAAGATGTGGCGCTTCTCCACCGTCGCCGGCCAGCGGCCCGGCTCGCAGGACTGGGCCGCCAACAACATCTTCTTCTTCGGCGCGCTCGCCCAGGCAGCCGTCGCCTGGAACGTGCTCAAGCTGCTGGAGCGCCTGCAGAAGTAATCGGAGGCGGCATCCTCGCTGGGCTGCCGGCTGTCGACCGGCGGTCCACCCGGCCACACTTTATCCCCGCTCATCGCTTTAGAAGCAGGCCCGTCGGTTGGATCGTGCCGACACTCGGAGTATGAGGGTGACGTGAGCGATCACGACAGTCTCGCGCTGGGTGGGTGAACGCCAGCCGGTGGGCCTTCAGCCGATCTAGTGTTCCGGCTCCGATACTTGGTTCCCCGTGCGTCATACTCCTGGACCAAGTGTCGGACAGAAGGAACACTAGCAACCATAGCGATTCTAGTGGAGTTGTATCTGACGTTTGGTCATGGTTCCAGCCGCCGCGAGTGGGTACCAAACGTCAGATGCGCCACACTAGGCAGGCCGCGATACCGTTTTCCGGGGGACTACGCATGTCGTTGCAGCGGCTGATGCCATGGCTGATCGTGATGCTGGTCGTCAGCGTGGCGGGCGAAATGGTGGCCGGCGCCGCCAGGGACGTGCGGCTGATGTGTATTGCGGCAGGGACGTTTACGCTTGCCGCCATCGGTGTCTCGCTCACCATCAACGCGCCGTATTGGGAGGGGCATCGCTCGTTCGCGGCGTTGCCGGCCGAGATCGAGGTGGCCGCGCGGCGCAATGCCCGCCTCGCAGCCGTTGCGTTCGCCTGGGGCGGCGTGTCCATGCAGGCGATCTACGCGACGCAGGTGACGGGCCTCAAGTGGCAGCACGCATGGCAGTATGCCCTCGTCATGCTTCTGTTCGCGCTCATCGCCTTCCACGTGGCCCGCGCACTGGGCAGCGCCGCGGCCGAGCAGCGGGCGCGCTGGCTCCGCATCAGCATGCCGTTGTCGATCGTCAATGCCCTGCTGGGGGCGGGCGGTCTGGTGTTTCTCACCTCGTCGGGAAAGCTCGCCCTCCGCCGCGCGGATTGGGCCGCAAATCTGATCTTCACGTTCGGCGCGCTCATGATCATGGTGCTGGCCGCCATCGCGTTGAAGACGCACGTGCGCCTGGTCCGCTCCTAACGCTCTTCGGAGCCCTTCAGGCGTTGGCCGAGCCTTCGCGGCGCAGCACCCAGCCGACCCTCGTTTCACCCGGCGTCGTGCCGCGCAGAACGATCTGCCGGTCATGCACGCGGCGTGGCCCGAGCGCGCTCGCCTGATCCGTTTCCACGCTGACGCGCGCGTGCGTCGCCGTCAGCGTCCACGCCGAGCCATCCGGCAAGCGAATGCGCGCCTCGCCGACCCCGGTCTGGTCGATCGTGGATTTCGGCGCGACGTGGAAATGGATGGCGAATGGCAGATCCTTGCCGAGCCGGAGGATGCCGTCGCGCGGCTCCAGGACGTCGTCGCCCGTCAGGCAGGTGCCGTCGCCGTTCAATGCGAGGCGCCGCGTATGCAGGATGCCGAACTGTTCCTCGTAGCCATTGTGTCGCGCGGCGATCATCGGCGCGCCATCGGACGTTTCGTCGTCGAGGATCGTGACCTCGCGTGGTCCTGCCAGGCCGTCGCGCGCACCTGCAGCGGTCGCAGTCGTGACGAGCCGCCCGGACGAGCGTTCCGCCAACGTCAATGTATTGTGGCTGCTGGTGGCCCTGGCGAGCGCGATGTTCTTCTCAGGTGCCGATTCCAGGCAGCCGCAGTTCCTGAGAATGGGCGTGTCGCCGTGGCTTATCTCGAATGATAGGCATCCCGCCTGTGCGGACTGGGCGAAGGCCGTAGGCGGTGCCGCGCCGCAATCCATGAGAATAATCGTGCCGCTTTGGGCAAGGCGCCGGTAGCCACTCGCGCCGAGGGCGCCGTCGCTTTCGTCCTGTGGGATGACCGACAAGACCGTGACGAGATCATCGAGCGGTGCGGCCGCGCTGCCGTTGAAGCGCCCCAGCGATCCGTCGCCGAGCCGCATGGCCCTGAGGTGGCTGCCCATCCGCGCGATGGCGTCCTGAAACGCCTCGGATGGCGCGATGTGGTGCGAGGCAAAGCACTGGCGCAATGGCAGGAGGTCCAGGAGAAGCGCCAGCGGAACGGTGGGGTTGCGGCTGACATGTCCGCCGTCCGTGCCGATCTCCACAGCCAGGGCGGCGGTGAGCGCCTGCATGCTGCCCGCGATATTCCCTGCCCTGCCGGCCAGTGTCAGGTCGGCCAGCAGCACCGCGATGCGCGACAGCAGGGGCTGGCCGGATTTGAGGCCTTCCAGCCATCGCACCTGGCGCACGAGATCGGTCATGACGTCGGCAAAGAGCTGCGGGTCCGCCTCCTCGAGGAGGAGGCCGCCGTGCGTGATCCAGGAAATGACGCGGCGCGCGACCACGTCCGGTCGCTCCCGGCTGCTACCGACGCTGGCGCCGAGCCATTGCCCGACCAGCCGCTGTGCGATGCCCCGTCCGCGATCGGGGTCGCAGGACAGATGGTTCAGCCAACCAAAACCCTGCAGGGCCGCGTCGAGCTCCTGGTTCCGCAACGGCGTGGCGAAGGGATTGCCGCGGCCGAGCGCGATGCCGCCACCGGCCAGCGGCATGGTGCCCGCGGCCAACTCGTCCAGGTACTCTGGATCGGGCGTCCGCAGATCCGACGGGATGAGATGCAACTCGTCGGGGGCATAGAGCGTGCGCGGCGAGCGCCCCCCCAGTCGCAGCAACGAGAAGGCGCGCGCTGCCAGCGATGGCTTGGTCATGCGGGGGCCTCCGAGGCTGATGACGGGCGCCGTTGGAGCACCGCTGCAAAGAAGCCGTCCATGCCCGAGAGCTCGGGTGTCTCGAGCGCGAGCAGGTGAGGCAATGTGCGCAAGTCACCCGCAGCCGTGAACCACGCGGCGGGAAGCCCCAGCGCCGACGCATCGCAGGCCAGGCGCTGCATGTCGGGATGCGCAGCCAGATAGCGGGCAATCTGCAGTTCGCCCTCTTCGGGCTGGAGCGAGCACGTGCAGAAAACGAGCCGCCCCCCAGGCTTCAGCCAGGTGCCGGCGCGCGCGAGAAGCTGCGCTTGCACGCCGGCGAGCCGCGTCATCTCGTCGGCACGCTTGAGCCGCAGGATATCGGGATGCCGCCGGATGGTACCGGTGGCCGTGCACGGGGCATCGAGCAGGACGACGTCGAACAGGTGCTCGGGCTGCCACGTGCCGGCGTCGGCCACCACCGCCGAGACGCGCTCGCCGAACCCGAGGCGGGCCATGTTCTGCTCGAAGCGCTGCATGCGCCGTGCGGAGGTGTCGACGGCTGTGACGTGCGCGCCGCCCGCGGCCAGCGCCGCCGTCTTCCCGCCCGGTGCCGCGCACACGTCCGCGACCTGCAACCCCGCGACATCGCCCAGCAGGCGCACGGGCAGCACGGCCGCCGCGTCCTGTACCCACCAGGCCCCGTCGGCGAACCCTTCCATCTCGTCGACGGGACCGTGCTCCAGGATGCGCACCGATCCCGTCGGCAGCACTCGCCCGCCGAGCTTTGCCGCCCAGCCTTCGGCGTCGCGGCGAACGGTGAGGTCGAGCGGGGCCTCGCGCAAGCTTGCGCAGGCGATGGCACGCGCTGTGGGCTCTCCATAGGCCGCGACCCAGGAACGCCAGAGCCAGTCCGGAATGTCGAGCCTGGGCTGGTCGAGGCCGGCCAGGGTGGCGGCACCCTGTTCCGCCACCCGTCGCAGAACGGCATTGCAGAGCTTCTGGTAGCGCCCGAGAACGCGATCCCCCCGGCACTGCTCCACGGCCATGTCGATCGCCGCATAGGCCGGCGTGCCGAGCATCAGGAGTTGCGCAGCCGCGACGAGCAGCACCAGATGCGCCCGCCGGCCTTCCGTCGGCAACGGCCGCGCGATGAACTTGGCCAGGACCGCGGCGAGCGATCCCTGGTGCCTGAGTACCGTGGCCGCCATCAGCCGGGCAAACGCCCGGTCGCGCGGCTCGACGCGCTGCCGCCATCCCGCGCGGTCGGCCTCGTCGAGGGCATCGTCGAGCGACTTGGCACCCAGGAGAACGGTCTCGACGAGCCGCACGGCGAGCCGGCGCGCCTCCAGGCCACTCGGTGCCGCACGCGGCGCAGCGGTCTGTGGCTCGGCCTTCCTCGAGGGGCGGCGTCCTGGCGTTCTGTTCTGCGCGCGCATCCGATCAGCCCCAGATGCCACGGGCACGGTCGGGCGGGCGCCGGTTGAGCCATGGTGCGAAGCTGCCGCCGCTGCGCGTCGCCCCCGCGGGGCCGGAGGGCCCGAAGTCCGTAATGCCCATCTCGGCTGCCAGCTTTTCCAGTTCCGCGATGCGATTGGAGGTATCGGGATGCGTGGAGAACAAGCTGTCCATGCCGCGCCCGGTCAGGGGATTGATGATGAACAGATGCGCACTCGCTGGGTTGGCCTCCGCGGCAGGGTTCGGGATGCCCCGCACGGCCTGATTGATTTTGGCGAGCGCGGAGGCGAGCCACAACGGATTGCCGCAAATGCTGGACCCCAGGCGGTCGGCCTGATACTCGCGCGAGCGGCTGATCGCCATCTGCACGATCATGGCCGCGAACGGTGCAAGGAGCGCAGCCGCCAGCGTCGCCAGGCGCCCGTGCCGGCTGCCGCCGTTGCGCCCGCCGAACAGCATGCCGAACTGCAGCCACTGCGCCAGCATCGAAATGGCGCCACCCAGCGTTGCCGCCAGCGCCATCGTCAGCGTGTCGCGACTCTTGATATGCGCGAGTTCGTGCGCCACGACGCCGGCCACCTCGCGCGGATCCAGCATGTCCAGCAGCCCCGTCGAGACGCAGACGGCGCCATTCTCCGGATTGCGGCCAGTGGCGAATGCATTGGGTTGCGGGCTTTCCACGAGAAAGACCCGCGGCATCGGCAAGTCGGCGCGCCGGGCGAGGTCGGCAATCATCGTGTGCAGGCCGCTGCCGCTGCCCGCTGGCACCTCGTAGGCACCCTGCATGCGCAGGACGAGCTTATCGGACTTCCACAACGCCAGACCGTTCATCACCATGGCCATGCCGAACGCGACGACGAGGCCGCTCTGGCCCCCCACGAATCCGCCCATGGCCGCAAAGATTGCGGTCAGCAGCAGAAGAAGTACGGCAGTCTTGGCATAATTCAGCGGCATGGCGCGCGAATGCCTCCCGGCGGCCTGTGGCCCAACTCGTCTGAACGTATATATAAGGCGGATGAGTGATCAACCGAGAGGGACCAGTCATGAAAGATGGCGAAACCCCAGACGAGGCCCCGCCGCGCAAGTTGACCCCCGAAGCGGAGCGGGCGCTGGCCGAGGCCGCCGAGCGTCGGCGCTTGCGTGAGGCGGAGGCGCAGGCCAGCCCGAAGGAGCTGGGGGGCCGCGCCGGCCCCGATCCCGTGCGCTACGGCGACTGGGAGAACGGTGGCATCGTCTCGGACTTCTAAGGGGTGTCTCGAAAAGAGACGGGCGCACCAGCGGTTTCGCCCGGCGGCGACTGTTTCCGGACGTTCCAAAACGAACCATGACGGGCGCGCCGCAAGGCGGGCCCGTTTATTTTTTCCAACGTATTGTTGGTGTTGCTGGCGTCAGCGCCGTGCCGAACGGCGTTCTGCGGCCCATTCGTGCCAATTTGAACCAAGCGTTAGCGAGCGCCTAACGATCGGGCCCGGGTTCTCGTCCCTCGCCCGGCGGCCGGCCGTGGTGGCACTGCCGTTGCAATCGTTGCTCTCGAGGCCGCGCAAGCGGAGTTCGAGGAGCACGAGCGATGTTCGAGCAGTTCAAAATCACCAAGCGCACCTTCGCTGCCAACGAGGACGGTGCCGTTGCCGCCATTTTCGGACTGACGTCACTCGCGCTCGTCATGGTGACCGGCCTCGCCATCGATGTCGGCCGTGTGATCCACGCCGAAAGCAAGCTCGCCAGCGCCGCCGACGCCGCCGTGCTCGCAGCCGCCAAGGCTCTGAAGGAGCACGACGCTACCGAGGCCGAAATCCGCCAGATCGCCGATCGCTACTTCACGAGCAACATGGCTGGCGGCGGCAACTACGCGACGGTGAACGGCATCAACGTGATCATCGACCGCGACCGCAACAGTGTCTCCCTCGACATCGATGCGTCGGTCCGCACGACGTTCGGCCAGATCGCGGGGCTCCAGAGCATCGCCATCCCCAAGGTCGCCAGCGCCACCTACGACAGCAAGGAAGTCGAGATCGCATTGCAGCTCGACGTGACCGGCTCAATGCGCGGCCGCAAGCTGCGGGACCTGAAGGATGCCGTCGCCGGCGACAACGGCCTGATCGACATCATGCTGCCCGCCTCGCGCACCACGAACAAGGTCCGCATCGGCCTCGCCCCTTATGCTTCCGGCGTCAACGCCGGACCCTACGCCGCCGCGGTCAGCGGCGGACGTGCGACCAACGGCTGCGTCTACGAGCGCATCAGCGACCGCGACCAGGCCGACGACGTCGCGCCGACGAATTCCATGTATCGTCTCAAGGCCGTGGGCGACCTTGGCCTCCGCTCGCCGGGTGGCTGCCCCCGCGATGCGCAGATCACCCCCATCACGAACGATCGCCATGCGCTGATCGATTCGGTCGAGAGCTGGGATGCGAGCGGTGCGACCGCTGGCCATCTCGGCACGGCCTGGGCCTGGTATCTGGTATCCCCCGAGTGGGCCTCCGTTTGGCCCGCCTCTGCGACGCCGGTCGACTACGGAACCAAGGACACGCTGAAGGTCGTCGTTCTCATGACGGACGGAATCTACAACACCGTCGGCGGCAGCAGCGATGGCGACAGTGGCTCCACTGCCCAGGCTTCCGCCCGCTTCGCCACCGACACCTGCGCTGCGATGAAGGCCAAGGGCGTCGTCGTCTACACGGTCGGCTTCCAGGTTCCCGACAGCGCCAAGCCGACGCTCGAGACCTGCGCCAGCGATGCCTCGAAGTTCTACGACGCCACGGACGGCGCCAACCTCAAGGCCTCCTTCCGTGCCATCGCCGCCGAGATCAGCAATCTCCGCCTCGCCAGGTAGCGCGGCGCCCACCCATCACTCTTTTTGTCTGGACGTCACTCCACTCCGAAACTCGAAAGGGGGCACGCGCAAGCGTTGCCCCCTTCTTTTCGTCGCGGATCAGGAACGCGCGGCGTCAGCTCAGGACGCGCGTGGGCTTGCCCGCGAGCCAGGCCTCGATGTTCTCGACGACGCCGGCAAAGAAGATCCTGTAGCTCTCCTCGGTGACGTAGCCGATGTGGGGCGTGAGCAAAGCCCGCGGCTCGCGCCGGATCGGGTGATCGGCGGGCAGCGGCTCCGTCTCGTAGACGTCCATGGCCGCACCGGCGATCCGTCCTGCCTTCAGCGCTTCCGCCAGGGCGTCCGCGTCGACGATCGGTCCGCGCGACGTGTTCACGATGTAGGCCGTCGGCTTCATCAGGCCGATCTCGCGCTGCCCGACGAGGCCGCGGCTGCGCTGCGACAGGACGAGATGCACCGACAGGAAATCGGCCTGGCGGAAGAGGTCGTCCTTCTCGACACGGGTCACGCCCTTCCCGCTGGCGGCCTCTGCCGTCAGGTTCTGGCTCCAGGCGATCGTGCGCATGCCGAACGCCTGGGCAAAGCGAGCCACCTCGCTGCCGAGCTTGCCGAGCCCCAGGAGGCCCATCGTGCGGCCGCGCAGATCGAGGCCCACAGTCGACTGCCAGCGTCCCTCGCGCATGGCGGCCAGCTCGACGTGGAAATTACGGGCGAGACCGAGCACCAGGGCCATGGCGAGTTCCGCGGTCGCATGCCCGCCCGATGGCGTGCCGCACACCACGATCCCCTGCGCCATGGCCGCCGCCAGGTCGACCGAGGCATTGCGCATGCCTGTCGTTACCAGCAATTTCAGGTTCGGCAGCTTCTCGATGAGCGCGCGGGGAAAGGGCGTGCGTTCGCGCATGATGCACACGATCTCGAAGGGCTGCAGCGCTGCCGCCACCTCGTCCACGGTCGTCAACGCGTGGTCGAACACGGTGACCTCGTGTGCCGCCTTGATGCGCGACCAGTCGGCCATGCCGAGCGCCACGTTCTGGAAATCATCGAGGATCGCGATGCGCGCCATGTCGTCTCCGTGCGGTTGGGAGGGGGGGCAGTCCGTCGGGATTTGCGGCACAATAGAGCACTCTTCCCGGGCCGCCGCAAAGCACCCGTGTCGTCTGCCACGCTGCCTCACGGTGAGTTGAAGCCTCAGCCGCCGAACTGCAGCGTCACGGTCTGGCCACCCCGGCGCAATGTGAGGCGCCATGACCGGTGCCGCTGCCGCAGCGCCTCCTCGAGTTCCTTGACGCTGCCGATCTTCCGGTCGTTGACTGCAAGGATCATATCTCCCGGGCGGAAGCCGAGGCGGGCGGCAAGCGAGCCGTTGCGCAACTGCACGAGCACGACGCCGTCGCCCTCCTCCAGGCCGAGTTCTTCCGCGATCGCCGGTGACAGACTGGCCGCGCGCGCGCCGTCGAGGGGATGCTGGCCGGCGAGGTTGCGGATGTCTTCCGGGCCGATCTTGGGAGCCCCCCGCAGCGCGATCTTGACCGTCACGTGTCGGCCTTTGCGGAAGACGTCGAGTTCCGCGGTCTTGCCCACCCCGCGCGTCGCCAGCCGGTAGTTGACCGCGCGAGGATCGGCGACCTCGCGCCCATCCACGGCGAGGATGATATCGCCGGGCTCCAGGCTGGCGTCCGCGGCGGGGCTGCCGGTGCTGACCCGTGCGATGAGGGCCCCGGTCGCCCGGTCGAGCCCCAGGGCCTCCGCGATCTCGTGCGTGACGGGCTCGAGCTTGGCGCCGAGCCAGGGCCGCACGACCTTGCCGCCATGGTGCGCGGTCTCCGCATAGAGCCGCACCAGGTTGGAGGGGATGGCGAAGCCGATGCCGTGCGAGCCACCCGAGCGCGAATAGATCGCCGTGTTGATGCCCACGAGCTTGCCCGCCATGTCGACGAGCGCGCCGCCCGAATTACCCGGATTGATCGCCGCGTCGGTCTGGATGAACACCTGCGCGTCGGACTTCCCGATCTCCGAGCGCGCCAGCGCCGAGACGATGCCCTGTGTCACGGTCTGGCCGACGCCGAACGGGTTGCCGATGGCCAGCACGATGTCGCCGACCTCAAGCTGGTCGCTGTCCTCGAACTGCAGGAAGGGCAGCGGGCCGTCGGCGCCCACGATGCGCAACACCGCGACGTCCATCTTCTCGTCCTGCGAGACGACTTCGGCATCGAACTCTCGCTTGTCCGCGAGCACGATACGGATTTCCGCCTTGCCGCCGATCTTGACGACATGCGTGTTGGTGACGATCAAGCCGTCGGGAGAAACGATCACCCCGGAACCGAGCGAGCTGCGCACCCGATCGGCCGGCATGCCGAACAGTTCGCCGAAGAAGCGCCGGAAAACCGGATCGTCGGGAGGAAACTGGCCGAGGCCGCGGGGCCGCTCCGGCCGCCCCTTGACGAAGACGTTGACGACGGCGGGCGACACGCGCCGCACGATCGGCGCGAACGACAGGTGCAGCGCCTCGCTGGACTTCGGAACGGTTCGCTGCTGGGCCTGCACGGGCGCGCAAAGTATGACCGCCAACACGCAACCGGTGATCGCCTTGAGCAATGCCGCCTTCGTCTCACGCATCGCGGGGCCACTCCTGCCTTGCCAGGTACCTTCGACGTCCTTGGGGGCGGTTGCCACTGGCACCACCCCCGGTCGCATCAGAGCGCTTCGTTGGGCGAAATCAGGGCACTACGACGGTGCGCCCGACGATCTTTCCAGCTTTCAGGCTGGCCAGGACTTCGCCGACGTCCGCGAGCGGCCGTGTCGCCACGGGCAGGCTCGGGATGCGGCCGCTCTTGGCGAGCGCCATCATTTCCGACATGTCGTCGAGTGTGCCGACATAGGACCCCATGACGGTCGCGTTCTTGAGCGGGAACATCGGCACTGGGATCGTCGCCGACCCGCCAAACAGCCCTACGACGACCAGTCGCCCATTCTTGCGCAGCGCGTTGAAGCCGAACGTGAAGGACGCCGCAGCGCCAACGAAGTCGATCGCCGCCGCGACGCCGCCGCCCGTGCCACGCAGCAGGGTCTTCACGGTGTCGGGCGAGGACGGATCGACGGTCTCCTTGGCGCCGGCGGCCTTCGCGGCCTCCCATTTCGATTGGTCGATATCGGCGACGATGGGCTTCACGCCCGTCACCGCCTCGGCCATGCGGACCCCCGACAGGCCGACGCCGCCAGCCCCGATGATCAGGAGATCGCCACCCTCCCGCAGAACTTCCTTGGCCTTTTTCAGTGCGCCGAAGGCCGTGAGACCCGAACAGGCATAGGTGCATGCCAGCGTCTCGTCGATGCCCTCGAACGAGAACAGGTACTGCGGCCCCGGCACGACGACATGGCTCGCATAGCCGCCATCCGCATTGACGCCGAGCGCCTTGGGTTGATTGCACAGGTGCTCGTCGCCGCTCTTGCACAAGGCGCAGGTCTGGCAGCCGATCCACGGATACACGATGCGGCGCTGGCCGACGCTGGCCTACGCCGCGGTGACAGCCTCGCCGACGGCGATGACCTCACCCACGATCTCGTGCCCGAGCGTGCGTGGCGGGTTGACCGAACGGGTCAGGTCGACTTTGCGGCCACCGCCGAGATCGAAATAGCCGTCCATGAGATGCACGTCGGAATGGCAGACGCCGCAGGCCGTGATCCGCACGAGGATTTCGCGGCCCTTCGGCTGGGGGGTGGGCTCTTCCTGACGTGCGACGGGCGCTCCAAAGGATACGACGCGGTAGCTGTGCATAGTCAGGGTCTCCCAGGGGTTCGCGAATGGCCGCAAGGTGCATGATCGCCACAAATCGCGCAACTCGCGCGACGGCACCGGGCCATCCGCTGGCACGAGATCAGGTGCGCTACACTAATGCGTTTACCTCTTGTTAGCCATGGCCTGCATAATCAGCAGTGGGAGCGCTTCTCGCGGGCTTGGGGACGAGGGACGCTGGGGGGCATGTCGGACATGGAAGCAAGTGGGCGCGCGCCATCGTCGGGCCGGACAGGCCAGGCGCCGCGCCGGCCCGCTGGCCTGCGGCGTCTTTTCGCGATGCTGCCCCGCAAGCTCCAGCTCGCGATCTACTGCGCCGCACTGGCCTTCATCGTCGCCTCGCTGGGCATTTCCGGAGCCCTGATCTACTACACCGTCAAGATTCCCAATCCGATGGCCTTTCGCGCCGGCGGCAGCGGCCCGCTCGTGCGGTTGCTCGACCGTAATGGCGCCGTGCTCGCCGAGCGCGGCAAGGCCTACCAGTACATTCCGCTCGTCATGCTGAACCAGCGCGTGATCGAGGCGGTCGTCGCGACCGAGGACCGTCGCTTTTTCGATCACGGCGGCCTCGATCCCCTCGGCATCCTGCGGGCCATGTTCGTGAACCTGCGCGCCGGCCGCTTCATCCAGGGCGGCTCGACCATATCCCAGCAGCTTGCCAAGAACCTCTTCCTGTCGTCGGACCGGACGTTGGGCCGCAAGCTCGAGGAGTTGCTTCTCGCGCTGTGGCTGGAAGTCCGCCTGTCGAAGGAGGAGATCCTCGAACTCTATCTCAACCGGGTCTACTTCGGTGCCGGCGCCTACGGCATCGAGGCGGCGGCCCAGCTCTACTTCGGCAAGACGGCGGGCCGGCTCTCCATTCCCGAATCGGCGGTGCTGGCCGGGCTCCTCAAGGCGCCGTCGAAGTATTCGCCGATGACCAATCCCGGCCTCGCCCGCTCGCGCGCCCGTGTGGTCATCTCCCGGATGCGCGATGCCGGTTTCATCACCAGCGACATGGCCGCCGATGCGTCCCGGCATTCCGTGCGCTTTGCCAACCGCGGCGACGAACGCACGCCAACGGGGCTCGAGCACGCGGTCGAGTATGCGCTCGAGCGTCTGCCGCCTCTGGTCGGCAGCGGCCACAACGAGATCATCGTCGAAACGACCCTCGACATCTCGCTCCAGCGGCGGTCGCAGGCCGCGGTGGCCGCGGCCCTGTCGGGTGCCAGCGAGAAGGATGGCCCCGACCAGGCCGCCGCGATCGTGCTCGATCCCGACGGTGAGATCCACGCATTGATCGGCGGACGCAACTGGACACAGAGCCAATACAACCGCGCTGTGAGTGCGCGCCGCCAGCCCGGCTCGGCGTTCAAGCCGTTCGTCTATCTGGCGGCGGTCGAGCAGGGCGCCACCCCTGACACGCAAGTGGAGGATCGCCCGATCTCGGTCGACGGCTGGAGCCCGCGCAACGACGATGGCCGTTATCGCGGTACGGTGACGTTGCAGGCGGCACTGGCCCATTCGCTCAACTCCGTCGCTGTCCGGCTGCAACAGGACGTGACCACTGGCCGCGTCATCGGCACCGCCGCGCGGCTCGGTATCCGCTCCCTGATGCGTTCCGATCCGACGCTGGCCTTGGGCACGTCCGAGGTATCCTTGCTGGAACTGACCGGAGCCTATGCGGTGCTGGCCAGCGGCGGCCTGGCCGTCGGGCCGCACATCATCCGCCGCGTCAGAAGCAACACGGGGGCCGTGCTCTACGAGCGGCCCATGCGGCGCCCGCGCATGATCGTGACGCCCGAGCATGCCGGCATCATGAGCCAGATGCTCAACGCGGCGATGGTGTCGGGGACGGGGCGCCGTGCCGCTCTCGCGGGACATGTCGCTGCCGGCAAGACCGGCACGACCCAGGACAATCGCGATGCCTGGTTCATCGGCTATACCGCGCACCTCACGGCGGGGGTCTGGGTCGGCAACGACAACGCGCGCCCAATGCAGCGCGTGACGGGGGGCGGTATTCCCGCGCTCCTGTGGCACGCCATCATGAAGACGGCCCACGAGCGGTTGCCCGCAGCGCCAATTCCCGGCCTGAACGTGATCGCACCACCGCCCGTGGCCAGGCCGCCACCGGCGGTCGATCCGATCGCCGCGCTGATGCAGGCACCGCCGGCGCGCGCATCCCTCGCGCGGGCCCGAAAGCCTTTGCCGCGCCGGAAGCAGGCAGCGAAGGAGCCGGTGGCCGCCGCTGCCGCTCTGCCGCGCCTTCCCGACAAGCCCATCGATGCCGAATTCGTCGCGCGCGCCCTTGCTGCGACCTCGAAAGAGCAGCCACCCGCCAAGCGCCAGGCGCGCTCCCTGTGGGGCCTGATGGGATTGGGGGTACCGGCGGAGGCGCGATAACCCCCTCTCGTGTCCCGACCGCAAAGTCCGTCTCGGTTCTCAGCAGGCACTGAAGGGACTTTGCGGTCGACGGGGCACGAGCAAAACCATTGCCTGACTGTGACGTCGCGCTTGGACGTCCGCTCGACGAGCCAGCGGCAGACATGGAGCGGACGTCAAATCCGCCACACTAGGTGCGATCCGCGCCGTAGCGATGCAGGTCGACGCCGTGCGTGTGAAGCCAGCGCCGCGCCTCCTCCAGCCGCGGCATCGTCTCGGCAACGAGCTTCCAGAAGCGCGGCCCGTGATTCATCTCCGCCAGATGCGCGACCTCGTGCGCGGCGACATAGTCCAGAACCACCGGCGGGGCCAGGATCAGCCGCCAGGAGAAGGATAGCTGGCCCGAGCTCGAGCAGGAGCCCCAGCGGCTCTTCTGGTCGCGCAGCGTGATGCGGCGCGCGCGCAGCCCCAGGTTGGCGGCGTGATGCGTCACGCGCGCATCGATGTCGCGCAGCGCTTCCGCCATCAGCCAATCCTTGAGGCGTCGCGGTGCGTGCTCGGTTCGCCCCATGACGACGAGGCGCGATGCGACCTGCTCCCCGCCCTCGTCGTGAACCTGCACCACGCTGCTGCGGCTGGCGGCATCCAGGAAATGCACCTCGTGCGGCACGCCCCGCAGCGGCACGATCGCGCCCGGCTCGAAAGGAATGGATGCCGGCACGCCTTGCAGCCGCTCACGCAGCCAGGCGACATTGCTCGACAGGAAGCGATTGGCTTCGCGCATGTCCGAATAGCGCGGCATCGTCAGAACGACGTTGCCCTCGCTGCGGCAGACACGCAGCGTCAATCGCCGCGCACGCGGATGGCGGCGGATCTCGATGGGGGCGGTGATCCCCTCGACATTGAGCATTCTGACAGCCGCTGCTGCCGCGGCGCGTTGCCTGGACATGAATTACCTCGATATCAGCGGCAGAAGTCGGCCAGTGCCGCGAGCGAACGGTTTCATCCCTAAGCGATGCCGTGTCACGCCTGCGCACAAGCTACGATGTGCAACTGTTTGCGGCACGCATGCGGCAAACAGGGCGCCTCGATAGCAGGTGCCCGCGACACAGCGCGAGCAAAGAACCAGTCATCGATGATATCGGCCGAGCCGACGTTGCCGACCGGCCACGCGACGCAACGGCGCAACGCTACGAAAGCTCAATTGCGTTGGGGTGACGACCAACGCGCCGGATTCCAGATCGACATCGTGTCGAGCATCAAAGACCCGGCCTGTTGCCAGATCTGGAATGGCAGAAAGCCCGGAAATTCGCAGTCTTTCGATGCCGCGGCGCTGGCTTCGTGGCCATTGGCCAGCGACTTGGCCGCCACGGCCTCGCGCGCCCGATCGTTGGCGGGGAGGGAAAGGGGCGTGACCGTTCCCATCGTCGCCGGTGGATCCTCGCTCAAATCGTCGGTTGTGGAATTGCGCCGCGCGATCGCCAGATGCAGGCTGCTCACCTTGCCCCGTGGATCGTACTCGCGATTGAAGGCGGTGATGCGCGGCGCGATCTGCCGGCGGAAGCGCGAGCCGTTGAAAATGCCGTAGTGGCCGACCGCAGGACACTCGAAGTGGCTCTTGCGTGAGGCGGGAACATTCTTGCACAGGTCGAGCGTGGCCTTGCATTGCCCCACACCCGTAATGTCATCCTTCTCGCCTTCGATGGTCAGCAGCGGCACGCGGCGAATGGCGCCCAGGTCGATGGCTTGGCCGCGGTGCTTCATCAGGCCTTTCGGCAGCAGATGCCGCACGAACACCTGGTCGACGGTTTGAAGGTAGAATTCGGCGGTGAGGTCCATCACCGCCATGTACTCGTCGTAGAAGTCGCGGTGCTTCTCGGCGCTGTCGCCGTCACCCTGCACGAGATGGAAGAAGAGATCCTTGTGCGCGATGAGGTGCCGGTCGAGATTCATCGTCATGAACCCCGTGAGCTGCAGGAAGCCCGGGTAGACCTTGCGGCCATAGCCGCGATGCGGCCACGGCACGCTCGTGATGACATTGCGGCGGAACCAGTCGGTGCCACGCTCTTCCGCCAGCCGGTTCACGACCGTGGGATTGACGCGCGTGTCGATCGGGCCGCCAGCCAGCGTTACGCTCGCGGGGACGCTCGGCTCGCCGGCCGCTTCCATGAGCGCGGTGGCGGCCAGCACGGCAACGGAGGGCTGGCAGACTGCGAAGACGTGGATGTCGCCTTCGAAGTGCCGGAAGATGTCGCGCATCGTGTCGATGTAGTCGTCGAGATCGAAGCGGCCCGCGCCCAGCGGAACATCGCGCGCATCCTGCCAGTCCGTGATGTAGAGTTCGTGCGTGGGCAGGAAGGCTTCGACCGTGCCGCGCAGGAGCGTCGCGTAGTGACCCGACATCGGTGCGACGAGAAGCAGCTTGGGATCGCGCGCCGCCCGCTCGGGCGGGACATCGCGGCGAAAGTGCACCAGCTGGCAGAACGGGCGCTGCCAGACCACCTCCTCGGTGACGCTGACGGGAACGCCGTCGACGCGCGTGGCATTGATGCCGAATTCCGGCTTTCCGTAGCGACGGGTGGTGCGTTCGAAGACTTCCAGGGCGGCGGCCGTGTGCCGACCCATGCTCGTGTGCGTGATCGGGTTGAGCGGATGGCGCAGCATGTAGCGGTAGGAATCCGCCGCAACGCGTGCAGGCCGCACCGCAGCGTGCCCCAGCTCGTACCAGTGGTAGAGCATCAATCCGATCCCCCGCTTGTTGTGGATGCAGTCACTGCCATCGTTACGCTGCACGACCAAGCTCGAATTTGAGGCAGCAATCGACGATCTTTCTCTTGCGTGACACACGGTTGGGAGTGTGACTTGATTCGAGCGAGGGTCAAAGCATCGCCACCAACATCATCGGCCACGCATCTGCCCTTCCTTTGCCACCGACTGCCCGCTGAACCATTCTAACGTAGCCCAATCATCTCTGCGCTTTCAATGGCATATCGCCAACGGCGTCGCCACAGGATGAATTTCCTGGAACCGCGATCGCTTGCATTGGATGAAGGCGGGGGCGTCGCATGGATGTCACACGACGACAGCCTGGGCGCTCATTCGCCCATCTGGATCAGCGCTCCGGTGCGTCGCGCTTCGTTCAAGAACCACCGGAATGCGAGGTAGGCGAGGCTGATCCACGCCACGTTCAACGCCAGCGCCCAAAGCATGTCAGGCGCGCTGAACTGGCCTTTCAGGACCAGGGCCCTGAGACCCTCGAAGACATAGGTCGGTGGCAGCGCCAGCGCTATGGGCTGCAGCCAGCCCGGTAGCGTGGAGAGGGGGTAGTAGACGCAGACCACCGGCAGCAGCAGGAAGACGATCAGCCAGGCGAAGGATTCCGCGCCCAGGCCCCATCGCAGCACGGCGCCCGTCGACACGAGCCCCAGCGACCAGCTCGTCAGCACGAGATTGGCGAAGAACGCGGCGAAGGCGAAGCCCAGGCTCAACACGTTGAAGCCGAAGAAGGCATGCGCCATCAGGGCCACGGGTACCATGGCGACCGACAGCTTGATCAGGCTGACGGCCATCAGCGCCAGGATCAGCTCGTGCGGTCGCAGCGGGCTCATCATGAGATGCCCGAGGTTGCGCGACCAGATCTCTTCCAGGAACGCCACCGAGAATCCGAGCTGGCTGCGCACCAGGATGTCCCACAGCAGCACGCCGCCGATGAACAGGCCGGCAGCCTGCCCCGCCAGGCTCGTCGTCTTGGCCAGATGCGCCTGCAGAAAGCCCCACATCAGCATCTGCAGCATCGGCCAGTAGATCAGCTCCGCCGTGCGCGGCCAGGATGACCGGATCGTGTACCAGTAGCGCTTGACGAGCCCGTAGATCCGCCGCGACGACGCCATCGGGCCGGTCTGGGGAAGCATGCGCGGGCCGGGCCGGACAGGGTGCCTCAAATCCACGTCAGATCTCCTTGCGCTGCCCGCCGCGGGCAATGTCGAGGAAGACCTCTTCCAGGGTCTCGCGCCCGAAATGCTCGATCAGCGCCTTGGGCGTCTCGTCGGCCACGATGCGGCCTCTCTCCAGCATGATGACGCGATCCGACAAGCGCTCGACCTCGGCCATGTTGTGGGAGGCGAGCACGATGGTCGCTTGCCGTTCGCTGGCGTAACGCTCGAGCTTTTCGCGCACCCAGTCGGCGGTGTCGGGATCGAGCGAGGCGGTCGGTTCGTCGAGGAGCAGAAGCTCCGGCTCGTTGAGCAGCGCCTTGGCGAGCGACACCCGCGTGCGCTGGCCGGCCGAGAGCTGGCCATACGGGCGCTTCAGGATCTCGCCGATGCGCAAGTCCTCGCACACCTCGGCCACACGACCCCGCCAATCGGCAACGCCGTAGAGGCGGGAGAAGACCTCGAGGTTCTCCGCAACGGTCAGCCGCTTCGGGATGTCGACATAGGGGCTCTCGAAATTCATGCGATGCAGGGCCCCATAGCGGTCCCGCGCCATGTCGCAGCCCAGCACGTACACCTCGCCGCTGGTGGGCACGATCAGCCCCATCAGCATGGCGATGGTCGTCGTCTTGCCCGCGCCATTGCCGCCCAGCAGCGCCGTGATCGAGCCCGCCCGCAGGGTGAACGTCACGCCATCGACGGCAGTGACGTCACCGAAGTCCTTGCGCAACGCCCGCACGACGATCGGCGGAGGGGCGGCGGCTGGTGATGTTTCGTGCCCGTGCATGCTGGCTCACGTCGACAGAAGTGTGTGCGCGACGCTCTTTCCCGGCCGTGCGTGCCGTGGCGTGCGCAGGGGGCTTTCGCGACGCTCGTTTCATGGACTACAACGCCGGGTACGGCAAGTCGCCATACGCCGCCGCCGCGCAGCAGCCAGGATCCATGGAACCGCAATGAGCGAAATCGACAAGTTCGCAGCGGCCGTCGAGGAAAGTCGCCTCAGGCTGCAGACGATCGTACGCCTGCGATGGTTCGGCGTGGGTGGCCAACTGCTCGCCGTGCTCGGCGTCCGCTGGGGCCTCGGCTTCGAGTTTCCCGTCGCCGCCTGTCTGGCCTTGATCGCCATATCCGCCTGGGTCAACGTATTCCTGCGCCTGCGCTATCCGGCCCGCTATCGGCTGAGCCCTTCGATCGCCACCTTCCTGCTCGCCTACGACATCACCGGCTTGGCGGCGCTGCTCTATCTCACCGGCGGCATCGAGAATCCGTTCGCCTACCTGATCGTTGCGCCCGTGACGGTGTCGGCCGCGACACTGCCGATGCGCAACACCGTGCTGTTGGGCGTCCTCGCCCTGGTGGCAGCCCTCCTGCTCGTCGAGTTCCGCTTGCCGTTGCCCTGGTCCGCCATCGGCGGCTTCTCGTTGCCGCGCGTCTACAAGCTCGGCATTCTGGCGTCGATCGCGTCGGGCATGATCTTCATTGCGCTCTATGCGGCGCGCCTCTCGAAGGAAGCGCGCCAGATGTCGACGGCGCTCGCCGCGACCGAGCACATTCTGGCGCGCGAGCAGCGGCTGCATGCGCTCGACGGATTGGCCGCCGCCGCCGCCCACGAGTTGGGCACACCGCTCTCCACGATCACGCTCGTCACGAAAGAGCTGGAAGCCGACAGGGCCCGCTACCCCGAAATCGCCGACGATATCGCCCTCCTGAAGAGCCAGGCCGAACGCTGTCGCGACATCCTGCGCAAGTTGGCCGGGCGGCCGAGCGAACAGGATCCGCACCACGTCAGTCTACCCGTCACGCAGTTGCTGCAGGAGGCGGCCGCTCCCTATGAGATGCTGGTGCGCCGCATCGTCATCCATTCCAGTCCCGCCGGTCACGCGCTGTCGTCCCAGGAGCGCGAACCCATCGGCGAGCGCCGGCCGGGCGTCATCTACGGGGTTGGAAATCTCATCGAGAATGCGGCCGACTTCGCCAGGGAGCAGGTCGAGGTGACGGCCGTATGGGACGAGCGCGAGCTGATCGTCACGATCGCCGACGACGGCCCGGGCTTTTCACCCGACGTGATGGATACACTGGGCGAGCCTTATGTGACGACCCGAGGCCATGACCAGCGCGGCGAGCGCGTGGCCAAGGAGGCCTCCGGACTGGGCCTCGGCTTCTTCATCGCCAAGACGCTTCTGGAGCGCTCGGGCGCGCGGCTGTCGTTTGCCAATCGGGAGGCGCCGGCGTCCGGCGCCGTCGTGCGCATCATCTGGCCGCGCCAGATGTTCGATCTCGCCAGCATCAAGGCGACGCAGACCACGTCCTGAGGGCATGGCGCATTCGCAGCCGCGCCGGCTCGCTCAGTCGCGCCGATCGCGCTTGTCGACCGGCGGCGCGGGAATGTCCGCCGGCAACACCAGCGAACCCGTCTCCCGCAGGATGTAGCGCAACTGCGTCGGCAGCAGGGCCCAGTTCACGGGCTTCGTTTGAAAGCCGTTGGCGCCAAGCGCGTACGACTCTTCGAAGGCATGCACATCCGTACGTGACGAGATCACGACGATCGCCATGCGCGCATGCCGTGCCATGCTGCGGATGAAGCCGATCAACCGGAAGCCGTCCACGCGCGGCATCGCCAGATCGATGAGCGCGGCGTGGTATGTGCCCGCCTCCAGCAGTTCCAGCGCCGTCACGCCGTCGTTGGCGATCGTCGGCGCGAATTTGGCCCCGCTGAGACATGCCGCCGCCATCGCCGTGAAGACGGGATCGTCGTCGACGATCAGGATTCGGCCGACGGGATGCTTTTCGTGTGGTGCGTCGTGCATTTTGCCATCGTTACTTGACGAGCTTCGGCGGCTGTCCCGTTCCCCGGATGCCGGGCGGGACCGGGACATTGGTCAAGTCGTAGTTCGTGTTGAGGACGATCGTCGGGCCATTCTTCAAGGTCAATTTGCGCGCCACGATCGCGGTATAGGCGGACGCCGTGCCGAACTTGGAATCGCCGTCGATCACCAGCGCGCTCGTCGGCATGTAGATCGTGCCGACGAGTTTCTGCGCGTTCCGGCTCAGAATCTGATGCGTGACGGTTTCCGCCTGCTCGCGCGACGCGAAGACCAGCATCCCCGCGAGCGGACCGCTCGTGGTCGCCTCGAGGCTGACGGTCGTTGTCGGCTGGAACCGCAGATCTGCCGTCGGTCCGAGCAGGATCGAAACGCTGGCGCCCTTGAGGACGGACGTATCGTTCAGCACGAGGCTGCCGTCCGCGATCGTGTAGACGCCCGGCGAAAGCACGACGTCCGCGGAACCCTTGATCGTAAGCCCGCCGCAATAGACCCCCGGCGACAGTGTTACCATGCCGCCGTTGACCGTAACGGCATTGTAGTCGCAGGCGTCGATCGCGGGCTCCGAACGCCCTGACAACGGGTCGTCGAACTGGGGACAATCGGTCAATGGCCCGGGCGTGATCGCTCCATTTCCCGCCACGCCGCCGGCCGAGCACACGTTTTGCGCGGCGATGGCGGAATTATTGCCGACCGAAATGCCGGTCTGGCTGACGGAGTTCGAGAAAACGGAGCAGTTGTTCCCCACGAGCGAGGCATTGTTCGCCAGGTCGACCGCCCCGGCCTCGCTGCGATCGAGAGCGAGCACGCAGAGATTGGGTTTGCCGACGATGCGGGCAACGGCCTGCACTTCCACATCCGCGGGCGACAGGCCGAAACTTCCACCGAAGACTGGCTTCGTCAATTGATGGGCGACGACGGAGATCTCCAGCGGATCGCTGCTTATCGTCGTGGTCACGGCGGGCAGGGCGGGCGACCCGCTGCTGATGCCGAGATTGGCCGCCACCATGGCGTCCACGATGGCAGCGATATTTTCCCTGCGGGCGTCGGAAAGCCCAAGTTCGCGGGCGGCAGAGAGCGTTGCCTTGTCGATGGCTTCCTGCAGCCGGTTGCGCTGGCCGATGGCGGCAGCAAAGTCGATCGTACTGCCGACGAGGAGCAAGAGCAGCGGCACGGCGACTGCGGCCTGGATCGCGATCGATCCGCGCGCATCGGCGAAATAGCTCTTTATGCCAGCAAAGCGTCGCATCGTTTCCTACTCGAGTCGTTCCACTCGGACAATCGATCCGTGTTCTGAGTTGAAATAGGTACCGCTAATTCCTCAAGGTGGAAACAAGCCCACCGCAACACAGAGAATAAAATGCTAATGCAATTGTAGAAGTTCTCGAATTGAGGCGTTCGTTGATCGAATATTATGACATGTCGGCACCTCTGTACGGCCATGCGGGCGGGAAGCCACCCCTTGCATCCGCCTCGTCGTGGTGGGCTCCCTCAGGCGGCGGCAACTGGTACGCTGCGCCGAGTGTCGGTGGTTTCTGCGGCGGGACGCGCACGAGGGAACTGGATCGTTATACGTTCGCTCCCATTGCCCTCGGCTTCCGTGAGCAACTGGGCGGCATGGGCTGCGATCAGAAGCCGCGCGCAAGCAAGGTGTGCAGCGACGGCCTCGGCCCTGTCGCCTGGTCCCGCTGGCAGGGCGGTGAACGTCACGGCGATCCCCGTGTCGTTGCCGGCCGTCGTGATTGCGATTTCGGTGCCCGCGGCATGGCGCGTCGCCAGGTGCGAGATGATGAACGCGAGGGCGGCCTCGATTGCGGCCTTGGAGCCGCCGATGCAACCTTTCGGGCCGTTCGGCTGCGAAAGGCGTACATGCCGTCTTTGCAATAGCGTGCTCGTCTGCGCGATGGCGTTGGTCAGCCGCTCGGCGAGGTCATGGGGCTTGTCGGCGAGAATATCGCCGGCGTTCAGCAATTCGTGCGCCTGGAGGAAAGCCCGCAGTGCCTCTTCGTCCCCCGCCTGGTGCTTCTGCGCGATCGAGCGCGCGGCAATCGCCGCGATCTCATCCGTCAGAGACCGTTGCGCGCCGAACAACGCGCGTTTCCGTGAGAGCCCACGCTCGGCCTGCGCGGAGGCGGTGGACATCCGCATCAGATGCTCGATGTGCGACGTGAAGACGTTCCACGCCAGAGGCTTCGTCATGAAGGCACTGGCGCCCGCCGCCATGGCCTGGTCGATCGAGGATCGGTCGCTGCACGAGGTGACGACGACGATGGGCATGTGCCGCGTTCGCGGATGCCCCCGCACGCATTGGATCAGCGTGGTGCCGTTGATGTTGGGCATATTCAGGTCGACGATTGCGACGTTGAACGCCTCGCTCGTCAGCCGTTGCCACGCCTCGATGCCGTCGACGGCTTCCACGACCTCGTCGACGAGCAATGCCAGGCGTGCGCGCATGAGGCTGCGCATGATAGGATCGTCGTCGGCGATCAGGGCCCGGCCATTTCTGATTGCGCGCATCATGGTTCCAGCCTGCTCCCCGGCGATGCGAATGTGTTTCTTCGTAGTTTTCCCACCGTCGGAAATATAGGCGGGAAAGTTTCATAATTCCCTAAGGAACAGTACAAAGAAGGAGCCTTGCTGTTTCCTTTACGCTTTACCTGTACGTCAGGTGGGAAATTGATTTTTGACCTGATGGTCCGGGTGGGGCGCGCGTGTACGGTTACCTCGGTAGATCATTGCGACGCAAGATTGCGGCGGCGGTCCTGTCGGCCGTTATGGTGACGACCGTCTTGACGGCGCTGATCGGAGCATGGTTCGAAGCCGAGCGTCGTTTCGACGCGAAGCAGGAATCGCTGCATGGCACGGCCGTCGCCATCGCTGCGTCTCTGGCTGCCCCGCTGGCTCAAGGCAATCGCAACGGCGTGGCCGCGGTGCTCAACGCCATACGCGCAATTCCCACGATCACGTACGTTCTCGTCGTGGACGAGAAAGGTCGTCGGGTTCACGAGATCGGCT
Source organism: Hyphomicrobiaceae bacterium (assembly GCA_041397775.1). Classification (GTDB taxonomy): domain Bacteria; phylum Pseudomonadota; class Alphaproteobacteria; order Rhizobiales; family Hyphomicrobiaceae. Next base: position 79,345 of record JAWKWB010000006.1, on the reverse strand, counting down.
CGGGCGTGGTGCTGGGCTCGGCCAGCGAGCATCTCGAGCCCAATCGCGATGTCGGGGTGCTGACGTCGATCAGGCTCGGCACGTATCTACTGTCGGTTCCCGTCGTCAACGGTGGCCGCAACGTCGGTGATCTCGTTCTGATCGCCGACATCAGCGCGCTCCGCAAGGCGCTGCTGTCGAGCCTCCTCCAGGCCTTCGCGACGGGACTTCTGGGCGCTGGCCTTGCCGTGCTGTTGTCGTCACGGCTGCGCGAGAACATCGCAAGGCCGATCGTCGCGCTGACGGAGGCCGCCGACGCGGCATGCCAGACCGCCGACTATTCGCATCCCGTGCAACGCACGAGCGAGGACGAGGCAGGCCGCCTGGTCGACAGCTTCAACGCCATGATGGCCGAGATCCGCATGCGCGACGGCAAGCTGAGGCGCCAGCGCGACAACCTGGCCGACGAGGTCGTCGAGCGCACGCGCGAACTGGCCGAGGCGAAGGACGCCGCCGAGCGCGCCAATGCGGCCAAGTCCGAGTTCCTGGCGACCATGTCCCACGAGATCCGCACGCCCATGAACGGCATGCTGGTCATGGCCGAATTGATGGCGACCGACGAATTGCCACCCAAGACGCGCCGCCAATGCGACACCATCGTGCGTTCCGGGCAGCTTCTGCTGTCGCTCATCAACGACATTCTCGATCTTTCGAAGATCGAAGCAGGGCATCTGGAGCTGGAGACTATTCCGGTCGAGCCGCGCATGGTCGTCGAGGACGTGCTGCAGCTCTTTGCCGATCGCGCGGCGTCGAGCGACCTGGAACTGGCCTGCTTCGTGGCCCCCGACGTGCCGAGCTGCATCATCGGCGATCCCCTGCGCCTGACACAGATCGTCTCGAACCTCGTCAGCAATGCGCTGAAGTTCACGGCGCAAGGCGGCATTCTCGTGACGGCGACGATGACCGAGGGCGCAGTGCCGGCGCTGCGCATTACGGTGCGCGATACCGGTATCGGTATCCCCGCAGACAAGCTGCCCGTGCTCTTCGAGGCCTTCACGCAGGCCGAGCAATCGACGTCGCGCCGTTATGGAGGCACAGGTATCGGTCTCACGATCTGCCGCCGTCTCGTCGCCGCGATGGGCGGAACGATCAGCGTCGAAAGCACCGTCGATGTCGGCTCGGCCTTCTCGTTCGTGATCCCGGTGTCGCGCGTGACGGAAGAGCCCGAGCCGCCCCGGTACGGAACGGTCGAGGGGGCCATCGCCCTGGCGCTGCCGCATGGTCCCGTAGCCGATGCGCTGACCGCACTGGCCGCCACCATGGGCCTCCGCCCCATGGACGAGGCGGGCGACGCGCCCCTGCGTCTCGTCATCACCGATGTGGCCGCATTGCGGGAGGATCCCGAGGCACTCGAGGAAATCGACGCGCCCGTGCTCGTCGTTGCCCACACCGGCGACAATTCCGCGGCGCGTCTGGTGCAGGCCGGACTTGCCGTTGGCGCGATCGAGCCGCCGATCGGCAGTGACGCGACGTACGATCTAGTCTGGCGCGCGATCACGGGGCAGGCCATCGTGGCGCCCGCGGCGCAGGCCGCAACGACTGGAGCGGCGCAGGCCGCAACGACTGGAGCGGCGCAGGCCGCAACGACTGGAGCGGCGCAGGCCGCAACGACTGGAGCGGCGCAATCTGGAACGGCCGACGCGACGCAGGCCGCACCGTTGCCGTTCGCAGGCGTACGCGTGCTCGCCGCCGACGACAGCATCGTCAATCGCGAGGTGCTGGCCGAGGCGCTGCATCGCCTGGGTGTGGAGGTGACCAGCGTCGCATCCGGCATCGAGGCCATTGCTGCGCTCGGGCAGGGCACCTTCGATCTCGTTTTCATGGACGGCAGCATGCCGGAGATGGACGGCTTCGAGGCGACCCGGCAAATCCGCAAGCTCGAGAAGAATTCGGGACGCGCGCCCATTCCCGTGATTGCACTGACGGCGCACGTCATGGGCAAGCAGTCGAGCGCCTGGCGCGAGGCGGGCATGAACGATCATGTCGCCAAGCCCTTCACGCTCGCCACGATCCGCAAATGCATGGAGCGATGGGTCGTTCGCAACGAAAACGCCCGGCCCGCGCCGACCGTGGTTGCCGCCATCGCGCCCGTCGCGAACGCGGAGCTGCCCGATGCCGGCCTGCTCGATCGCGACGTCCTCGATTCGATCCTGGAATTGCAGGCGCCGGGCGACGATCTGGCCTCCCGCGTCATCGGTCTTTATTGCGAGCACGCCCCGAAGCTGCTGGAGGGGATCGACGCGGCCCAGGATGCGGGCGGTGAGCACTTGGCTTCGGCGGCACACGCGCTCAAGTCGCTGTGCCGCAACATCGGAGCCATCGTCGCGGGCGATCTCTGCGAGAAGATCGAGAGTACGGCGCGCGGCGGGGGCATCGCCCACGCGGCGCTGGCGCAATTGCCGGACGCGATCACAGCCACCATTGCCGCCCTGCAGGACGAGCGGGCACGCCTGCAGGCCGCACGCGGGCCATCCGAGCGGGTCGCGTGAGGCGCCGCCGACAGGCGCCCCGACACGTCATATGATGCGCCGCTGTCTTAGATCGGTGACGGACTCGGCGCTGTAGCCCAGGTCTCTCAGGATCTCGTCGGTATTCTCGCCGAGGCCCGGACCAGCCCGTGTGGGGATGTCCTCGCCGCCGACGCGGATGGGACTTGCCAGCATTTTCACCGGTCCGCCGTGCGAGGAACCTTCGAATGCCTTGATGCCATCGCGCTCGGCGACGAATGGATTGTCGATCGCTTGCGCGATGTCGAGCACGGGCGCGGCGGGCACGCTGCCCGCGAACAGCGTCATCCATTCCGCCGTCGTGCGCTCCATCAGGGCCGCATCGAGCAGGCGCCCGACGTCTTCGCGATTGTCGAGCCGGCCCTTGAAGGTCGCAAAGCGCGGATCCTCGATCCATTCCGGCCTGCCGATCGCGCGGCACAGCGGCGCCCAGAAGTTCTCCTTGTTGCACATGATGAAGATCCAGCCGTCGCGCGTGCGATAGAGTTGGCTGGGCACCAGCGAGGGATGCCCCGACCGCGCCTCGCGCCCCTGAACGTGGCCGTTGTTGAGGTACCAGACGGCGAGATAGGAGAGGTTGTGCAGCGCCGTGTCGAACAAAGACACGTCGATGTCGTTGCCCTCGCCCGACGCGCGCGCGCCGATGATGCCGGATGTCATCGCGAACACCGTCATCAGCCCGGTCATGAAATCGACGATGGAAAGACCCATGCGCGACGGCGGCCCGTCGGGCTCGCCCGTCACGGAGAGATAACCGGCCTCCGCCTGCATCAGGTAGTCGAAGCCGGGCCAGCTCTTGCGTGAGCCCGTGCGGCCATAGGCCGACAGGTGCGCACACACGATGCGCGGATTGACCGCCTTCAGATGCGCATACGTGAGCCCGAGCTTTTCAGGCTGGTCGCCACGCAGGTTGTTGAGAACGGCGTCGGCCCCCGCCGTCAGCTTGTGCAGGATCGCGACGCCTTCCGGCGTCTTGAGGTTGAGCGTGATCGACCGCTTGTTGCGATTGAAGGCCTGGAAGAAGTGGCTATTCTTCTCGCCGAAGAAATAGGGCCCCACGCGACGGCCGAGTTCCCCGCCCTCGTCCGGGTTCTCGATCTTGATGACGTCGGCGCCCAGGTCCGCGCACAGCATCGAGCCGAAAGGCCCTGCCCCGTACTGCTCGATCGCGATGATCGTTACGCCTTTGAGAGGGAGCATGCCGTCATGCCTCTGTTGCTGGGCAGCGCGCCGTCCAGGTCGTGCGCGCCGTTACTTGCCGGTCTGCCAGCGCGAGATCGCCGCGCTGGGGCGAAGGAGCTGGATGATGTTGAGGGTGAGGTTGTCGCGGATCATGTAGCCGCAGAAAAGCTCGGTCGCGACGACGAAGGCGACGCTGCCGCGCACGGGCAGCAGCCGCGCGAGAAAGAAGCCGCCGATGGCCGCCAGCGTGTCGCACAGCGAGTTGAGGACGCTATCGCCGACATAGCCTTGCGCCAGCGCCGACTGGCGATAGCGGTCGATGATGAAGGGCGTGTTCTCGAAAAGCTCCCATCCCCCTTCCAGGCCGACGGCCAGGGCAAGCCGCCAGCCGAGCGGCATGCGCGGGAAGAACCACCACAGGAGCGCATAGAACCCGATGCCGTGGATGACGTGCGAGAACGTGTACCAGTCGCTGATCTGCTGCGACGTCTCCGGTCCCGACGGGTTCGCGTACCACAGCGAGATGTGACCGCACGTGCAGGTCAGCGGCTGGCCGTAGAGTTTCAGCGTCACCGCTTGCACGGCCAGGATCGCCGCCACCGCGACGAGCGCGGCAGCGCCGATGGCTGCCGCGTTCTCATCTCCCGTCGCGGGCCGCGCCGTTTTCATGCCCTGCCTCGTCGCAAGCGTCAGATCTTGTTCTTCTCGATCAGGCGCTTTGAAATGACGATGCGCTGGATCTCGTTCGTGCCTTCGCCGATGCACAAGAGCGGCGCATCGCGATAGAGCCGCTCCACGATGAACTCCTTGGAGTAGCCGTAGCCGCCGTGGATGCGCATTGCCTCCGTCGCGTTCTCCAGTGCGGCCTCGGTGGCGAACAGCTTGGCCATGCCCGCCTCGAAGTCGGCCCGCTCGCCGCGGTCGATGGCCTTGGCGGCATTCTCCACGAGGAGGCGCGCGGCCGTCACGCGCGTCACCATGTCCGCGAGCTTCAAGGCGACGGCCTGATGCTCGTGGATGAACTTGCCCATGGTCCGGCGCTGCTGGGCGTACTTCACGGCCTCGTCGAGGGCTGCCTGCGCCACGCCGACGCCGCGTGCGGCGACGTTGAGACGGCCCAGTTCCAATCCCGAGATGGCACATTCCATGCCGCGCCCCTCGATGCCGCCGATGAGGTTGTCGGCGGGGATCTGGAAGTCCTCGAACACGAGTTCTGCGCTGTCGATCCCCTTGTAGCCGAGCTTTTCGAGCTTGCGGCTGGCGCGGAATCCCGGGCCCTTCTCGGCCAGGAACATGCTCATGCCCGCCTTGCGCGGCTCCGCCTCGGGGTCCGTCTTGACGAGCAGCGCGAAACACGAGCCGTGGATGCCGTTGGAGATCCACGTCTTCGTGCCGTTGATGCGATAGGCGCTGTTGCCATCCTTCTTGGCCTGCGTGCGGATGGCCTGCAGGTCGGTCCCCGTATCCGGTTCGGTCAGCGCCAGGCCGCCGCGCACCTCGCCGGAGGCGAACTTCGGCAGGAAGCGGCTCTTTTGTTCGGGCGTGCCCATCTTGTCGACGATACGCGCCATGATGAGGTGCGAGTTGATGATGCCCGACACCGACATCCACACGCGGCTGATGCGCTCGATCACCTTGGCGTAGGTGGAGGGCGCCAGGCCGAGCCCTCCGTACTCCGGCGGAATGATGCAGCCGAAGAGACCCAGCTCCTTCATCCGCTCCACGATCTCGGCCGGCCAGACGTCGTCATGCTCGAGCTTCTGGGCGTAGGGCGCCACGTCCTTGGCCAGAAACTTTTCGACGGCATCGAGAATGAGCCGCTCTTGCTCTTCGCGCTCGGCGATGTCCTGCGCTGTCATGTTCGTTTTCTCCGTCGTTCTCTCAGTCGGCCGGCCCATGGCCGCGCTTGGGCACGAGGCTGATGCGCTCGAAGCTCAGGAACACGGTGCCGTCGGCCTTGTAGCCCTCGGTGTAGGTGGTGACGATGCCCTCGTGGGGGCGCGACTTGGATTCGCGCTTGGCCAGGACCTTGCTGCGCGCATAGATCGTGTCGCCGGGGAAGACGGGCGCCGTCAGCTTGATCTCGCGCCAGCCCAGGTTGGCCGTCGCCTTGAAGCTCACGTCGTCGACGGTCATGCCCGTGACGATGGCGAGCGTCAGCGCGCTGTTGACCAGCGGCTTGCCGAACTCTGTCTTGGACGCATAGTCGTTGTTGGAATGCAGCGGATGCCGGTTCATCGTGATGAGGCTGAACTGGATGTTGTCCGCCTCCGTGATCGTCCGGCCCGGGCGATGCTCGTACACATCGTCGACCTCGAAATCCTCGAAATATCGCCCGTAGCTGGCGACGATCGTCCGCTTGCCGTCCATGGCTCCACCTTCATGTGCCGCATTTGTCCGGACTTAATGGCACAAGCGCCCCGGCTTCAAAAGCTGCAATATGTCCCAGCCGCGCCAGGCCTCACCAGGAGGGTGGCGTCCAGCGCACCTCGTCGTCGAGGGGATAGGACGGACGCGGAATGCGGGTCCACTGCCGCCGCTCGAGTGCGGGAGACGACAGGCCGACCGTGTCGAGTTCGTAGACGCGCTCGGGCGGGAACCAGGGGCTGAAGCCGGAGCGGAAATGGCCCCGCGATTTCACGGCCACCGTGTGCGCCTTGCCGATGTCGAGGCCGAAGATCTCGAAGAAGCCCGGGTCCGCCGTCTGCGTGCGGTCGGAAATGACGATGGCCGTCACCCCGCCGATACGCAGCGCCGCCGAGGGCCCGAGGTGCAGCGTGCGCCCCTGGGCGTAGCCGAGCCGCCCGACGAAGGTGCCGTGGTGCAGGCCCACAACTTCCGCCTCGGCCTCGAAGGGCTGGTCGCACGGCAATCCCGGCCCGGTGTTGAAGCGGGCGATGATGGTCGCGCCGAGCCCGGCCTTGTGCGCGGCCGCCGCCAGCGGCGGATCGAAGAAGCTGCCGATCAGCACGTCGTTCGCCCCCGACCACACGAGCGCGGAAAGCAATTCCGTGGTCCGCCCGGTGCCGCCGCCGCCGGGATTGTCGCCCGTGTCGGCGAAGATGACGGGCTTGCGTTCCCGGTCGAGGGCCAGCTCCACCGCCTCTGACAGCGGCGTGAGCTTCTTGCGCCAGCGCGGCAGGTCCTGCCAGCCCCGCTCGGCGATCTCGCGGGCGAGCGTGCGGGCGCGGTCCAGATCGTTGCGGGCGGTCACGACGATGCCGACACCATTCTTCTCGCTGTCCGAGAAGACGAACCCGCCGAAGACCGACACGTTCAGGATGTCGCCAGCCAGCTCCGCACGGCGGCGGTTGCCATAGTCGATCATGTCGCCATAAGGGCCCGATGCCGTCAGCAGGCTCACCGGAGCGGGCGTCAGCGGCAGGCGGATGAAGGCGGCCTTCGGATCGGCCAGTCCCGCAAACATCAGCCGCAGGCCGAGCGCCGCCTCCTCGCCGCGCTCGATGTAGTCGACGTGCGGATTGGTGCGGTAGCCCACGATGAGGTCGCTCAGCGACACCATCCGTTCCGAGATGTTGCCATGCAGGTCGAGCGTGACGACGATCCGGGCTTGCGGTCCCGCAATCTCACGCGCGAGCGCGATCATCTCGCCATCGGGATCGTCGCGGTCGGTCGCGACCATGGCACCGTGGTTGGCGACGTAGACGGCATCGAGCGGTCCTGCAGCGGTCAGGCCTGCGCGCATCTTGGACAGGTATTCGTCCATCAGGCGCCCGTCGATGGGTCCGTGCGGATGGCAGGCGGCGAGCAGGATCGGCACCGGCTGCCAAGGCCCGGTCGCGTCCATGGCTTTGACGAAGGCTGCGGCTTCGCCCATCAGGATCGGGTTCTCGACGCGCGCGGCCTCCAGGATCTCCCCACCCTCGAGCTGATAGAAGCTGCGGAAGTCGTCCTCGAAGGCGACGGGTGCCTGGCGATTGCTCTCCAACCAGACGCCGATGATTGCAACGCGCGGACCGCTCATGAATGTCTCCCCGGGTGTGTTCGCGTCGACTCATAGGACGACGCGGCCGGGCGGGGAAGCGGGGCTGTCGCTTATCGACCGAGAATGCGCGAGATCGCGGCCTCGGCAACGGCGCGCTGGGACGGGTCCAGGTCGAGCCCGGCCTTGGTGCGCCGCCATAGCACGTCGTCGGCCGTCCGGGCCCACTCATGATCGCGCATGTAGGCCACTTCGCGCTCGGTGAGGCCCGCGCCGAGATCCGCACCGAGATCCGCAGGCCCCCGGGCATCGCCGAGAACCGTGTCCGTCAGCGATCCGTGCCGGCGGCCGAGTTGCGCGAGCCAGGCGGCATCGAAACGAGGATGGCGGCGGGCGAGATCGGCGGCGAAGGCGGCGAAATCGCCGTGCGCGATGTCGCCGCCGGGCAACGACGCACGCTCCGTCCAGGCCGGGCCGGCCCCCGGCAGGTGCGGGGTAAGCCTGTCCATCGCCTCCTCGGCAAGGCGCCGGTAGGTCGTCACCTTGCCGCCCAGAACGGTGAGCAGGGGCGGCAGACCGCCACCGGCCTCCAACTCCAGCCTGTAGTCGCGTGTCACGGCGGAAGGATTGTCGCTCGCGTCGTCATAGAGCGGGCGCACGCCCGCATAGCGCCATACGATCGCCGATGCCTCCAGAGGCTTGGCGAGAAAGCCGTTTGCGGCGGCGAGAAGATAGGTTTCCTCCGCGGCGTCGATGGCGACCTTTGCCGGATCGCCGTCGAAGGGAACGTCCGTGGTCCCCACGATCGTGTAGCGGTGGCCGAGCGGCAGCAGGAACACGACGCGCCCGTCGGCGTTCTGCAGGAGATAGGCATCCTCCGCACCGGGGATGCGCGGCACGACGATATGGCTGCCCTTCACGAGCCGGACGTGCGGCCGCTGCCCGCTGTTGCCGCGGGTGATCGCGTGTGCCACCGCGCCGACCCAGGGACCCGCCGCATTGACGAGCGCGCGCGCCCGGACCGAGCGCACGCCCTTCTCAGTCGAAAGCTGGATCTCCCAGGTACCGTCGGCTGCGCGCGCCGACACGACCTTTGTTCGTGTCGCGATCTGCGCACCGCGATCGACCGCTGCACGTGCGTTGAGCACGACGAGGCGGGCATCATCCACCCAGCAGTCCCAATAGGCAAAGCCGTGGCCGAGGTCGGCGCGCAGCGGACGACCGGCCGGATCGGCACGCAGATCGACACTGCTCGAACCGGGAATGCGCTGCCGTCGCGCCAGATGATCGTAGAGGAAAAGCCCCGCCCGGATCATCCAGCGCGGGCGCAGGCTGGCGACGTGCGGCATCACGAAGCGCAGCGGCCACACGATGTGCGGCGCCTTCGCGAGCAGCACCTCGCGCTCCGCAAGCGCCTCGCGGACCAGCCGGAACTCGTAGAGTTCCAGATAGCGCAAGCCGCCGTGGATCAGCTTGGAGGAGGCCGACGAGGTGCCGGAGGCGAGGTCGGATTGCTCCGCCAGCATGACGGCGAGGCCGCGTCCCGCCGCGTCCGCGGCGATCCCGCAGCCGTTGATGCCCCCGCCAACGACGAATAGATCGAATTCCTCGACGGTCATTGCCCCGCGTTCCCACCCCCGGCGATTCCGCAAGGACTATAGCGCAGAAAGGTTTGCCGGGCGTTTTCGCCGTCGGGCGGCACGTCAATAGCCGGCCGTCGCATAGAGCACGGCGATGCCGAGCAGTGCGGCAGCAACGGCCGCCGCATGCAGCGCGAAATGCAGGAACGTCTCCCTGAGCACGGTACCGATGATCTGCTGGGCGATCGCCGCTTCCGGCCGTTCCTCCGGGCGCAGCATCAGCCACAGCTCGGTGCTCTTGTAGGGGCGCCGCGGGGCCTGATGCGCCTTGAGCAGCAGCACCAGGCACGCGAGCAGGGCGAGAAATCCGGCGGATTTGAAGGCGGCGGGCATGTCGCCCGACATGCCGACGAAGAAGGTGACGATGGCAAGGCCTGCAAAACCGCAGGCACGGCTCACCGATACGCGTGCCAGATACTCGATGCGTTCCAGCATGACCAGATCCCGGCCGGATAGGCAGGCGCCCAATATGGCAGCATGCCGGTCGCCGGTAACTTCGAAAAATCGTGATCTGCCGCGAGGGCCGGCGATTTCCCGGGCAGGCCTAGTCGTTGAGCCCGAACGCGCCCATGATGCCGGGGATGGCCAGCACGATCGTCGCGGCGAACCAGATGCCGATGGAAAGAGGCGTGCTCTGCTTGTACCCGCGGATGCGCTCGTAGAGCGCTGCCGGAATGCCCGCGATCAACAGCGTGATCAGCGAGATGAGGATCGACGTCAGGTAGAACAGGACCAGCGGGCTCGACAGGAACGAGGCCACGAACGGCCGCAGCAGGAAGAACACCGGGTCGAACAGCGGCGAGAAGTGCAGGCCGTTCAGCAGGGAGACGGCAGCCGTCGCCACCAGCAGCACGTCGCGCTGCATGACGTCCTGGCGCTCCTGCAACTCGGCGTGATCGGGCGCGTCGTCGTGTTGGTTCATGATGCCGTCATCCCAGGACGTTGGCGCGCATGCCGGCTGCGACGCAGGTGAGGAACCAGGCCATGCGCGCGGCCATCAGCCAGGCGATGGCGAATACGATCAGCACGCCGTTCGGCACGATCGCCGGCGTCACCAGTCGTATCAGCTTGAGAAAGGGATCGGTCACGCTGCGAAAGACGCGCACGATCACCGGATCGTCCTTGCCCGTGCGGGCAAAGAACAATTCCAGCAGATAGCGGCCGATCAGCGTGTAGATCAGCGCCGCCATCATCAGGTTGGGTATATGGAAGTACCAGTGCGTCAGAAGGCTGTCGGCGGGTGTCATCGGTCAACGGTTCTCCCGTGTGCGCGCCCGTCAATGGTCGATGCGGAAGTCGGGCCGACATTGCAGAAATGAAGAGCGGGGCACAAGGCCCCGCTCTCCTGTCGATCCAGGTTCGACGAGGCTCAGTGCGCGACGGCCGCACCCTTGTCCTCGATGACGGTGCCGCCGCGCGGACGGCGCGTGGCATCGACCATGTCCATCACGGCCTGGCTCGGCGCCGGGGTCAGCAACGACACGATCCAGATCGTGAGGAAGCCGACGGGCAGGCCGAACAGGGCGCACGAGATGTTCTTGACGCCCCACCAGCTCGCGATCGACTGCGCGTGCTTGTCGAGTGCCACCCAGGCAACGTCCTTGGCAGGGCCGGAAGCCGCAGCCCAGGCGCTCTTGAGGTCGGCGAACTTGGCCTTTGCCGCCGGCGATGCCGTGCCCAGCCAGCTCCACATCTCATGGAAGGTCACGGCGAAGTAGCGCGTGCCCACGAGGTAGTAGAGGCACAGGCCGAAGCCCGCGATCATGCCCAGCACCGCGCCGGCCGAGGTCGCCCGCTTCCACCAGATGCCGAGCACCAGCGCCGGGAAGATACCCGCTGCCGCCAGCGAGAACGCCCACGCCACCATCGACAGGATGTCGGCTGGCTTGGTCGAGGCGGTGTAGGCCGCAGCGATGGCCACCACCACCAGCAACACGCGGGCAACCACGAGGCGCGTCTTCGTTTCCGCGTTCGGGTTGACCATCTTGTAGTAGATGTCGTGTGACAGCGCGTTGGCGATGGCGAGCAGCAGCCCGTCAGCCGTCGAAAGCGAGGCGGCCAGGCCACCGGCGGCCACCAGGCCGGCGATGACGTAGGGCATGCCCGCGATCTCCGGCGTCGACAGCACGATCACGTCCGGGTTGATCGAGAAGTCCTGCAGTCGCATGACACCGGCATGTCCGGCGATCTTGCCGCAGGCGGCCACGATCGAAGCGGTATCCACCACGTTGGCGCCGCACAGCTTCACGAGGCCGAGCTTGCCGTAGGTGAACATCCACGTCGGCAGTTCCGTGATCTTCGTGCCCTTGGCGATGAGGCTGTAGACCTCGAGCTTCGAGAACGCCGCATATGCTGGCGCCGTGAAGTAGAGCAGGAAGATGAAGAACAGCGACCACGCCACCGAGGCGCGCGCATCACGCACCGACGGGGTGGTGAAGTAGCGCATCAGGATGTGCGGCAGCGACGCCGTGCCGATCATCAGGCACAGGATCAGCGCGAAGAAGTTCAGCGGATTGTAGTCCGTGAACGGCTTCACGTGCGGCTTGGCGAAGGCGGCGTTGCCGGCCGCGTCCTTGACGGTCGCCGCAAGGCCCTTGGCCGCCATCTGGTTCTCGAGATTGGTGATCTCCGCCAGCGCCGAACCGTAGGTGAGCTGCGGCACGGGAACGCCGTACTTCTTCGCCGACAGAATGACCACGGGGATCAGGTAGGCGACGATCAGCACGATGTACTGGGCGACCTGCGTCCACGTCACCGCCTTCATGCCGCCCAGCATCGAGCACAGCAGGATACCGAGCAGGCCGACGTAGACCGCCACCACGAAGTCGATGCCGAGGAAGCGCTGGGCGATGATGCCCGTCGCGTAGATCTGCGCCGTCACGTAGGTGAAGGAGCAGCAGATCAGCACGATGACCGCCAGGAAGCGGGCGAAGTTGCCGCCGAACCGCTCCGCGAAGAAATCGGGTACGGTGTAGGCACCGAACTTGCGCAGGAACGGTGCGATCAGAATGGCCACGAGCACGTAGCCGCCCGTCCAGCCGAGCACGAAGGAGAGGCCGTCGTAGCCGAGCAGGAAGAGCGTGCCGGCCATGCCGACGAACGACGCGCCCGACATCCAGTCGGCGCCTGTCGCCATGCCGTTGTAGAAGGCTGGCACCCGGCGTCCCGCGACGTAGTATTCGCCCACCTCCGCGGTGCGCGAAAGAACGCCGATGATCGCGTAGACCGCGATCGTCAGGAAGACGAAGCCGTACCCGATGAACTTGTTGGGAACGCCCATCCTCTCCAGGATCGCGAGAATGATGACGAAGCCGAAGAAGCCACCCGTATAAAGTCCATAGATCTTGCCGAGGTTGGAGATGAAATCTCCGCCGCCGGCCTTGCTTTGCTGAGCCACGACGCTATCTCCCTTACATGTCCTCGGCGACGCCTTCTTCGCGGTCGATGGTGTCCTGCCGCTTGGCGAAGACGAAGAGCATGACCACGAAGACGATGAGCGAACCCTGCGCGGCCATGTAGAAGCCGAGCGGGAAGCCCAGAATTTTGACAGAGTTCAGTTGTTCGACGAAGAAGTGAACGACGAAACTGAACAGCACCCAGAGCACGAACATGGTCCACATGAGCGCGCTGGTGCGTGACCAATAGCGGTCCGCTCCGTTGCTAGCCATCCTGACGTTTTCTCCCGTTGAGGATCGTTGTTTCCCGACCCCCTGTTCACCCTACGCAGCCGACTGTCCTGGCCCCCGCCCGGACGGCCGGCAAATCGCAGGCGGCGCGACATATGCGCCCCCACAGATCACGTTAAGTGTGCGTTTACATTGCGCGAAGCCCGACTTTCGGCTGATCGACCTGCGTCGAATGCGCCGCCGACGTCGCTTTTGGCCATGCTGCGTTGCATGACGGGCATGTCGCGGGGAAACGGCCGTGGTTGGGCGCATTGCTTTGCCTGTCGCCCTGGCGCATGTTGCGCTGCAAATGAAACAGCCTGTCGTCCCGGTCGCGCAATCCCGCGGCCGCGCTGCCTCGTTTGCGTTTCGGACATGCGCCGGCAGGGCGCATGTGATTCGAATCGCGAATAGGCCATGGAGAGGGCCAGGAAGCATCGGAGCAGCGCCCATCCATGTCGACGAGCCAATCGCAGCCGGCCCATCCCAGCACCAGGGCGCTGCCCATTCCTTACAAGGAACTGATCGTCCTCATCGCGCTGCTGATGTCGATGACGGCGATGTCCATCGACATCATGCTGCCCTCGCTGCCGCAGATCGCAGCCACCTACGGCGTGTCCTCGCAAAACGACCAGCAACTCGTGGTCGTCACGTATATGGCGGGCTTCGCCTTCGGGCAGCTCTTCTGGGGCCCGGTCTCGGATCGCCTGGGGCGTCGCTGGCCGTTGCTGGGTGGCCTCTCCATCTTCGTCGTCGCCTGCATCCTGGCCACGCTGGCGCCGAGCTTCGAAATGCTGCTGGCTGCACGTCTCTTGCAGGGCTTCGGCGGCGGCGCGCCGCGGACGATTGCGACGGCGATCATTCGTGACCTCTTTTCGGGTCGCGAGATGGCGCGCGTCATGTCCACGGCGATGATGGTCTTCATCACGGTGCCGATCTTTGCCCCGACGGTCGGACAGGCGGTGGCGTCGGTCGGCTCGTGGCCGGCGGCATTCTACGTCCTGATCTTCGCCGGCGTGACTGCGAGCATCTGGTCGGCCTTCCGGCTTCCCGAAACCGGCAGGCAGCACGGCGAGGCGCCGTTCGGCCTGGGGGCTGCGCTGCACCTGGTGCTGACCTCGCGCATCACCATCGGCTACGGCCTTGCCACGTGCTTCATGTTCGGCTGCCTCGTCACCTACATTTCCAGCGCCCAGCAGATTTTCGTCGAGGTCTTCGACCTGGGGCGCGCGTTCCCCATCGCATTCGGCGCCGTCGCCTGCGCGCTGGCGTTGGCCTCGTTCACGAATGCGCGCCTCGTCCAGCAGGCCGGCATGCGACGGCTGTCGCATGCGGCGCTGGTCACGTTTCTGGGTATCGCTGGCTTGCTGGCCCTCGTCACAGGACTCTCGCGGCCCTCGCTCTGGGTCGCGGGACCACTGATGGGCCTTTGCTTCTACCTCTTCGGCCTCACGCAGGCGAACTTCAACGCCATTGCCATGCAGCCGGTCGGCCGGGCGGCCGGCACGGCGTCCGCGCTCCTGGGCTTTGCCACCACCGGAATCGGCGCCATGCTCGGCGGTTTCGTGGCCCGCCAGTTCGATGGATCGGTTTTTCCCCTGGCACTCGGCTTCGCGGTGATGTCCGCGTGTGCTTTGATGTGCGTCCTCATCGTCGAAGGATGGCGGGGCATGTTCCGCGGCGAGTGATGCGGGACGGGCATGTCCCAGGCTGAAGATCAAGGGAACGAAGCGCCATGAAAGCAGCAGTGATCGGTGACAACGGGGTCGAGATCCGCGACGTGCCACAGCCCGAGCCGGGCCCCGACCAGGTGCTGGTGCGGGTGCGCGCGGCCGGCCTCAACCGCGCCGACCTCATCATGGCCTCCGGCCGCATGCACGGCAACGCCGGCGGCGCCGGCGCAATCCTGGGCCTCGAGTGCGCAGGCGAGGTGGCGGCCGTGGGCGCCAACGTCCGCGACGTGAAGGTCGGCGACCGCGTGATGTGCGCAGCCCCCGCGACCTATGCCGAGTATGCGCTGGCCGACCATGGCCGCACGCACCGCATCCCCGCCAACAACATGTCCTTCGAGCAGGCCGCGACGTTGCCCGTGGCGCTGCAGACGATGCACAACGCCGTCGTCACCGCCGGCCGTTTGCAGGCGGGCGAGGCCGTCATGATCCAGGGCGCCAGCTCCGGCGTCGGCCTCATGGCGATGCAGATCGCCAAGCATATGGGCGCGCGCCTCGTGGTGGGCTCGTCCACGAATGCGGAGCGCCGCGCCCGGTTGACCGAGTTCGGCGCCGATCTGGCGGTCGACTCGCGCGATCCCGGCTGGGTCGATGCGGTGCTGAAGGCGACCGACGGCAAGGGCGTCGATCTCATCGTCGACCAGATCTCCGGCTACGTCGCCAGCGACAACCTGCGCGCCACGAAAGTGCTCGGCCGCATCGTCAACGTCGGCCGACTCGGCGGCTTCAAGGGCGAGTTCGACTTCGACACCCATGCGCTGCGCCGCATCGACTACATCGGCGTCACGTTCCGCACGCGCTCCATCGAGGAGGTGCGCGAGATCAACCGCCTCATGCGCAAGGATCTGTGGCCGGCGGTGGAGGCGGGCAAGCTGGCGCTGCCCATCGACCGCACCTTCCCTCTGGAGAAGGCCGCCGAAGCGCTGGCGCACATGAAGGCCAACGCGCATCTGGGCAAGATCGTCCTGACGGCCTGACGGCGAAGGAGCCACGTTACCGCATGGAGCCGCAAGCGCCGGTCCGCAAGCGTATCGTTCTGGTGGGCGGCGGCCATGCGCACGTCACGGTGCTGCGCGCCTTCGCGATGCGGCCCGAGCCGGGCGTCGGCCTGACCGTCATCGCCAAGGAGCTCGACGCGCCCTACTCGGGCATGCTGCCGGGTTATGTCGCCGGCCATTACACGCTCGATGAATGCCATATCGACGTGGTGCGGCTGGCGCAGCGGGCCGGCGCCCGCCTGATCCACGGGACGGCCTGCGGCATCGACCGGGAGGCGCGGCGGGTGCTGCTCGATGGCCGCCCGCCGCTGGCCTACGATCTTCTGTCGATCGACACCGGCATCACGCCGCTGTTGGACGGCATCGCCGGCGCGGCCGAGAACGCCATTGCCGTGAAGCCCGTCTCAACGTTCGCCCCGCGCTGGGAGGACTTGAGGGTGCGGGCCCTGGCGGCGGATGGTCCGCGCCGCATCGCGATCGTGGGCACGGGTGCCGCTGGCTTCGAGCTGATCCTGGCGATCCGCCATCGCTTGCGCGCCGAAGCGCCTGCACATGGCCTCGACCCCGAGAGCTTTGCGTTCACGCTCGTGGGCAGCGGCGTGCTGTTGCCGACGCACAACGCCCGCGCGCGACGCTATGCCCGCGCGGCCTTGGCCGACGCCCGCGTGACGCTCGTCGAGAACGATGCAGCCGTCCGTATCGCACCCGATGCCCTGCATCTGGCCAGCGGCCGCACCGTGCCCAGCGACGCCACGTTGCTCACCACCAAGGCCGCGCCGCCGGCCTGGTTCGCCGCGACCGGCCTCACGCGCGATGCGGCAGGCTTCCTGGCGCTGCGGCCGACCCTGCAGACCATGGACGATGCCGACATCTTCGCTGCCGGCGACTGCGCTACCGTCATCGAGCATGTTCGCGAGAAGGCTGGCGTGTTCGCCGTTCGCCAGGGCCCGCCCTTGACCGATAACCTCAGGCGGCGTGCCCGCGGCGAGGCGGCGCTGCCGTTCAAGCCGCAAAGGCAGTTCCTCACGCTGCTGGCGCTGGGAGACAAGGCTGCCATCGCCAGCCGCGGCCCGTTCGCCGCCCGCGGGCGCTGGGCCTGGACCTGGAAGGACCGCATCGACCGTCCGTTCATGGAGCGCTTTGCCGAACTGCCGGCGATGGGGCCGGCGCACGGCACTGCCGCCGACGAGATGCCCTGTCGGGGCTGCGGCGCAAAGCTCGGCCCGAACCCCTTGGCGGCCGCACTCGACCGGATCGCCTCCGCACCCGGCGGGCTGACGGTGCAGGATTTGTCACCGCGCGACGACGCGGCCGTGCTCGACCTGGGTGGCGGTCCCCTTCGCCTCGAGACGATCGACCATTTTCCAGCCCCCTGGCCCGAGCCCTACGTGGCGGGCGAGATCGCCGCCCAGAACGCGATCAGCGACATCCTGGTGAAGGGCGGCACGCCCGACCATGCGCTGGTGATGGCGCAGGTGCCGCGGGCCGCCCCGCATCTGCAGGAGGACGACCTCTTCCAACTCCTGGCCGGCGCGCGAGCGGTCCTCGACGCCCACGGCATCGCCCTCGTCGGCGGGCATACGACGCAGGGCGACGAACTGGCAGCCGGCCTCTTCGTCTCCGGCACGGTCGCGCGGGAGCATCTCCTGCCCAAGCGCGGCTTGGTGGCCGGTGATGTCCTCGTGCTGACGAAGCCGCTGGGCACGGGCGTCGTCCTGGCGGCGGCGATGCGGGGCATGGCGCGCGCACGCGAGGTGGCGGCCATTCTGGCGGGCATGCGCCTCTCGAATGCAGCCGCAGCAGGCATCCTGGCGGCGCACGGCGCCCGCGCCATGACCGACGTGACGGGCTTCGGCCTCGTCGGTCATCTGGCGGAAATGCTGGCTGGGAGCGATCTTGCCGCCCACCTCGATGCGACCGCCTGCCCACTCTATCCGGGCGCGCTCGCCCTCGCGCGGGACGGCGTCCACTCGACGCTTCTGACGGAGAACATGGCCCACCTGGGGGCGCTCCTGCCCGGCAGCGCAGGGGCGGCGATCACGCAAGCGCTCCTGCTCGATCCCCAGACCTCCGGCGGCGTACTCGCGGGGGTTCCGGCGGACCGGGTTGCGGCCTGCCTCGCCGCCCTGCACGCCGCCGGTGTGACCGCGGCGGCGCGGATCGGCGAAATCGGGCCGGCGGCAGGCGCCGAGGCCGGCAGGATCGCCTTGACCACGACGCTCGATTGATCCACGCAGGCAGGACGACAGCCGGGCCGGTCAAGGCCCCGAGGGAGGACTGCGATGAGCAACTTGAAGCCCGAGACGCGCCAGAAGCTGATGGGCGTCAGCACCGCGACCATCTCCACCGCGCTGTTCAAACGCGGCTTCCGCACGCAGATGATCCAGGATGTGCATCCGCTCAATCCCGGCCTGCCGAACATGGTCGGCGAGGCCTACACGCTGCGCTACATTCCCGCCCGCGAGGACTTGAACCCGATCACGGTCTTCAACGACCCCAAGCATCCCCAACGCAAGGCGATCGAGGATTGTCCGCCCGGTTGCGTCTTCGTCATCGACAGCCGCAAGGATCCGCGCGCGGCCTCCGCCGGCGGCATCCTGGTGACCCGCCTCATGAAGCGCGGCGTGGCCGGCATCGTGACCGATGGCGGCTTTCGCGACAGCTCGGAAATGGCGCAGTTGCCGTTCCCCACGTATCACTGCCGCCCGGCCGCCCCGACCAACATCACGCTGCATCAGGCCGTGGACGTCAACGTGCCGATCGGCTGTGGCGACGCGCCGGTCTGGCCGGGAGACGTCATCGTGGGCGATGCGGAAGGCGTGATCGTGATCCCCGCGCATCTGGCCGACGAGATCGCTGCCGAAACGCACGAGATGACCGCCTACGAGGATTTCGTCACCGAGAAGGTGCGCGAGGGCCGTTCCATCGTCGGCCTCTACCCGGCCACCGACGAGCGCTCGAAAATCGAATTCGAAGCGTGGCGCAAGGCCAACCATCGCTGAGCAACAGGCAGAGCGGGCGGCGGTCATTCCGCCGCCGGCCGGCTCACCAGGTGATCGCCATCTTGGCCCGGCCCGTCGTGTCGGCCGTTGCCTCCGTCATGCCGAACAGCACGCCGATCTGGAATTCCACCTTGGGGCCGTCCTTGCCGTCGCCGCCACTTAGATACAGCACCGGCCCCAGGCGATGCTCCTGGGAGTCGCTGCCGGGAGCGTTGCCGATGTCGGGAATGACGCCGTAACCCTCGGCGCCCAGGGCGATCGCCTCGGCAAGCGCGCGCTTGATCTGCCAAGCATAGTTGAAGTCGATGCCGGACGTGCTGGGAGCCCAGGATTTTTGCAGCAGCGGGTTGAGCGTGAGGGCCAGCTTGTCCGCGAGTTTGACGCTGATCAAGGGGCCGAACGTCAGCACCTCGCTTTCGTCGCTCTTGAGGCCGATATCGAGGCCCGTGTACCAGGCCAGACCAATGCGGGACTTGTCGGGATCAACGATGACCGCCTGGCCTTCGAGGCCGAATACTGTCGCTTCCAGGCGTTGTGCGAGCGGCTGCTCGAAACCGATCTTGAGGCCCGCCTTGAACCAGTTCGTGACGCCGTAGCCATAGCCGATTTCATAACTTTGACCGACGAAATCCGAGTTCACGGGAAAACCGCGCTGCCATGCGGCGCCAACGGCGATCTCGCTTTCGCCCTTCGTCACCTCGACGCCCTTGACGTCGAACGTGCCCGCTTGCGCTTCCGGCACGGAAACGACAAGGGCGCATAGGCCCGCGATCACAACCGATCGTGCGAGCAAAGAGTTCCCCAAAACCGCCTCCAGCTTCCAAGTCTGCAATGTCCGAGATGTACGCGTGATCGCAGCTGCGATGTGTATTTTGTAACACTATAACAATTTGAGATCGTCCGATAGCGGCATTATCCAGGCTTTGCGCAGACATCGCGACTCCGTGGCCCGCCGGCCACGCTGCCCCCTTCAAACCGCCATCGGGGAGTGCTACAGGCAGGCGCATGACCGACATCCAGCTCATTCGCAACTTTTCGATCATCGCCCATATCGACCACGGCAAGTCCACCTTGTCGGATCGGTTGATCCAGCTGTGCGGCAACGTCTCCGACCGGGAGATGAAGGCGCAGATCCTCGATTCGATGGAAATCGAGCGGGAGCGGGGTATCACCATCAAGGCCCAGACCGTCCGCCTCGACTACAAGGCGAAGGACGGAAAAGTCTATCAGCTCAATCTGATGGACACGCCGGGCCACGTCGATTTCGCCTACGAGGTGTCGCGGTCGCTGGCCGCCTGCGAAGGCGCGATCCTGGTCGTCGACGCCTCCCAGGGCGTGGAGGCGCAGACGCTGGCCAACGTCTATCAGGCCCTCGACAACGACCTGGAGATCCTGCCGGTCCTGAACAAGGTCGACCTGCCGTCGGCCGACGAGGATCGCGTCAAGCAGCAGATCGAGGATGTGATCGGCATCGACGCCTCCGGCGCAATCGGCGTCTCGGCCAAGACCGGGCTCAATGTCGCCGCCGTGCTCGATGCCATCGTGGAGCGCCTGCCGCCGCCCAAGGGCGAGCGCAACAAGCCATTGAAAGCGCTGCTGATCGATAGCTGGTACGACGCTTATCTCGGCGTCGTGGTGCTCGTGCGCGTCAAGGAAGGCGTGCTCAAGAAGGGCCAGAAGATCAAGCTGATGTCGACGGACGCGGCCTATCAGATCGAGCGCGTCGGCGTCTTCCGGCCCAAGCAGGAATCTCTGGACGAGCTGGGTCCGGGCGAGGTCGGCTTCATCACGGCGGCGATCAAGCAGGTGGCCGACACTCGCGTCGGCGATACCGTCACGGACGAGAAGAACCCGACGGCCGAGCCCCTGCCGGGCTTCAAGCCGGCCCAACCCGTCGTGTTCTGCGGCCTGTTCCCCGTCGATGCCGCCGATTTCGAGGACCTGCGCGAGGCCGTTGGCCGCCTGCGCCTCAACGACGCAAGCTTTTCCTACGAGATGGAGAGCAGCGCAGCGTTGGGCTTCGGCTTCCGCTGCGGCTTCCTGGGCCTCTTGCACCTCGAGATCATCACGGAGCGCCTGGAGCGCGAGTTCAATCTCGACCTCATCACGACGGCGCCGAGCGTGATCTATCACCTGCATATGACCGACGGCACGATGATCGAGATGCACAATCCGGCGGACATGCCGGATACGATGAAGATCGATCACATGCAGGAGCCCTGGATCGAGGCGACGATCCTCGTTCCCGACGAGTACCTGGGCGCCGTCCTCAAGCTGTGCCAGGACCGTCGCGGGCGCCAGAAGACGCTGACCTACGTCGGCTCGCGCGCCATGCTGATCTACGAGCTGCCGCTGAACGAGGTGGTGTTCGATTTCTACGACCGCCTGAAGTCGGTCAGCCGCGGCTATGCCTCCTTCGACTATCAGATCAAGGGGTACGAGGAGGGCGAGCTCGTCAAGCTGTCGATCCTCGTCAACGGCGAGCCGGTCGATGCCCTCTCCATCATCGTGCATCGCACGCGCGCCGAGATGCGCGGCCGCGCCATGTGCGAGAAGCTGAAGGAGCTGATCCCACCGCACCTCTTCCAGATCCCGATCCAGGCGGCGATCGGCGCCAAGGTGATCGCACGCGAGACCATCCGCGCGCTGCGCAAGGACGTGCTGGCCAAGTGCTACGGCGGCGACATCTCGCGCAAGCGCAAGCTGCTCGAGAAGCAGAAGGCCGGCAAGAAGAAGATGCGCGAATTCGGCAAGGTCGAAATCCCGCAGGAAGCCTTCATCGCCGCCCTCAAGATGGACGCGAACTGAGGCACACGGCCCCCCGCTTTCCCCGACGCCCCCCATCTTCCTCAGTGGCCCGCCCGCCCTGGTCCATCCCTCCGATTTCCCGGAAGGCGCGCGGAGCGCGGCTGTCCGGCAACTTTCGCGGGGCGGGTTGCGACGGGCGTGGCAGCGCGGTGCTCCGAGAGCGCCGGGAAAGACCCCGGCTCGACGCGGCCGGGCTCTGGCCCGCCCGCTTGGCCGGGGAACCGGGGGGAGGGAAGCGTAGGGTGTCGTTCAAAACGTAGGGTGTCGTTCAAACAGAGAGTGAGGCATAGGGAGGCCCGCTCGTCTCCCCTCCCCTGATTTCCCGGAAGGCGCGCGGAGCACGGCTGTCCGGCGTTACATCCCCGCCTGTTCCTTGCAGTAACGGGCGACTTCGTCGTGCCGGGCGAACCAGATGCCCGCGTGCGCGCGCATGTGCCGAATCAGCTCTTCGAGGATCTGGATGCGGCTCGAATGCCCGATGACGTGCGGGTGCATCGTCAGGAGATAGAGACCGCCGGTCTCGTAGGCCATGTCGAACTCGCGCCGGAACACTTCGAGTACGCCCGAAGGCGGTGTATAGGGCCGCGCCGAGCCCAGCCGGTCCATGGCGAGATAGGGAAAATCGTCCCGGATCCACTCCACCGGCAGCTCGACGATGCCGGTCGGCGCGCCGTTCTCCAGAAGCTCGTAGGGGTCGTCGTCCGCCATCAGCGAGCTGTCGTAGAGCAGGCCCATCTCGCGCGTGATCGACAGCGTGTGCTGGCTGAAATCCCACGACGGCGTGCGGATGCCGACCGGCGTGACGCCGGTGATCTTCTGCAGAACCTCGGCGGCGCGAAATTGCAGGTCGCGTTCGGCGGCGGGCGGAAGCTGGCTATTGAATTCGTGGATCCAGCTGTGGATGCCGATCTCGTGCCCTTCGGCGATCACGCGCTTCTGCTCGTCCGGATAGAGCATGGCGGCCACCGCCGGCACGAAGAACGTCGCCTTGATTCCGTATTTCTCCAGGAGCGCGAGGATGCGCGGCACGCCGACGCGCGCCCCGTACTGCCCGGTCGACAGGCGGCCGGGCGAGTCGTGCCCCCAGCGGAGCGTCTGCGTCTCGTGATCGCTGTCGAAGGACAGCGCCACCGCGCAGCGCGCGCCGCCCGGCCATGCCTTGGGCTTCAGCGACCGGCCGGCACGCACGCGATTGACGATGTCGCGCCACTTGTCCTCCGGCCATTGCCAGGCCTCGGTCGGAGGAAGCGAAGGGCTGGCTGCAGGTTTGTCGGCGCTCATGGCATGGGTTCCTGTCGCTACCGGGGCCCGTCAGGGCAGCTTGTAGAAGCGGCGTGCGGTTTCACGGAAGAGATCGGCCTTCTCGTCGGCGCTGGCCTTGGCTGCGAGCCGCTTGAAGGCGTTCCAGTAGACCGCATAGCTGCCCGAGAGCTTGTCGACGGGGAAGTTGGATTCGAACATCGCCCGCTTCGGGCCGAACGCCTCGATAGAGGTCTCGATGTAGGGCTTCCAGGCGGTCGCGAGCTGCTCGGAGGTGGGCGGCGTCTCCTGGCTGTGGAAGCCGAAGCCGTTGACGCGCATGCCGATGCCGCCGAGCTTGATCATCACGTTGGGGCAGCGCGCCAGCTCGCGGATGTCGCGGCTCCAGTCCGCGAAGACCTCGTCGCGGCGGCCGGCGTAGTAGCCGAGCCCCAATGGTCCGCCGCAGTGGTCCATGACGATGGGCTGGTCCGGGAACTTGCGGGCGAGCGCGATCACGTCGGGAAGCTGGGGATGATAGCACCACGCATCGAACACGAGGCCGAGCTTGCCCAGCACGGCGAAGCCTTCGTGGAATTTGGCATGGTCGCGATAGAGATGGCGCGGCGGATTGGTGTGGCCATTGTGGATGGCAGGCTCCTTGTCCTCCCACGACGCCACGTAGCGGATGCCGCGATAGCGCCCGCCGCCGACTTCCATCGACTTGACGAGCACGTCCTCGATGGCCGCGCCCAGCGTCAGCTCGGCGAAGCCGATGATGGCGGCGGCGACGCGCGTGGGGCCATAGGCGCCCGACGCCGACATGGCGGCGATGCCGTTGACGAACTCGACCTCGCCGACGGGCTTCATGGCCTCCGGCCCATCGGCGCGATAGCACGCCGTGCACTCCATGAAGACCGTCGAATGAACGTTGTGGCCACTTCCGGTGTCGGAAAGGATGTCATGCAGGAGATAGCGATGCTCGGGGAATTCCCACAAATGATGGTGCGGATCGATGATCTCCAGCTCCGGCTCCAGGATCGGCTCCTTGACCTTGGCGAGCCATGCATCGCTGATGCCCGCCATGCGTGATCCGACGGTGGAGTGGGGCTTGTCCATGAGGCTTCCTTCCTGGCGTGCAGCGCTGGCGATGGGCATCGCCATGTCGGCATTAGACATTGCCGTCGGCTGCGGCGTCAATCCGAGCGCCCTGGCCGAGCGCCCCGGCCTTCAAGCATCCGAGGCAGGTCGCCCGCGTCGTTCGATAATTCGTGATCGCATCGTGATTAACGCTTTGACCGCTTCGTGCTAGCGTCCGGCCACCAAGAAAAAAGCACAAAGCCCCACAGGGCACGTCAGATGCCCGATTGTCATAAGCCTCGAGGTGATTATCCGTGACGTCCCACACGCCTGTCGCCGCATCGACGATCTCTATCGAGAAATTTACCGATCCGGATACCACCGCCAAGGGGGAGAAGCGCGCCACCGTCGGCCTCGATCGCCTGGAAACGCTGTGGTTCAACACCGGATCGCTGTGCAACATCGCGTGCATCAACTGCTACATCGAGTCGAGCCCTTCCAACGATCGCCTGGCCTATCTGACGGCTGCCGAGGTGACGGCCTTTCTGGACGAGATCGTCACGGACGAATTGGGGACGCGCGAGATCGGCTTTACGGGCGGTGAACCTTTTCTCAATCCCGAAATCATCCAGATGCTCGAGGCGGCCCTCGCGAGGGGCTTCGAGGTCCTGGTGTTGTCCAATGCCATGCAGCCCATGCAGCGCCCGCGCCTGAAGAGGGGCCTCCTGTCGCTGAAGGAGCGTTACGGCAGCCAGTTGCGCATTCGTGTCAGCCTCGATCACTACACGGCCGAGCTGCACGAAGCCGAACGCGGCGCCAAGACGTTCGCAAAAACGCTGGCAGGCCTCGATTGGCTGGCCGCCAACGGTTTCGCGATGGCGATCGCCGGCCGGACGTGCTGGCACGAGCTCGACGAGGAGGCGCGGTCGGGCTACGGGGAACTGATCCGTGCGCGTGGCTGGCCGATCGATCCGGCAGATGCCAAGGCGCTGGTCCTGCTGCCCGAGATGGATGGCAGCTTCGAAGTGCCCGAGATAACGACCGCGTGCTGGGGCATCCTGCACAAGAAGCCGTCGGACATGATGTGTGCAACGAGCCGGATGATCGTGAAGCGCAGCGGCGCGAGCCGGCCCGTCGTGCTGCCCTGCACGCTGCTGCCCTACGATCAGCGCTTCGAGATGGGAGACAGCTTGGGCGCGGCGGGCGTCGTCGACGGCGGCATGTTCGCCCACGGCGAGATCAAGCTCTGCCATCCCCATTGCGCCAAGTTCTGCGTGCTGGGCGGCGGCAGCTGCTCGTGAGATCGGGGCCCTGGGCCAGCTTGCGTCACTAAAAAGAAAGCGCCCGGTCGAAGCCGGACGCCTGCCCATTTACGGCAGCGAAAGCCGCCTCGACCCTTTTCTGCCTTAATTCTTCGCCACGAGAGCGTCCCGGATCTCCTTGAGATAGACCTCGGAGGCTGGCGGCGCCGGCGGCGCAGCAGGCTCGGCCGGTTTCTCGAAGCGCTTACGCGCCATGTTCATGGCCTTGATCATCAGGAAGATACAGAAGGCCAGGATGGTGAAATCCACCACGGTCTGAATGAACGAACCGACCTTGATCGGTCCCAGAACGATGCCTTTGAAGTCCGGCGATCCGCCAGCCAGACCGACGATGGGCATGATGATGTTGCCAACCAGCGACTCGACGATCTTGCCGAACGCACCACCGATGATGACGCCGACAGCCAGGTCCATGACGTTGCCCTTGAGGGCAAACTCCTTGAATTCCGACAGGAAAGACATGGTAGCCTCTTTCTGTAAGTCTCTGACGCTCCACGCCCGGTGCGGAATCGGTCCGTCCGAGTCGCATGGCGAACCTAGGCGTTTGAGGCGTTCACTGGCAATCGCCAACCGCGCGCAATCCCGGACGAAGACATTCTCCGCGATATTGAAAGGTGGAGCGGGCGGCCGTTCCCGGGGGCTGGGATACCTTTCCTCAACGAGCTTTGGTGCATGGTGCCTGCCGCCGGAAATGGCGTGTGGGGTTAACCACGCGCCCGCTCTGGTTGGGCGTTCGCGGGCACAATTCCTATATAAGCCGCCCAACAGTCACTCGCACGGACGAGGTTCAACATGGCGCGGTGCCTTGCCTGCCGGCGCGAGAAAGATCGGTAAACGATGGTTTTAACCCTCGCGTTCAGAAATCTGTTCCACGACCGCATCCGGTTGTCGGTCACCCTCGTCGGGATCCTGTTCTCCATCGTTCTGGTGGCGGTGCAACTCGGCCTCTACCTCGGCGCACGCAAGATGATCATTTCGATGATCGAGAATGCGAACGGCGAGTTGTGGGTCACGTCCTACGGTGCCAAGAGCTTCGAGGAGGCGAGCGCGCTGCCCGGCCGCGAACGCCACATCGCGCTTTCGACGCCCGGCGTGAAAGCGGTCGTGCCGCTGGTGGTGTCGTTCTCGGAGTGGCGCAAGCCTGCGGGCGGCTCGGCCTTGTCCGTCATCGTCGGCACGGACCCCGCCGATGGCGGGCTGGCCCCCTGGAACATCATCGCGGGCTCGGTCGCCGACATCAGCGTGCCGGAGTCGGTGGCGGTCGACCGCACCTATCTCGATAGCCTCGGCATCAACGGCGTCGGCGATACCGCCCAGATCGAGGCGAGCCGCGTCAAGGTGGCGGCGCTGACGAACGGTATCCGCTCGTTCACGACGGCGCCCTACGTGTTCACGCCGATCAACCGCGCGCGCTCGATCCTGGGCATGCAGGGCGATCAGTCGACCTTCCTCCTCGTGCAGCTCCAGCCCGGAGCCGACGTGGCCGCGACCCGCGCCGAGCTGTCCAAGCGGCTGAAGAATGTCGAAGTCCTGACCAAGGAAGAGTTCAAGAACCGCAGTCTCGACCACTGGCTGTTCGGTACGGGCGCCGGCGTCGCGCTCATCGGCGGTGCCATCCTGGGAAGCCTCGTCGGCACTGTGATCGTCGCCCAGACGCTCTATGCCAGCACCAAGGATCATCTCAACGAGTTCGCGACACTGCGCGCGCTGGGTTCGTCGGGCGGTTACATCCATCGGGTCATCCTGCTGCAGGCAGGGCTGTCCGCGCTCATCGGCTACGGGCTCGGCATGACCATTGCGATGATCGTCGTGCAGTTCAGCGAGCAGACGGCGTTGCCCATCCTCATGACGCCGGGACTGGCTGCCGGCCTTCTCGTCCTCACGTTCTTCATGTGCGCCATCTCCGCGCTGGCCGCCATCATGAAGGTCACCCGCATCGATCCGGCAATGGTGTTCCAGAGATGAGCGCAGCACCGGTCGTAGAGGCCAAGAATATCGTCAAGGAACTGGGCCAGGGCGCGGGCATGGTGCAGGCGCTCAAGGGCGTGAGCGTCAGTCTCGTGCCTGGAGAGCTGACCTTGCTGATGGGCCCGTCTGGCTCCGGCAAGACAACGCTCTTGTCGATCCTGGGCTGCATTCTCTCCCAGACGTCGGGCTCGCTGACCATTGCGGGCAACTCCACCGACGGCCTCGGCGCCGAAGAGCTGGCGGCGCTGCGGCGTCGTAACATCGGCTTCGTGTTCCAGTCCTACAATCTCTTCCCGACGCTGACGGCAACGGAGAACGTGAAGCTTGCCCTCGACGTGCGCGGCCACTCCGGCAAGAGCGCCACGGAGATGGCGACGACGGCTTTGAAGGCCGTCGGGCTGGGGCATCGCCTCGACGCCTATCCGCGCAGCATGAGCGGCGGCGAGCAGCAGCGCGTCGCGATCGCGCGTGCGCTCGCGGGATCGCCGGCCGTGATCCTTGCGGACGAGCCGACGGCGGCGCTCGACAGCAAGAACGGCCTGGCCGTGATGGCCCTGATCCAGGAACTGTCGCGCGACGAGAGCCGCGTCGTTCTCGCCGTCACGCACGACGGACGCACGCTCCCCTACGCCGACCGCATCATCACCATCGAGGATGGCCGCATCGTCGATGATCGCAGACAGAAACCGACCGCAGGCCCTGCCGCCACGAAGGCAGCCGCGAAAACGAGCAAGAAGAAGGCTTGAAGCGCATGTCGACGAGCACATCCTCCACCGTTGGCAACTTGTTGCTGGCCGCAGCGTTCGCCACCATCGGCGCCGTCGCCGTCACCCGGCTGGCTGGCGATGGCGGGGAGAAATCCTCGTCCTCGGCGCCGGTCGCCATCGCCACCGCGCAGGTGCAATGGACCGCCTCCGCGCCCGGCCGCGTCGAAGCGCGTAATGGTGAGGTTCGCATTTCCTCGCAGGCGGCCGGCCGCATCGTCGAGGTCGCCGTCAAGGCGAATGCCCTCGTCAAGGCCGGCGATCTGCTGATCCGGCTCGACGATACGGATGCAAAAGCCCGTGTCGCCGCCGCAGAAGCCGAGGCCAGCGTCCGCAAGCGCGAGCGCGACGGGGAAACGGGCGGCAACCGGCTGGCTCAGGATCGCCGCCAGGCCGAGGACGCAGCGTATACGGCAGAGCGCGCCTTCTACGCGGCCCGCGCCGATCTCGACCGGGCCATGCAGGACCTGCGCAAGGGCACGGCCGCAGCCACCAGCGACGCCGTCGACAAGGCGCGCACGGCTTTGACGGATGCCGAGAAGAAGCTCGAGACCGAGCGCACGGCGCTGCGCAAGGCGCAGACGGCCCAGAACGTGCCGCTTCCCACGCGCCTGGAGTCCGGCCTCACCCAGGCGCGCGCCGAAGTGAGCCTTGCAGAAGCTGCCCTCGAGCGCACGCGCATCCGCGCGCCGGGCGAGGGAACGGTTCTCCAGGTCGCCGCCCGCGTCGGCGAGTTGGCGGCGGCCACGCCCGAACAGGCACTCGTCGTCATGGGAGATCTGACGGCCATGCGCGTGCGTGCCGAAGTCGAGGAGCGCGATGTGGCCAAGGTCCGTGTCGGCCAGGCCGTGGTCGTGCGATCCGATGCCTACCCCGGCCGCGAATTCACCGGCAAGGTCGCCTCGCGCGCCAAGCTGCTGGCGCATAGCAAGCTCGGCCAGCGCGGGCCGCGCCGCCCCACCGACATCGACGCGCTCGAGGTGATGGTGGACATGGACGCCTCGCCCGATCTGTTGCCGGGCATGCGCGTCGACGTCTTCTTCAAGAACGAGGACGTGGCCAAGGCCGACAAGGCCGCCGAAGCGGTCCCCGCCGGCGCTGCCAAGAAGTAGGTCTGGCCGCCGCGGCAGGTGCGATCAGCCGCCGCCTCGCCGACACGCGCGACGGGAAACGACAAAGGGGTCCGCTGGGCGGGCCCCTTCTGCTTTGCCGGCCCGAACTCCGGGCTCAGGAATTCTTGAAGTCGGGTTTCCGCTTTTCGACGAAGGCGGTCATGCCTTCCTTCTGGTCGTTCGTCGCGAACATGGAGTGGAAGACGCGTCGCTCGAAGCGGATGCCCTCCGACAACGTCGTCTCGAACGAGCGGTTCACGCTCTCCTTCGTCATCATGAGGATCGGCAGCGACATGGAGGCGATCGCAGTCGCCGACTTCAGCGCTTCCTCGACGAGCTTGTCGGCGGCAACGACGCGGCTGACGAGGCCGCAGCGCTCGGCTTCGGCGGCATCCATCATCCGGCCCGACAGGCACATGTCCATCGCCTTCGCCTTGCCCACGAAACGGGCGAGGCGCTGCGTGCCGCCCGCGCCCGGCATGACGCCGAGCTTGATTTCGGGCTGGCCGAACTTGGCCGTTTCCGCTGCAATGATGAAGTCGCACATCATGGCCATCTCGCAGCCACCGCCGAGCGCGAAGCCCGCAACCGCCGCGATCACCGGCTTGCGCGCGCGCGCCACGCGATCCCACGAGCCGATGAAGTCTTCCTTGTAGGCCTGCATGTACGTCTTGGACTGCATTTCCTTGATGTCGGCGCCGGCCGCGAACGCCTTCTCGCTGCCCGTCAGCACGATGCAGCCGATGTTGTCGTCGGCTTCGAAGCCGTCGATCGCCTGCGACAGCTCCGCGATCAGCGCGCTGTTGAGGGCGTTGAGCGCAGTCGGGCGGTTGAGGCGAACGAGCCCGACCTTGCCGTGCGTCTCGACGATGATGTTCTCATAGCTCATGGCGTGCCTCGCTCCCATTCGCGGCCGATGCGCGTTTTGCAGATGTGGCATGGTTTAGCCCGTAAGACGGCGCGCGAACAAGCGACCGGTCGAAGCAGCGTTCAGCGCTGGCAGCGCGGGCAGAAGAACGTGGAGCGCCCGCCTTGCACGATGCGCCGGACGGTGCCCGTGCAGCCGGGCTTCGTGCACGGCTCGCCCTCCCGGCCGTAGACGGTGAAGGTGTGCTGGAAATAGCCGAGCGCGCCGTCCGCGTGACGGTAGTCCCGCAGCGTCGAGCCGCCCGCGGCCACGGCCGCCTCGAGCACCGCTTTGATCTGGGGGGCGAGCCGCAAGGCGCGATCTGCCGGCCCCCCGCCCTTGCGCGCGAGGCATCCCGCCGCCTTGCGTGGATCGAGCCCGGCGCGGTGCAGGGCCTCGCACACGTAGATGTTGCCGAGCCCCGCGATGATGCGTTGGTCCATCAGGAAGGCCTTGAGGTCCGCCTTGCGGCCGCCAGCCGCCCCCGCCAGGAAATCCGCGGTCAGCGCCTCACCCAACGGCTCGATGCCGAGCGCGCGGAAGTGCGGATGGCTATCCAGTTCGCCGGCCGGGATCAGCGTCATGTAGCCGAAGCGTCGCGCGTCGTTGTAGGTGACCGTCGCCCCGCCCTCGAGGTGGAAGACCACGTGGTCGTGCGCGGGATCGCCACCCGCATCGTGCGTGAACTCCCCGAGCTGTCGCCCGTTGGCCCCACCCGGCATGGCAATGGTGAACCGGCCCGTCATGCCCAGGTGCATGGCGAGCACCTCGCCGCCTTCGATCCGGGCCATCAGGTATTTCGCACGCCGGTCCAGCCGCGTAATGCGCCGCCCCGCAAGGCGCTCGCCGAACCGATCTGGCAAGGGAAAGCGCAGGTCCGGCCGCCGCTGGTCGACACGCGCGATGCGGCGGCCCTCCATCACGGGCGCCAGACCACGCCGGACCGTCTCGACCTCGGGAAGCTCGGGCATGCGGATGCGTCAGCGATGCCCGTCGGGCGACAGGGCGACCGCGGTGCCGATCATGCTGTCGCGCGTCACGAGCTTCTGCAGGTCGTCGGCCGACCAGCCATCCGTGCCGACTGGCCGGCGCGGCAGTACCATGAAGCGGCAATCGGCGGTCGAATCCACGACGCGCACTTCCACGTCGTCGGGGATCGTGGTGCCGAACTCGGCCAGCACCGCGCGCGGCTCACGCACCGTGCGCGAGCGGTATTCCTTCGACTTGTACCAGAGCGGGGGAATGCCGAGGATCGGCCGCGGATAACATGAGCACAGCGTACACACGATCATGTGGTGCACGGCCTCGGTATTCTCGAGCACGACGAGCTTCAGGCCGGGAATCTCCAGGTCGAACTCCCCGACGCCGGCATTGCCGTCGGCCAGCAGTCGCTGCTTGAAGTCGGGATCGGTCCAGGCCCGCGCCACGATGCGGGCGCCGTTCTCGGGCGACTTGCCCTCCCACTCTTCCATCTTGTCGGCGAGTTCGCGCGCGGTGATGACCTCCTTCTCGATCAGCAGCTCGCGCAGGGCGATCTCCAGGAGTTCCCAGTCCTCCGTGGGCTCCTTGAGGTCGGGCTGGAACACCGTGGGGGGATGATCATGGCCGTGGTCGTGCCCATGATGATGGTCGTGATCATGATCGTGGCTCATGCGCCCTCTCCCTTTCCAGCGGCAGGCGCCGGCTCGAGCCAGTGCTCGTAGATCTCGGCGATGACGGCGTCCTTCGGCGCATAGGCGCCATCGCCCGCCCAAACCTCATCCATGTCGAAGCGCACCCAGTAGTTGACCGACAGCGGCCATCCGGGCTTGCCGTAGGCGAGCTTCTCCGGGTTCCGCCAGGCGCCGAAATCGCGCACGACCACGCCGCGCTTGCCGCGCAGATAGGCAGGCGTGCGGATGTGTCCGGCGGGGAAGTCGTGGCGCACCAGAACAGCGTCGCCGGCCTTGAAGCGCGCGCTCATCGTGACGCCCCCCCGTCTCGTGCGAGCCGCGCCTTGACCTCCGCCAGCTTGGCGTCGATCTCGGCCTGGGTCAGAACGTCTTTCTCGAGCAGCAGGTTGCGCATGGCATAGACCCACCGTTCGTAATAGCCGCTGTCCCGGTAGGTATCCGGCGCCAGGCTCTCGATGGTGCGCCGGTTCTCGTCGGTGGTCCAGAAACCGCGCGGCTTGTTGCGCAAGAGCTGCATCATCGCGTCGATGCGCAGCTCGGTGAGCGTCGGCTTGTGCTCATGCCGATCGACGGGACCGGCGCGATCGCCACCCATGTCGTGAATGCCGCGATTGGTCATGCTGGATGCTCCCTGACGAGACGGCGACGTCAGGCGTCGGACCCGGGGGCTGTTACTTGCGCCCCAGCCGCACGACCACGTCGATGTGCTTGATCTCGAGGCCCGCCGGAGGCTCGGGCACGCCGGCCACCCGGATGGACTCGCTTGGAATATCCATCAGCTGCCCCTCTTCCTCGAAGTAGAAGTGGCTGTGGTTCGATGTGTTGGTGTCGAAATAGGCCTTGGAGCCTTCGATCGCCAGCTCACGAATGAGGCCCGCGGCGCAGAACTGGTGCAGCGTGTTGTAGACCGTGGCAAGCGAGACGTGCTCGCCCAGGCCCACGACCTCCGCATGCAGCATTTCCGCCGAAGCGTGCCGGTGACCGTTGCCGAACAGGAGCGAGCCCAGCGTCATGCGCTGCCGGGTCGGCCGCAACCCGGCGGATTTCAGCATCTCGGCGACGTCGCCGGTGGTCAGCCCACCGGTCGGGATGTCTTTCGCAGTCTCGCTCATTGCGCTTCGAGGCCCTCGGGCAGTCACGATCAGAACCTTTAGAATAAGGAGTGTCGCCCATTTGTGCAATGTTCGTGCGTGCCGCGTCGTGGACAGTTGCCTAATGCATGGGCTGATCGAATACTGAACGCGCCGTCCAATCGCCAGGAGCCAGAGATGTCAGAGCTTCATTACCAGTCCGCCGTGGAGATCGCGCGCCGCATTCGCAGCCGCCAGGTCTCTGCGGCCGATGTACTGGAACATTTCCTTGCGCGCGTCGATAAATACAACCCGAAGCTGAATGCGATCGTCTGGATGGACGCAGAGCGTGCGCGCAAGCGCGCCAGGGAGGCCGATGCGGCGCTGGCCCGCGGCGAGATCTGGGGGCCGCTCCACGGCGTGCCCATGACGATCAAGGAAAGCTACACCGTCGCGGGCTCGCCCACGACCTGGGGCGATCCGGCCCTGAAGGACAACGTCACGCAGACCAGCGCGCTTGCGGTCGAGCGGCTGGAGAAGGCGGGCGTCGTGCTCTTCGGCAAGACGAACGTGCCGCTCATGCTCGCGGATTGGCAGAGCTACAACGCCGTCTATGGCACCTGCAACAACCCCTGGGACGTGACGCGCGCGCCGGGTGGCTCGTCGGGCGGCTCCGCGGCAGCCCTGGCCGCCGGCCTGACGGGGATCGATGCGGGGAGCGACATCGGCGCTTCGATCCGCAACCCCGCGCATTACTGCGGCGTGTTCGGTCTGAAGCCCACCTGGGGCATCATCTCCCCGAAAGGACACGCGCTGCCGGGCGTCGTCGCCTACGGGGACATCTCCGCCATCGGCCCGTTGACGCGCGGTGCGGAGGACCTGGATGTCGCGCTCGACGCGATGGCGGGCCCCGACGAGATCGACGGCGTGGCCTGGAAGCTCGACCTGCCGCAATGTCCCGCGCAATCGTTGAAGGACATGCGCATCGCGGTCAAGATGACCGATCCCAACAGCGAGGTGGACGGCGCCTATGCCGACCGCATGCAGGCCCTCGTCGATGAACTCGCCAGGCGCGGCGCCACGGTGAAGGAGATCGAGCCCGCGATCGACACGCGCCGGCTGCACGAGATCTACGTGCTGCTGCTCCGCGCCGCCACCTCCGCCCGCACGCCCGCCGCCGACATCGAGCGCTGGCGCAAGCTGCTCGATGAACTCGGGCGCGACAAGTATCCCTATCTCGACCAGATGGTGCGCGGCTGCGTGTTGAGCCATCGCGAATGGCTGGGGCTGAACAACGAGCGGCACGCGCTGCGGCGCGTTTTCGCCGCCTTCTTCCAGGAGTGGGACATCCTTCTCTGCCCGGCGGCAGCCTCCGCGGCCTTCCCGCACGACCAGCAGGGTGAGCGCTGGCAACGCACGATCACCGTCAACGACAAGCAGGTGCCGACCACGGACCAGCTCTTCTGGGCCGGTTATTCCGGCGTCGTCTGGCTGCCCTCGACGGTCGGGCCGGCGGGGCTGACGACCGGCGGCCTGCCGGTCGGCTACCAGGCGATCGCCGGCCACGGCCGCGACAAGACCGCGACGGCCTTCAGCCGCCTCGTCGAAAAGGAGATCGGCGGCTTCGCGCCCCCGCCCGGCTACGTCTGATCGACCGGCGGGCGCCGGCTCAGGCCGTCGATGGCCGCCGCGATCAGCACGTAGACGGTGGCGGCGTTCAACAGATGCCACAGCGGATGCGTGCCGCGCACCTTGCCGAGCAGCGTCGTCGCCGCGCACAAGTCACGGTCGAGCCAGCGCAGGATGATCGCGGCGAGGAAAATCCCCGCCGCCGTCAGCAGGCGGCCGGATGCGGCGTGGCGGCGGTGCAGCAGCGTGCCCGTGATCGCAAGCGCTGCGAGGGCGGGAATGTAGCCCATGGCGCCCTTGAGGCACGGCTCGCGCGCGGCCTGCGTGATGGACACGAATTGCCGCGGACAGGCGATGCTGGCGGCGAGGGCCGACACGGCGAGGAACGCACCGAGTATGGCGAGCGTCACCCGCCAGGAGAGATGGAAGAAGGCGCGCAGCGCGAACACCAGATAGGCGCCCATGAAGGCGCCGATGGGAATGACGTCGGCGAGCCGCGACCACTTCGTTGCGAAGGTATGGAACAGAAAACTGCCGAGCCCCACACTGGCGGCCAGGGCGACGAGAAGCTGCAACACCAGGGCATCGCTGCGCGGCAGCGACGGCGATAGCGATCTGACGCGCAGGGCGAGGAGCCCGGCAGCAACCACGAAGGCCGCGTTCGTCAGGGCGTTGAAGGGTTCTGCCCAGAAGGCCGGATCCTGGCCGCGCTCGCAGTAGCGGAAAACCTGTTCGCCCCAGGCCATGTCGGCTCGTCCCTCCTTGGTTCTTCACCCGCCTCGCGTTTTGCGCGACAGTGCTTCGGCTGCAAACGTGGCGGCTAGTGGAGCGCATCTGACGTCTGGCACCCACTCGCGGCTGCGACCATGACCAAACGTCAGATGAAAAAGCTACACTAGAATCATATGGTTGCTGGTGTTCCTTCTGGCTCCGACACTTGGTCCAGAGTACGATGCACGGGGAACCAAGTGTCGGAGCCGGAACACGAGCGTCGCGCTGTCGCCACACGTCGACCATGGAGATAGGCATGAAGCGCGTTCTCGTCACAGGGGCCGCCGGTGGTATCGGAACACATCTGCGCCGCCTGCTGCCCGCGATCTATCCCGAGATCGTTCTTTCCGACATCCACGTCCCCGCCGATCTGGGGCCGAACGAGATCTTCCGGCAGGCGGATCTGGCCAAGCCGGCGGAGGTGGAAGCGATCTGCGCCGGGGTGGACGGCATCATTCATCTGGGCGGCATTTCCGGCGAGGCGGCATGGGAACGCATCCTCGATGTCAACATCGCCGGCTGCTACAACCTGTTCGAGGCGGCGCGGCAGGCGGGCGTTCGCCGCATCGTCTTCGCATCCTCCAACCACGCCGTCGGCTTCTATCCGCGCACGACCACCATCGACACGCACGTTCAGGCCCGCCCCGACAGCCGCTATGGCCTCTCCAAGCATTTCGGCGAGGGATTGGGCGCGCTCTACGCCTACAAGCACGGCATCGGCGTCACCAGCCTGCGCATCGGCAACGTCGGGACCGAGCCCATCGACAAGCGGCGGCTTTCCATCTGGATCAGCCCGGAGGATCTGGTCGCGCTCATCCGCATCGGGTTGGAGCGGCCGGGCCTCGTCTACGAGGTCATGTACGGCGTCTCCGACAACGCGCGCTCCTGGTACGACAATAGCCACGCCACGGCGCTGGGCTACGCGCCGAAGTCGCAGAGCGAGCCGCATGCACAGGCCGTGCTGGCGCGCGAGCCCGCAACGCCGGACGGGCCATCCGAATTCTATCAGGGCGGCACGTTCTGCGCCGCCGAGTACACGGCCGATTTCCCAACCATGAAAAAGAAGGGCTGAAGCGAAGATGGCGATGAGCGATCCGAACCGCGTGCTGGGCGACCTGCGGCACTTGCGCACGATGGGAGCCTACAAGACCGGCGTCCATCGGCCTGCACTTTCGCCCGAGCACATCCAGTCGCTGCGCTGGCTGAAGGGCGAACTGGACAAGATCGGGCACAAGACGGTCATCGACGGCATCGGCAACGTGATCGGCCGCGCCGACGTGTCCGGCCGCAAGCTGCTGGCGGGCTCGCATCTGGAAAGCCAGAACCACGCCGGCTGGCTCGATGGCCCGCTGGGTGTCGTCTACGCCCTGGAGGCCGCCCGGGTCGTGGCCGCCGATCCCGAACTCGCCGGCATGGCCGTCGACGTGGGCGCCTGGTGCGACGAGGAAGGCCATTTCGGCTCGTTCCTGGGCTCGCGCTCGATCTGCGGCGAGGTTGCGGAGGAGGAGATCGACAGGGCGAAGGACCGAACCCACGGCACCCCCATGCGCGACATGCTGACGACGGCGGGCCTGGCGGGGCTGGCGCGCGAGGTCATCGATCCCAAGCGCTACATCGGCTTCTTCGAGGCCCACATCGAGCAGGGCGATTGGCTGGAGGCGCACGATCTCAAGATCGCTGTCGTGACCAGCATCGTCGGCATCACGCAGATGCGCATCACGTTCAAGGGCCAGCAGAACCACGCGGGCACCACGCGCATGGCGATCCGCAAGGACGCCGGTCTTGCCGCCGCCCAGTTCGCCGTCGCCGTGAACGAGAGCTTCCCCAGGCTCTGCGGCCCGCGCACCGTCTGGACGGTCGGCAACATCGCTTTCGATCCGGGCAGCCCCAGCATCATTCCCGGCGAAGCGGTGATGCTGTTCCAGTTCCGCGACACCGATCCCGAGGTCCACAAGCGGCTCGAGGCCGAGGCCAGCCGCATCGCCGCCGAGATCGGCAAGGGCCCGTGCAGCGTCCTCGTGGAGGTGCCACGCCGCACCAAGCCCGCGCACATGAAGCCGGAGTTCCAGGACGCGATCGAGGCGGCGGCGGAATTGGCAGCACCGGGCCGGCATACGCGCATTCCCTCGGGCGCGGGGCACGATGCGCAGGTCTTCGCGAACCACCTGCCGTCGGCGATGCTCTTCGTCCCATCGATCGGCGGCATCTCCCACCATTGGACGGAGAACACGTCCGACGAGGACATCGCGCTGGGCGCCCGCGTCTACGTCGATGCCGCGATCCGAATGCTGAAAGGCTGAGGCCTCGGGCAGTCGATCTGCATCACGGGACATGCGATCCCCTGCGGTGCGCCGCAGAGGATCGGCATGGCCGCTCTCGAAGAGGAATTGGGCGCCGTCCTCGACGCGGGCCCGGAACACCGCAAGGTAAGGCCCGCAACGATGCACCTCGAAGGGACGACGCTGGCAGCGGTGCTGCTGGGCTCGTTGCTGTCCGGTTTCACCAGTGGATTTGCGGGCTTTGGAACGGCACTCGTCGCCTCCGGGCTGTGGTTTCATGCCCTGCCCGCACCGATGGTGCCGCCGCTGATCGTGCTGTCCTCGGTCGTCGCGCAGGCGATCGGCCTCGTCACGGTGCGGCGCGCATTCGATTTTCGGCGTGCCGCGCCCTTTCTCGTCGGCGGCGCGTTCGGCGTGCCGGTGGGGGTCGCAGCGCTGGCCGCCGCCGCGCCCCAGCATCTGCGCGCGGCGATGGGCGTCTTTCTCGTTTCCTACGCATTCTATCAATTCTGGCGCCACAAGCCCCGCAGCATCGGCGCGTGGGGTGGCCGCTGGGCGGACGGCGGCATCGGCTTTGCCGGCGGCATCCTCGGCGGTTTCGCGGGCTTGTCGGGGCCCTTGCCGCTGATCTGGCTGCAGTTGCGCGGCGGTACGCCGGACGAGCAGCGGGCGACCTATCAGCCCTTCAACTTCGTCGTGCTCGGCCTGGCGACGCTGGGCATGACGGTCGGCGGTCAGATGACGCGCGCCGTCCTCGAGGTCGGCCTGGTCAGTCTCCCCGTGACGATCCTGGGCGCCTGGGCGGGCGCGCGGGCCTACATCGGCGTGTCTCCCGTGACGTTCCAGCGCGTCGTGCTCGCCCTGCTGCTGGCCTCGGGTGGCCTCCTGCTGGCCCAGACCATCCTGGGCTGAGGTGGCTTCACAGCTGCCGGCGTCGTGCCATACTCCGATCCAGGACCCGCGCAGGCGCGGCGTCGAAGCAATGGCCCTGGGGAGTACGACATGTCCGACGCGGTGAAGCTGGAGCGCCACGGAGCAGTGGCGGTGCTGCGGCTCGATGATCCGAAAGCCATGAACGCCCTGTCTCCGGCCGTGAAGGCCGGTATGGAGAACCACGTACCCAAGCTGCTGAACGATCCCGGCGTGCGCGCGATCGTCCTGACGGGGACGGGCAATGCCTTTTGTGCGGGCGGCGACATCCGCTCCATGCGGGATGTCGAGGGTCGCGCGGCGCCGCGCGTGCGCACACGCATGCAGGTCACGCACGCCTGGGCCCGCGCGCTTCTCGACGGCGATACGCCCGTGATCGCGGCCGTCAACGGCGCCGCCGTCGGCGGTGGCCTGGCGCTGGCCTTGCTGGCAGACATCGTCATCGCCAGCCGCGACGCCTTTTTCATGAGCGGGTATTCCAAGCTCGGCGCGCTGCCCGATCTCGGCATCCTCCAGACGCTGCCCTGGGCCATCGGCAGCCTGCGCGCAAAAGAGATGATCATGCTCAACCGCCGCTACACGGCCGAGGAAGCGGTGGCGATCGGTTTGGCCAACCGGGCCGTCGCCCCCGAAAAGCTGATGGAGGAGGCGCTTGCCGCGGCCCACGAGATCGCCGACGGGCCGCGCGCCATGATGACCATGAGCAAGGTGATGATGAAGCGCGCCTATGAGGACAGCGTCGAAGAATTTTTCGAGCGCGAGGCGGTGGGGCAGGCGATCACGTTCGGAAGTGCGGAGTTCCACGAAGGGGTCGATGCATTTCTGGCAAAGCGCAAGCCGAAGTTCGTTTGAGTGAAGTTCGCGTCGAAGGGGGCGCTCAGCACCCGCTTCGCGCACACGCTGGACGCGTAAATGCCGCCGTTGCGTGTGCCTGATTTCGCATCCGCGAAATGAATTGCGCAATTTTGCGGCGCAGCTAGGACGGGCCGTCGCGAGTGTTTTGCATATTTAGCGGGGCATCTGCCCGGAATTTGCGAATTTTCGCGATACAGTGATTAAGGCATTGTGATATATTACTATTGCAGTGGTGTGACGGAGGGGCATTTTTAGCTGTCACACGACGCTGCTGGTTTTCGGCAGCCAGGATTGCCGAAAGTGGGGTGTGTGATGTTTGTCAAACCGATGTTGCTTGCCTTGATTAGTACGGTGGTTGGTCCGGCGTTCGGTGTGGGCTTGTACCTCCTGATTCACGGCGCCAATTGATCGCGCGTTGCGGCGCGGGGTCCTGTGTCGCGTAGCTTGCGCCTTCCGAGCGGGAAGGCGCCCGGTGGAGCTTTGCCGGCACACCGAAACTTGGCGCTACCTCTCGCTGACACATCGTTTTGGGGCTGTCGGCACTGCTGTGCCGTCGTGTCTCGGCGCATGTGCATTGCCATTCGCAGCCGCCGCGCTACTTTGCAGTCTTGAATGCTGCCGCGGCCGCATCGCGCTGCGCCATGCGTTCGCGGATGCGAGGTGCAATGACACGACGACTGCTCGACGACTGCTTTCTTCATGATCGCGATCGCCTGCGTCATGCCGAGGCTCTCGCGCTGTTGTCGCAACGCATCGCGCCCGTGACAGGCGTCGAGGGCATCGCGATCGCTGCCGCTGCAGGGCGCGTGCTGGCCGAGCCGGTGCGCGCAGCCCATCCCGTTCCTTATCACACCAACGCCGCCGTCGATGGTTTCGCCTTCGCGCGTGCCGCGCTCGACGCGGTCGGCGATGGCCTGCTGCCGCTCCAAGGCCGCGTGGCGGCCGGCCATCCGCTGGCAGACCCGGCTGCCGAAGGCGCGGCCGTGCGCATCTTCACGGGCGCCGTTCTGCCCCCGAATTGCGACACCGTCGTCATGCAGGAGGATGTCACCCTCGAGGACGTGGATGGCGGCACCGCCGTGCGCATCCCGCGCGGCCTCAAGAAAGGGGCCAATGTCCGCAAGGCCGGCGAGGACGTCGCCAGCGGCGAACTCCTGTTCGAGGCCGGTCACGTGCTGCGACCCCAGGACGTGGCCGCGCTCGCCTCCGTCGGACGCGATGCCGTCGCCTGCTTCCGACCATTGCGCGTCGCCATCGTCTCGACCGGGGACGAGGTCGTGCGCCCCGGCAGCGGAGCGCTGAAGCCCGGACAAGTCTTCGATGCGAATGCGCCGATGCTGGCCGGGCTGGTCGAGGCGGCGGGCGCCGAGGCCGTCGATCTGGGCGTCATCGGCGACAGGGCCGATGCCATCGAAGAGGCCCTTCGGGACGCCGCCGGGCGCTATGACGTCATCCTCACCAGCGGTGGCGCCAG
Organism: Hyphomicrobiaceae bacterium; assembly: GCA_041397775.1. Lineage (GTDB taxonomy): Bacteria > Pseudomonadota > Alphaproteobacteria > Rhizobiales > Hyphomicrobiaceae. The sequence goes on along the minus strand of JAWKWB010000006.1, from coordinate 38,758 downwards.
CCGCGGCGAGGAGGATCATCTGGCAGACGTGCTCGACAGGATCGGCAAGCGTCATCTCTGGCAGCTGGCGGTGAAGCCGGGGCGCCCCATGATGTTCGGCCAGATCGGCGATTGCATCATGATCGGCCTGCCGGGAAATCCCGTCGCCGTGTTCGTCTGCTACCTGATGTACGTCTTCCCGATGCTGCGCCGGCTGGGCGGCGGACCGTTCCGCGAGCCGCGCCGTTTTCCCATGCGCGCCGCGTTCGAATTCACGGGCCGCAAGTCGGGCCGCCGCGAGTTCTGGCGCGGCATGTTCATCGAAACGCCCAGTGGACTGGCCGTCGACAAGTTCGCGCGCGACGGCTCGGGCTTGATCTCGGGGCTACGCGCCGCCGATGGCCTGATCGACATCCCCGAGGAACATGGCGATGTCGCGGTGGGGGACGTCGTCGATTTCATCCCGTTCTCGGAGTTCGGGATTCAATCGATCTGAGCGGTCGCCACAGGGGGGCGTGACGACAGGGGGGCGTGACGACAGGGCCTCGCGCCCTCCCGCGAACCATCGCAAGGGGCACGATCCGCCGCCTGGAGGGCCAAACCGCGGATCGCGCGGTATCGCTCAGATCGGCTCCCCGCGGTCGATCCGCCGCGAGAACTCCGTCTGGCCGCCAGCCGCCAGGATGCGCGCCTGCTCCACCCAGTTCTCGCGCTCGATGCGGCCCTTGAAATCCAGGAAATCGCTGACCCGGTCGATATCCGCAGCCGACCACCCGGCGATCTGGTCGTAGCGCGAGATCCCCATAGAATGCAGCTTCTTCTCGATCAGAACGCCCACGCCACGGATGCGCTTGAGGTCGTCGAGCGCAGGCCCGCGCGGCGTGCGTCCGGGCACTGGTTCCCCTGGTCGTGCCGTGGGTGCCGGCGGCGCGCCGTCGGAAGGCCGGAAGGCTTCGGAGCGGACCGAGCGCAGGCTCGAAAGGTCCGAGCCCCGCGCAGCCGCATGCGATGCGCCGGACTGATCCATCGCAGCGCCTGCCGGCGTGTCCGCGGCCGGGCCGGCCTGCGCCGTCGCTTCACGAATGATGGCCGCCCGCTGGTCCTGGCTGCGTGAAAAGGCGGTGTCGCCGCCCTTGGCCAGAATCTGCGCCTGCTCGACCCAGCTCTCGCGCTGAATGCGGCCACGGTGCCCGAGAAGGCGATCGAACCGGTCCACCTCGACGCTGCTCCAGCCCGCGATTTGCGAGTAGCGGGTTACGCCGTGCGTGTTGAGCAGGCGCTCGATCTCGCTATTGATCCCGCCGATGCGCTGCAGGCTGTCGCGACCGCTGCCGATCGCCGGTCGGTTCGTCGAGGCTTGCGGTTGCCCGCCCGCGGGGCTGTCCGTGCGTGGCGGCAGCGGCGGGCGTTGCATGGCCGCTCCCCCCGAGGGGAAGGCTGCCGCCGCAGCAGCAGCGGAGGCGATAGCAGACGACGCGGCGGAAATCACCGGGCCGGGCATCGCAGCGGAACGCGGCGTCGGCGCAGGCGCTGGCTCTGGCGCGGTTGATGCGGCCGCTATTGGTGTGGTTGCCGCGCCCGGTTGTGCGGCAGGCAGCGGCGGAGCCGTCGCGCGCGGTGGCTGCATCGCGGGGGCCGCTGGCGCTCGGCTGGCAAAGGCGGCGCGCTCTGAAACACGCGGTGCCAGATCGTCACGCGCCGCTTGCGGCTGCGCCACTTGTGGCGGCGTGGTGGACGGGACCTGCGGCCAAGCGGCGTGTTGCGTGACCGCGGCAGCCGCTGTCGCTGCTGCGGCTTGCGCCGCTGCAACAACTGCAGGAGCAGACGCCACGGCAGCGGCAGCCGCCGCCTCGGCATTCGCACGCACGCGTGCCGCGTCCGTCAATGCGCCAGGCGGCGGTACGGTTGCGGCCGCTTGGCGCTGCGCACCCGGCGGCGGCGTGGGGCGGGCGACCGGACCTTCGCCGCGCGCCAGGCGCCGCGAGTAATGGGTTTCCTCGCCACGGGCCAGGATCTGCGCCTGCTCGATCCAGTTCTCCTGCTCGACCCGGCCTTTGAAACCGAGTTCGCGGTTGACCCGGGACACGTCCTCGGGCTTCCAGCGGGCAATATCGGCATAGCGGCGCACACCCAGGCGATGCAATGCCGCTTCGATCCCCCCATCGATGGCCCGGATTCGCTTGAAGTCGTCGGGCTTGGCGGTGGCCGCCGGTGCAGCGGCAGGCGCGGGCGCTACGGCTGCCGGCGGGGCTGCCGCTACCGGTTGTGCCGGCGGCGGGGTCGCGACGGTGGTGCGCGCTGCAGCGACAGCAGCGGCCGCCGCCGTTGCCGCAATGGCGGTCGCAGCAGCTTGTGCACCAGGGGCTTGTGACGGAGCGGCTGGCGGCGGCGCAGCTTGTGCAGGCGTGGCTGGACCTGCTGCCGGGAGAGGCGTGCGGTGAGGCGCGGGTGCTGCCGTTTGTGCTCCAGGCGGGACAGTGGCGGGCGCCTTCGGCGCGGCGGCAACGGCTGGTGGCACGGCCGCGCCCTGCGGCGTCCCCGAAAGCGCGCGCTCGAAGCGCGCGGCGGCAGCCTCGCTTGACGGTGGCGGCGTTGGCGTGGCGGCGGCGGGAGCCGCCGTCGGCTGGGCAGCATCCTGAGGTGGCGCCAGCGTATTGGCCCGCCGGAAGGCATCTCGCGCCAGGACCGCCGGCGCTGCCGGCGGGGTGACCACGGGGGGCACGGGCGGCGTTGGCTTCTGGGCCGGCGCGGCGGCCGTGCTCGGCTCTCTGGGAACGGACGGGACCGTCTCCGGCCGGGTGCGGTCGCCCCGCGGTGCGGCGCCGATCATCCGGCGCAGGGAACACCCCAGCAGGCATCCGGCGAAGTAGGCGATCCCGAGGAGTGCCAGGGTCTGCCAGATGAATGCCGTCATGTCACAATCTCCAACCGGATCGTCGAATGCGAACGCTACTGACTTGATGGGCCCACCGGACTATTGCCGATGGATCGGCGACACCCGCGTGGTGCGCCTGTGCGGCGGTTCCTAGTGTTCCCTCGGGTTCCGAAATTTGCACTCGGACGAACTGCAAGGGGATGCAAATGTCGGAACCGGAACACTAGTGGGTTTCATCGGTGCGAGGCGTGCAAGTCACCCAGCCCACGACGATGCCGATGACGAAGGCGGCCACGATGTACCAGATGAGCTTCGTTGCGAGATAAACCACGGGATGATCCTCCTCGTTTCCTCGAGCACGCCGCGTGCGGCGGCCAGTCGTGGCGCGCTCGGCGCCTCAGCGCACCACGAATTCGATGCGGCGGTTCATGGCCTTGTGCTTGGGTGTATCGTTGGGCGCGACCGGGCGCGTCTCGCCATAGCCGATGGTGGCCAGCCGATCCTCGGGAACCCCGGCCTTGATCAGGTAGCTGGCCACCGATCGCGCCCGCCGGTCGGAGAGCCGCTGATTGCGCTCCGGTGTCCCGTCGGAATCGGTGTGCCCCTGGATCTCGATGCGCAAGTCGGCGCAATTCTGTGTCGCCTTCGCGAGGCGGTTGAGGGTGCGGAAGCTCTTCGGGTCCAACTCGTCGCTGGCGTAGCGAAAATTGATGACGCCTTCCCGTGCTGTCGAGCTCAGCAGGCCTTGGCAGGTGGAAACCTGCTTCTGGCGGGCCTCCGTCTTGGCCCGCTCTGCCTCCGCCTCGGCGGCGCGGCGGGCAGCCGCCTCGGCCTCGAGCCGGGCTTGTTCGGCGGCACGGCGGCGCGCCTCCTCGGCCTCGCGCTGCGCCTGCCGCTGCGCGGCTTCGGCCCGATGCCGCTCGTCCTCGGCCTGGCGTCGTGCCAACTCGGCCCGGCGGTCTGCCGCCTCGGCCTCGGCCGAGCGTCGCGCTGCCTCGGCCCGGCGGTTCGCCTCGGCCTCGGCCTGGCGCTGCCGTTCCTCCGCCTCGCGCTGTTGCTGCGCGCGCACCGCTTCAGCCTGGGCCTGCGCCTGGCGTGCCGCCTCTGCGGCGGCCTGCTTCTGCTCGTCGCCGCTGCGGCGGGTCTCGATCAGCCGCGGCCCCTCCTGCAGGCGAAGGTCCACATCGCACGTGCCGTTGACGGCTGCGCGCGTTTGCGCCGGCAAATCCCGCAGAACGACATCGCTGTCGGCCGTGCCGGTGATGGTCAGCGCCCGGTCGGCGACGACGGCACGTCCATTGCCAAGCTGCTTCAGGGCATCGAGCCCAGTCTCCAGGCAGCGGCGCCAGCCGGGCGCCTCGCCGGAACCCAGCTCGAGCCGATCCTGCAGTGAGAGCCCGGGAAAGCCGCGCTGGGCGAGCGCCATCAACTCCCGTCGCGCATCCTCGCTCGGAACATGACCCGTGAAGGCCAGGCTGCCGTTGCCGCGCGACGCAGTTGTCACGTAGGGACTGATCTTGGGTGGTTCGCGTGTCTGGATCTGTGCGTTCACCTTGAACGGCGACGGAATCCGGCGAACGGCCGCGCGCGCCTCCCCGGCAAGCGCGCCGGTGGCGGCCAGCCCCGAGAAGCTCACGCTCCGGTCGCGGATCTCTACATCCGCCTGCTCCAGGCCGCGCATGGCCTCGAGTGCGGCCGTCACTGCAGCTTCGAAGCCCACTGGCGCGCCATCGGCCAGCTGCACGCGATCGTCCAGCCGCCCGTTCCGCAGGCTCCGCCGTCCCGCGCTACGCATGGCCGCCAGCGCTGGCTCGGCCGGCATGTAGCCTTCGAGCGACAGGCCACCGTTTTTCAGGTGCGCGCTCCATACATAGGGCTTCACGAGCGGCGGGCGCACGCCATCCTTGCCCAGGCCGATGCCTTGCGGAAGCCTGCTTGCCAGGGCCGTGCGCACGGCGCGATAGGAGGCAGCACTGACCGCCTCGCCGCGCACGCTGACGGCCGTTTTGGCGAGATCGACTTCGCCGGCCCGAAGCTGGGCGAGCTGGTCGAGGGCGAATGCGACGCCCGTCAGCCAGACCGTGCGAGACGGCCCGCCGCGAGCGAGCTGCATCTTGTCCTCGATGCGGGCACCCCTGAACCGTGCCAGGACGAGATCGGTGATCTCCTTGCGCACCGCATCGCTCGGCACGTGCCCGCTCAGCCGGATCTGATCGCCGAAGCGCGCAGCTTGCCAAGCATAGTTGTCGATCTTCTCGATCAGCCGTGCCTCGTTGTCGACGACACGCACGCCATATGTCTGAAGGATCGTCTGCGTGGCCTTGCTCGGGTCGCCATCCTCGACGGCTTTCCCGCGCAGGGTGACGTCGCGCCCCTCGAGCGCCAGCTCCGCCCAGCCCAGGCCCGCACCCTTGAGCGCGGACGAGGCGCGATCCAGCAGATCGGCCTCGATGGGGGAGCGTGTGGTGATGATGGTGAAGAGTGCGAGTGGAAGAAGCGCGACTAGGCCCCACAGCCAGCGCCAAGGATTGCACTTCATAATCCGGTTCTCCGTACCCACACACGACGACACGCGACATCGGCTTCCGGCGCCCAACCTTACGATGACGCCATGTTCCGCATATGCAACCGCGCCGCAGGCGCCCGCATCCCGCGCGAACCCGGATCCGACGCCTGCAAATCGACCGCCCCCGGCTCAAAGCCCCCGTCGGGCATCGCGCCAGCGAGCCGCACTATAGTAAAGGCGCACGGTCTTTCCAAGCCACACGCGTGGCGAAACCAAGGACGATGAGCGTGCCAAATCACGCTGAATGGCAAGAATGATCTGCTTTCGGAGGAAAGCAAATTCATCCGCCATGTCATATCGTTGCCACAGTTGTTGGCGGCGTGCCTCCGAAAGCGGCTTACAGGCGCACGACCCGGATGTTGTTGGTCGAGCCCTGCCGCCCGAAGGGGATGCCGGCCACGATCACGACACGGTCCCCTGCGGCGGCGAAGCCTTGCTCCACGGCGATGGTCTTGGCGTGATCGACCATCTCGTCATAGGTGTTGATCTCGTCCGTGTGCACGTTGTGCGTGCCCCACAGGAGCGACAGGCGGCGCGCGATCTCGATCGTCGGCGACAGGCTCATGATGGGCACCTGCGGCCGCTTTCGGGCCGCGCGCAACGCGGACGTGCCGCTCGCCGTATATGCGACGATGCCGGCAGCCCCGATCGCATCGGCGACGTCGGCGGCAGCGGCCGCGATGGCGTGCGCCGTCGTGTGCTCGGGCGACGGCTGCAAGGCCTCGATGATCGACCGGTAGAGCTTGTGCTCCTCGGTGTGGGAAATGATGCGGTCCATCATGGCGACCGCCTCCACGGGCCAGTCGCCGGAAGCCGATTCCGCTGAAAGCATGACCGCATCGGCGCTGTCGTAGATGGCGGTCGCGACATCGGAGGCCTCTGCCCGCGTCGGCGACGGCGACTTGATCATGGATTCCAGCATCTGCGTTGCGATGATCACGGGTTTGCCCGCATGCCGGCACAAGCGCACGAGCTCCTTCTGGCGACCCGGCACGTCCTCGGGCGGGATTTCGACGCCGAGATCGCCGCGCGCCACCATGACGGCGTCGACCAGAGCGATGATGTCCTCGATGCGCTGCAGCGCGGCCGGCTTCTCGATCTTCGCCATGATGCCGGCGCGACCCTTGATCAGGCCCTGCGCCTCGATCACGTCGGAGGGGCGCTGCACGAACGACAGGGCCACCCAATCGACACCCATGCCGAGGCCGAACTCGAGGTCGCCCCGGTCCTTATCCGTGAGCGGCGAGATCGTCAGGTCCGTCTGGGGCAGATTGACGCCCTTGCGGTCACTGAGCATGCCGCCGACGACGATGCGCGCCACGATCCGGTCGCGCTCGCAGGACTTGGCCTCGAGCTGCAGCTTGCCGTCGTCGATCATGATGCGGTGGCCCGGCATCATGTTCTCGAAGACTTCCGGGTGGGGAAGCTGCACGCTTTCGGCATCGCCCGGCCCTGCTGCAAGGCGCAGGTCGATGGTGCGGCCCGTCTCCAGCATCACCGGGCCGTCCTTCAGCGTGCCGATGCGGATCTTGGGGCCCTGCAGATCCTGCAGAATGCCGATCGGCCGCCCCGTCTCCCTCTCGATCGCCCGGATGGCGTCGAGCCGCCGCTTGTGGTCGTCGCGCGTCCCGTGGCTGAAATTGAGGCGGAAGACGTCGGCCCCGGCATCGAACAGCCGGCGGATCATCGCGGCATCGGAGCTCGCGGGGCCAAGGGTGGCGACGATTTTAGCCTTGCGATGACGGCGCATAGGTCTGGTCTCTTGTTGCTGGGCGTATCCTTGTGCCCGGTCGTTATCACGACCGGCGGCGGCAGGCACCACAAGAGTGCGCCCATAACGCGACGAGATGGCGACTGGCACGCAACGATGCCGTGTCGGCCGCTCCCGTCATGGTGCGGCGGCCGCGGGCCGGTCGATCCATCCCTCGGCGCCGAAGCGGCCACACGCGTGTCCCGACCGCAAGATCGTGCCCCCGGTGCCATTGGGCATGGCGCTGCAACAGCGCGCCGCACACCTTCCGGGAGAACGGCGCGTGTGCGGAGCGACGGAAATGTTCGAGCCGTAGGTTGGGTTAGCGCGGTCAATGCTGTTTCAAGGCAGGTCGAGAGCGTCGCGCCGCGCGTAACCCAACGAATATTCTCGGGGCTTGGCTGTTGGGTCACGCGCGGGTCTGCGCGCGGAGCAATGTTCGTTCATCCGGCCGCGCTAACCCAACCTACTTTCTGCCAGGCCCGTCGCGTGCTGGACCGCGAAAGGTCCGGACAGCCGCGCCACGCGCGGCTTCCGGGAAACCGGGGGGAGGCGCGTCGCACATGGTCCGCTCCGCGTTGCCAACGCGCTTCCGCGTTTCCCTTCCCCTCCGGTTCCCCGGCCAAGCGGGCGGGCAGAAGCCCGGTCGCTGCCCGAGCCGGGGTCTTTCCCGGTGCTCTCGGAGCGCCGCGCCGCAGCGTCCGTCGCAAACCGAACCGCGAAAGATCCCTGACAGCCGCGCTGCGCGCGCCTTCCGGGAAACCGGCGAAGCGGATTGGCACGGCCCCTAGGGAGCCGGGTGAGCGGAGGATAGGACGCAATTTCCGGGATACCGGAGAATGTGGCGTTACGATTGGACGTCCGCTCTCAGGGCAAGCGGCAGACATGGAACGGACGTCCAATCCGCCACACTAATCGCGCTCGATGGGCAGCGAGGCGTCCTTGGCCCACTCGCTCATGGAATTGTCGTAGACGGCGATGTTCTCGTAGCCGAGCTGATGCAGGGCAAAAGCGTCGAGGGTCGCGGCAATGCCGCCGCCGCAATAGATCAGGATGCGCTTCGACGTGTCGGCGCCTGCCCCCGCGAACGTCTGGGCGATCCGCTCCGCCGGCAGCAGGGCCAGCGTCTTGGGGTCCTGCAGCGAAAGTGCCGGCACGTTGACGCTGCCGGGAATGCGCCCCGGGCGGCCGTAGCGCGGATTGGCGCCGCTGTGCAGGTCGGGGGCCAGCGCGTTGATCGAGCAGGCGCCGGCATCGCCGATGGCCGCCATCATCTCGTCCCGGCCCACGAACAGGCCGGCGCGCGGCTTCGCCGTCAGCGATGCCGCGGGATAGGTCGTCGCCTCGGCGGTGACGGGGCGGCCTTCGAGCATCCATTTGTCGAAGCCGCCATCGAGAAGGGCCGCATTGTCGAAGCCGATGGCGCGCAGCATCCACCACACCCGCGTCGCCCACTGCATGTTCTTGCGGGAATAGAGAACGACGCGCGTGTCCGCCCCGATGCCCTTGGCCGCGGCAAGCCGTGCCAGTTCGTCCGGGGATGGCATCGTGAAGTTGAACTTGCTGCTGGTATCCGACAACTCGCCCTGCAGATCGAGGAAGGCCGAGCCGGGAATGTGCGCCTTGTCGTAGTCCCCGCGTCCGCTCTCCACACGGTAGGGCCGCCCGGTGCCCTCCTCGTACAGCAGGTATGTGGTGCAGTCGAACACGCGCAGGTTCGGCAGGGCGGCATTGTCGGCCAGCCACTGCGTCGAAACGATTGCCTCGGGGTACTTGAATTGAGCCGATGCGGGCATGGCGGCTTCCTTCCGGGAACAGGTGCAACATGTTGGTGCACAAAGTGCACGCGGCACGCGGAGCTGGCAAGGTCGGTGCGGCGACGTGATCAGTGGACGCCGACCTTCACCTTGAAGGAATTTGTTCCCATAGATTTCTTGCCGCGGTCGTTCCCGGCGCTAAAAAGACTACGCTGTGGGCTTGCGAGCACCACGGACGAAAAGCGGCTCGGCACGACGAGCTATTTCAGGAGGAGGGGCGAGGATGGTTTCTTGTCGACGCGCAGGTATTTCGAGGCGGGCTCTGGCGGCCGGGGTGCTCGGCATGTCGCTGGCCGGATTGATGGCTGCGCCACAGGCATGGGCACAACAGGCCAAGCTGCCCGGACCGGTGAAAATTCTCGTAGGGTTTGCAGCGGGCGGCCAGTCCGACCTGCTCGCGCGCTTCGTCGCCGACAAGATGAAGGACACGCTGGGCACCCCTGTGGTCGTCGAGAACAAGACGGGTGCCGGCGGACGCATCGCCGTGGCCGCCGCCAAGACCGCACCGGCCGACGGGACGACGCTCGTCCTGGCCAACATCTCGCACATGTCGGTTGCCCCCTCGATCTACAAGGATCTGCCCTACGATCCGGTCAAGGATTTCACGCCCATCGGGCGCGTCGCCGACTTCCAGATCGCCTTGACCACGGGCAAGCAGACCGGCGCCAAGGATTTCAAGGCGCTTCTCGCGTGGCTGAAGGCCAATCCGGACAAGGCGAGTTCGGGAAATCCCGGTAGCGGCAGCCTGCCCCATCTCTACGGTTTCGAGCTTGGAACGGCCGCCGGCATCAAGCTCACCGCGGTTCCCTATCGCGGCGGCTCCCCGATCGTGGCCGCCCTCAACCAGGGCGAACTGGCCATGGGCTGGGCCAGCATCACCGACTTCATCGAGCAGCACCGCGCCGGCAAGATGCACATCGTGGCGGTGACGGGCTCCAAGCGCTCCGCGCAGTTGCCCGAAACGCCCACGTTCGCAGAGCTCGGCTATCCCTCGGTGTCGAGCAATGGCTGGATCGGTCTCTTCGGCCCCGCCGCTATGAAGCCGGATGTCGTGGCGACGCTGCACAAGGCGCTGACCGCTGCCCTGGCCGACGCCTCCGTTGCCGGCAAAATGGCTAAGCTCGGCATGATCGTGGCGCCGTCGTCGGGCGCCGAGCTTGCCGCGCAGGCCGCCACCGATCGCAAGAAGTGGCAGCCCGTGATCGACAAGGCCGGCATCAAGCAATGACCCGCGCCCGATGCGCGGGCGGGGAGCGGGCGGTGGTGTCGCGATGGCACCGCCGCCCGTACTGTTTCATGGCAGCGGGGCGAGGCCCGGCTTCGCGCCATCGGGGATGGGGGCGTGGCTGACGTTGAGGATCATGGCCAGCAGGCTGTAGTAGCCGTGGATGCCCACGAGATCGATCACGCCACGCTCGCCGAAGGCGTCCTTCGTGCGCGCGTAGGTCGCCTCCGTCACCGTGCGCAGCCGGATCAGCTCGTCCAGGAAATCGTAGATTACGGCCTCGTCGGCGGCCATGGTGTCGGGACGGCGGCCATCGGCGATCGCCGCGATGATGTGCTTGGCCAGGCCCGCCTTCTCGGCGATGGCGCTGTGTGCATGCCACTCGAAGTTCTGTGACCACAGCCGTGCCGTGATCAGGATCGCCATCTCCGACAGCCGCGGCTCGAAGGCACTGTAATAGCGCAGGTACTCGCCCGTCTTCTGCAGGCGGCTCATGAAGTCCGGGCTGCGCAGCAGCGGAATGAAGGGGCCGACCAGATGCCCGCGCGGTCCAGCGACGATATCGGCCACCACCTTGCGTTGCTCGTCGCTGAGCTTGTCGTCGGGGATCATCGGCATGCGAGGGGTCTTGCTGGTCATCGGTCGGGCGCGTCCTGTGCTCTGTTGATCGGGTTGAGCGGTGAATTGCGGCGCGCACCATATCCGACGGCGCGGTTCGTGCCATCCCTCCTTGCGCCATCACGCCGTTCTCACCGCTTGTCACCAGTTTTCACAGGAATGTCAGGGGCGCTTCCAATTCCGGTTGGGTCGCCCATTTCACGCTCAGTGAGCCGGAACCGGCCGCTGCCAAGTCAGGGTCCGCAAGGGGCCCAGCAAGAACGATGATCAAGGAGACCATGCAATGAAGACCATCGCCGCAACTCTGCTCGCCCTGGGTCTTGCCGCCGGTGCCGCCAACGCGCGCCCGATCGACACCGTGTTCACGGACCTCGGCGAGTCGGCCCCGCACAGCATTTGGACCGACTTGAACGAGTCCGCGCCGCGCTCGCCCTTCGTCGACCTGCAGGAGTCGGCCCCCCGCAGCTACTTCGACGATCTGCAGGAGAGTGCACCCCGCTCGGCGGGCTCCGGCGAGACGCTGAAGCCGTAACCGACACGGACAGCTGTTCACGATCACGATGCGCGCCCGGTGGCCCTCCGCCGGGCGCGCATCCATTTTGCGGTGCTTCCCGCATGGGAGAAGCGCAATTCCGACATGACAAGTCGAATTTTCCGGTGCGAGGGGGATGGTTCCGCGCGCTCCCCTGCTATATTGAAAGGCACGAAGCAGGTGTGGCGACCCTCGCCGTGTTGGTGCGGGTCGCCGGTTGCGAAAGAAATGGATGCCGAGACGATGTCTCAAACGACGCCATTGATCGACCCGTTCGGCCGGCACGTCAGCTATCTCCGTGTCTCGGTGACGGACCGGTGCGATTTCCGCTGCGTATATTGCATGAGCGAGCATATGACGTTCCTCCCCAAGCGTGACCTTCTCACGCTGGAGGAGTTGGACCGCCTCTGCTCTGCATTCGTTGCGCGCGGTGTCGAGAAGCTGCGCATCACAGGCGGCGAGCCTCTGGTGCGCAAGAATATCATGTGGCTGTTCAAGGCGCTCTCGCGCCACCTCGACAGTGGTGCGCTGGAGGAGTTGACGCTCACCACCAACGGCAGCCAGTTGCCCAAGTACGCGGCAGAGTTGAAGGCGCTGGGCGTGAAGCGCATCAATGTCTCGCTCGATACGCTGAAGGCCGACCGTTTCAAGGCCATCACGCGCTGGGGCGAGCTGTCCGGCGTGATGGCCGGCCTCGAGGCCGCCGACAAGGCGGGCCTCGCCGTCAAGATCAATGCCGTTGCGCTCAAGGGCGTCAACGAGGACGAGATCGAGGACCTGCTGCGCTTCTCGCATGGGCGCGGCTATGACCTGACGCTCATCGAGACGATGCCGCTCGGCGATATCGATGGGGATCGCACGGAACAGTATCTGCCCTTGTCGATCGTGCGCGCGCGCCTCATGGAACGGTTCACGCTCGAGGATATCCCCTACCGCACGGGCGGACCGGCCCGCTACGCCGCGGTGAAGGAGACGGGGGGGCGGCTCGGCTTCATCACGCCGATGACGCACAACTTCTGCGAAAGCTGCAACCGCGTCCGGCTCACCTGCACGGGCACGCTCTATATGTGCCTGGGCCAGGACGACGCGGCCGACCTGCGCACGCCCTTGCGCACGAGCAGCGACGACACGGCACTGTATGCCGCCATCGACGAGGCCATCGGCCGCAAGCCGAAAGGGCACGATTTCATCATCGACCGCCGGACCCGCAAGCCGGCCGTGCAACGTCATATGAGCCTGACCAGCGGCTGATACCCGCGCGTGCGTGCTGCGAGAGGCGAGGGGCGGGGCGTGATCCGGGACAGCGGGCCGACCGAGCATGACGGGCCTGACGAGGAGGCGCGCGCGGCAGCCAACCTGCGCGGCATCCTGTTCATGATCGGGGCCGCCGCGGCCTTCGCCGTCGGCGATACGATCATGAAGCTGCTGGCCGGCACCGTTCCGACCAGCGAGTTGATCCTCATTCGCGGCATTTTCGTATTCGGCGGCGCGATCGTTGCAGCCTACGTCATGGGCGCCTTCGCGGTGCTGCATCGCGCGCTTACGGGGGCCATGGCCTTGCGGGCTGCTGGCGACACGGGTGGCGCCTGGTGCTTCCAGCTCGCGCTCGCCCGCATGCCCTATTCGGATCTGTCCGCCATCGGTCAGTTGACGCCGCTGACGATCACCGCAGCCTCCGCCCTGATCTTCCGCGAGCGCGTGGGCTGGCGGCGCTGGACCGCCACCGCCATCGGCCTCATGGGCGTGCTTCTCATCATCCGTCCGGGGTCCTCGACCTTCAACTGGTGGGCCATCGCCGGTGTCGGTGCCGTGCTCGCCTCCACCACGCGCGACCTGGCGACCCGGCGCGTCGACCCGACCGTGCCGCCGCCGATCATCACCATGTTGTCCTCGGGCCTCACCGTGGTGACGAGCTTGTTCGTCTCGCTGTCGGCGACATGGGTGGCGCCGCCACTATGGGTGGTCGGCGGTCTTTTCTGCGCGGCCATCTTCTCGCTGCTGGGCCAGTCCTGCACCATCATCGCGGTGCGGTCGGGAGACATTTCGGCCGTGGTGCCGTTCCGTTACGCCATCATCATCTTCGCTATCGTCTCAGGCATCTTCGTTTTCGGACACTTCCCCGACCCCCTCACGCTGACCGGCATCGTCATCGTATGCACGGCCGGCCTCTACACCTTCTATCGCGAGCAGACCTTGCGGCGCATCGCGGCGGCAACCGGAGCGCGGAAATAGCCAATGCAGAACAATCTCCTCGGCATTGTCGCCACGCTTGGCGCAGGGGCCGCGATGATCGCCTCCGACAGTTTCGCGCGGGCCGCCACCCATGACGTGCCGCTGGGCGCGGCCATCGCCGGACGCGGCATCGTCGCCTTCCTCATCCTGGCGGCGGCAGCCAAGGCCTCCGGCCAACTGCAATGGCATCCGCGCATGCGCTCGCTGCCTGTTCTCACCCGCATCATGGCCGAGGTGGGCGCGGGCATGTTCTTCATCGGCTCGCTGCAGCACATTCCCATCGCCAACGCGGCCTCCGTCCTACAGTTCATCCCCCTGGTGACGATGCTCGTCGCCTCGGTGCTGTTTGCGGAGGCCGTGGGCTGGCGGCGGTGGCTGGCGGGTTTTGCCGGCCTCCTCGGCGTGCTGCTGATCCTCAAGCCGGGAACGTCGGGCTTCACCGCATGGTCGCTGCTGGCTGTCGGTGCGATGCTGTGCATGGCCACGCGCGATCTCGCCACGAGCCGCATCGAGCGCGGCGTGCCCACGCTTCTCATCGGCACCGTCACGGCCGTGGCGACGACGACATCGGGTCTCGTCCTGCTCGGCCTGACGGATCGGCCGCTCCTGCCGACCGCCGCCTCCGCCGGCTTCGTCCTGGGAGCGGGCATCGCACTCTCGATCGGTTTCTTCTGCCTGGTCGTCGCGGCGAGAAGCGCCGAGATGTCGGCCATCGCGCCGTTCCGCTACTTCACGCTGCTCTGGGCCATCCTGATCGGCTACTTCGCCTGGGGCGAGGTGCCCGATGATATCGCCTTCGTCGGCATCGCCATCGTCGTGGGCTCCGGCCTCTACGCCTTCGCGCGCGAACGCAAGCTCACGCGCGCGCGCCGCGCCGCAGAGCCGGCCATCGTCGTGCGATGACCACGGGCGAGCAAAACCCCTCCGGCAACGCGCGCGGCATCGTCGCGATGGTGGCGTCGCAGTTGAGCTTCATACTCAACGACACGCTCATCAAGCTGGCCACGCGCGAGTTGCCGGGCGGCCAGGCGATCTTCCTGCGCGGCATCTTCGCGTTCCTCTTCGCGCTCGGCCTCGCCTACGCCATGGGCGCGCTGCGCGCCCTGCCGCCGCGCCATCTGGCCCCCATCATCGCCTGGCGCAACATCGGTGAGATCGGTTCCACGTTCTTCTACCTGACGGCGCTGTTCCACATGCCCATCGCCAACGCCACGGCGATCCTGCAGTTCCTGCCGCTGGCCATCACCGCGTGTGCCGCACTCTTCCTGGCCGAACCCGTGGGCTGGCGGCGCTGGCTCGCCACCAGCGTCGGCTTCGTGGGGGTCCTGATCGTCATTCGGCCGGGCACGGGCGATTTCAACGCCTGGTCGCTGCTGGCGCTCGTCGGGGTCTTCTTCTCGGTGCTGCGGGACCTGACCACGCGCCGCATCACGACCGCCGTCCCCACGCTCCTCCTCGTCGTCTTCTCCGCGGCCACCGTGACCATCGCAGCCCTGAGCTTCTTGTTGATCGAGACCTGGGTTCGCCCGCCCCTGCACACGCTGGCGCTGCTGGCGACGGGCGCGGTCTTCCTGCTGGGCGGCTACTACTTCATCATCGACGCAATGCGGCACGGCGAGGTCGCGGTGGTGGCGCCGTTCCGCTACTCCGTGATCGTCTGGGCGATCCTGGCGGGAATCCTGATGTTCGGGGAAACGCCAGATCGCACGGCCCTGCTGGGAACCGCGGTCGTCATTGCCGCCGGCGTCTACACGTTCCTGCGCGAACGCAAGCTGCTGGCGCTGCGAGAACTGGAGAAGGCGAAGCGATGACGGACAACCTGCGTGGCATTCTCGCAATCCTGGCGTCGGCCACCGGCTTCGTCATCAACGATGCCCTCGTGAAGCTTGCCACCCAGCACCTGCCGTCTGGGCAGATCATCGTCCTGCGCGGCCTCATGTCGACGGTGATGCTGGCCATCGCCGCCGCCCATCTGGGCTCCATGCGCTCACCGCGCGTCCTGTTGCAGCCCGCAATGCTGATCCGCCTGTTCGCCTCGGCCAGCGCCACGGTTTGCATCGTGGGCGCCTTGCGCCATCTGCCGCTACCCACGACGTCCGCCATCCTGCAGGTGACGCCGCTCGTCGTCACGGCCGGCGCGGCCATTCTGCTGGGCGCGCATGTCGGCTGGCGGCGCTGGACGGCCTCCATCGTCGGCTTCTGCGGTGTCCTTCTCATTCTGCGCCCGGGGGGAGAAGGTTTCGTCGTGGAAGCCTGGCTCGCCGTGCTGGCGCTGTTCTTCACCTCGACGCGCGATCTGACCACGCGCTTCATCGATCATTCCGTGCCCTCGCTCTTCGTCGCCGCCGCCACGTCCGGCGTCATCACCCTGGTGGGGGCGACGATGCTTCCCTTCGAGACATGGGTGCCGTTGACGCGGCACACGTTCGCCCTCCTGGCCGGGGCCGCCATCGCCGTCAATTTCGCCTACTACCTGGGCATCGTCGCCATGCGCACGGGCGAGATCCCCGTCGTCGCCCCGTTCCGCTACGCGCTGATCCTGCTGGCGCTCCTGCTCGGCTATCTGGTGTGGGGGCACGTGCCCGACCAGACATCGATGCTCGGCATGGCGGTCGTCACGGGGGCCGGGCTATACCTGCTCCACCGGGAGCGGCGCAGCATCCGCGCCGGCAGGACGGGCAGCGCCGCGGAGAAGGCCACATGAAGAACGCCATGAAGGAAAAGATCGCCCGCGGCGAACCCGCGCTCGGCGCATCGGTCATGTTCTCTTCCCCCCAACTCGTGGAAATGCTGGCCTATGCCGGGTTCGACTGGGTGCTGCTCGATTGCGAGCACGGGTCGATCGGCCTGGCCGAGCTGGAAGTGATGGCCATGGCCGCCGACGCATCGGGCATCACGCCGATCGCACGCCCCCGCAGCAATGCCACGGCCGATATCCAGGCCGTGATGGACCGTGGCGTGAAAGGCGTGCAGATCCCCCATATCCGCGACAAGGCGGAGGCCGAGAGGGCGGTGGCGGCCGTCAAATTCGGTCCCGGCGCCGGCCGGGGCCTGGCGGCAGGCACGCGGCCCGACAAATGGGGCCTTGGCGCGCGCATGCCGGATTTCGTGGACGCCGCCAATGCGGCCTCTCTCGTCTGCGTCCAGATCGAGGATCGCGAGGCGGTCGAGAACATCGACGAGATCCTGACGGTGCCCGGGATCGACGTGTTCTTCATCGGGCCGTCCGACCTGTCGCAGTCGCTGGGGTATCCTGGCAACCCGAAGGCTCCCGCCGTCGCATCTGCCATCGACGCGACCCTGGCGCGCATCCGCGCCGCGGGAAAGGTGCCGGGCATGCCCGCGACCGCCGAGAACCTCGCCGATATCGCCGGCAAGGGCTGCCTCTACATATACAACCATGTGCCGCGCCTGCTCGGGGCCGGCAGCGCGCAATTCTTCAAGGCCCTGAAGGCCTGACGCGACGCCCGGCGATCCGTGTCCGCCTCCAGTCCTCGGCGCGCCAATCGCGCATGGCGCCCGCGCAGCTAACAAACTGTCAACCGTTGATGCTTAACGTCGGCTTTGTCAGGCATAGGCGGGGATGGTCGGTGATGCGTGCAAAAGTCATCTTTGTTGCGGCTCTCGGGCTGTCGGTGTTGACCGGCCCGCGCGCCATGGCCGACGAGATCTTCCTGTGTGAGGACGGTCGCCTGCTTTACGTCAACGCCAAGAACCGCAAGATCATGCGCGACGACCCCTGCGTAAAGGCCTGGTTCGATCGCAGCGCCAAGCCTACGCAAGCGCGCGTGGATGCGTCAGCGGGCTCACTTGTGGAGCCCCAAAGCAAGACGCCGCCGCCAAGTCGGACGCCGCCGCCGTCTGCCGGCTCCAGTGCGCGTCCCGCCACGCCGCCGAGCTTGACGCAGCGCTGAGACGTCGCTGGTTCAGGAGACGATCTTGCGTGCTGCAAGGTCGGCGATCGTCGTATCGTCGACGCCGATCTCCTTCAGAACCTCACCAGTATGCGCTCCCAGTTCGGGCGCCGGGCGCCGCACCACGCAGGGCGTGTCGGACATCTTGACCGGAAAACCCACCATCTTGACCCCGCCACGACCGGGATGCTCGACCTCGAGCACCATGTCCTGCGCGGCGATCTGGGGGTCGGCAAAGACCTCGGGGATGGTCTGGACCTTGCCGGCGGGCACGCCGGCCGCGTTCAGGCGCTCGATCCAGTAGTCCTGTGTCTGCCTGGCCATCTGCGCGTTGACCAGCCCGTTGATCTGGCTGCGGTTCTGGCGGCGCAACTCCGGCGTCTTGAATTCCGGCCGCTCCAGCAGGTCCGGCAGGTCGATGGCGCGCATGAACTTCGACATGATCTCGTTGGTGGCCGGCGCCACCGCGATGTCGCCCGTGCTGGTCGAGAACAGCCCGTACGGCGAGACGATCGCGTGATCGTTGCCCGTCCGCGCGGGGGCCTCGCCCGTCGAGAAGTACTCCGTCGCCAGGTAGGCGAGCATGCTGACCATGCCGTTGACCATGGCGGCTTCGACGCGCTGGCCACGTCCGCTGTGTCCCCGTGCCAGGATGGCGTTGACGATGCCATAGGCGCAGTAGAGGCCCGCGATCAGGTCGGTGATCGGGTTGGCCGCCCGCATCGGCGCCCCGCCGGGCTCGCCGGTCGCGGCCATGAAGCCGCTCATGGCCTGGGCGATGAAGTCGAAGGCCGGCCGGTCGACGTAGGGCCCGGTCGAGCCGTAGCCGTTCACCGAGCCGACGATGAGGCGCGGATTGATCTGCGCCAGCCGCTCGGGCGTGAAGCCCATTTCGGCCAGCACGCCCGGCCGGAAATTCTCCACCAGCACGTCGGCATCGACCAGCATGCGCGCCAGGATGTCCTTGGCTTCCGGCTTGCGCAGGTCGAGGACGACCGAGCGCTTGTTGCGGTTGAAGCCGGCGAAATAGTAGCTCATGCCGCGCGACGTATCGCCTTGGCCGCGCACGGTGTCACCCTGCGGTGTCTCGATCTTGACGACGTCGGCGCCCATGTCGGCGAGCAGCATGGTGCAGAACGGCCCGGACAGGACGCGAGTGAGATCGATGACGCGAATGCCTGTGAGCGGTTGCTTGGTCATGCCTGGCTGCCTCGATCGCTGGGGGGCTCGGCGCGCGGGCGGCCGATGCGTGTGGGATGCTCCCTGGGACATAGCAGCGGCCGGTCGCGCCGGCCAGCCCTCGCCCGTCGACCGACCGCCGGCGCGCCATGACCATTGCTCCCGGGCTCTCTTGCAGGTATAAGCGCGCCATCTCAGTCAGATGAGGCGCGTGGGCGGCACCCTTGGAGGCCGGCACGCTGGTTGCGACGAAGAGGCTCCGATCCTTATCGGCCGGGGCCGATTTTCTTTTGGAGACAAGCGTATGACGACCTCGATCAAACAGATCGACGCCGAGGCGCGTCCGTCGAGCGGCAAGGGGGCCGCACGGGCTGTTCGGCGTGAGAGCAAGGTTCCGGCCGTACTCTACGGTGGCGACCACAAGACTGCCGAGACGATTTCGCTCGACCAGAACGAACTGGTCAAGACCATCAACCGTGGCCGCTTCCTGTCGACGGTGTTCGACATCAAGGTCGGCGACAAGGTGACCCGCGCCATCCCGCGCGACGTCCAGCTCGACCCCATCAAGGATACGCCTGTCCACGTCGATTTTCAGCGCATCGGCGCCGACAATCGCGTGCGCATTCGCATCCCCATGCACTTTGTCAACGAACTGACCTCGCCAGGCCTGAAGCGCGGTGGCGTGCTCAATATCGTGCGTCGCGAAGTGGAAGTCTGGGCGCCGGCCGACAACGTGCCGGATCACTTCGAAGCCGATCTCGGCGGCCTCGACATCGGCCGTTCGATCCACATCTCGGCCATTGCGCTGCCCGAGGGCGTTTCGCCCACCATCCGGGACCGCGACTTCACCATCGCCACCATCGCCGGCGCCGCAGCGGCCCGTAGCGAGGCTGACGAGGCGGCCGCGGGCGGCGATGCTGCTGCCGACGCGAAGGCCGGCGCTGCCAAGGCTGCGGCTCCCGCCGCCGCTGCCAAGGGCGGCAAGAAGTAAAGCTGAATGGTGGGGCGGCCTCGTGATGGCCGCCCCGTCGCCGCCAGGGGAATGCGCCCATGAAGCTCATTGTCGGGCTCGGGAACCCGGGCGAGAAATACGCATACAATCGGCACAACGTCGGTTTCCTGGCGCTCGACCGCATCGCGGATCGACATGGCATCGGGCCGTGGCGCAAGCGCTTCCAGGGTCTGGCTGCCGATGGCGAGATCGGTGGCGAGCGCGTCCTCCTGCTCAAGCCGCAAACCTACATGAACGAGAGCGGTCGCTCGGTCGGGGAGGCGGTGCGCTTCCTCAAGCTCGACATCGGTGACGTGATCGTCCTTTACGACGAGATCGATCTCACGCCGGGCAAGCTCAAGGCCAAGACCGGCGGCGGCAATGCCGGCCACAACGGCCTGCGCTCGATTTCCGCGCACCTCGGCAACGATTACGTGCGCGTGCGCATCGGCGTCGGTCATCCCGGCCACAAGGATCGCGTCGCCAGCTACGTCCTGAGCGACTTCGCCAAGGTGGAGAAGATCTGGCTGGAGCCGCTTCTCGAGGCGATCGCGGATGCGGCGGGTTGGCTCGCCAAGGGCAATCCCGAACGGCTTCTGACCGAGGTGGCCCGCCAGGTCCAGGACGAAGACGACGTGCCCGATGGCGGCAAGGGCGGCGGCGCCGGCAAGGGCGGCAAGCAGGCGGCCAAGGGCGAGGGCCGCGAGGCGACCGCGCCGCAGCGCCATCCCGCTGGCGAGCGCAGCAACAAGCGGCAATCCGCGCTGGCCGAGAACCTGCGCAAGTGGGTGGCCGGACGCAACAAGAACGAGGGCACCGGGGAGTAGAGCGCAAGGCTGCACCACGGCGCACCGCTCACGTCGATGCGGGTGGGTGTGCCACGGCCATACGCCATCCCTGCCCCACAGCAGAGCGAGCACGGATCATGGGTTTCAAATGCGGTATCGTCGGCCTGCCCAACGTCGGCAAGTCGACCCTGTTCAACGCGCTGACGCAGACGGCCGCCGCCGAGGCCGCCAACTATCCGTTCTGCACGATCGAGCCGAACGTCGGTGAGGTCGGCGTGCCCGACGAGCGCCTCGACAAGCTCGCCGCCATCGCAGGCTCCAAGCAGATCCTCCCCACGCGCCTGACGTTCGTCGATATCGCCGGCCTGGTGCGCGGTGCGTCGAAGGGCGAAGGCCTCGGCAACCAGTTCCTCGGCCATATCCGCGAGGTGGATGCCGTCGCCTACGTGCTGCGCTGCTTCGAGGATGACGACATCACGCACGTCGAGAACCGCATCGATCCCATCGCCGACGCCGAGACGGTCGAGACCGAGCTGATGCTCTCCGATCTGGAAAGCCTCGAGAAGCGCCGCGCCAACATCGAGAAGAAGGCGAAGTCCGGCGACAAGGACGCCAAGGCCATGGTCGCCCTGATGGACAAGGTGCTGGTCGAACTGCGCGAGGGCCGCCCGGCGCGCCTCGCCAAGATCACGCCCGACGAGCGCCCGGCCTTCGAGGCGCTGCAACTCCTCACCTCCAAGCCCGTGCTCTACGTCTGCAATGTCGACGAGGCCTCCGCCGCCAACGGCAACGCGCTGTCGGCCAAGGTGTTCGAGCGCGCCAAGGCGGAAGGCGCCGGCTGCGTCGTCATCTCCGCCAAGATCGAAGCCGAGCTGTCGGGCCTCGCCGCCGACGAGCGCGAGGCCTTCCTCGCCGATCTCGGTCTCGAGGAGCCGGGCCTCAACCGCCTCATCCGCGAGGGCTATCGCCTGCTCGGCCTCGTGACCTACTTCACCGTGGGCCCGAAGGAGGCGCGCGCCTGGACCATCACCCAGGGCACCAAGGCGCCGCAGGCGGCCGGCGTCATCCATACCGACTTCGAGAAGGGCTTCATCCGCGCCGAAACCATCGCCTACGAGGACTATGTGCGTCTCAATGGCGAAGCCGGCGCCCGCGAGGCCGGCAAGATGCGGCTCGAAGGCAAGGACTACGTCGTCGCTGACGGCGATGTCCTCCATTTCCGCTTCGCGAACTGACGCTGCCCAAGACGGGCGCCGCGCCTCCCCCTCCGGTTCCCCGGTCAAGCCGGAGGGCCACAACCCGGCCGCGCCGAGCCGGGGCCTTTCGCGGTGCCGTCGGGCACGCGAGATTGGACGGGCTATCGACCGGCCAACGCTCTCGCCCCCCCGATGTTCGCATTGATCAACGCCACCGCTGCGGTCACGACGACCATGCCGGCGAGCTGAAGCGGGACCAACTGCTCGCCCAGAACGAGATACGTCAGCGCGGCCGACCCCGCGGGCACGAGAAAGAAGACCGAGGCGGCCCGTGAGGCCCCGCGCACGCGCAACATGAGAAGCAAGAGCGCCACGGCTCCGAGCGACACGACGGCGGCCTGCCACAACAGGCTGCCGATCATGAGGGGCGCCCAATCCACGACGCGCGTTTCGAGGGCGACGGCGCCGATGCCCGTGACGACTGAGCCGCCGGCGTTCTGGATACAGGTGGCCGCAAGCGGCGGCACGCCCGGGGCCAGCGCCTTCTGGGCAACCGTGCCGAACGACATGAAGGGAAGTGCAGCCGCGCACAACCCCAATGCTGCCAGCGGCACCTCGTCGACACGCACGCTCAGCTTCGGCCAGAGCACCAGCAGGGCGCCGGCGATGCCGAGCACGAACCCCAGCCATCCCAGCGGACGAATTCGTTCTCCGAGGGTGGCCGACGACAGCAGCGCGGTCGTGATCGGGTGGAGACTGACTGTGAGTGCCACCACGCCGGCAGGCAGCCCTAAGAAGATGCTCCACACGACGCAACTCAGATAGCAGCCCTGCATGAGGCCGCCCGCGAGAAGCGTCGCCGCCCACTCACGCGACGTCGGTCGTGCTTTCGCCGGCAGCACGAAAGGTGCGAGCACCACGACCACGATCGTGAACCGCAGGAACAGGAAGGTGCACGGCTCCGCGAACGGCACCGCGATCTTGGCAGCGACGAAGCCACTCGACCAGAGCAACACGAACAGCAGCGGCGCGAGCGCGAGAAGAATGGTCATGCCTGCCGGACCGTCCCCTGCTCGAGCGGCAGCGCCACCCGAAGTGGAAGCGCGAGCGCGAAGGCGAGCGCACCCAGTGCGATGGCAAGGGCGATGCCCGCGGTATCGCTGGCCCAATAGTCGACCGCGAGGCTCGCCGCCGTCGGCGCCACGAGACCGGCGATCCCCGTCGCGGTGAAGAAGGTTCCGAGAAGGCCGCCGAGCTGGCGGGCGCCGAACAGCTCGATGAGCACGGGGGCGACGAGCGCGATACGCACGCCATAGGCAATGCCCAGCACGGCCGCGAACACGAGCAGCCAGCCGTAGCCGGGGAGTGCGAGCCAGAGGACGTAAGCCGCCGCCATGGCCAGGATCGACCCCTTGTAGAGGCGCAGCGTGCCGCAGGCGCCGGCCACATAGCCGATGCACAGGCGGCCCAGCACACTGGCGCCGCCGATGATGGAGATGAGCCACGACGCAGCAACGGGGTCGGCGCCGCGTGCGACGGCGAAGGCTGGCAGGAAGATGAGCGGCACGAACAGTGCGATGGTGCCGAAGACCCACGAGGTATAGATCTGCAGGAACGCTGCGGAGCGCACGGTTCGCCCGAGGGGCGCGCTGGCCGCAGGGCTCGCCTGCAAGGGCGCAGGCCGTACGACCGCGGCGCACGCGGCGAGCACCGTTGCGCTGATCCCGGCCAGAACGAGCGCCGCCGTCCGCCAGCCGTAATGCTCGATGATCACGGCGCCGAGCGGCGGCAGGGCCAGCATGCCGATCCCGGTGCCGGCGGCCGCGATGCTCAAGGCTTGCGTTCGCCATCGGTCGAACCAGCCGCCGATCACGGCAAAGGTCGGGACGTAGGCGCACGCGGCCCCCACGCCGACGCCGAGCCCATAGGTCAGGTAGGCGACAGCCAGATCCGTGACATAGGCGGTGGCTGCGAGGCCGCCCCCCATCGCAAGCGCGCCGATGGCGGCAAGGGCACGCGGCCCGAGCCTGTCGCTCGCCGATCCGGTCGCCGGGCCCAGGAAATAGAAGGCCGAACTGGCGATGGCATAGAGCGCGGCCGTCGCCGAGCGGCTCGCGCCGAAATCGGCCATCATCGGCTCGAGGAACACGCTGAAGCTGTAGACGACACCGAACACGATGAAGCCCGTGGCGAAGGCGACGGCGGCCATGCGCCAGGCGAGCGGCGAGTCGACGAACGCGGAAGGTGAAGCAGGCATCTGGATGGCTCGTTTGCGGCGGGGAGGCGAGCTTGCGCACCGGACGCCGCGCGCGACAACCCGAAACTTGCGCACGTGCAGACGGGCGAGCGGACCTTTCCCGAGACATGAGCGCGTCGGCGCGCCCGGCGCCCGTTCGGCGCGTCTTGCCACCCACTCGGCCCGCCCGGCACCCACTCGGCCCGCACGGCGCGTCTTGCCACCCACTCGCCGGCACCAGCGCCCCGCTCGGCGCCGGAGCCGGCTGAAGAAGAAGCGTCGCAGTGTCAGGGATGTTGCCGGTCCAAAGCGACAAGGACATGCCCGGTTCGAACCCTCGGTCGTTCACCCGGTCGTTCTCCACCGGGTACCACTCCCATCCCTTCGTCCCCCTCGCACGCGCCGCGAGGCCCCATTCCTCGGCTGGCTCCACCGGTACAATTCGCTCGGCTCTCGCTCCCCGACCTCTCGCTCCCCGACTTCTTGCTCCCCGACCTCCCGCTCCCCGACCTCTCGCTCCTCGACCTCTCGCTCCCCGACCTCTCGCTCCCCGACCTCTCGCTTCCCGACCTCCCGCTCCTCGACCTCTCGCTCCCCGACCTCCCGCTCCTCGACCTCTTGCTTGGCCCCCTCCGGTTCCCCGGCCAAGCGGCCCGGCAACGCCAGGCCGCGCCGAGCCGGGGTCTTTCCCGTCAGCGAAGATCTGCTGGCCCAATTCACAACTCCCACGCCGAAATCCCGGCCGCGCCGATGCGCGCCGGGCGAAACATAGGAGGGGGAGGGAACGCCGTCCGGCCACCGATGTATATTTGTTTGAGGTGCCCTCGCGGCGCTCCCTCGCAGCATTGTTCGGTGGCCCCGCGCATCAGTTTTATGGGTCCTTCGACGCCCCGGGGGTTGCACCCGGCATGCACGGCGCGACCCCCGGCGTGCCTCTGCGTCAGAAGCGGACGACCCGGGTTGCTGCCCCCCGTCTCCACGCGCGGACGCCTCCGGAGCGCACCCCTCGCGAGACGGGATGGACGGAGGATGGCAGAGGGCGGAAGTGCGGGGATAAGATCCCAACCGCCCCGACTCGGAATTGACGGCATGCGGAGATAAGAGACGTGAGCGGGCGCAGCATGGTCAGTGCACGCCATCGTTGAGAATGACCTCAAACAGACATCGTGTCACTCGAGACGGCGGTTGACGACTTTTGCACAATGGTCTCATATAGTGGACACTTCGACACTATGTTGAGAGGCGGATATGACTGACGCAGTGACCGAATCATTGGCAGCCAGATTGCTCCATCACAGGGAGGACGCCATGACACCCGGGGCATCTATTGCCCCACCGATCGTACCGGCCGCGATCTATCATCTGCCGGGAATGCCTACAGCGGCGGACCAGTATGGTCGATGGACCAATCCGACGTGGACGGCGCTGGAAGACGCTCTCGCATTGATCGAGGACGCGGACTGCGTCGTCGTGCCATCCGGGATGGCTGCTATCGCGTCCGTATTGCTCACACAGACAAAGCCGGGCGATCGCATCATGATCCCTGCGGACGGCTACTACACGACGCGCAGCCTCGCAGAGAAGTATCTTGCGCCGAACGGCGTGCGGATCGAACCGGTCGCCACGACGGAACTCGAGAGCGCCGATTTCGCGGGCGCGAAGCTCGTCTACGCCGAAACACCATCTAATCCCGGCTTAGACATCTGCGATCTCGATCTCGTCATTCGCAGGGCGAAAGCTGCAGGAGCGCTCGTGGTCGTCGACAACACGACGTCAACGCCGTTCGGCCAGCGCCCGCTCGATCTCGGCGCCGACGTCGTGATCGCCTCGGATACCAAAGCGCCGAACGGGCATTCGGATGTCTTGATGGGACACGTTGCCAGCCGCAACGCCAGCATCATCCAGGCCGTGCGGGATTGGCGCAAATTCGTCGGCGCCATTCCAGGCCAGTTCGAAGCCTGGCTAGTTCATCGCGGTCTCGAGACGCTGGATGTCCGTTTCGATCGCATGTGCACGACCGCACAGACGATCGCCGAACGCCTCAGCACCCACGCCGCTATCAAATCGGTCAAGTATCCGGGGCTCGCGAGCCACCCAAGGTATGACCTAGCAAGAAAGCAGATGCTGCGCTTTGGCTCGGTCCTCAGCCTGACGTTGGCCGATGCGAAAGCAGCAGACCAGTTCATCACCAATGCAAAGTTCATCCTGCCTGCGACCAGCTTCGGGGGCGTGCACACATCCGCCGAGAGGCGCGCCCGCTGGGGTGATCAGGTCCCCGAAGGCTTTGTCCGCCTGTCGATCGGTGTCGAGCCGACCGAGGCGTTGTGGGCGGACATCGCCGCATCCCTGGCGACGGTGTGACATGGCGGAAGACACGCCGATCGACGACGAGCAACTCGGCGCGCGTATAAGGTTGGAGCGAGAGTCTCGGAAATGGTCGCTGTCGGACCTCGCCGAGCGCTCCGGCGTGTCGCGCGCGATGATCAACAAGGTCGAGCGTGGCGAAAGCAGTCCTACGGCAGCTTTGTTGGGCAAGCTGTCTGGAGCGTTCGGTTTGACGTTGTCGACATTGCTGGCGCGCGTGGAAGCCTCACGAGGAGGCAGAGTTGCAAGGGCAAAAAGTCAGGCTTCATGGAGAGATCCGGAAACGGGGTACGTTCGACGCCAGATCGCACCGATTCCCGGATCCGATCTGCCGCTCGATATTGTGTGTGTCGAGCTGCCAGCCGGCAAATCGATCGCCTACCCGGCGTCGGCGTTCTCGTTCATCCGACAACTCGTCTACGTTCTGGACGGCGAACTGAGCTTCACCGAGGGTGATCAGGCTCACGAGCTAGGTGCGGGTGATTGCATCGAACTCGGACCACCCGCAAACTGCACCTTTCGCAATGCGCGCCGATCGACCTGCACTTACTTGGTGATTGTTCTCCGAAAGTAGGCTGCGCTGTCCATGTCCGCTCCTGGCCCTTATCGACGTTGCTGCGGTGCAGTAGGCCGACCGACCGCAACGACAGCTTGTGTATAAGTGCGACTGAACCTACCCCCGCAACGCCTTGACCTGATCCGGCGTGAGCATGCGGATTTTGTCGTGGCGGAGCATGAGGAAGAGTTTGGCGGTTTCCTCCAGTTCCTCGATGGCGTCCTGGGCGGCGGAGAGGGAGGAACCGGCGACGACGGGGCCGTGGTTGGCGAGCAGCACGGCGTGATGCTTGCCCGCGAGCCTGGCGACGGCGAGGGCTAGGCTTTCGTCACCCGGCGGGTAGTAGGGCACGAGCGGCAGCGCGCCGATGCGCATGGCGAAATAGGCCGTGATCGGCGGCAGGCAGCTCTGGCAGTCGATGCCGTCGAGGCAGCTCACCGCGACCGAATGCGTGGAGTGGAGATGCACCACGGCGCCCGCGCCGGGGCGCTCGCGGTACATGCAGGTGTGCAGGAACGCTTCCTTCGTCGGCTTGTCGCCGTCGACATGGGCGCCGCTGGCGTCGAGCTTCGACAACCGCGCGGGATCGAGCGTGCCGAGCGAGGAGCCGGTGGGCGTCATCAGCCAGCCGCCGTCGGGCAGCACCAGCGAGATGTTGCCGGTGGAGCCGTGCGTCAGCCCGCGATCGAACAGCGACGCACCGGATGTGCAGATCAGCTCGCGCAGTTTGGCTTCAGCGCTCATTGCAGCCGCTCCCAGGCCTTGACGAAGAAATCGGGGGCGCCGAAGTTGCCGGACTTGAGCGCCAGCACCAGCTCTTTTCCTACGGCTCTCGTCCACGGCACGCCGGGGTCGATCTCCGGGCCGATCTCCAGCGCCGTGACGCCGAGGCCGTTGACCACCGCGCCGGAGGTCTCGCCGCCCGCCACAATCAGCCGCGTGACGCCACCCGCGACCAGGTCACGGGCCGCCGCCGCCAGCGCGCGCTCGACGATGGTGCCCGCTTCGTCGCGGCCGAGCTTGTCCTGCACCGCCTTCACCGTTGCCGGATCGGCGCTCGAATAGACCAGGAACGGCTTGTCCTTCGGCTGCCGGTCGGCCCACGCGACGATGGTCGCCGGCGATTGCGTACCGTTCGCGAGCGCCAGCGGATCGAGTTCCAGCGCGGGGATGCCCGCGGCCTTGGCGGCGGCCACCTGCCCGCGGGTCGCCTCCGAGCAGCTTCCCGCCAGGATCGCCGGGCGACCGGCCGGTGCCGGCATCGTCGCGGGCGCTTCGGCGGCCTGCATCAGGCCCTGGGCGATGAAGTTGGCGGGCAGCCCCAGCGCCACGCCCGAGCCGCCCGTGATCAGCGCCATGCCGGCAGCGGCCGCGCCCATCTCGATCAGGTCACGGTCGGTGATGGCGTCGACGACGGCGAAGCGTTCGCCGCGTTTGCGGGCAGCGGCAAAGGCTTCGGCGATCGCGGTGCGGCCCTGGGCGACGACGGGATATGGCACGAGGCCGACCTTGCCCTTCGACTGGCGCTGCATGACGCGCACGAGGCTCGAATCGCGCATGGGCGTGAGGGGATGGTCCTTCATCGGGCTCTCGGCCAGCGGCACCTCGCCGACGAACAGGTTGCCCATGTAGACGGTGCGCTTGTTGGTCGGGAACGCCGGGCAGACGATGGCGAGGTCGCCGTCGAGGCGCGCGAGCAGCGCCTCTGCCACGGGGCCGATGTTGCCCGCGTCGGTGGAGTCGAACGTCGAGCAGTACTTGAAGAATATCTGCTGCGCTCCAAGAGCCAGCAGCGCGTCGGCGCTTTTCAGCGACAGGTCGATCGCCTCGGCGACGGGGCAGGTGCGCGTCTTGAGGGCGACGACGATGGCGTCGTAGCCGGCGAGCGCCATGCCGGCGTCGGGAACCTGCATGATCTGCAGCGTGCGCATGCCCGCGCGCGTCAGCATGATGGCGAGATCGGTGGCGCCGGTGAGATCGTCGGCGATGCAGCCTAGCAGCACGGTGTCGAGCCTTTCGGTGATGGCGATCGGGTTCAGGCGATCTCGAAGACGGTGGTGTCGCGCAGGCGGCCCTTGGCGCGCACGCGGCGGCCGGGCGTCATGTCCTCGGTCGCGTTCTCGAGGCGGCCCGTCACCTGCACGCCGGCGTCGAGGCGGACGACGGCGACGGCGTACTGGCCGTCCTCGCGGAAGGCGGTGGGCGGACGGCGGATCATGGTCCAGGAGATCAACTCGCCGACGCCGGAGACGGTTTCGGCCTGAAGCGCGCCGTGGCACGCCTTGCAGAGCGCGCGGGGGCCGGGATCGAGCGCGCCGCACTTTGCGCAGCGCATGACGGGTACGGTGGTCGCGGGGATCAGCTCAGGCATCGGCGCGCTCCAGGATCGAGACGGTGCAGGCGACGCCCGCGCCGCCGACGTTCTGGGTGAGGCCGAGGCGGGCGCCGGGTACCTGGTTGGCGTGCTGGCCGCGCAGCTGCTGGACGACCTCGTAGATCTGGCCGACGCCGGTCGCGCCGACGGGATGGCCCTTCGACAGCAGGCCGCCCGATGCATTGATGGCGACGTCGCCTCCGACCATCGTGCGTCCCTCGGCGGCCCACTTGGCGCCCTGGCCGCGTGGGGCCAGTCCCAGGTCCTCCGAATGGATGATCTCGGCCATGGAGAAGCAGTCGTGCAGCTCCGCCACGTCGATGTCGCCGGCTGCGACGCGGGCCTCCGCGAAGGCGCGCCCGGCTGCGATACGCGTGGTCTTGTAGGAGCAGAGATCCTCATGGCCGGAAATGCGCGCGGGTCCGCTCGCCTGGGCGGTGGCGCGTACGCGGATGGGCAGGTCGCTGCCCGCCCTGGTGCGGTCGGCCGCGACGACGACCAACGCTGCCGCGCCATCGGAAACGGGGCAGCAATCGTAGAGCTGCAGCGGGTCGGCGATGGGCAGCGACTGGCGGATGACGTCGGCGGTCAGCTCCGCGCCCATCTGCGCCAGCGGGTTCTTCAGGCCGTTGCGCTTGTTCTTGATGATGACCGAGGACACCTCGTCGCGCGTCAGGCCGTAGCGGCCGGCGTAGACGCGCCAGGCCAGACCGAAGAGGCCCGGGAAGGTGAGGCCGGAGGGGCCGTCGGACTGGTTGTCCATGGCGCAGTTGAGCGCCTGGGTCACGGCGGCGCCGGAGGCGTGCGTCATCTTCTCGGTGCCGACGACGACGGCGGCGTCGCAGAAGCCTGCGCGCACGGCCATGACGGCGTGGCGGAAGGCGATGCCGCCCGAGGCGCACGCGCCCTCCACCTTGGTGCAGGGAATGCCCGCGAGGCCCAGCTCGTCGCCCACCATGCCGGCAAGCACTTCCTGGCCGGACAACGGGCCGGCGACGAAGTTGCCGAGATAGAGCGCGCCGATCTCCTCGCGGTCGATGCCGGCCCGTTCGATGGCGGTATTCGCCGCCTCGACGGCGAGGCCCTGCACGGTGCGTCCCTCATGCCGTCCGAAGGCTGTCGAACCGATGCCTGTGATCATCACGTCGCGCATGCGCCGCCTCCCTTTCGTAGTCTGCCCGGAGACTATGCAAACGCGCGGGAATTGGCCAGCATGCGCGGCACTGGAAATTTCCACGAACACGAGGGGAGGCAGCATGCCGGAATTGAAATCGACCTATATCGGGGAACTCAGGATCGAGGTGACGGGCACGCACATGGTGGGCGACGGCCCGCTCGGACGGCGCCGGATCGATCTTCTCAACAAGGGCCACTTCAAGGGGCCGAAGGTCCAGGCGAAGATCCTGCAGGGGATGGACGCGCTGCTCGGCGGCAGTGATGGAGCGCTGAGGCCCGACGTGCGGCTCGTCCTGGAGCTGGACGACGGGCACGTCCTCTATATCCACTATCGTGGTGCGCGGCATGGATCGCCGGACGTCATGGCGCGGATCGCCGCCGGCGAGGACGTGCCGCCCGACCAATACTACCTGCGCACCAGCCTGGTTTTCGAGACGTCGTCGAAAAAGTACGACTGGATGAACCGGATCGTCGGCGTGGGTGTCGGCCGGCGCGAGCCGGGTGCCGCCGTCTACGACGTGCACGAGATCCTGTGAGCCGTGCTGGTTCCGGCGCGACCGCTCATGGTGTGCGCCGCTGCGGCAGGCTGAGGATCACGAGGGCGGCGGCGACGATCGTCGCCGCCAGCAGGAAGGCCGGGCGATAGCCCCAGGTTCTAATGACGAGGCCCATCAGCGGCGGCGTGACCATATAGGTGCCGAAGACGAAGAAGGTGGCGCTGGCCGTCGCCTCGCTGACATTGTCGACCGCCATGGCGGCGACTTCGGCCAGCCACAGGCCGTTCCAGGTGGCGACGGTCAATCCCATGAAGACGAGCACGGCGTAGTGGGCAACGGTGGGCCACGACGCATCGAGCGTGGCCAGCGCGATGGCGGCGCAGGCGGACAGGATCGAGAGCGTTCGCAGGACGGGTCGCGGCGAGCCGATACGGTCGGCCAGCAGCCCGAGCACGATGCGGCCCAGGACGCTCATCGCCTGCATGGTCGCGAACAGGGTGCCGGCGTAGGTCAGCGAAAACCCGAGCTGCGAGGTGGTGTAGATCACGAAATAGGTGCTGACCGTGCCCTGCACCGTCGCGAAGCCGATGGAGGCGATCGAGATCTGAAGCAGCGCGCGATCCCGGCGTACGACGCGGATCGGCTGCAGCACGTTGGAAAGCGCGAACAGGGCCGCAAAGCGAAAGCGTGCGCGCGGCCGGCTCTCGTTGAATTGGCGTGGCGCGAGAACCAGGGCGGGGGCGACGGCCAAGGAGAGGGCAGAGACCAGCACGATGGCCCAGGTCCAGCCGATATGCGTGGCGATCCAGCTTCCCCCGATGCCGGCCAAGGCGCCGCCGAGCGGGACGCCGGCCTGGCGCAGCGAGAACAGCGTGGCGCGCATCTCGCGCGGCGTGTGGTCGGCGAGGATCTGCGAGCCGGCCGGCGTGGTCGTGGCGTAGCCGAAACCGATCAGGATGGCCCCGAGCAGCATGGCGGCGTAGTGGCCGCTCAACACGAACAGCAGGCCGGTTCCCGTGACGACGCCGGAGACCTGGCAGGCGCGAACGGGGCCGAGGGCCGTGGTGAAGGCGGCGTTGGCCATGTAGAGCCAGACCGCGCCCAGCCCCATGGCACCACTGACCCAGCCGAAGGCTTCCGCCGGCATTCCGGCGGCGCCCATCAGCGAGGGGGCGAGCACGGGCAGCGCCGTCTGCGCGATGGCGAGGACGAAGATCGGCACGAAGGCGGTGAAGAACGCCTGAACGACCGTGCCCGGGCGTTGCTGCATCGTATCGAAAACCTATCGGGCTGTGCCGCTGGTGTAGACATCGGGATTGACGACGTGCGCGGGGCGGCGGCCCTCCGCGACATCGACGATGGATTGCAGGCCCGTCGCGGCAATGTCGTGGAAGCACTCGTCCGTCCAGCACAGGGCATGTGGCGTGATGATGACGTTGTCCATGCCGAGCAGCGGATTGTCGGGCTCGATGGGCTCCTTGGTCGTGACATCGAGGCCCGCTCCGGCGATCTTGCCCGCTTGCAGGGCGCGGATCAGGGCCGGCTCGTCGACGATGGGGCCACGCGCGACATTGATGAAATAGGCCGTCGGCTTCATCGCGGCGAAGCAGGCGTCGTCGATCAGGCCGCGTGTCGCGTCGTTCAAGACGCAACAGACGACGACGTAGTCGGCGTCCCGCACCACCGTTTCGAGTGGCGCCAGATCCGCACCGAGCCGTCCGACCTCGGCAGCTTCGGCATAGGGGTCGGCGGCGACGATGCGCGCGAAAAAGGGCCGCGCCAGCCGCATGATCTCCATGCCGATGCTGCCGGCGCCGACGAGCCCGAGGGTGCGCGTGGTGAGGCCCTGGCCCATGTAGTCGTTGCGATCGTTCCAGCGACCCTGGTGGACGAGATCGTTCTTCTTCAGCAGACGGCCGGCCAGCGCGAACAGCAGCGTCAGCGTGGCGACCGCCACGGGGCGGCGCACGGCGATGGGCGTATTGGTAACGACGATGCCCTTGGCGGTGCAGGCGGGCAGGTCGACGGCGTCGAAGCCGACGCCATTGCGGCCGATGACGCGCACGCGGCAGTCCTGGCGCGCCACGCTGGCGGGTGTCACGCGCGGCAGATTGATGAAGAGGCCGTCGTAGCGCGCGGCGATCCGAGGCGGGACTTCGTCGAAGCGCTCGGGGATCCACTCCCATGCGATGCCGGGGACGTTCAGCACATCCAGGGCGCGGCGGCCGAAGGCCGGCTCGCCGCGTGCGTCCAGCAGGTCGCTGGTGATGCCGATCTTGAAGGTCATGGGGGCGGCTCTCAGTCGGCGATCGAGGAGAGGATGTTGCGAACGCCGGCCATCAGGATGCCGTGGTCCGTGCCCGTGGCGATCATGTTGAAGCCGTAGCGCTTGTATTGCTTCGCCCAAGCCGCGTCGGCTGCCATGAAGCCGAGCGCCTTCTTGTGCCTGCGGCCGGCGGCGACGATGCGCTTCACGGCGGCGACATACTGCGGGTTGTCGAATTGCCCGGGAATGCCGAGGAAGTTCGTCAGGTCGAAGTGTCCGAGCCAAAGGCAGTCGATGCCGTCGACGGCGGCGATCTCCTCTACGCAGTCCAGGCCACGCTCGGTCTCGATCTGGGCGATGACGAGGTTGCGTGCATCGGCAGCCTTCATTTTCGTGGCGGGGTCGCCGGGCTGGTAGTCGTCATGGGGGAAACCGAAGGCGGCTCCGCGCCGGCCCTTGGGCGGGTAGCGGGTCGCCTCGGCGATGGCGCGGGCCTGCTCGGCGCTGTCGACCATCGGCACCATGACGCCTTGCGCGCCGACGTCGAGGGCGCGGGCGAGAAAGTGGTACTCGCCACGCGGCACGCGCACCATCGGTGCAATGCCGAGGCCACGGCAGTGGGCGACCTGCGTTTTCAGGCTTTCGATGGAGAAGCCGGCGTGCTCCATGTCGTAGATGAGGTACTCGCAGCCCGCGAGCTTCATCACCTGGGAAATGCCCGGCGTGAAGAACTCGAACACCATGCTGCCCAGCACCTGCTCGCCGGCCAGCGCCCGCTGCCGCAATCCCTTGCGCGCCATGTATCGCCTCCATCCCCGATCTTTCGTTCGCCGACGTTTGTCGCGCACATGAGGGGAGGCGTCAAAAGGAACGCGCAGGCCACGCGGGCAGTGTCGCGCCTCAGAACAGCGACCCCTGCTCGCCGCCGCGTGTCTTGCGACGGGCCGGCCGCTGTGAGGGCGTCTCCGCCTTGGGCGCGGGAGTGGGGCTGCTCGGCGTGGTGCCACCGGTATCGGCAACGGCGCCAACCGTGCCGTCCGACATTTCTATGGCGAGACGCATGCCAGTCGTGACCTGTGTCGCCGAGCGCACGGTGTGACCCTGCGCGTCGCGGACCAGGGCAAAGCCGCGTTTCAATACGCCTTGATAGCTCAGCGCCGAAAGCATCTGGGCCAGCCCGTCGAGGCGGCGGCGGCGATGGTCGATGCGCGCGGCGATGGCCTGGTCCAGACGCATCTCCATGGAGGCCAGGCGCTCGCCGGAGCGCGACAGGCGCTCGCGGATGGTCTGGGGATGCAGGCGGCCGGACAGCCGCTCGAGGCGTGCCCGGCGCTGCGCCGTGCTGCGGGCAAGCGCGTCGCGGGCGCGTGCGCAGAGCCGTTCCGTCTGGTCGCCGGCGCGCTCGAGGCGGATCGACAGCAGGCGCGGCTGCAGACGCGGCGCGATGCGCGCCAAGCGCTTGGCATGCGTCTGCGTGTTGATCTGAAGCGCGTGGTTCAAGCGTCGCTCGGCGGCATCGAAGCGCTGCCTGGGCAATGCCAGAAGCTCCTCGCGGCGCGGCAGGCCGCGTGCGGCTGCCCGCAGGTGGGCGCGGGCCTCGTCGAGGCGGCGGAGCGTGCGCGAGCGCAGCCATTGGCCCAATTCGCCAACCCGCACGACGAGATCGGCGTGCCGGGGCACGGCCCACTCCGCCGCCTTGGTCGGTGTCGGCGCGCGCGCGTCGGCGGCAAGGTCGATGAGGGTCCAGTCCGTCTCGTGACCGACCGCCGAGATCAGCGGGATGTCGCTTGCCGCCGCCGCGCGGACCACGATCTCCTCGTTGAAGCCCCAGAGATCCTCGAGGCTGCCGCCACCGCGCGCGACGATGAGCACGTCGGGCCGCGGGATGCGTCCGCCGGGCTCCAGCGCATTGAAACCTTTGATCGCGGCGGCCACCTCCGCTGCCGAGGTTTCGCCTTGCACACGCACCGGCCAGAGCAGGACCCGCGTCGGGCAGCGCTCCTGGAAGCCGGCCAGCATGTCGCGAATGACCGCGCCCGTGGGGGACGTCACGATGCCGACGACCTGCGGCCAGAACGGCAGCTTGCGCTTGCGCTCGTCGGCGAACAGACCCTCTGCGGTCAGACGCCGCTTGCGCTCTTCGAGCATGGCCATCAGCGCGCCGGCGCCGGACGGCTCCATCGTCTCGATGACGATCTGGTACTTGGAGGAGCCGGGATAGGTGGTGATGCGACCACCTGCCACGACCTCCAAACCTTCCTCGGGTTTGAAGCGCAACTTCTGGAACGTGCCACGCCAGATGACCGCGTCGATCTTGGCCTTGTCGTCCTTCAAGGCGAAGTAGCAGTGGCCGGAGGCGTGCGGGCCGCGATAGCCGGAGATCTCGCCCTTAATCCTGACGTAGCCGAAGCCGTCCTCGAGCGCGCGCTTGATCGCCGAGGCAAGCCCGGAAACAGAAAACTCGGCAACGTTAGCGCCGGGTTGCCCGGCCCGCGCAAGCTCGCTCACGAATCGCAATCCTTTGTTGCGGCAGTGGTGAGATGATACATCATGGCGGCCGAATCTCGGCCGCATCGCGGCCTGCTATCCCCATCCCGTTTCACCAGCCATCTCGGGAGCATATCCTGATGAACGTTCTACTGATCGGCTCCGGCGGACGCGAGCATGCCTTGGCGTGGGCGCTGTCGGTCAGCCCCCTGACGACAAGACTATATTGCGCACCCGGTAATGCAGGGATCGCGCAGGTCGCGGAGTGCGTTCCCATGAACATCGCCAGCCACGGCGAGGTGGTGGCCTTCTGCCGCGAGCATGCCATCGACTTCGTGGTGGTCGGCCCGGAGGCACCGCTCGTGGCGGGGCTGGGAGACGAACTGGCAGCGGCCGGCATCAAGTATTTCGGCCCGTCGAAGGCTGCTGCCCAGCTGGAGGGCTCGAAGGGGTATACCAAGGACCTTTGCGCGGAGCTGGGCATTCCGACCGCCGCCTACGGGCGGTTCGCCAACGTAGCGGACGCAAAGGCCTATCTGGGGGCAAATCCGAAGCTGCCGGTGGTGATCAAGGCCGACGGGCTGGCGGCCGGCAAGGGTGTAGTGATCGCGCAGACGGCCACAGAGGCGGAGGCCGCCGTCGAGGCGTGCTTTGCCGGCGCCTTCGGGGCGGCCGGGGCCGAGGTGGTGATCGAGGAATTCCTGGAAGGCGAGGAAGCGAGCTTCTTCGTGCTGAGCGACGGTGAAAACCTGCTGCCGCTCGCCACCGCGCAGGACCACAAGCGCGTGGGCGACGGCGATACGGGGCCGAACACGGGCGGCATGGGCGCCTATTCGCCGGCCCCCGTGATGACGGACGCGATCGTGGCGCGGACGCTTAAAGAAATCGTCGAGCCGACCGTGAGGGGCATGGCGGCGCGCGGGACGCCGTTCAAGGGCGTTCTCTTCGCGGGGCTCATGATCTCTCCCGAAGGCCCGAAGCTGATCGAATACAACGTCCGCTTCGGCGATCCCGAATGCCAGGTGCTGATGATGCGGCTGAAGTCGGACCTGCTGACGGCGCTGATCGCCTCGGCCGACGGCACGCTGAAGACCGTGGATCTGCGCTGGCACGACGATGTCGCGGTCTGCGTCGTGATGGCCTCGGCCGGCTATCCCGGCGACTACGCGCGGGGCACCGAGATCCGGGGACTCGAGGCTGCGTCGGATGTGCCGGGCGTCGAGATCTTCCACGCCGGTACGAAAAGCGATGGGGATCGCATCCTGGCCGACGGCGGTCGTGTGCTGGGGGTCTGCGCCCGGGCGGGCACCGTCAGCGAGGCGCGCGAGCGGGCCTACGAGGCCATCGACCAGATCGACTGGCCGGAAGGCTTCTGCAGGCGCGACATCGGTTGGCGCGCGGTGGCGCGGGAGGACTGAAAATGAGTTGCGACGCGGCGTGGCCGGCTCTGTTTCCGGGCTTCGCGGAGCACGTCGTCAAGCTCGACGACGTGGCGATCCGCGTACGTGTCGGCGGCAAGGGGCCGGCGCTGCTGCTGCTGCACGGGTATCCACAAACAAGCGCCATGTGGCATCGCGTGGCGCCGCAGCTCGCCAAGCACCATACGGTGGTGGCCGCCGATCTGCGCGGCTACGGCCGCAGTTCATGTCCACCCACCGACATGGATCATCGGCCCTATGCCAAGCGCACGATGGCGGCGGACATGCTGGGGGTCATGCGGGAGCTGGGGCACGACCGCTTCTGCGTGATGGGGCACGATCGCGGCGGTCGCGTCGCCTATCGGCTGGCACTCGATCATCCCAGTCGCATCGAGCGGCTCGTCCTGCTCGATATCATCACGACGCACGACCAGTGGTCGGCCGCAAACCAGAGCATCCGCCTGAAAATGTTCCATTGGGCCTTCCTGGCGCAACCGGCGCCCATGCCGGAGAGCCTCATCGGGCGCGATCCGATGGACTGGCTCGACGGGCGTTTCAAGCGTGGAACGAAAACGCGCACGCTGGACCCGATCGATCCCCTGGCACTGGCGGAATACCGGCTCTGCTTTTCCGACCCGGATCACATCCACGCCACATGCGAGGATTACCGAGCCGGCGCCCGGTGCGATCTCGTCGATGACGATGCCGATCTGGCGGGCGGGCGCATGATCCGTTGCCCCACGCTGCTGGTCTGGGCGAGCGAGGGCCCGATGGCCGACATCGCCGATCCGCTGGCGCTGTGGCGGCAGTGGTGCGAGCATGTCGAGGGGGTGGAGATCGATAGCGGGCACTTCATCGCAGAGGAGGCCCCTGACGCATTGCTCGCCCGCGTCGTACCGTTCCTTGGTCGCTGAGCAGGAGCCTTCGCCATGACTGCGCTGCCCGATCTCTTTCCCGGCTTTGCCACGCACCGCATCACGGTCGACGGAGCGGAAATCTTCGCCCGGGTGGGCGGATCGGGGCCGCCGTTGCTCATGTTGCACGGGTATCCGCAGACGCACGTGTGCTGGCACAAGATCGCCCCGGTCCTGGCACGGTCTTTCACGCTGGTGCTGCCGGACCTTCGCGGCTACGGCGAGAGCACGGGGCCAGCCGGCAGCCAGGACGATCCCGAGCACCGCGCCTATTCCAAGCGCGTCATGGCGCAGGACTTCGTCGCGGTGATGGAGGCGCTCGGTCATCGCCGCTTTGGCGTCGTGTCGCACGATCGCGGTGCGCGTGTCGGCTACCGCATGGCGCTCGATCATCCCGAGCGCGTGGCGCGGCTTGCGACGCTCGACATCGTCACTACGCATGATGCGTGGACGGACATGACGAAGGAGAATGCGATCGGACGCTTCCACTGGGCGTTCCTGGCGCGACCCGCTCCGTTTCCCGAAACGATGATCGGGGCCGACCCCGTGTATTTCCTCGACTATCTGCTGGCGCAATGGACGCAGAAGAAGGACCTCTCCGCGTTCGACGCGGCGGCGCTCGCCCATTATCGCCGGGCCTTCGCGCAGCCCGGCATGATCCATGCGACGTGCGAGGACTACCGGGCCGGCGCCACGTTCGATCCCGCGCTCGATGCCGCCGACCTGAAGGCCGGCCGCCGGATCGAGATGCCCATGCTGGCGCTGTGGGGCGCCGACCGCAAGCACGGCTTCGTCAACAAGCCGCTGG